>CADAOB010000005.1 GCA_902789445.1 uncultured Bacteroidia bacterium | reverse complement strand
CTCGGGGCTGTCCCCGGCTTCCTCGGTTACGAAGGATTCCCCGCTACGCTGTGCCTGTCGGTCAACGACGTGGTGGTGCACGGCTTCCCTTCTGCCTACAAGCTCAAGGAAGGCGACATCATCTCGGTGGACTGCGGCACGATCTACCGGGGATACTTCGGCGACTCGGCCTACACCTTCCCGGTGGGTAAGGTGGACGCCCGGACACAGCAGCTGCTCGATGCCACCAAGCACGCGCTTGAGCTCGGCATCCAGCAGGCTGTGGCGGGAAACCGCACGGGCGACATCGGCGAGGCGGTCCAGTCTTATTGCGAAAACCTCGGTTTCTCCGTCGTCAGGGAGCTGGTCGGACACGGTCTGGGCACCGACATGCACGAAAGCCCGGAAGTCCCCAACTACGGACGGCGCGGACACGGAGTGAAGCTTCGTGAAGGCATGGTGATCTGCATCGAACCGATGATCAACGCCGGTCGCAAGGAAGTGTATCTCGATGACAACGGTTGGGCCGTCCATACGGCCGACGGCGCCAAATCCGCTCATTTCGAGAAGACGGTCGCTGTCCGCCACGGCCGAAAAAGGACTTTGTTAAACCATACGTTTTGATATATGCCGAAACAATCAGCGATTGAAAAAGAAGGAACCATTATCGAGGCCCTGTCGAATGCGATGTTCCGCGTCGAGCTGGACAACGGCCACGTGATCATCGCCCACATCTCGGGCAAGATGCGAATGCATTACATCCGGATTCTCCCGGGAGACAAGGTGAGGGTCGAAATGTCCCCGTATGATTTGACAAAAGGAAGAATATCTTTCAGATACAAATAAAAATTTACAACAATGAAAGTCAAGACATCCATCAAGAAGCGTAGTGAGGATTGCAAGATCGTAAAGCGCAAAGGCCGCTTGTATGTCATCTGCAAGAAGAATCCGAAATTCAAGATGCGCCAGGGATAATCTTATCAATTTGTAAACAAATAAAGAAAAAATAGATTATGGCACGTATAGCCGGAGTAGATTTACCCAACAACAAGCGTGGAGTCATCGGTCTGACCTACATTTACGGAATCGGCCGCAGCTCTTCCGAAAAGATCCTCGGGACGCTCAACATCGATCCTGACATCAAGGTCAAGGATTGGAACGACGAGCAGATCGCGGCAATCCGTGGAATGATTGCCAACGAATTCAAGATTGAGGGCGAGCTTCGCTCCGCCACTCAGCTCAACATCAAGCGACTGATGGACATCGGTTGCTATCGCGGCATCCGTCACCGTCTCGGCCTCCCTGTCCGCGGCCAGAGCACCAAGAACAATGCCCGTACCCGCAAGGGCCGCAAGAAGACCGTGGCCAACAAGAAGAAAGCAACGAAGTAAGGTTTAGATTATGGCAAAGAAAACTACAACAAGCAAGAAAAGAGTTGTCAAGGTTGACGCTTATGGTCAGGCCCATATTTCGTCGACTTTCAACAACGTGATCGTCACGCTGACCAACAGCACGGGTCAGGTCATCAGCTGGTCTTCGGCCGGTAAGATGGGCTTCCGCGGTTCGAAGAAGAACACGCCGTATGCCGCCCAGGTCGCTGCCCAGGATTGCGCCAAGGTCGCCTACGACCTCGGTCTGCGCAAGATCAAAGCGTATGTCAAAGGACCGGGCGCCGGTCGTGAATCCGCCATCCGTACCCTCCACGGTGCCGGTATCGAAGTGACCGAGATCATCGACGTCACCCCGCTTCCGCACAATGGCTGCCGTCCGAAAGGCCGTCGTAGAGTCTAACGTTTAAAGTATTGAAATTATGGCAAGATACACAGGTGCGAAAACCAAGATAGCCCGTAAGTTCGGTGAACCGATCTACGGCCCTGACAAGTATTTTGAAAAGAAGAACTACCCTCCGGGACAGCACGGACTGGCCAAGAAGCGCAAGAAGACTTCCGAGTACGGTACCCAGCTGGCTGAGAAGCAGAAGGTGAAATACACCTACGGCGTTCTCGAGCGTCAGTTCCGGAACCTCTATGGCAAGGCCAACAGGATGAAGGGCCGCACGGGTGAAAACCTGCTCATGCTCCTCGAATCCCGTCTCGACAACCTGGTTTACCGCATGGGCATCGCTCCGAGCCGCGCCGCCGCCCGCCAGCTGGTCTCCCACTGCCACATCACCGTCAACGGCGAGGTCTGCAACATTCCGTCGACCATCGTCAAGACCGGCAGCATCGTGGGTGTCCGCGAGCGTTCCAAGAGCCTCGAAGTGATCCAGGACAGCCTCAACGCCTCCGCAGGCAAGTACCCCTGGCTCGAATGGGATGCCAGCCGTCTCGCCGGCAAGTTCGCCAACCTGCCTGAACGCAGCGAGATTCCTGAAACCATCAACGAACAGTTGATCGTCGAGTTGTACTCCAAGTAATAAAATCCAGAGAAATGGCCATTTTAGCATTCCAGAAACCGGACAAGGTGATCATGCTCGATGCGAGCGAGACCTTTGGTCGTTTCGAGTTCCGGCCGCTTGAGCCGGGCTACGGAATTACCATCGGCAACGCGCTGCGCCGCATCCTGCTCTCCTCGCTGGAAGGTTTCGCCATCACCTCGATCCGCATCGACGGTGTCGCCCACGAGTTCGACACCATCCCGGGCGTCATCGAGAGCGTCATCGACATCGTCCTCAACCTGAAGCAGGTCCGCTTCAAACGGATGATCGAGGATGTCGACAGCGAGACGGCGACCATCACCATCAGCGGCAAGCAGGAATTCACCGCTGAAGACATCTCCAAGAATCTCTCTTCCTTCAAGGTCCTCAACCCCGAACTCCACATCTGCTCGATGGAGCCCACGGTGAAGTTCGTCATGGACCTTCGGATCGGAAAGGGCCGGGGCTATGTTCCGGCCGACGAGAACAAAGTCGAGCTTGCACCTGTCGACACGATCGCCATCGATTCGATCTTCACGCCCATCAAGAACGTGAAGTACACGATCGACCCGTGGCGTGTCGAGCAGAAGACCGACTACGAGAAACTCAACCTTGAGATCACCACGGACGGCTCCATCCATCCGAAGGATGCCCTCAAGGAAGCAGCCAAGATCCTGATCTACCACTTCATGCTCTTCTCCGACGAGAAGATCACCCCGGAGACCCCGGTCGAGGTGGAGAACAAGGAGCTCGACGAAGAGGCGCTCCGCATGCGCCATCTGCTGCTGACCAAGCTCTCCGATATGGAACTTTCCGTCCGGGCACTCAATTGTCTGAAGGCGGCCAATATCGATACCTTTGCAGACCTGGTCTCCCACCAGCGCGGTGAGCTGATGAAGTTCCGCAACTTCGGCAAGAAGTCGATGAACGAGATCGAAATGCTCATCGAGAAAGTGAAGCTGGGCTTCGGCATGGATGTCACCAAATATGGCATCGAGCCCAAACCCAGGCCGGAGGAAGATCCGGAGGCTGCAGGCAGTGCAGAAACAGAAACTGATACAGAACCCGAAACAGAAATAGAAGAAAATGAGGCATAACAGGGCAATTAATCATTTGGGACGTCAGAGCGGTCACCGCAAGGCGATGCTGGCCAACATGGCCTCCTCGCTGATTCTCAGCAAGCAGATCGAGACCACGGTCGCCAAGGCCAAGGCTCTCCGCACGTATGTCGAACCCCTGATCACCAAATCCAAGGAAGATACGACGCATTCCCGCCGTATCGTGTTCAGCTACCTGAAGCAGAAAGAGGCCGTCAGCGAGCTCTTCCGCGTGGTTGCGCCGAAGATCGCCGAGCGTCCGGGCGGATACACCCGCATCGTGCGTACCGGTTTCCGCGTGGGTGACGCGGCCGACATGGCTATCATCCAGCTGGTTGACTTCGCCGAAGGCGGCCAGGCTCCCGAGAAGGAAGTCAAACGCGCTTCGACCCGTCGCAGCGGCGGTCGCAAGAACCAGGAAGGAGAAGGCAAGGCGACCAAATCCCGCAAGGCCAACTCCCCGAAAGCAGCGAACGAGAACGCGACGAAAGCCGCTCCCGCTGCCCGCAAGGTCCAGGCTCCCCGCAAGAGCGGCAATTCCTAAGACAGCAACGTCATCCCCGGCTTGACCGGGGATCTCAAAAAAATATCGGTGGTCTTTGCGGACCACCGATATTTTTATTTCGCCTGCGGCTCGTGCTTGTACTTGAAGACGGCAGCGAAAAGGAAAGCCAGGACCAGGGCGAAGAGGGCGAAGACGTACCAGGCGGACGACCAGCCGCTCATCAGTTCGGCACCGGCCTTGCCGGCCGTATAGTGGTTGACCACCGCCTGCGCGCAGAGCGAACCGATGGTGGCACCCAGGCCGTTGGTCATCATCATAAAGACGCCCTGTGCACTGGAGCGGATGCTTTCGTCGGTGTTCTGGTCCACGAAGAGCGAACCGCTGATGTTGAAGAAGTCGAAGGCCACGCCGTAAACGATCATCGAGAGAATGAACAGCACCAGGCCGAAGCCTGTCGGCGAGCCGGCGCCCAGCAGTCCGAAGCGCAGGAACCAGGCCACGAAGGAGATGAGCATCACCTTCTTGATGCCGAAGCGTTTCAGGCAGAAGGGAATCAGCAGGATGCAGAGGGTTTCGGAAACCTGGGAGATCGACGAGAGGAACACATTGTTCTTCACGGCGAAGGCGTTTGCATATTCAGGCAGCTTGCCGAAGTCGTCAAGATACGGAGTGGCGAAGCCGTTGGTCACCTGGAGGCACATGCCCAGCAGGAAGGAGAAGATGAAGAAGATGCACATCTTCGGATCCTTGAACAGCGTGAAAGCCCGCAGGCCGAAGGCATCCACCAGCGAAGAGGATTTCTTCTCGCGGTTGACCGGGCAGTTCGGCAGGGTGAAGGCGTAGAAGGCCAGGATCAGGCCCCAGGCCGCCGAGACGAAGAGCTGGTTGTGGTCGTTCTTGAATCCGGTGAAGTTGACGATCCACATCGAAAGGATGAAGCCGATGGTGCCGAAGACACGGATGGGCGGGAAATCCTTGACCGTATCCATGCCCGCCTTGGTGAGGGCGTTGTAGGAAACGGAGTTGCCCAGGGCGATGGTCGGCATGAAGAAAGCCACGGCAAGGGTGTACCAGGGGAAGATCTGTCCGAACTGGATGTCGGCGCCGTAGCGTTTTCCCATAAAGCCGGCGACGGCCATGAAAACCGCAGACAGGAAGTGGCAGATGCCGAGCAGTTTCTGCGCCGGGATCCAGCGGTCGGCTACGATGCCCATCAGGGCCGGCATGAACAGGGAGATGATGCCCTGGATGGCGAAGAACTGACCGATCTTGGCGCCCATGCCCACGCGGCCGAGGTAGATGCCCAGCGAGCAGAGGTAGGCTCCCCAGACCGCGAAGATCAGGAAGTTCATCACGATCAGTCTCAATTTGAGGTTCGATTTGGAATCCATAGGTGTTGTTATAGGTTTTTATTTCGGAGCGAGTTTGTAGAGGATCACGGCGACGATGGCGAAGAGGATGTTGGGGATCCACAGGGCGAGCGCCGGCGAGGCGATGATGCCCTTGGTGACGAACATCTGGCTGAACTTCATGAAGAGGATGTAGGAGAAGCTCAGCGCCAGTCCGATGCCGATATTCAGGCCCAGGCCGCCCCGCTTCTTGCGGGAGGAGAGCGACACGGCGATGACGGTCAGCACGAAGGCCGAGAAGGGCATCGCGATGCGGCTGTTTTTCTCAATGAGGGAACGTTTGATCAGGGCGTCGCCGCGCAGGCGCTGCACTTCGATCAGGTCGTTCAGGTCCCGGCCGGACATGGATTCCACGGCGTTCTGCCGCCGGTAGAAATCTTCAAGGGTGAGGTTGATCACCGTGTCGAGCTGCCGGCCGGTGCGCACCATCTCGGATTCCCCGTAAAAGTCGCGGATGAAGTAGTTCTTGAGGGTCCAGCCGCCCCGGGTGGAATCCCAGGCAGCGGATTCGGCCGAGATCTTGGACACGATCTTGTGGTCTTCGATGTGCTCGAGGGTGAAGCGGTAGGCCGTGTTGGCCCAGCGGCTGAACTGCTCCACATACACGAATTCGCCCGGCGCGATCTGGTAGTGGATGTTGCGCATATTGTCGGCCGCGATGGCCTGTGTCTTGATGTATTTGTTCTCGAAATCGAGCCGGTGCTTGTTGGCGGGCGGGATCACGTAGAGGCCCAGCAGCAGCGACAGCAGGGCGATCACGCCGGCCGAGAACATATAGGGCGCCATCAGCCGACGGAAACTGATGCCGCCCGCCAGCATGGCGACGATCTCGCTGTTCTGGGCAAGCTTCGAAGTGAAGAAGATGGCGGAGATGAAGACGAACAGCGGGCTGAAGCTGTTGACGATCCAGGGAATGAAGCCCGCGTAGTAATCGAAGACGATCTCCTTGAGGGGAATCTGCTTGGTCAGGAACTTGTCGATCTTCTCGCTCAGGTCGAAGATCACCACGATCAGCACGGCGATCAGGATGATGAACAGGAAGGTTCCGAGGAACTTCCGGATGATGTAGCGGTCGAGTATCTTGACGTGGGGCGTTTGCATCGGGCGTGTCAGAGTTTGGTGTCCAGGCGGCGGACCATCTGTTCTTTCCAGGGGCCGAAATCGCCGGCGGCGATGTGGGCGCGCGCCTGGGCGACCAGGTCGAGGTAGAAAGCCAGGTTGTGCAGGCTGGCGATCTGGGCCGCCAGCATTTCGCCGGCGACGAACAGGTGCCGCAGATAGGCCTTGGTGTAGGTGCGGTCGACAAAAGACGTACCATGGGGGTCGATCGGCGAAAAATCGTCGGCCCATTTGCGGTTCTTGATGTGGATGACGCCCTCGCTGGTGAAGAGCATGGCGTTGCGGCCGTTGCGGGTGGGCATCACGCAGTCGAACATGTCCACGCCGCGGGTGATGCCTTCCAGCAGGTTGGCGGGCGTGCCCACGCCCATCAGGTAGCGGGGCTTGTCGGCCGGCAGGACGGGATGGAGGAGTTCCAGCATCTCGTACATCTTCTCGGTGGGCTCTCCCACGGCCAGGCCGCCGATGGCGTAGCCTTCGCGTCCAAAAGCCACGGCGTGCTCGGCTGCCCTGAGGCGCAGGTCGGGATAGACGCAGCCCTGGACGATGGGGAAGAAGGTCTGGCTGTAGCCGTAGAGCGGCTCGGTCTGGTCGAAATGCCGGATGCAGCGCTCGAGCCAGCGCTGGGTCAGGCCCAGCGACTTTTCGGCGTAGCGGTAGTCGGCGTCGCCGGGGCAGCATTCATCGAGGGCCATGACGATGTCGGCGCCGATGATCCGCTGCGTATCGACGTTGTTTTCCGGCGTGAAAATGTGCCGGGATCCGTCGATGTGCGACTGGAAGATGCAGCCTTCTTCGGTGAGTTTCCGGCTCTGGGCGAGCGAGAAGACCTGGAAGCCGCCGCTGTCGGTCAGGATGGGCCGGTCCCACGCGGTGAAGGCGTGGAGGCCGCCGGCCCGGCGCAGGATGTCGAGGCCGGGGCGCAGGTAGAGATGGTATGTGTTGCCCAGGATGATCTGGGCCTTGACGTCTTCTTTGAGTTCTTTATGGAAAACGCCCTTTACGGAGCCGACAGTCCCCACCGGCATGAAGATGGGGGTGTCGATCGTACCGTGGTCGGTGGTGATCCGGCCGAGCCGGGCGCTGGTCGCGCTGTCTTGTAAGCGGAGCTCGAATTTCATTTTTTTGGTAATTCAAGCAAAGATAGGTAAAATTGGTATATTTTTCGTTAACTTTAGCAGGCAAAACCGAGTTTGCGATGAAACGATTGCTTTGGACGGTCGCCCTGCTGACCGCATTTGTCTTTACCATGAACGCTCAGAACAACTATGCACGGCTCTGGTCGAAAGTCCAGAAGGCAGAAAAGGAAGGCAAGCCGCAGACCGCGGCGGGCTACCTCAAGGAACTGGAAGAAGCTACCATCAGGAATGGCGACGAGCTCGAACAGCTGGTCGTCTCCGAGGCGCTTTACAACCAGCTGCGCGAGTACAACTGGAAGGAGGCCAATGCCTACTATCCGAAGTTCAGCGCCCTGAACCAGCGTATGATGCGTGACAGCCTGGACGCGTATGCCGTCAAGTACAAAGACCATCCGCGCGTGATGAAGCTGCTCTTCCGGCAGCTGGAGAACCACAAGCAGGAAGTGGACCGGCGTCGCCGCTACGGCGCAACCGGTGCAGACTATCTGCGGATCCGGCAGGAAGCCTCCGAACTGCTGAAGCACAAGTATGTCGGAACCTATCGCGGCAGCATCCAGTCCGTCATCGACGGGATGGACAGCCACGGGATTTCTACCAGCCATCACGAGACGATGGCGCCTTCCGACACGGTGCCGTACACCCTGTACACGCGCAATGTGCGCGCCGTGGAGTACAAGGTGTACCGCCTGCTCGACGACCGGCTTTTCCAGGATGGCTTCAAGGATTCTTCCGAGGAGACCCTCCGCAAGAACGCCACGCTCCTGTCCACGCAGTCCTTCCGGGATTTCACCTGCGACTACAATATCGATGAGGAGCACAAGGTCACGGTCGCTTTTCCGCTTCCCGGTGTCTATGTGGTGCGTTTCACCGTGACGGAAGCGCGCGATCCGAAAACGGTCCGCAAGGATTCGGAGTGCTGCGAACAGGTCTTCGTCAGCAATGTCGCCGGGGCGATGCGGCTCCGCGAAGGCCGGGCGGAAGTCTATGCGGCCGACTGGCACACGGGCAAGCCGTTCGGACAGGGCAAAGTCAATATCTACAAGAATCTCTATAAGAGCGCCGGCTCGGCCATCCTCAGGCTGAATCCCTGGAAGACGGACCGTTTCCAGGGCGAGGGCTTCCAGGCCATCGATGCCGGAAAGGCTGTCGGCGATACGGAAAACAGCTATATGATGCGCATCGAGGCGGGCGATGACCGCTACGCCCCGCTGTTCGGCCAATTCTGGCATCCCTATGTGCGCCCGCACCGTTACGAACGGGTTGTCCGCTACGAGCAGGCGCGGATCTTCACCGACCGGGCGCTCTACAAACCGACCGATTCCATCCACTTCAAGATCCTCTGCTTCAAATCCGACCAGACCAAAGGCGAAGTTTCTGCCGGCGTCGAACTCCGCATGACGCTCCGCCACCAGTCGGAAGACAAGCCGGTCGATTCGCTGCAGCTGGTCACCGGCGAGATGGGTTCGGCCGCCGGGGTCTTCACCCTGCCCGAAGGGGCCAAGAACGGCATCTACATCCTCGAAGCGGAAGGGAAGACGATGAAGCGCATCCGCGTGGAAGAATACAAGCGCCCCACGTTCACGGTCTCGCTCCAGCCCATCGCCGAGCCCATGTGCTATGGCGACGTGGTCAAGCAAGGCGGGCAGGTGCGCAGCTATGCCGGTTTCTCCGTCTCGGGCAGTGAAGTGTGGTACCGGATCCGCCGGACCACCTACAGCCGGACGAACCATCGCTATCTGGGCAACGACCTGCTGATGGAGGGGACCGTCATTTCGGACGGGGACGGGCGCTTCGAAGTCGCCTTCCCGGCGGAACGGCCCTATTACAAGGATTATGAGAACGATCTGTTCTATTCCACCTACGATATCGTCGTCCAGGCCACCGACCCGCAGGGCGAGACCCACGAGACGTCGATTTCCGTCCCGGTGGCCGATATTCCGGTCGAACTGGAGGTCCGCCTGCCTGAAAACGAGCATTTCGAAGACCGGCTCATCGTGGATAAGGACCATGTCAAGGCCGTGACCGTCGGCGGCTCCACGCTCAACGGCACGCCTTACGCCGCGCCGGTCACCTGGCAGATGCTGGATGCGGAAGGCCGGGAAGTGACGGCCGGCAGTTGCACGGCCAACGAAGCGGTCGCCTTCGATTTCGGCTCGCTTCCTTCGGGCGATTATGTGCTCAAGGCCCGCACGGAATTCCGGGGCCGGGAGATCACGGCCGAGCGCAAAGTCGTGGTCCTGAGTACCGACGACCGGAAACTTCCGTTCAAATCCACCTATTTCTACTATCCGGTCAAGACAGAGGGTGCCATCGAATTCGTGCTCGGCACGACCGAGGATGACCTCTATCTGGAACTGGAACTCTTCGACAACGATAAGCAGCTCTACCGGGAAAGCGTGCATCTGCAGAATGAGATGCGCAAATTCGTCCTTCCTTACAAGGATTCGTACCGCAGCGCCGTGAAGATGTCGGTCTTCGGTATCCGGGAGGGCAGGGAACTGGACTATACCTATCAGTTCACCCGTCCGGGCGACGTCCGGCTCGATGTGGCTGTCGAGACCTTCCGCGACAAGACTACGCCGGGCAGTGAGGAGACGATGGTCGTCCGCGCCCCGGCCGGCAGCGAGCTGGCCGTCTCGATCTACGATGTGACCAGCGACCGCTACGGGGCCAACTCCTTCTCCTTCCATCCGCTTTCGGAATATGTCTCCATCTCCCGTCCGGACATCGTCACCTCCCTCTTCGGCGGGGGCCTGTATTACGCCCGCAACGAAGCCATGATGATGAAAACCGCAGGTGCCGTGCTGATGCGGGATGATGCGGCGCCGATGGCCCTGGAAGATGCGGCTGCCGTAGAGTCGGAGGAATCGGCTGCCGATCAAGACGGCGGCGGAACCGGGGAAGAGACGCCCGACTTCGAGGCCCGCAGCAACTTCAGCGAACTGATCGCCTTCTATCCGCAGATCCAGGCCGATCCTTCGGGCCGGACCGAAATCCGCTACAAGGCGGGCGACCTGCTGTCCACCTTCCGGATCCTGGTGCTGGCGCACGACAAACGCTTGTTCGTGGGCGACGCCGCTGCGGAGTTCGTGGTGCAGAAAGAGCTGATGGTCCTGCCCAACGTGCCGCTGTTCGTCACCGAAGGCGACCGGCTGGTGCTCAAGAGCAAACTTGTGAACCTCAGCAGCCGCGAACTCAAGGGGACCGCCTATATCGAACTGCGCGATGCAAACGGGAAGAAGCTGCGGCTCAAGGGCCTCGAAAGCCAGAAACGGGCGCTGCTCGCCGGTGCGCAGGACGAAGTGTCCTGGACGGTCGAGGTGCCTGGCGGGACTTCGAAACTCACGGCCAAGATCTGGTTTGCCACACCCACTTCAAGCGACGGCGAGCAGCACGAGATCACAGTCGTGCCCGCCACCGTCACCCTTACCGAGGCGGCTTCCTTCATCCTGGGCGGAAAACATGACCACAAATACTACGAGAAGCAACTCCGCAAGCAGTTCGGTGCCGCCAATCCGAAGATCGAATATGCCGAATACTCGACGCTCGACGCGGTGAAGGAATCCCTTCCCCAGGCGGCCAAACCCGCCAGCGACAATGCCATTGCCTGGACCAACCAGCTTTACATCAACCAGATGCGCAATTATGTGCTGGCCGACGATGCGGCGGCTTACCAGCCTTTCCGCAAGCAGGCCTTCTCGAAGCTGAAGACCTTCCAGCACAGCGATGGCGGCCTGCAGTGGTTCCCCGGCATGGAGTCCAGTACGATGGTGACCCTCTATTTCCTGGAAAAAGCCGGACAGCTGCGCAGCGTGGGCGCGTTTACCCCGGAAGAGGATGAACTGAAACTCATCCGCCGGGCCCTCGACTACATCGACGGGCGCATCGCCCTGCAGGGGACTTACAAGGAATTCCGTCCCTTCACGCTGATCCGCGACTTTGCGGTGCGCAGCCTCTGGTTCGACATCCCCATGCGCGAGGACGCGGCAGCCGTGTACAAGCGTTTCATCGACGGGACGGAAGAAGGCTGGCAGAAGATCTCGATCCTCGAGAAATCCCAGCTGATCAATACGCTGCTGCGCGCCGGAAAGACGCCGTACGACGACAAGCGCTTCGCCCGCCGGGTCAAGCTCCTGCGCGAAAGCCTCAAGGACTACGCCGTGGAGAATCCCACCGTGGGCTGCTACTTCCCCAATGCGGTGATGCCCTTCCGCGGGCTGATGAACAGTGAGATCTATGCCCACGCCCAGCTCATCGAGACCTTCGGCCGCCTGGGCGAGAAGAAGATGGTGGACGGCATCGCCCAGTGGCTCCTGCTGCAGAAGCACAACCAGGCCTGGGAGAACACCGTTGCCACGACCGATGCCGTGCACGCCCTGGTGTCCAGTAAGGCCAAGGACCTGCGGCTGGGCGCCGTCTATTACACCTATACCACCCGGCTGGACCGCGTACAGGCTTCCGCCAACGAACTGTCCGTGACCCGGACCTTCGTCAATGCGAAGACCGGTGCGGTGCTCTCGGACGGCGATCCGCTGCATGTGGGCGACGAGATCATTGCCACCTATGCCATCTACAACAGCGAGAACCGCAGCTTCGTGCAGATGCGCGCCATGCGCCCGGCCTGCTTCTATCCGCGCGACGAGCGTTCGTATTTCACCTGGTTCGGCTACTACCGGGAAGTGAAGCCTTCCGAGACCAATTACTACTGGGAACTGCTTCCCGAAGAACATATCACGGTCCAGGAGCGCTTCTACGTCCAGCAGGAAGGAACGTTCAACAGCGGTCTGGTCGAGATCGAATGCCTCTACGCCCGCGAATACCGCGGTCACACCGATGCCGTGAACCTGATATCGAAATAACGTCATCCCCGGCTTGACCGGGGATCTAAACCTGAACGATATGAAGAGAGTATTCCTTTTATGCGCCGCCCTGCTGGTCTTTTCGCTTTCGCAGGCCCAGGATGCCGGGACCCTGCTTAAAGAGAACCCCGAACGCTACGCCGGCGTCCACCACAGCTATGAAGCGCCCGCCGTGATGGCCGACACGCCTGCCCCGAAAGGCTACGAGGCCTTCTACGTGAGCCATTACGGCCGCCACGGGAGCCGCTATCATACCTCGATGAACACCGTCACACGGGTATCCTATCTGTTCGACGGACTCGATTCCCTGGGGGTTCTGTCGGCGGAAGGCCAGGCGTTGCACCAGGCACTCAAGGCGCTGGAGCAGAGCCATGAAGACCAGGCCGGCTACCTGACGCTCCGCGGCGGCCGCGAGCACCAGGGCATCGCGCAGCGTCTTTACGAGCGGGTGCCGGGCGTATTCGCTCAGAGCGGCCGCGACCGCGTGGTGGCCGAATCCAGCTACGTGCAGCGCTGCATCCAGTCCCTGGCCAATTTCACGATGATCCTCAAGGCCGATGCGCCGCAGCTGCGCTTCGACATCTATGCCGGCGAGCGTTTCATGAAACACATCTCGCCGGGAACGTCCGTGCCGCGCAACCGCTCGCACAGCGCCGTCTTCGATTCGGTGCTCAACGCCCGTTTCAATCCGGACCGTGTGATGAATGCCTGGTTCAACGATCCCTGGACCGCCGCGCAGCATTTGGGAAAATACAGTGTGCGCCAGTTCATCTACTATGTTTTCTATGCCGGCGGCATCAACCAGTGCCTGGCCGACGACTACCCGGACCTGCCCGACATCCTCGGCTTCTTCACCGAAGACGAGCTGTACAATCTGTGGTACTGTGAGAACCTGTCGCATTTCGACTCGATGGCCAATACCCTGGAGAACGGCTGCCGCTTCAATGAGACCGGCCGCAAGATCATCGCCGACTTCGTGAAGAAAGCCGATGCCGCCATCGCCGGGAACGACGTGGCCGCCGACCTGCGTTTCGGCCACGATTCGGGCTTGCTGCCGCTGCTCAGCTACCTGCGCCTGGAAGGCTACCAGGAGACGATCTCCATGACGCAGGCGGCCGAACGCGGCTGGTACAGTTTCCAGCAAATGCCGATGGGGTCCAACCTGCAGCTGATCTTCTACCGCGACAAGAAAGGTGACGTCCTGGTCAAGATGCTCCGCAACGAGCAGGAGACCACGATTCCGGCGCTCAAGCCCTATAAGGGCCCCTACTACCGCTGGCAGGACCTGCGGGCGTATTTCGAGCGTTTGCCGTAACGTACAGCCGAACAAGGGATAAGCAAATGCATACTTTGCCAAAAAAGCATATCGTCATCCTGGCGGCGGGCGATTTCCCGCAGGCGGCGGCGCCGCTGCGGGCGCTACGGGAAGCGGACCTGCGCATCTGCTGCGACTCGGCGGCGGAGGCGCTGGTGGCGCACGGACTGGAGCCCGACCGGATCGTCGGAGATCTCGATTCGCTGTCGCCGGCATTCCGGAAACGCTTCGCCGACCGGATCACGCATATCAGCGAGCAGGATGACAACGATCTGACGAAGGCCTTTCACCTGTCGCTGCCGCTGTCGCCTTCGCGCATTACGATCGTCGGGGCGACGGGCCGGCGGGAAGACCATACGCTGGGCAACATCTCCCTGCTGCTCGACTATGCCCGCGAAGCGGCGTGCCCCGTGACGATGCTCACCGATTACGGCCGTTTCGAAGCCATCTTCGACACGGCTACGCTACCGTCCGTCCCCGGGCAGCAGATTTCGATCTTCGCCTTCGACAATACCCTGACAATAGAATCGGCCGGGCTGAAATACCCGACCGGTCAAGTCCGTTTCGACACGCTCTGGAAGGCGACGCTCAACGAGGCGCTCTCGTCTTCGTTCACGCTGACGCTGTCACACCCTTCAGGCGTCCTGCTGTTTTTCGCCGACGCCTGACAGACGGGACAGGCCGGCCCGCTGCAGGCCTGAGTCGGCGAAGCGCCGTTCGAATTCCGCTTCCGGGAGCGACGCCCAGTCGGCGTCGCTCATCGTTTCCAGTTCGCGGCGGTGCGTCTCGAACTCCGGGAGCGGCGTCAGCGGCTTGTCCCACGGGCAGGAGCGCATGCATTCCTCGCAGCCGAAACGCCAGCCACGGCGGTGCGCCGCGGCGGCGAGGTCTTCCGGCAGCGGCTCCTTCGACTCGATGGTCAGGTAGGAGATGCAGCGGCGGGCGTCCAGGTCGAAGGGGGCGCGGAGCGCGCCCGAAGGACAGGCCCGCAGGCAGGCGCCGCAGGCGCCGCAGCTGGTGGCGGCCAGCGGGGCGTGCGGCGCAAAGCGTTCGGCGGGGATGTTGCAGATGATCACGCCGATGATGGTCCGAAGGCCGTACGTCGGGGAGATGAAGAAATTGTTCTGGCCGATGAAGCCCAGCCCGGCCTCGACCGCCCAAAAGCGTTCGAGCACCGGAGCGCTGTCCACAAACGGCCGGCCGGCGAACCCCGGAAACTGGGCCTGCAGCTCTTCCATTACGGCAAACAGCCTGTCTTTGACTACCTTGTGGTAATCTACGCCCTGGGCGAAACCGGCGATTCCGCCGGATGCCCGGCCGTAGGGCGCCAGGAAGCAGAGCACGCTCCGGGCTCCGGGTACCAGCAGGGCCGGATCGAAGCGTTTCTCGAGGTTGCGGGCCAGATAGCCCATGTCACCGTTCCGGCCTTCCGCCAGATAGTTTTCGTAAGCGCGGCGGCCTTCTCCGGCTACAGTTTTTACCTTTGCGGCGCCGAAATCCAAGAAACCGTATGCACGTTCATCGAATTTTATTAAATTTGTGGGCAAAATCGAAAAATCAGTAAATTAATAAAAGTATGAAACGGATTCTTGTGGTTGGAGCGGGCGGACAGATCGGTACCGAACTGGTCCCGTATCTCCAGCATATTTATGGCGAAGATAATGTAATTGCGGCAGATTTGAAAGACGAACTGGTCGAAAAACTCGGCCGCACGGCCATCGCGGAGAAACTCGACGTGCTCGACGAGAAGAAATTCGACGAGCTGGTGGTCAAATACAAGGTCGATGCGATCTATAACCTCGTCGCACTGCTCAGCGCCAAAGGCGAACACATGCCCGGCGTGGCCTGGCACCTGAACATCACCGCGCTGATCAACGCGCTCAATATCGCCCAGGCGCACAAATGCTCGATCTTCACCCCGAGTTCCATCGGCGCCTTCGGCCCGAACACCCCGCACGACAATACCCCGCAGGACACCATCATGCGCCCGAACACCATCTACGGCATCTGCAAGGTGACCGGTGAACTGCTGAGCGACTACCACTACCAGCGCTTCGGCGTAGATGCCCGCAGCGTCCGCTTCCCGGGCATCATCTCCAATGGCGCCCTCCCCGGAGGCGGCACCACCGACTACGCCGTGGAAGTGTTCTACGAGATCCTAAAACCGGGTCACCACTACACCTGCGAAGTGCCCGAAGACAGCTATATGGACATGATGTACATGCCCGACGCCCTGCGCGCCGCCGTGGAAGTGATGGAAGCCGATCCGGCCAAACTCGTGCACCGCAACAGCTTCAACATCGCCAGCATGAGCTTCTGCCCGAAAGAGCTGTTCGAAGTCATCAAGAAACGTATTCCCGACGCCAGCTTCGACTACAAGGTCGATCCGGTGAAGGCCGCCATCGCCGATTCCTGGCCCAACAAGATGGACGACTCCTGCGCCCGCGCCGAGTGGGGCTGGAAACCCGAATGGGACATCGACGCGATGGTCGACGACATGCTGAAGGTCATCGGCGAAAAACAGCAGAACGCCTGAAGAGCCATCGATTTTCGCTCTGGAGGTTAATCTTCTGAAAATGAGCGACTTTATAAAAGTAGCCCCTCCTGTCCAGGGAGGGGCTACTTTTTGTAACATGCTGTATATTAGGATGTTGATCTCCAGCGCCCAAAATCGGTGCGCTATTTGAAGCGGGAAATCGGCGCGCTATTCGAAGCGGGCGCGTTCGGGCTCGCGGAAGCCCAGGAGGAAGGCGCCGATGTCCATCCGCTTCTTGCCGGCCAGCTGGAGGTTGAGGATGCGCAGGGCATCCTTGCCGCAGCGGACTTCCAGGAAGGTCTTTCCGTCGCTGGTGATGTGGCCGGCCGGACGCGGATCGTCCTCGGCGCAGCGCACGACGTAGCTGTCGTAGATCTTGGCGCCCACCTGGGTCCCGTCTTCCTTGACCAGCGTGGTCCAGGCGGCCGGGTAGGGGCTCAGGCCGCGGATGAGCAGGCTGGCCGTGCGGGCGCTGCGGCTCCAGTCGATGTGGCAGTTGTCGCGGGTGAGCTTCGGCGCGGGCTTGAGGGTCTTGTTGATGCCGAGCGTCTGTTCGTAGGGTTTGGCCCGCCGGTTTTCGATGGCATCGACCGTCTTGAGCACCAGGTCGGCGCCGAGGGCCATGAGTTTGTCGTGAAGCGCCCCTGCGTCTTCGTAGGATTCGATGGCACAGGATTCCTGGAACAGGATATTGCCGGTATCGATCTGCTCGTCGAGCAGGAAGGTGGTCACGCCGGTAAATTTCTCGCCGTTGATGATTGCCCAGTTGATCGGGGCCGCGCCGCGGTACTGCGGCAGCAGCGAGGCGTGCAGGTTGAAGGTGCCCAAGGCGGGCATCTGCCAGACCTCCTTGGGCAGCATCCGGAAGGCGACGACCACGAAGAGATTGGCTTTCAGGGCGGCCAGCTGTTCGAGGAAGGCCGGATCCCGGAGTTTTTCGGGCTGCAGCACGGGGATGCCGTGTGCGACGGCGTATTGTTTGACGGCACTTTCGTGCAGGGTCAGGCCGCGGCCGCTGGGTTTGTCGACGGCGGTGACGACGCCGGCGATCTCATAGCCGGCCTGGATGAGTTTGTCGAGCGGGGCCACGGCGAATTCGGGCGTGCCCATATAGACGATGCGGATCTTGCCGCCGCCTTTGCGGAAGAGATTCATGAAACGATGGTAGCGTTTGGACATCCAGCGCCCGATGCGCCGGAAGAATTCCTTGTAGGAATCGGGGTTGAAGAGCGAAGAGTCCTGCGTGGACTTGCGGGTCAGCAGGATGGCGACCGGCAGCAGGACCAGCGTGGAGACCAGGGCGCCTTCCCACGGGGTCAGGGTGCCGCTCTTGGTGGCCAGTTTCCGCCCGATGATGTCGATGATGTAGTAAATCAGGTACAGGAGGATCGAGATGACCACCGGCGTGCCGAAGCCGCCTTTCCGGATGATGGCGCCCAGCGGGGCCCCGACGAAGAAGAAGATCAGGCAGGAGAGCGACAGGGTGAACTTGATGATGGATTCCACGTCGATGCGCCGGATCATCCCGATGTTGTAGCTGGTTTCCCTTTCGAAATTCTTGACCTGCTCCTCGCCGAGTTCGGCCTTGCCGGCGGCGGAGCGCCGGGCCCGCTGCAGCTGCTCGGGCGTGAGCGTGGCGGTGAGGCTGTCGAGGTTGAAGTCGCCCTTGTAGGTCTTGCTGCGGCTGAGCGCGGTGTCGAGCTGGTAGAGATAATTCATGCCCACGGTGCTGGCAAAGCGCGGAAGCTGCTTGCGGACAAGGGTGTCCACTTCCCGGCTGATGGAGTCGCGGTCGGTCTGCAGGCGTTTGAGGCCGAGCGATTTGAGCTCGTCGCCGTAGTTGTCTTTCTCGGAACGCTGGAAGCGATAGTTGTTGAGCTGGATGATCAGCTGCTGCTCGTCGAAGCGCAGGCGGCTGAGCTGGAGCGTCGTATCGCGGAAGTTCATCTTGTTGTTCTCGGTGTAGGAGCAACCGTGGTAGAGGTCGAAGATCAGGTTCTCCTTGTCGGGCGTGATCTCGATGCGTCCGCTGTCGGCCACGGTCATGTTGACGTTGCCGGTGTTGGCGGTGTGGTCGTAGATGATCAGGTCGTACATCATGCCGCTCTCCTCGTTGCGGTCCTCCACGCGGAGGATGTAGCCGTCGATGCCGTTGTAGAAGATGCCGGTCGGGATCTTGATCTCGTCGCGCGTGCGGGTGATGTCTTCCTTGAGGGTATAGACCTTGTTGAAGGCGTAGGGGACCAGCCGGTCGGCCACGAAGAAGGCGCCCACGGTGATCAGCGCGGAGATGACCACCAGCGGCATCATAATGCGCATCAGCGAGATGCCGGCGGCTTTCATCGCCAGCAGCTCGTTGCGTTCGCCCAGCCCGCCGAGGGTCATGATGGAGGCCAGCAGGGTGGCCAGCGGAATCTCGTTGGGAAGCAGCGTGCAGGAGGCCCATCCCCAGAACTCGAAGATGACGCCCAGGCTCAGGCCTTTACCCGCCAGGTCGTTGATGTACTGCCAGATGAACTGCAGCGACAAGGCGAACATGACGATCATGAAGACCACCAGGAAGGGGCCCATGAACTTTTTGATCAGGTAAAGGTCGAGTTTCTTCAAAACAGCGTCTTATTTGGTGGCGGCGGCGAGCAGCTTTTCGAGCGCTTCGCTCAGACCAGCAAGATTCTTGCCACCTGCCGTGGCCAGGCCGGGCTGTCCGCCGCCGCCGCCCTGGATGCATTTGGCTGCTTCCTTGACGTCGGCCTGGGCGTTCTTGCCCGCCTTCACCAGGTCGGGGGAGTACATGAGCAGCAGCTGCGGCTTGCCGCCCGCCTCATAGGCCGCGGCCACGACGAGGTTCTCCGTCTCGTTCTGCAGCATGAGGGCGGCATTGCGGAGCATCTGCGGATCGATGCCCCGGTCGATGACGATCACGCGCCGGCCGTTCATTTCCCGGGCGTGGGCGATCAGATCCTGTTTGAGCAGGACGGTGCGCTCGCGGATGACTTCCTCCATCTTCTTCTTGTAGTCGCTGTTCTCGTCGATCATCTTGCGGATGGCGCCGGCCAGGTCGGGGACGTTGTTGAAGAAAGCCTTGGCTGCGCGCAGGGAATTCTCCATCGCATCGACGGCCATTTCGGCTTCCAGGCCCGTGACGGCCTCGATGCGCCGGATGCCCGCCGCGATGGCCGACTCGCCCGTGATCTTGAAGAAGCCGATGGTGCCGGTGGCGCGGGTATGGCAGCCGCCGCACAGTTCCACGCTGTCGCCGAAGCGGACCACGCGGACGCGGTCGCCGTATTTCTCGCCGAAGAGGGCCATGGCGCCCTGGGCGCGGGCCTCCTCCATGGTCGCGTCGCGTTTCTCGCAGAGCGGGAAGTTCTCACGGATGAGCGCGTTGACGCGGCGTTCCACCTGGTCGATCTTGTCGTCGCCAAGCCGTTCGAAATGCGAGAAGTCGAAGCGGAAATACTGGTCGCAGACAAACGAGCCCTTCTGCTCGACGTGCGGGCCGAGGATCTCGCGGAGCGCCTGGTGGAGCAGGTGGGTGCAAGTGTGGTTGTTGGCGATCTTCTGCCGGCGTACGCCGTCCACGCAGAGCTTGAAGCTGCCTTCCTGGGCGGCGGGGATGCGTTCGGCGATATGGATGGTCAGGTTGTTTTCCTTGACGGTGTTGAGGATGCGGATGACTTCCCCGTCGGGGGCCGTGAGGGTGCCGGTGTCGCCGACCTCGCCGCCCATTTCCCCGTAGAACGGGGTGCGGTCGAAGACCAGCTGGAGGAATTCCTTGTTCTTGGCCTTGACGGTGCGGTATTTCATCAGCGTGGCTGTGGTCTCGAGGGCGTCGTAGCCCAGGAATTCACATTCGGTGAAGGGATGCAGTTCCACCCAGTCGCCGTTTTCCACGGCGGTGGCGTTGCGGGCGCGCTCTTTCTGTTTGCCCAGTTCCACGTTGAAGCCGTCCATATCGACCTTCATGCCGTTCTCGGCGGCAATCAGTTCGGTCAGGTCGATCGGGAAGCCGAAGGTGTCGTAGAGCGTGAAGGCGTCCGTTCCGGCGATGACCTTGCTCTCGCGGCTCTTTTCCATAATCGTGTCCATCAGCCGGATACCCTTGTCGAGCGTGCGGAGGAAGGCTTCTTCCTCTTCCTTGATGACGCGCTCCACGAGCTGCTGCTGGGCCACGAGTTCGGGATAGGCCTCGCCCATGTCGGCGATCAACTGCGGCACCAGGCGGCAGAGGAACGGCTCTTTCAGGCCGAGGAAGGTGTAGCCGTAGCGGACGGCCCGGCGCAGGATGCGGCGGATCACGTAGCCGGCCTTCACGTTGCTGGGCAGCTGGCCGTCGGTGATGGAGAAGCTGATGGCCCGGATGTGGTCGGCGATCACGCGCATGGCCACGCCCACCTGGCTGTCGGGCACGTAGGTCACGCCGCTCAGGCGTGCGATGGCGTCGATCATCCCGGTGAACACGTCGGTGTCGTAGTTGCTCTTCTTGCCTTGGATGGCCATGCAAAGGCGCTCCAGGCCCATGCCGGTATCGACGTGGCGTTCGGGCAGCGGCTCCAGCGAGCCGTTGGCCTTGCGGTTGAACTGCATGAAGACGAGGTTCCAGATCTCGATGACCAGGTGATGGCCCTGGTTGACCATCTGCTCGCCCGGGACGGCGGCGCGCTCGGCGTCGTCGCGCAGGTCGATGTGGATCTCGCTGCACGGGCCGCAGGGGCCGGTGTCGCCCATTTCCCAGAAGTTGTCGTGCTTGTTGCCGGGAATGATCCGTTCGGCCGGCAGGTATTTGAGCCAGTGCTCCCGCGCTTCGCTGTCGGGGCCCAGGCCGTCGGGCTCGTAGCCTTCGAAGACCGTGGCGTAGAGCCGGTCCTTCGGGAGCTTGTACACTTCGGTCAGCAGTTCCCAGGCCCAGTCGATGGCCTCTTTCTTGAAATAGTCGCCGAAGCTCCAGTTGCCGAGCATCTCGAACATCGTGTGGTGGTAGGTATCGTGACCGACCTCTTCCAGGTCGTTGTGCTTTCCGCTGACGCGAAGGCATTTCTGACTGTCAGCCACCCGCCGGGCCGCTGCCGGCGCATTGCCCAGGAAAATGTCTTTGAACTGGTTCATGCCGGCATTGGTGAACATCAGCGTGGGGTCGTTCTTGACCACCATCGGGGCGGAGGGGACGATCGTATGTCCCTTGCTTGCAAAGAAGTCCGTGAAGGTCTTCCTGATCTCTTTGACTGTCATAGACGCGTATTTATTGTAATTTGGCACAAAAATAGTTTTTTTCCGGGTATTTTTCCGTAATTTTGCAAAGATATATCTTCTGATTTGTGCTTGAAATGGCGGGCGAGAAATATATTTTCAACCAGCAGACCCAATCGTACGAGATCGACCGGCGGTCGGTCCGCGCCGCTTTCTACAAGACGGGCGGCGTCCTGCTGGGCGGCCTGGCCCTTTTCCTGCTGTATTTCTTCGTTTTCACCCGCACCATCGGCCTGGACACGCCCAAGACCCTGCTGCTGGAGCGGCAGAACCGCATCCTGACCGAGCAGCTCGCGCTGCTGGACGGCCGGATCGACGCCGACGACCAGCAGCTGCAGGAACTGGCCCTGCGTGACAACCTGGTGTATCGGCCGGTATTCGGCATGGAGGAAGTCCCCGCCGCCACGCGGGAAGCCGGCCTGGGCGGGGAAGACCGCTATGCCGCTTTCCTCGGCCTGGCCCATCAGGACCTGATGGCCGCTTCGGCCGCCCGGGTGGACGGCCTGATGCGGAAAGCCTATGTGCAGTCGGTCTCCTTCGACGAAGTGAAGGTCTATTCCAGCCGGGCGGGCGACATGGCCTCGTGCATCCCCTCCATCTATCCGGTTAATCCCAAGAACGTCCAGATAACCAGCCCCTTCGGGGCCCGCTTCCATCCCATCCGCCAGACCATCGTCTTTCACGAAGGCATCGACCTGGCCGGGCCGGCGGGCCAGCCGGTCTATGCCACCGGCGACGGCGTGGTGGAATCCACTGAGGTCAATTTCTCGGGCTACGGCAACGTGATCGTCATCGACCACGGCTTCGGCTACAAGACCCGCTACGCCCACCTGAAAGAGATCAAGGTGACCCAGGGCCAGGTGGTCATCCGCGGCGACCGGATCGGTACCCTGGGCAGCAGCGGCCTTTCGACCGGCCCGCACCTGCACTACGAGGTGATCTACCGCGGCACGCAGATCAATCCCTGGAATTTCCTCAATCCGGACGTGACGCCGGAAGAATACAATAAACTGGTGCGCGGCAATGGCTAAATATGTATTTGACAGGGAATCGGGCTGCTTCAAGCCGAAACGGGCGAGCCTGCGGGGCGTGTTGCTGGCCATCGTGCGCTATTCCCTGGCCGTCCTGGCGGCCGCCGCCGCGTTTTACCTGGTCTTCGCCCTGGCCTTCAGCACGGAGCGCGAGCAGGAGCTGGAGCGGGAGAACCGCCTGCTGGAAGCCGAATACACGGCCCTGAACGAGCGCCTCGGCCTGGTCGAGGGCAGCGTCGGGCACCTGCAGGAGCGCGACCGCGCCATCTACCGCGACCTCTTCAACACCGAAGCGCCCAATTACCTGCTCTCGGCCCAGGACAGCCTGCGGCCTTCGGGCGCCGAGCTGGAGGATATGCCCGAAACCGACCTGGTGTGGGATGCCTATGCGCTCGTCAAGCGGATGGAATCCGCCGCCTCGGAGGTGAGCCGTTTCCTGACGGAGATCGATACGACCTTCAGCGGCGGAAGCCTGGTGCCGACGGCCATCCCTTCGATCGTGCCGATCACCCCGTTCTCGCCGGTGCAGACCGGTGCTTCCGTGGGCAAGAAGGTCAATCCTTTCTACAAGACCATCCGCGACCACAGCGGACTCGACCTGATGGCTCCTGCCGGGACGCCGGTGCGCTGCAGCGCCGACGGGCAGGTGGTCCAGGTGGTCCGCAGCGAGAAGGGGATGGGCAATCAGGTGACGGTCGCCCACAAGGGCGGCTTCCGCACGGTCTATGCCCATCTGGCCGACATCCGTGTCTCCCAGGGGCAGAACCTCCGGCAGGGCGCGCTCATCGGCACTGTCGGACAGAGCGGGACCTGTTTCGCTCCCTGCCTGCACTACGAAGTGCTGCGCGACGGATTCGTGCAGGATCCGGTCAACTATTTCTTTGCCGAGCTTTCGCCGGCGACTTACCGTGAAATGATGACGCTCGCCCTGACGACGGGCCAGTCGATGGACTGAGAAACAATAGCTTCTATGGCAGAAAAACTCTATTACAAAATCGGCGAAGTGGCCGCCATGCTGGGGGAGGAAGTCTCCACGATCCGTTTCTGGTCGGATACCTTTCCCCGCTATATCAAGCCGGAACGCAATGCCAAGGGAAACCGGCTCTTCCATCCGGAAGATGTCGAAAACATCCGGCTCATCCACTACCTGACCCGGGTGGAGGGACTGACGCTCGACGGGGCTGCCCGCAAGCTGGACGAGAACCGCGACGGTCTCGACCACAAACGGCAGATCGTGGAGAAACTCTACGCCATCCGTTCCCAGCTGTCCGAAATCTACGAAAGCATCTGACCATGAAAGCAGGAGAAATCGCAGCCGTCCTGGAGGAATTCGCTCCGCTCCGGACCCAGGAATCCTGGGACAACGCCGGCTTCTGTGTCGGCAGCCCCGAAGCCGAGGTGCACGGGGTGCTGGTGGGCTTCGACTGTACGCCCGCCCTGCTGCGGGAAGCCGTTTCCCGCGGCGCCGACATGGTGGTGACGCACCATCCCCTGATTTTCGGCGGACTCAAGCACATCGATCCGGACGATCCCGTGGGGGAGGTGGTCATCCTGGCTGTCCGCCACGGCATCGTGGTCTATGCCGCCCATACCAATGCCGACAAGGCCGAGGGCGGCGTCAATGCCCTGATGGCGGCCCGCCTGGGCCTGGTTGAGCCCCAGCCGCTCGACGAGACGGGCCTGGCCTTCATCGGCCTGCTGCCCGAGCCGCTTACCGGCGAGGCGTTCTGCACGTGGGTCAAGGAGCGCTTCGCCCTGCGGGTGCTGCGCTGCTCGGCACCCGTGCCGGAAGTGTTCCGCGTGGCGACCAGCTGCGGATCCGGCTCCTCCTTCGCGGAGGCGGCCTTCCGGGCCGGCGCCGACGCCTTCGTGACGGGCGACGTGTCGTATCACCGTTTCTTCGTTCCGGAAGGCCGGATGATCCTCGATATCGGGCATTGGGAGAGCGAGGTGGAGATTGTCTCAAAGTTCGTTACGGTACTTCGGAAAAAAATGCCTACATTTGCAGTTTACACGGCAAAGCAAGAAAACAACAACCCGATACACTATTACTAGCAAGATTATGGCTACAAAAAAGAAGGTAAACAAGATCGTCACTCCGATCGACCAGCGGGAAACCTTCGTTTCCCTGCAGAAGAACATGGCCGACACCGATTCGATCGCGATGGAGCAGAAACTCCATACGCTGTACCGGATCCAGCAGACCGACACCAAGATCGACAAGATCTACCTCCTGCGCGGTGAACTGCCGCTGGAGGTCCAGGACCTGGAGGACGAGATTGCAGGACTCCATACCCGCATCACCAATACCAAGGCCGAGATCAAGGAAATCGAGAAGGCCAATACGGAGCACAAGCATGCCATCGAAGAGAGCAAGCACCTGGTCGCCAAGTACGATGCGCAGCGTGACAACGTGAAGAACAACCGCGAGTACGAGTCCATCAGCAAGGAGATCGAATACCAGGATCTCGAGCAGCAGATCGCCGCCAAGAAGATCCGGGAGAACGAAGCCCTGATCTCCGAGAAGAAGCAGATCATCGAAGAGGCCCAGAAATCGCTCAAGACCCGCGAAGAAGACCTGGTCGAGAAGAAGAAGGAACTCGATTCCATCGTCGAGGAGACGGCCAAGGAGGAGGAAGCGCTGCTCAAGGAGCGTGAGAACCTCGTGGGCCAGATCGACGAGCGCATGATGGTGGCCTACACCAAGGTCCGCGCCAATGCGCACAACAAGCTGGCCGTGGTCACCGTCAAGCGTGACGCCTGCGGCGGCTGCTTCAACAAGATCCCGCCGCAGCGGCGGCTCGACATCGAAGAGAGCAAGAAGATCATTGTCTGCGAGTACTGCGGACGTATCCTGGTCAGCTCCGCTTTCGAGAAGGAGAACTAAACGGTGGCAAGGGCGCCCAAGAACGAAAAGAAGCCGCAGCGGGTGAACCTGGATGCGATCGCCGAGGATTTCGGCGGCCGCAAACCGCCGCAGGCCATCGACATTGAGGAAGCCGTCCTCGGTGCGCTGCTGCTGGAACCGGAGGTCGTGCCCGACGTGCTGGACCAGCTGCAGGCCGACTGCTTCTACAAGGACGTCCACAAGAAGATTTTCGAGGCCATCACCACCCTGTCGGGCCGCAACGACCCGGTCGACATCTTCTCGGTGTCGGACGAGCTGACCAAGCGCGGCGAGCTCGAAGAGGTCGGCGGCATGGCCTACCTGAGCCAGCTGTCCACCAAGATCGGTGCAGCGGCCCACGTCGAATACCATACGAAGGTCCTGCTGCAGAAATTCCTGCAGCGGGAACTGATTTCCATTTCCTACGAAGTGCAGAAGGCCGCCTTCGACGACTCCCTGGCCGTCGACGACCTGATCGACACGGCGGAGGAGCGCGTCTTCACGCTGGCCCAGCGCAATGTCCGGAGCGAGACCAAGCCCATCGCCTCGGTCATCAACCGGGCGATGGAACAGATCCAGGCCAACCAGAAGCGCGAGGACGGCCTCAGCGGCGTACCCTCGGGCTATACCGGCATCGACCGGGTGACCTTCGGCTGGCAGGCCGCAGACCTGATCATCCTGGCCGCCCGTCCTTCCGTTGGTAAGACCGCTTTCGTGCTGACGATGGCTCGCAATATGGTGGTGGACCACCACATCCCCGTGGCCTTCTTCTCGCTTGAGATGCCCGACACCCAGCTGGTGACCCGTATCATGATCAGCGAGACGGGCCTTCCTTCGGAGAAACTGCGCGGCGCCAAGAAGATGACGCAGGACGAGTGGGCCCAGCTCGAAAACGGGCTGAACAATCTCTCCCGCGCCCCGCTGTGGATCGACGACACGCCCTCGCTCTCCATCTACGAATTCCGCTCCAAGGCGCGCCGCCTGGTCAACAAGCAGCACGTGAAGCTCATCATCATCGACTACTTGCAGCTGATGACCGGTCCGCCCGAGCTCAAGGGCATGCGCGAGCAGGAGGTGGCCGCCATCTCCCGTTCGCTGAAGGCCATCGCCAAGGAACTCAACGTGCCGATCATCGCCCTGTCGCAGCTCAACCGTTCGGTCGAGACGCGCGGCGGCAACAAGCGCCCGCAGCTGAGCGACCTGCGCGAGTCGGGCGCCATCGAGCAGGACGCCGACATCGTGATGTTCATCCACCGTCCGGAATTCCTGGGCGTCCAGGACGAAGGCGGATTCCCCGGCGAGACCGACCTGATCATCGCCAAGCACCGCAACGGCGAGGTTTGCGACGTCAAGATGCGTTTCCTCTCGTCCGAGGTCAAGTTCGTGGACTACAACGACCGTCCCTATGACGAGCCTGCGCAGGATCCGTCTGCCGGCTATACGACCGTGCAGTCCCGGATGAATGCTTATCCCAATGATGATTTCGATCTGTAACCATGGCTAAAGAACGTATCGAACACGAAGGCCGCGTGATTGCCGTTGACAAGGATTACATTTCCGTGGAGATTGTCAACAAGTCGGCCTGCGCCGCCTGTCACGCCAAAGCTGTCTGCGGCGCTTCCGACGAGGCGGTCAAGGTGGTCGAGGTCGCGCAGGATGTCACGACGCTGGCCGAAGACTACCAGGTGGGCGAAACGGTCACTGTAGTGATGCGCTCCGCGATGGGGACGCAGGCCGTGTGGCTTGCCTATGTGGTCCCGCTCATCCTGCTGATGGCCTCCATCCTTGTATTCTCGCTTTGCGGAGCCGGTGAACTCCTTATGGGGCTCGGCTCGCTCGGCGTGGTCGCCCTGTGGTATCTGGGCGTATTCCTGATGAGAAACAAAATTTCCAAAATATTTATTTTTTCAATCGAAAAACAACCTAAATGACTGGAACTATTCTTTTTACGATTGCCTGTCTGGTAGCGCTCGGTCTGCTTTTCGCAGTCGTGCTCTACTTCGTGGCGCAGAAGTTCAAGGTTGAGGAAGATCCCCGGATCGGAACGGTCGAGTCGATCCTCCCCGGCGCGAACTGCGGCGGCTGCGGACAAGCAGGCTGTCACGCATTCGCAGAGAATGTCGTGAAAGCTCCGAGCATGGACGGTTTCTTCTGCCCGGTGGGCGGCAACCCGGTGATGGCCAAAGTTGCCGAGGCGCTCGGCCGCGCGGTGGAAGAGAAAGCCCCGATGGTGGCGGTGATGCGCTGCAGCGGATCGCTGGCCAATCGCGCGCGTACCAATGTGTATGACGGCTATTCCTCCTGTAAGGTGATGGCCAGTCTGTATGCCGGCGACACCGGCTGCAAGTTCGGCTGCCTGGGCAAGGGCGACTGCGAAGCCGCCTGCCAGTTCGACGCCATCCACGTCGATCCCGAGAAGGGCATCGCCGTGGTGGACGAAGACAAGTGCACCGCTTGCGGCTCCTGTGTCAAAGCCTGCCCGAAAGGGATCCTCGAGCTTCGCGCCAAGGGATTCAAGAACCGCCGCGTTTTCGTCTCCTGCATCAACAAGGACAAGGGCGCCGTCACCCGCAAGGCCTGCAGCGTAGGCTGCATCGGCTGCGGCAAGTGCGCCAAGACCTGCCCGTTCGGTGCCATTACGGTCGAGAACAACGTGGCTTACATCGACTTCACCAAGTGCAAGATGTGCCGCAAGTGCGTAGAGGTCTGCCCGACGCACGCCATCCACGAAGTCAATTTCCCTCCGAAACCCAAAATTGAAGAAAAGCCCAATGAAGAAAACGTTTAGAATCGGCGGCGTCCATCCGCACGACAACAAGATCTCCGCAGAAGCTGCGATCGAGGTCTTCCCTGCGATCGAGACCGCCTACGTTTCGATGGCACAGCATCTGGGCGCCCCGGCCACGCCGGTCGTGGCGGTGGGCGACAAGGTGAAGGTGGGCCAGGTGATTGCCGAACCTTCCGGCTTCATTTCCGCTTATGTCCATTCTCCGGTCTCCGGTACCGTCAAGTCGGTCGGACCGCGGGCCGACATCGCCGGCAACATGGTCCCGCACGTCGAGATCACGGTCGAGGGCGATGAGTGGATGGAAGACATCGACCGGAGCGACCGCATCATCAGCGAGATTCCCTATTCCCCCGAAGAGATCATCGAGAAGGTCAAGAAGGCCGGCGTAGTCGGTCTGGGCGGCGCCTCCTTCCCGACCCACGTGAAACTCGCCCCGCCCAAGGACAAGAAGGCCGAATGCCTGATTCTCAACGGTACCGAGTGCGAGCCTTACCTGACCAGCGACGACCGCATCATGCGGGAGCGTCCGCAGGAGATCCTCATCGGCGGCGCCATCATGATGAAAGCCCTCGGCGTTACCCGCGGCTATGTGGGCATCGAGGAGAACAAGCCCGCCGCCATCGCCTCGATGACGGAAGCGGCCAAGGCTTTCCCGCAGATCGAGGTCGTCACCCTCAAGAAACGCTATCCGCAGGGCGGTGAAAAACAGCTCATCGACGCGGTCATCCGCCGGCAGGTTCCTTCGGGCGCGCTGCCGATCGACACGGGTGCCGTGGTCCAGAACGTCGGCACCTCGCTGGCTGTCTATGAGGCCGTCCAGAAAAACAAACCGACGATCGACAACGTCATCACCGTCACCGGCCGCTGCCTGCCGGCCCAGCACAACTACAAGGTCCGCATCGGTACGCCGATGTCGAAGATCCTCGAAGTGGCGGGCGGCCTGCCCGAGAATGCCGCGAAGGTGATCAGCGGCGGTCCGATGATGGGCCGTGCCATCGCCAACCTCGACGCGGCTACCGTCAAGGCCAACGGCGCCATCCTGGTGCTGACCGAAGCCGAGACGCGCCGTCGCAGCGAATCGGCCTGCATCCGCTGCTCGAAGTGCGCATCGGCCTGCCCGATGGGCCTGGAGCCGTGGCTGCTCAACAAGCTCAGCCGCGCCGGCGGCCGCTACGACGAGCTCGAGAAAGAGCGCGTGTTCGACTGCATCGAATGCGGCTGCTGCAGTTTCACCTGCCCGGCCGGCATTCCGCTTCTCGATATGATCCGCATCAGCAAGGCGGAAGTTATGAAGATTATGCGTAGCAGACCTAAAAAATAGACGACTGATGAACAAACTTTTCGTATCACCTTCTCCGCATACGCACGGCCCCGAGAGCACGCAGACCATCATGCGCGACGTGCTCATCGCCCTGACCCCGGCGATGCTGGTGTCGGTCCTCGCCAGCGGCTGGTCGGCCCTCGTGCTGATCATCGCGGGCGTGGCCACCTGCGTCCTGACGGAGTTCCTTATCCAGAAATATCTGATCAAGGGTCCGGTTACGGTCTGCGACCTTTCCGCCGCCGTCACCGGCGTCCTGCTGGCGCTCAACCTGCCGCCCAACGCGCCGTGGTGGCTCATCGTGATCGGCTCCGTCGTGGCTATCGGCGTGGCCAAGATGACCTTCGGCGGCCTGGGCCAGAACATCTTCAACCCGGCCCTCGTAGGCCGTGTGTTCCTGCTGGTCTCCTTCCCGGTGCTGATGACCACCTGGGACGACGCCGGTTCGATGTTCGGCATCGTGGACGCCTTCTCCGGCGCCACTCCGCTGGGTGCCGTCAAGGAAGGCCTCAAGAACGGCCAGACGCTCTCGCAGCTGACCGCCGACAACCTGACCTTCTCCCAGCAGTTCTTCTTCAACGTGGGCGGTTCGGCCGGTGAACTCTCGGCGCTTGCACTGATCCTGGGCTTCATCTACCTGCTCTGCCGCCGCGTGATCAAGGCCACCATCCCGGTCACCATCCTGTGCACCGTCTTCGTGGTCTCCGGCATCTTCTGGCTTGCCAACCCCGAGCGCTTCACCAACCCGGTGTTCAACATCTTCACCGGCGGTCTGCTGCTGGGTTCCATCTTCATGGCGACCGACTATGTGACTTCTCCGATGACCACCAAGGGACAGATCATCTTCGCCGTGGGCATCGGTCTGATCACCGTGTTCGTCCGCTACTTCGGCTCCTATCCGGAAGGCGTCTCCTTCGCCATCCTGATCATGAACTGCACAGTGCCCCTGCTTAACAAATATTGCAAACCGCACCGGTTTGGGGAGGTAAAGAAATAATGGCAGCAAAATCTACATTCGGCAATATGGTGCTGGTGCTTTCCGGCATCTGCCTGGTGTGCTCAGCCCTGCTGGGTACCGTCTATGCGGTGACCAAGGCCCCGATCGAGGCCTCCGAGATCCAGAAGGTCAACGCGGCCATCGCCGCCGTGACCCCTTCGTTCGACAACGTTCCTTCCGAGGCTGTCCAGGAGGTGGACGGCGGCCAGATCTATACGGCCACCCAGGGCGGCCAGCCGGTCGGCTACGCCATCAAGGTTTCCGTGGGCGGTTTCGGCGGTCCGCTGCAGCTGATGGTGGGCTTCACGCCCGACGGAAGCGTGTACAACACCTCTGTCATCTCGCATTCCGAGACCCCGGGTCTGGGCGCCAAGATCGTGGACGAGAACATCGCCCCGCGCGTTCAGGTCAAGGGCAAGAATCCGGCCGTCAATAACATCGCCGTCCGCAAAGACGGCGGCGAGATCGACGCCATTACGGCCTCGACCATCACCTCGCGGGCCTTCCTCAAAGGCGTGAATGCCGCCTACGAGGTGTTTAAGGCCAATTGTCAAACCGTTAATACTGAGAACAATGGGCAAGAATAGCAAACTCCAGCTGATCGTCGACGGCATTGTCAAGAACAATCCTACCTTCGTGCTCGTGCTCGGTATGTGCCCGACGCTGGGTACCACCACCTCGGCCATCAACGGTATGGGCATGGGCCTGGCGACGATGATCGTGTTGATTCTTTCGAACATCACCATCTCGGCCATCGCCCGCTTCATTCCCGACAAGGTGCGCATCCCGTCCTATATCGTGGTGATCGCCTCGTTCGTGACCATCGTCCAGCTGCTGCTGCAGGCCTATGTGCCGGTGCTCTACGAAGCGCTGGGCATTTTCCTGCCGCTGATCGTGGTCAACTGCATCATCCTCGGTCGTGCCGAGGCCTTCGCCAACAAGAATTCGGTGGGCGACTCCGCCCTCGACGGCGTGGGCATCGGCCTGGGCTTCACCATTGCGCTGACGGCTGTCGGTCTGGTGCGTGAGATCCTGGGCAGCGGTTCGGCCTTCGGTTTGAAATTCATCCAGGGTGACGGCATGCTGGCCTTCGTCCTGGCGCCGGGTGCGTTCATCGTCCTGGCTTACCTGATGGTTATTTTCAGAAAAATCACGAAAAAGGCGTAAACGATGGAAATCCTGCTTATCTTCATTTCGGCGATATTCGTCAACAATGTCGTCCTGAGCCAGTTCCTGGGCGTGTGCCCGTTCCTGGGCGTTTCCAAGAAAGTCGGTACGGCCGTCGGCATGACCGCCGCCGTGACCTTTGTGATGGCCATCGCCACGCTGGTTACCTACCTGCTCCAGTACTATGTGCTGGTGCCCCTCCACATCGAATTCCTGCAGACGGTGAGCTTCATCCTGGTGATCGCCTCGCTCGTGCAGATGGTCGAGATCATCATCAAGAAGATCAGCCCTTCGCTCTACCAGGCCCTGGGTATCTTCCTGCCGCTGATCACCACCAACTGCGTGGTGCTGGGTGTGGCCATCCAGGTGGTCACCAACGAGTATGACTTCGGTGCCGGCGCCCACATGCTGGGCCTGGGCCAGTCGGTTCTCTTCGCCATCGCCACGGCTATCGGCTACGGCCTGGCGCTGATCCTTTTCGCCGGTATCCGCGAACAGCTCGAGCTGAGCAATGTGCCCAAGGCCTTCAAGGGTGTCCCTATCGCCCTGCTGACCGCCGGTATCATGGCGCTTGCCTTCATGGGCTTCTCGGGTCTGGTGTAAGCGTCGCGACGAACGATGAATCGTAAACCGCTGACTTTGCAAGACATTGAAGCGCTTCTTCGGGCCGGTGCGCTCGAAGAAGCGCATCAGTCTTTGCGCGACTTCGTCCGGCGCGAGCCGGACAATCCGAGCGGCTGGTATATGCTGGGCAATCTCTACCGGCGCCAGCAACTCTGGGGCGAGGCCATCAACCATCTCAACAAGGCCAAGCTCCTCGACCCCGAAGGTCCGGCCGACGCCGCCATCGAGTCGATCTACAACATCCTGCGCTTCGTCAACAAAGATCTGATGAACCCTTGAATGAAAAAAGCCTTCCGACCTGCGTCGGAAGGCTTTTTGGTTCAGGTTCTTTTTGTATTTCTACCAGCGGTTGAGCGGCAGGCCGTTCATCTTCATCTTGACCTGCTGGCGGACTTCCTCGATCACCTGGTCGTTTTCAACATTGCAGAGCACCTTGTCGATCAGATCGACGATGCCCGGCATGTCCTTCTCGACCAGACCGCGGGAGGTGACGGCCGGCGTGCCGACGCGCAGACCGGAGGTTTGGAAGGCGCTGCGGCTGTCGAACGGCACCATGTTCTTGTTGACGGTGATGCCGGCGCGGACCAGGGCTTTCTCGGCCACTTTACCCGTCAGGTCGGGGAACTTCGTACGGAGGTCGATCAGCATCAGGTGGTTGTCGGTGCCGCCGGAGACGATGTAGTAGCCCTTCTTGATGAAGGCCTCGGCCAGGGCCTTGGCGTTCTTCTGGACCTGGACCTGGTAGTCGCGGAATTCCGGCTGCAGGGCCTCGTAGAAGGCCACGGCTTTGGCGGCGATGCAGTGCTCGAGCGGACCGCCCTGGATGCCCGGGAAGACGGCGGAGTTGATCATGGCGCTCATCTTCTTGATCTCACCCTTCGGCGTGGTGATGCCCCACGGGTTGTCGAAATCCTTGCCGATGAGGATGACGCCGCCGCGCGGACCGCGGAGGGTCTTGTGCGTGGTGGAGGTCACGATGTGGGCATATTTCACCGGGTTCTTCAGCAGACCGGCGGCGATCAGGCCGGCCGGGTGCGCCATGTCCACCATGAAGATGGCACCCACCTTGTCGGCGATGGCGCGCATCCGCTCCCAGTCCCATTCGCGGGAATAGGCGGAGGCACCGCCGATGATGAGCTTCGGTTTATATTCAAGCGCCTTGCGCTCCATATCGTCGTAATCGACCAGGCCGGTTTCCTTGTTGAGCTGGTAACCGATGGCGTGATACATCTTGCCCGACATGTTGACCGGGGAGCCGTGCGTCAGGTGGCCGCCGTGGGCCAGGTCAAGACCCATGAAGGTGTCGCCCGGCTGGAGGCAGGCGAAGAACACCGCCATGTTGGCCTGGGCGCCCGAGTGCGGCTGCACATTGGCATACTCGGCGTCGAAAAGTTTGCACAGGCGGTCGATGGCCAGCTGCTCGATCTGGTCAACAACTTCGCATCCGCCGTAGTAGCGGGCCCTGGGGTAACCCTCTGCATATTTGTTGGTGCACACGCTGCCGAGTGCTTCAAGCACCTGCTTGCTCACAAAGTTTTCAGATGCGATCAGCTCGATACCTTCGCTCTGGCGCTCCTCTTCCTTGCGGATCAGGTCGGAAATTTGAACGTCTTGTTTCATATAGATTGGCAATTTATTATTTTGTTTACTTCATTCGGAATAGATTTACAAAGATAAAACAAATTCCTATATTTGCTGCCGCAATTTTGACAAAAGATGTTTCGGAAACTGAAAAACAGTGAATTGGGGCGGCTCAGCGTCCAGCAGTACCGGGACGCCGCCAAGGAGCCGTTTGTCCTGGTTCTCGACAATGTGCGCAGCCAGCACAACATCGGTTCGGCATTCCGTACCTGCGACGCCTTCCGGATCGGCAGGATCTGTCTCTGCGGCATCTCCGCCACGCCGCCCACCCCGGAAATCCACAAGGCCGCCCTGGGCGCCGAATTCAGCGTGGACTGGGTGCACTTTGACACGGCACTGGAGGCGGTGGCCGCGCTGCGGGCCGAAAACTACACGATCGTCAGCGTCGAGCAGGCGGAACATGCAACGCAGCTGCAGGACTTCCGCCCGGAGGCCAGCCGCCGCTATGCCTTCGTCTTCGGCAACGAGGTGAACGGGGTTGCCCAGGAGGTCGTCGATGCATCCGACCTGTGCCTGGAGATCCCGCAGTACGGCACCAAACACTCACTCAACGTGTCGGTTTCCATCGGAATCGTACTTTGGAACACAATTTTGAACAATTTCCGATAGATTCTAAAAAAAGTTACTATATTTGCAGTCCCATTCGGGAAATCGGGAAGTGGCGCAGTTGGCTAGCGCGCTGCGTTCGGGACGCAGAGGTCGGGTGTTCGAGTCACCTCTTCCCGACAGACTTAAATAAAAACGCACTGTCTTTCAAGGCAGTGCGTTTTTTCTTTATCGTCTCATTCATCGCCTGAGGTGCCGTAGGAATTCTTCGGACATCCTGAGGAATCCCAGGTCGGTCTGGTGGCAGCCGTCCACGGCGCCTTCCCCGTCGGGACCCGTCAGGCCGTCGGCCGAGATGTAGCGGAAATTATTGTATCCCTCTTTGCGCAGGCGCAGATACAGTTCATGCCAGTAGGCGTTCTTCTCGGCAATCTGGTCGTGGACTTCCTTGTTCACGGCCGCATGGGAGAACCAGATGTGCTCGACCATGTAGATGGGGGCATCCGGCCGTTTCTTTCCCAGGTAGGTCAGGAAATACCAGGCGCTGTCCTGCATGACCTTGATCGTACAGTTCTCCAGGCAGGCAATCACATACTGGTCGGCGTCGATGCGGGCAACGGCCTCGGCCATCGACTTGTCCATCCGGGCGTTGCCGCTGAATCCCAGGTTGACGCATTCTTTCTGCAGGGCGCGGCTTATAATAGAGGTATAGACCATGCCCGGGCGGGAGGCGCAGCCGCCCTGGGTGATGCTGGTGCCGTAGAAGACCAGGGGTTTCTCCTTGCCTTTGGTCAGCAGGTCGCGATGGGGCATGCCGATGGACGCATTCCTGGTCACGCCGACCTCCACTTTGGTCACGCCGTCGTAGAGCGGCAGATAGGCCATATACTCGTGGTCCTTGCCTTCCATGCCGCTGACGACGATCTGGGTTTTGGTCGTGTCTTTCCCGTTGGGGATGCCCGTGCCGATGAACTGCCAGTGGTCATTCTCGTCGAGGATGTACAGGTCGATGCCGCGGATGCCCGTTCCGGCCATATGGTGCATGATGAAGTTGTTGAGCAGCGTCCAGCGGAAGCCGATGGTGCGGCTGTCGGTCGAGAAGCGGATGGCCAGGCCGGCGGAGTTGAGGCCGAGGTCCCAGACGCCTTTCCGGGTCTGTGACTTCAGGTCCTCGGGAAGTCTCGAGTAATAAAGTTCGGTGTTGTCGTAACCTTGGTTGATGAGCATCAGGTTGCGGGCATCGACATAATTGAGTTCCGATGCTTTCTGGGCGAAAGACGGGGCCGGGAGCAGAAGGGCAAGAACCGGCAGGGACAGGAGGAGGAAACGCTTCATGACATAACGATTTGTACAACAAATTTAATGAAAAGCTTGCAACAGATGGCGAAGAAACCGTTTTTTTTTCCATATTTGTATAATCAATCTTGTCAACGAAAATGGCATTGGATATTACTCCGCACTGGTTCGTGGCCCGTACCCGATATTTCCGGCAGGAAATCAAAATCCGCGACTGGTTGGCAAATCGGGAGATAGAGCATTTCGTGCCGACGAACCGGGTCCCTGTCAAGCGGGCGGGACGCAGCGGCCGTCGCATGACGGAAAAGCCATTGGCCACCAATCTGGTGTTCGTGCGGGCTACCAAGGCCGAGGCCTGTTCGCTGGTGGCTGATTACCGGCTGCCGATGACCTGGATGATTGACTGTGCCACGCACCGGATGATGGTTGTCCGCGACAAGGAAATGGAGGACTTCCGCAAGGTATTCGATTGCTCGATAGAAGAGGGCGGTCTTGTGGACCAGCCCTTGGAGCTGGGCGACCGGGTCCGCGTGGTCGAAGGCTCTCTCAAGGGAGTGGAAGGTTATGTGCTGGAGCTGCTGGGGCGCACCTATGTGGTCGTCGGTTTGATGGGCGTTCTGTGGGCCCGTGCGCAAGTTCCGCGCGCATGGCTGGAAAAAGTCTGATTTTTTCCTTATATTTGTGACTTTATGGGTGTATTACATCCTGTTTTTTTGTCACCTATGATGCGGTTTTGCTTGCGCGAGACTGTCAGCGTAGCTTTATTCATTTGATTAATAAGTAGTTCTATGAATCTTTCCAGATGCCTTGTCCCGGTCGTCCTGGGCATTTGCCTGTTTTGCCTTGCCACATCGTGCGGTGCACCGGAACAGGTGAGTTATCTGCAGGACCTGCAGCGCGACATTCCGATGGAGGTGCAGCAGCCACAACAGTTGAAACTGAAACCTGGCGACCGTCTCCGGATCACGGTGTTCAGCCGCGACCGGGAATTGTCCGCTTTGTTCAACCTTTCCAGTATAGGCAGTACCAATCTCTACGGCGCAAATTCCGGAGGCGGATCTGGCGTCAGCGGGGGACAGTACCTTTCCTATACGGTTGACCCGGAAGGATATGTTGAAATTCCGACATTGGGCAGGGTCCTGGTAGAAGGACTCACGCGCCTCGAAGTGGCGGAACGGGTCAAGGATAAACTGATCGAGACACAGCTCCTTCTTGATCCGACGGTCATCGTGGACTATGCCGGCCTCAGTTTCACGGTGCTCGGCGAAGTCGGGCGCAAGGGACGCATCGAGATTCCGACCGACCAGATCACGATCCTCGAGGCCATTGCCCTGGCCGGTGACCTGACCATCGAAGGACAGCGGGAGAACGTGCTGGTCCTCCGGACGGAGGACGGTGTCCAGAATGCTTACACCATCGACCTGACCAAGACGGGAAGCATCTATGATTCGCCGGTGTACTATCTGCAGCAGAACGACCTGATCTATGTGGAGCCCAATGCGAAACGGCGTGCCCAGTCGGACATCAACGCCACGACGTTCCGTTCGTTCGGCTTCTGGGTATCCATTCCGTCGCTGGTCATTTCGCTGGTGACGCTGGTCACCCGTTTCATTCCGATAACTCCCGGCAACTGATCTGAACCATGGACAGAGAAATCATTCGTACTGGAAATACCGGCGGACGCCAGGGAAGCAGTCCGGCGGTCATGATCAAGGACATTCTGGGTATTATCCTTCGCAACTGGTTCTGGTTTGCGCTCTGCCTGCTTGTCGCACTGGTCGCCGCTTTCTTCTATGTGAAAAGCAAACAGCCGGTCTATGCCCGTTCGGCTTCCATCATGGTCAGGTCGAACGTGAGCGATACCGACCGTACGCTGAAAGAACTGGGCATCACCCAGACACCGACCAACCTGGCCAACGAGATCCTGATGATGAATACGGCCATCGTGGCGGAAGAAGTCGTCCGGCGCCTGAACCTTGACGTGGAATATACGCAGGACGGCCCGTTCTACGACAAAACGGTGTATGGGCTGGATCTCCCGCTCCAGGTTCGTTTCCTGGACTTGAGCGACCGGGAGAGCGCGGGACTGGATGTATCGCTGAATGCGGACGGAAGCGTCCGGCTGGCGGAACTGCAGCGGGGCGGAAAGCGTTTCCCGGAGGCCGTGCAGCTGCATCTGGGGGATACCGTCCAGACGGAAGCCGGACGCATCGCGGTGGTTCCGTCGCCCTATTACAAGCAGAAGAGTGCCTGTCAGCTGCATGTGAGACGCTCGGGCATTGAGTCTGCGACCGGACGGGTGCGCAGCCGCATTTATGCCGGCCTGCGTGACAAGAATTCCACGGTCATCGACATCCATTACCGGGATGTCTCGCCTTCGCGGGCGGAAGACGTGCTCAACACGCTCGTATCCGTCTATAACGAGCAATGGATGCAGGAACGGAACCGGAAGATCATCAGTACCAACGACTTTATCCGGGAACGACTCGCCGTCATCGAGCAGGAGCTTGGCAGCGTCGAACAGAACATCTCCAGCTACAAGTCCGAGAATCTGATTGTCGATGCGCACGCCTCCGGCGCACAGGCGCTCGCACGGGCCAATGACATCGAACAGCAGATGACCTTGCTGGACAGCCGTATTCACCAGGTGCGGATGGTCTATGACTATCTGGTCAGCAACGCGGATGATTCTCAGCAGATTCCTTTCAACATGGGCATCGAGAACGGTGCCATCGTACAGCGCATCGCCGAATACAACAACCTGGTGCTCCAGCGCAACAACCACCTGGCCTACTCCTCGCCGCAGAATCCGCTCGTTTTGGATTTGAACAAGCAGCTCGGTATCCTGCACGGCTCGATCATCGAAGCCCTCAGCAGTGAGCTGACAATGCTGCGTTCTCAGCAGCAGGCCCTGCAGTCGTCGCGGAGCCAGGCTGTCAGCCGCGTAGCCACTGCCCCGAAACAGGAAAACTACCTGCTTTCCGTCGAACGGCAGCAGAAGGTCAAGGAGTCGCTCTATCTTTTCCTGCTCCAGACACGCGAAGAAAATGAACTGTCCCAGGCTTTCACCGCATACAATACCCAGTTGGTCGAGCCGCCGCACGGCAGCTGGACGCCCATCGAGCCGGTGCCCCGCAACATTTACCTGCTGGCGCTGGCATTAGGCCTGGCTGTTCCTGCCGTGGTGCTGTTCCTCAAGGAACTTTTCAAGACGACGGTTCAGGGGCGTGACGACCTGAAGCAGCTTCATACACCGTTTGCCGGCGAGATTCCGCTCGCCATGAGCGAGAAGAAAAAGAAGCTGTCTTTCAAGAAGAAGAAAAAAGAAGACAAGAAGCCCGAGGTGCTGGTCATAGAGAAGAGCCGCAACATGATGAACGAGGCTTTCCGCGTGGTGCGCAGCAACCTGGAATTCCTGCTGGGCTTCGATGCGTCCCATAAGGTCGTGATGCTGACGTCCCTGACGCCGGGCAGCGGCAAGACCTTCATCTCGGCCAACCTGTCCACGGCGGTAGGCCTGAAGGACAAGAAAGTCCTGGCCATCGACCTCGACTTGCGCAAAGCATCGCTTTCCTCTTACGCCGGACAACCCTCCGAAGGCGTTTCGACCTATCTGAGCGGCCGGAAAGACAATTGGCGGGACTTGGTCACAGCGCTCGGAAAAGTGGATGTCCTGCCTTGTGGCGCGCTGCCGCCCAATCCGACGGAACTGCTTTATACGCCGCGTTTCGCGCAGCTGATGGAAGAGGCGCGGGCGGCCTATGACTATGTCTTCATCGACTGCCCGCCGGTAGAGATCGTGGCGGATGCATCCATTATCAACCGTTATGTCGACCTGACCTTGTTTGTCATCCGGGCCAAAATGCTGGAAAAAACCTTCCTGCCGGAGATCGACAGCTGGTATGAAGAGAAACGATACACGAATCTGGCAGTCCTTCTCAACGGAACGGATGCTTCCTCCGACCACTACGGCTACCACAAGTATGGTTACCACCGATACGGGTATCACAAGTACGGCTACCATAATTACAATAATTACTATTCTTCTTCTGATTCCAAATAAACGATGGCGGACGACTGGACGCTGGTGATCCGGCCGAAGAAACGGCTGCTCGACCTGGACCTGAAAGGTCTGTGGCGATACCGTGACCTGTGGTATATGTATGTGCGCCGCGACATCGTGACGCTCTACAAGCAGACCATCCTCGGGCCGTTGTGGTTCCTGATCCAACCCGTCTTTACGACGGTGATGTACATGTTCGTCTTCGGCGGCCTGGCCAAAATCTCCACCGACGGGGCACCGCAGCCGCTCTTCTACCTGTCCGGCATCATGCTCTGGAATTATTTCAGCGATTCGTTCAACGTCTCGTCGAACGTGTTCACGAGCAATGCCGGGGTGTTTGGGAAGGTGTATTTCCCCAGGCTCGTCGTCCCGCTTGCCGGCCTGACCTCCAACTTGGTGAAAATGCTCATCCAGTTGCTGCTTTTTGTCATCGTTTACGTGGGGTATCGCATCGCGGGCACCCAGTTGCCGCTGCGTCCTGCGCTGCTGCTTTTCCCCTTTTTGGTCCTGCTGCTGGCTTTTCACGCACTCTCCTGGGGCTTGATCATTTCTTCCGTCACTTCGAAGTACCGCGACTTGAAATTCCTGGTGTCGTTCGGCATGCAACTCTTCATGTACGCCACGCCGATCATCTATCCGCTCAGCGCGGCAAGCGGACGCATCCGGACGGTGCTGGAACTCAATCCGCTGACCCCGGTTTTCGAGGCCTTCAAGTACGGCTGCCTGGGCTGCGGCTCCCTCTCCTGGAGCGGGCTGCTCTACAGCACGGTTTTCATGTGTGTCACGCTTTTCCTTTCTGTCATCGTGTTCAATCGCGTGGAACGGAATTTCATGGATACGGTATGAGTGAGATTGCAATCCGTTTTGATCATGTCGGGAAACTCTACCACCTGGGTACGGTCGGTACGGGGACGCTCTCCCACGACCTGAACCGCTGGTGGCAGACGAAGATTCTGGGCCACGAAGACCCGTACCTGAAGGTGGGCGAAGTCAACGACCGCGCCCATAAAGGCAATTCTGACTTCGTCTGGGCGCTGCGCGACATCACCTTTGACGTGAAGCAAGGCGACGTGGTGGGCATCATCGGCAAGAATGGCGCCGGGAAATCTACGCTGCTCAAGCTGCTTTCCCGTGTCACGGCACCGACGACCGGTGAAATCCGCGTCCGCGGCCGCATCGCGTCGCTCCTCGAAGTGGGCACGGGGTTCCATTCCGAAATGACGGGCCGCGAGAACATCTATATGAACGGTGCCATCATGGGCATGACCCGCGCCGAAATCACGCGAAAACTCGACGAAATCGTCGATTTCGCCGGTGTGGAGCGATACATCGACACGCCGGTCAAGCGCTACTCCAGCGGTATGACGGTCCGCCTCGGCTTCGCCGTGGCGGCCTTCCTGGAGCCCGAAATCCTGGTGGTGGACGAGGTCCTCGCCGTCGGCGACGCCGAATTCCAGAAAAAAGCCATCGGCAAGATGCAGGACGTCTCCCGCGGCGAAGGCCGTACGGTTTTGTTCGTCAGTCATAATATGGCGGCGGTGCGGAGCTTGTGCCAACGGGGCGTATTGCTGGAAGACGGAGGTGTGCGTTTTATGGGTGAAGTGTCCGACACCATAGAAAACTACCTGCGAGATTCGGTGGTACAGAGTTCGTTCGACGGAATTGACGGGGACCGTTCCGTCCTTTTTCTCCGAAAAGCCGCGATCCTTTCCAGCGACGATACGATTTGTTACACTTCTTCTTCTCTGACTATCCGGTTTGAAGTGACGGTTGTCAAGAACATTGCTTCTCTGGTCGTAGGATTCAATATCAAAAGCGCGTTTCAATACCCGCTTGCCCGCGCAGATTACAACAATGCGAACGGATGCAATACATTGGCTCCCGGAGACTATGTGTTCACTTTTAAGATTCCGCCTTTCACATTGGCAGAAGGGGATTATCAGATTGACTTTGACGTCGCAGAAAGGAATGTGAAGCGTTATACGACAGATTTATCCAAACTCTCGTTTTCTGTTTCGCAGGGGAATGAGGCTTTTGGAAATGTCTTTGCCGACAACACGCCTTTGAAAAAATCCATTATTCAGGAGAAGTGGGAATCAACATATCAAAGGCTTTGATTATCAACCTGGGTTTTCCGGGTATCGTACAATGGCTGAAGGAAGAACAGGGCTTTCAGTTGTAGTCTGCTCAAAGAGTGCGCAGGTGCCCGGCAGTTTTGCCCGTAACATCCGGGAAACGATCGGCTCTGTAGAATATGAGATTGTCTGGATAGACAATTCCCGGAATGCGTATTCGATTTTCGCGGCCTATAACCGAGGTGTCAGTCTGGCGCGGTACGATGTTGTCTGCTTTATGCACGACGACGTGAAACTGCTGTCCGGGAACTGGGGGGAAATCTGTTTGAAAATGCTTGAAGATAATCAAGTTGGATTAATTGGCCTGATAGGGACTCATTATCTGTCGCCGTTTTCTGTCTATTGGCTGTCCAGCGGCATCAATCACGGCCGGATCATGCAGGGATTTGAAAAGAAAGGCGTGCATTGTACCGAAGAATGGAATTGGAACAAGAACGACAAGTACGGCAACCGGGTCGTCGCAATTGACGGCATCTGGATGTGCTGCCCTAAAAGTGTATTTGATGGGGGGATCCGTTTCGATGAAGATACGTATGACGGATTCCATTTCTATGATATGGATCTTTCCATGCAGATTGTCCAGTCCAGCAGGAAAATCCTGATTGCGGACGACATTCTGGCGGAGCACACGACGCAATCGCGCTACAATCTCAGTTTTCTGGAGTCCTGCAAGTGTTTCCACCGGAAATGGAATGACTTCTTGCCTGTCATGTCAGCGGCTATTGCGGAAGAAGACATCCGGCAATTTGAAATCAACACGGTAGCAAATGCCTGCAATGCCACCCTGGTCAATGATGAACTGCGGGTGTTGACGCGGCATCCTCTCCATCGCTTCGTGCAGAAAACCCTTGTTCTATGGCGGAATTTCTTGGGAAAGGAATCCAACTGATTGCCTATTATCTTCCCCAGTTCTATCCGATCGATTTCAATGACCGGTATTGGGGAAAAGGCTACACGGAATGGACTGCGACTGCCGCGGCCAAGCCCTTGTTCAAGGGGCACTATCAGCCGCATATTCCGGCTGATCTCGGTTTTTACAACCTGCTGATGCCGGAAGTACGGCTTGCACAGGCCGAAATGGCCCGGCAATATGGAATCGATGGTTTTTGCTATTGGCATTACTGGTTCGGGAATGGCCGGACAATTATGGAAAAACCCTTTCAGGCTGTTCTGGAATCGGGAGAACCTGATTTCCCTTTCTGCCTCGCTTGGGCGAATCACGACTGGCATAACCCGCGGACCGGTGAGATTATCCTCAAGCAGGATTATCCCGGCCGGGAAGACCATATCGCACACTTCAATTCTCTTTTGCCCGCTTTCAAGGATCCCCGCTACATTACGGTCGGCGGCAAACCGGTTTTTTTGCTGTTTGCACCCCCGTTCATTCCGGATTTGAACGATTATCTGGACTTGTGGAACCAACTGGCAAGGGAACACGGACTGCCGGGTATCTTTTTCATCGGATCAAGCCAGTCGGACGGCAGGATCAAAGAATATGAACAGTCCAGGCTGGATGCCATCGCGACAATTCATCTTGAGGATTTTCTTTTGCACAGGCCTGCCTGGAAATACCGTTTGAAGGCACTTTCCGGGCATAGTACGCTGAAGACGGCAACGTACGCCGAGGCTGCAGCATACTTTATCACCGAAACCGAAAAAAAAGAAAATGTGATTCCAACAGTCATTGCCGGATGGGACCATTCACCACGTTCCGGAAAAAAGGCGCTGATTCTGTCGGACTATACCCCTGAATCTTTCAGAAAGCATCTGGCGGATGCTTTTTCCTGCGTATCGATGAAACACAATAAACTGTGTCTTGTCAAATCCTGGAACGAGTGGGCAGAAGGCAATTATTTGGAACCTGATCTCAAAAACGGGCTCGCATTTCTGGAAACGTTGAGGGAGTGCAAGGAAAAGTGGCAGCAAGGATAAAAGTCTTTTGGGATGAATAAGAGGCTTCAGACAGCCTGGAACTGGGCTTATGGAGAGTATCAGAATCTAAGCGGACTTATGGCTGTCAGTTGGGATAAGTGTGTCCGTTCTCATCTGTACCGGTCTCCGGCAGTCCTGTCTATACAGGAAACCCTTGCATACATTGTCGAGAACAAGTGCTCCGTAAGCCGGTTCGGTGATGGTGAGATCAAACTTGTCGCTGGGCAGTCCCTGGCTTTCCAGCCTTGTAGCGAAGAGCTGCAAAAACGGCTGAAAGAGATTCTGTCTGAGTCGGTTCCGGGACTGCTGGTCTGTCTGCCGGATATCTTTTCGGATTTGTCATCTTTTACGCCGGAGACGCGGGCCCATTGGAAAAAGCACCTTGCCCTTTACCGGAAATGGTGGTGCCGTTCGGTGACAGACAAAGAGCAGCGGTTCGGTAATGCCTTCATAACCCGGTGTTATATGATGTACAAGGACAAGAGCTACGCCGACACTTGTTTTACCGGCATCAAGCAACTCTGGAAGGGACGGCATATTCTTCTGTTGGAGGGCGAGCAGAGCCGGCTGGGCGTGGGGAATGACCTATTTTCAGAGGCCCTTTCTGTGAAACGGATTCTGGCGCCCAATCAGGATGCATTCCGCTTCCGGAATGATATTATAGAAGAGGTCCGGAAATATGACGCAGCGACGTATCTGGTCCTGCTGGCCCTGGGCCCGACGGCTACGGTTCTGGCCTGCGACCTGTCAAAAAATGGCTATCAGGCGCTGGATATCGGTCACGTGGACATAGAGTATGAGTGGAGTCGGATGAAGGCGACCCGCAAGGTCCCCGTGGCAGGAAAATATGTCAATGAGGCCGGCGGTGCCCCAAAGGTACAGATTGACGACGAAGTTTATCAGAATGAAATTATCTGCCGTTTCCGGGCATAAGACAAGATGAAGCAACGTAAGATCTTGTTCCTGATCGAGTCCCTGTCCGGTGGCGGCGCAGAGAAGGTGCTTGTTACTTTGTTGCGGCATCTGGACAAGTCCCGTTTCGACGTCACCCTTTGCTGTATTTCCAATACGGGCAAGTTCTTGGCGGACGTCCCGGACACCGTTCGTTACTGCTACCTTCTCCCTGCGGCGTCGGGATTGTCAGCCTGGGCTTCGTTCTGGTATAAGATCAAATACAAACTGATAAATGAACTGCTTCCGCCTTGCTGGGTATATCGTCTGTTCATTCCGAAAGGAAACGATATGGAGGTGGCTTTTACGGAAGGCTTCGTGACAAAATTGCTGGCTGCATCAACCAACAGGAGGGCGAAAAAAATAGCCTGGGTCCATATCGATCTGAAGCGGAACCCCTGGACGCAGTCCCGTAAGATTTATCGCAATCTGGCAGAAGAAAAAAACGCTTATGCCGCTTTCGACAGGATTGCCTGTGTGTCCGAATCTGTCGCGGAGGCTTTCCGCTCCGTATATAATCCACAATCTCCTGTTTCCGTTCTTTATAATCCTGTTGACAGGGACGAAATCCGCAGACTGGCGAAAGAAAGTTGTCCGGCCGGGTGGCAATCAACGGGTGACTCTGTCATACGGCTGGTGTCCGTCGGCCGCCTGGCTGCCCAGAAAGGATACGACCGGCTCCTGCGGATTTGCGGGCGGCTCCGCCGGGAAGGCTATCGCCTTGAACTCTGCATCCTGGGCGAGGGGGGATGCCGAAAAGAGTTGGAGCAGTTGATCCGGCAGGAAGAGTTGTCAGAAAGCGTGCGTATGCCTGGTTTCCTGGTCAATCCTTATCCGATTGTCGCAGATGCCGACCTTTTCGTCTGCCCGTCACGGGCAGAGGGCTTCAGCACGGCGGTGACGGAATCGCTGATTCTCGGCGTCCCGGTCCTTGCTGCGGATTGCGCCGGTATGCGTGAACTGATGGGGGAATGTGGCTGCGGCATCATAACCGACAACAATGAAAGAGCTTTCTATCTCGGGCTCAAATCACTGTTGGATAACAAGACGAAACTGTCCCGGATGCGGGAAGGCGCCCGTCTGCGGGGGAACGATTTCTCGTTGGAAAGCTCCGTGCAGGCGATTGAAGATACATTGACAACTTGCTGACTGTCTTTACACCGACCTATAACCGCGCGCACACGTTGCCGCGTTTGTTTGATTCTTTGCAGACGCAGGATTGCAAAGATTTCGAGTGGCTTGTCATCGATGACGGCTCGACGGACGGGACGGCCGGATTGTTTCAGCGGTGGACACAGAAAGATGCGGGATTTCCCATCCGCTATGTTTATACGGAAAACGGTGGAAAACAACGAGCCGTCAATAAGGGAGCTATGCTGGCGGAGGGCCGTTTTTTCTTCATCGTCGATTCCGATGACAGCCTTTTGCCGGATGCGGTTTCTTTTGTGCTGAAAGCCTTTAACACCCTTCCGGATGATCCGTCTTTTATTGGTATTTCCGGTCTCAGGGGAGATGCCCAGGGCCGGCCTTTGGGCGGCAGGCCGAAAATGGGAGGAAAGCCCTGGGTTGATGCCTCCAACCTGGAGAGGCCCCGTTACGGTTTGAGCCGGGATATGGCCGAAGCCTTTTTCACGGATAAGCTCCGGAATTATCCCTTCCCCGTCTGGGACGGCGAAAAATTTACGCCCGAAGCAGTCGTATGGGACCGTATGGCGCTGGACGGTTACAAACTGCGCTGGTTCGACAAAGTGATTTATCGCTGCGCGTATCTGCCGGGCGGCCTGACCGATTCGACCTGGAGACTTTTGAAGGAGAATCCGATGGGTTATGCTATGCTGTTCAATACCAGACTGGAATCGGAAAAGAAGAGCGGAGACCGGCTGAAGCAGATCCTGCAGTATGTATCCTGTTGCTTTCTGGCACACGAGCACCGTCAAATCGCAGAATGCCATTTCCCAGGGCTGGCCTTTCTGCTGTCTCCGCTTGCTTATGCCCTTTCGGTTAGAAGAAAACGACAGTTTTGCCGTTACATTTATGGATAAGTCGGCATCATCACCGCGTATTTCGGTTATCGTACCTGTATATAATGCCGGTCATCTGCTGGAGCGTTGCGTAAGAAGCATCCGGCAGCAAACATTAGCTGATTTGGAAATCATCCTCGTCGATGACGGCAGTACGGATGGTTCGGGCGATTTCTGTGAATCGCTCGCGAAAGAGGATGATAGAATCAGGGTGCACCATCAGGCCAATCAGGGCCCGGGATATACACGATGCAAAGGCTTTTCTCTCAGCCGGGGCAAGTATGTCGCTTTCGTAGATGCGGATGACTACATTGAACCCCGGATGTATGAGGCGATGCTGTCTGAGACAGAGGCCCAGCAGGCAGACATCTGTGTCTGTTTTTTCAATTACGAGTATCCGGATAAAAAACAGTTATATAAACGGTCGGAACAGGATGCGTCAATGCTGGGCACTTTTGACAGTATGACGTTTGCCCATTTCTATTATGAACATGGCGCCTGGGCTAACGGCGTTGTTGCGTCTGCTTGTAATAAACTCTATTCCAGAAGCGTCCTGCAGGGGATGGCATTCACTTCCCGTTATGCGGAAGATGAAGAACTGAATGACTGGCTCAATGCCCGTCATTATAAGATTGTATGTATTCCTGACATTTTCTACCACTGGTGCCAGAACGAGAATTCCGTGACGACCAAGCCTTTTTCCTCAGAACGGTGGAACTTCCTGAAAGTACTGGAAAAGAGAATGGAACTGTATGAGTCTGATCCTTATCTGGTCAATTGTACAAAACAGTTGTGGGGCAACATCTATGTGGAATACTATTATAAATCACAAATTGCATCGACACCTGTCCCGGATCGTTGCCGGAAGAATTTCCTGTCGCTTGTATCCGGAATGAAACAGGATCCGGCATTTGCCCGGACCCGGTTTTTGGCTCGGATGAGACTGTTTTTGTTGTCTCCGAAACTCTACCAGTGGATAATCCGGATTCGCAAGTGAGGAAAATACTGTTCCTGATGGAATCGCCTTCGCTTGGTGGTGCTGAAAAGGTCCTGAGGGATATGGCCAATGCCCTTGACCCCACGAAATTTCAGGTTACGGTCTGCTCGTTGTTCAAGGAAAGTGTCTTTGGCGGGCGCTATCCGTATAAAGTTAAGATGCAGTTAAACGAAACCGTTCGGTTCCGCTATCTTTTCGACAACAGGTACAGATGGATTTCCCGGCTGGCAAATTTCGCTTTGTCAAGATTCCCGGCCGGAGTGTACCATTGCCTCATCCGGGACAAGTATGACGTTGCCGTCGCTTTTTATGAAGGCGCTCCCACGCGGCTTCTCTCTGCGGCGAAACTCAAGCAGAGGAAGAAAGTCGTCTGGCTGCATACCTCCACGGAATTGTCGCAAAGGGGGAAAACAAAAGAATCCCTGCGGCAGGAGCGGGAAAGATATGGAAAGTTTGACAGGATCGTGGCTGTATCGCAGTTTGTGGCAGATTCTTTTACCAGGCTGTTTCCGGAATTATCCGACAGACTTGTGACAGCCTATAACCCAATTGACGTGGAAGGAATCCGCAGGAAGGCTGCCGACTCAGTTCCATTCAGCCGGGGTCCGGAACCGCTGCTCGTCTCTGTCGGACGAATGACAGGAGCAAAGGCTTATGACCGTTATCTTCGTGTCGTCCGGGATTTGAAAAGCCGTGGCTTTTCCTTCCAGGTGTGGATCGCAGGCGGGGGCGACCGCTCGGAATTGGAGGTTTTTTGCCGGGAGAATGGCCTTGATAATGTCACATTCCTGGGGAATCAGCCCAATCCGTATCCGTTGATGAAAATGGCAGACTGGATAATCCTGCCGTCCCGGACGGAAGGGTTGCCGACGGTTGTTCTGGAAAGCCTGGCTCTCGGGAAGGCGGTGCTGGCCACAGACTGCGGCGGAACGCGGGAGATTCTCGGCGACAGTGCGTACGGGCTTCTGGTCGGGAACGACGAACAGTCCCTGGCAGAAGGTCTGTCGCGGGTGCTGAGCGGCCAAGTCGATAAGCGCCAATATGAAGCGGCCGCATTGCACAGGTGCTCAGATTTTACCCTGGAAGCAAGGATGCCTGCCATCGAAGAAATACTGAAATGATATCGGTCATCATACCGGTCTATAATACAGCCGCCTGCCTGGAGGCTTGCTACCGCTCGATTGCTGCACAGACACTGCCGGATTGGGAATGCATTCTTGTTGATGACGGTTCGACGGATACGAGCGGTCTTCTCTGCGACGGGTTTGCCGCCGGGGATACCCGGGTAAAGGTAATCCATCAGGAAAACCGTGGCGTTTCAGCCGCGAGGAACAGGGGCCTGGAACTTGCCTGCGGTGAATACATCGCCTTTGTGGACAGCGATGATACGGTTGCTCTGACCTACCTTGAGACGCTTTACGCCGCGATGGTTTCGATGGATGCCGATCTGGCCGTTTGCGGTATGGGGTCAGTTGGCATATCCGGTTCACGGCAAGCCGCAGTGCCGTCCAAAAAAAGTGTTTTTCAGCTGGATGCCGGGCACATAGACGACCTGTTGGAACTGGAATGCCTGCATTTGCTGTCCGGCCCCGTCGTCAAACTGTACAAGAAGGGAATCATTACGGATAACAGTCTTCACTTTGATGAAGCAAAAGATTATGGGGAAGACCTTCTCTTCAACCTGTCCTATCTCGCGTTTGTGAGAACGATCGCGACTGTGCCGGAACCTTTGTATTGTTATATCCGCCGGGATGGATCTCTTTCCCTCCGGACAAGACCTGACCTTTTTGCGATTGACTATGACCAGTGGCACAGTCTGTTGTCTTTTCATGAGAAGAAGGGGCTCGTTACAGAAGAAGTGATGCGTTTTCTCTACAAAAGGCTGTGGGGTATTGTATATGACGGAATCTTTCTGTTTCCGGATTTGGCAGATGCATCGCGTTCCTATCTGGAGACAATTCTTGCAATTCCTGAAATAGACAGGATGAAGGCCTGCCAGGATTTGTTCAACTGTGCATCCTGGATCAAACGGTGGATTCTTGGGCGCCGGGCCGGCTGGTTTTATTGGTACTTCCGGATTCTGTACAAAAAGAAGTGAAGATACTGCTCTATCCCCACGGCGGAAGCGGCAACCACGGTTGCGAGGCGATTGTACGGTCCACGGTCAAACTGACCGGGGCAGAGGCTGTCCTGGCCTCTTCTGCCCCCGAACAGGACCGTCGCTATGGGCTGGATGCCTGCTGCCGGATTATCAAGGCGCAGCAAGCAGCCCGGAAGGGCTCCCTGCCTTTCCTGACCGCTGTCCTCAAGTCCCGGCTGGGCGATGGCGATGCACTCGACCGGCTTGCTTTCCGTCCTGTTTTGGAGGCGGCAGAAACCTGTGATGTGGCCCTTTCCATCGGCGGGGACAATTACTGCTACGGAGAACAGGGTTTCCTTTATCTGCTGAACCGGGTGTTGCGGAAGAAAGGCAAGGACACGATCCTCTGGGGCTGTTCCATAGAACCGGATTCCCTGAAAGGGGCTCTATTGGAGGACCTGAAAGGATATAAGCGGATCATCACGCGTGAAAGTCTCTCCTATGAGGCATTGAGGGCCAAAGGATTGAGACAGGCAGAGCTGTTCCCCGATCCGGCCTTTTCGTTGGAGCGGGTGAATACTTCTCTTCCGGAAGGCTTTCTGGAAGGCAATACGGTCGGCCTCAACGTCAGCCCGATGGCGCTGGGCTGTGCAAAGGACAAAGAGGCGTTGATGACCAATGTTACCGGTCTTGTCGAGTCAATCCTGAAAAAGACGGATATGGCAGTTGCCTTGATACCTCACGTGGTATGGGCGAAGAATGATGACCGCAGACCGCTGAAGCTGTTGTACGAGAAATTCAGCAATTCCGGCCGCGTCATCCTGGTCGAGGACCGGCCGGCGGGAGAGCTGAAAGATATCATTGCCTGCTGCCGGTTTATGGTCGCGGCCCGCACCCACGCCTGCATCGCAGCTTATTCTTCCTGCGTTCCTGCGCTTGCGCTGGGCTATTCCTCCAAAGCAGTCGGAATTGCGGGGGATGTGATGCCGGAAAACGAAACGTATGTGCTACCCGTGCAGAGCCTGTCCGGGCCGGACGAGCTGGTCGATTTGTTCTTCCGTATGCTTTCCCGAGAATCGGCACTCAGGGAGCATCTCAATGCCTTTATGCCCGACTACATCGGCCGGCTGCAACGCTTGTCACTTTAGCCTAATGCCGCAACTGAGTGTCATCATTCCTGTTTACAATGCCGGGCGTTTCCTGGACGAGTGCCTGTCTTCTGTCTGTGCCCAGATGTTTCAGGATATGGAGATTCTCTGCGTCGATGACGGCTCCTCGGACAGTTCTGGCGAGATACTCTCCCGGTGGGCGGACTCGGATCCGCGCATCCGGGTTTTCCGCCAGCCGAATTCGGGTCCGTCAAGGACGCGTAATGCCGGACTTGACCAAGCGACGGGCGACTATGTGGCTTTTGCCGATGCGGACGACCGGCTTGCGCCGGAGATGTACGCACGCCTTCTGGAAAAGGCGTTGACACAAGAGCTGGATGTGGTGGGGTGTTCTTTTATGCCGTATCCTGAAGGACGTCGCTCCGTTTTTTCGCTCAAGACGGGTACGGTGCTTGATTTTCATGCACTGATAGCATCGGATGATCATGTGGAGTCGTCGAATGACCTCTGTTTTGTGTGGCGCTATCTGTTCCGTCGTTCCACGCTGGAAAGGGGCCATATCCGTTTCACCCCGGAACTCCGCGTGGCAGAAGATATGGTTTTTGTGACCGAAGCGATGGCCGCCAGCCGGCGGATCCTGCTGATGGAGGAAGCCTACTACTATTATCGCATAGATAATCCTGCCAGCCTGATGAAATCCAGCCACGACCCGGCACGCCTGAACGCCATCCCGCTATCCTGGCGTGCTAAAATGGATCAGATCCGGCGATTCCGGATGGATGACTTTTCGCCCTGTTCAGCAGATCTGGCACGTTATACCCTGCGGAACCTGCTTCCGATGATGATGAGGGCCTTGCCGGCCGAAGCCGGGAAGGAGGGTGTCAGGGAAATCCTTTCCACAGAGATGATTCGGCAGTCGTGCCGGATTCTCGGGTTCAGGAATCCGTTTGACAACGTGAAAGAGTATCTGTATTATCTGGCTGTCAAGTTCCGGTTTCCGGCACTTGTCTGCCGTCTCTATAAATAAACGTGATGTCTCTCTTACAAGATCTGAATACCTGGCAGGCGCGGATCCATATCGGACGATGGACCGACCGGGCCCGGTGGCAGGAGGCTATGACCGTCAAGGCCCGGCAATGGCTTCGCCATACGCCGGAAGTGCGTGTCGCTGGCAGACAGGGCAGCAAGACGGTAAACTTATGGCAGGTCGGTGGCTTGTTGCTTGGTCTTGATGATGAGGATGCGCGCATTTTCCTCGACAGCCGTCCGGATTGTCTGGAGCTTGTCGGTGAGCCTGTTGAAACAGCCTTTCTTGCGTATGCGCTGAAGACGAGAAACTCGCTTCCGGCGGCTGCCGAGGCACGATTGAAGGCAGTCTTTTCGGATTATACGACGGTTCCTTACAGAAAAGGAAGTCCGGATATCCGCTACGTGGATACGATCGGACTGCTTTGCCCGTTTCTGTATTCCTGCGGTCTTGACGATTTGGCGGACCGGCAGATTGCGCAGTACGATCAGGCGCTTTATGACGGCGTTTTCCCGTTCCATGCTTTCGATACCGGACGGAACCTTCCGATGGGCGTCTGCGATTGGGGTCGTGGAACCGGTTGGTATATCCTCGGTTTACTGGCGTCAGATCATCAGCGCGACAGGATTCTCCGCCTTGCCGGCAGGATGCTGGATTTACAGCGCCCGGACGGCAGTTTCGGCAGTTTTCTCTTCAATCCGTCTTCCCCGAAGGAGAGTTCCGCGACCGTCCTGGCCGGGCACTTGTTCGTCAGGGCGTATGAGATGACGGAGGATACAGTCTTTTTGGAAGCGGCGCAGCGGTGCCTTCGGGCCCTGATGACGATGACCCGGCGTGATGGCGCAGTGGATTATGCGCAAGGCGATACGTTGGCAATCTCCCTGTATTCTTCATGCCTTGATATTCTCCCCTTTGTACAAGGTATGACTCTTTCATTGCTTAAAAAACTGAAATGAAACACGCGTTTCTGATTCTGGCACATACCGACTTTGCTGTCCTGCATCTCCTGCTTGACAGTCTGGATGATCCGCGGAACGATATCTTCGTGCATTTTGACCGTAAAGTGAGAACATTGCCATCGTGCCATACGGAACGGGCCCGACTTTTTATTCTGAAACAAAGAGTTGATGTCCGGTGGGGGGATTATAGTATGGTGGAAGCGGAGTTAGCCCTGTTTCAGGCGGCAAGAGGTCAAGGCCCATATCATTACTACCATCTTTTGTCCGGCGTGGATCTTCCTTTGAAAAGCCAGAATTTCATTCACTCGTTTTTTGATGAACACGACGGGCGGGAGTTTGTTGGTTATACGACGGCTGCAATGACGCCGATGCTTTCGGAGCGGATGCAGAGATGGTATATGTATCCCCGTCACTTCAGGTCGGAAACCATCGTTTCCTATCATTTTCGTCAATGGTTCCTTAGATTGCAACGTATAATGAACCTTCATAGAAATCGGGGCGTCTCCTTCGGGAAAGGCCCTCAATGGGTAAGTGTTACAGATCATCTGGCGCAGGAACTGCTATCCCGGAAGCGTTGGATCAAGAAGACGTTCACCCACACTTTCTGCCCTGACGAAAGCCTGTTCCAGACATTCTGCTTGGAGTCTCCTTTTCACGAGAAAGTCTATTATCCGGAAGAAGGGGATGATGTCCGTGGGAGCTGTCGGTTTGTTGGATGGCGGGAAAATGGTTCTTTGCAAGATTGGGACTGGCCCGATTTAGATGCCTTGAAATCTTCGGAGGCTCTCTTCGCCAGAAAATTCAACAGCCGTGATCTGGAGTTCTTACGTGCTGTGCTCCAATTCAGCGGAGAAAAATAAGCCTTTGTCGCGAAAAATACTGGTTTTGTGATTCTGCGTTTTATTTCGTATCTTTCCCGGAAAGACCGTAAGCCATGACTGAAAGAAAATACCCGATCGGCATCCAGACGTTCTCGGAAATCATTCGAGGGGGTTATCTGTATATTGACAAGACGGATCTGGTGTGGCAACTGGCGCACGAGGCCAAATACATTTTCCTGAGCCGTCCCCGGCGCTTCGGGAAGTCGCTGCTCAGTACGACACTGGAGTCTTATTTTGTCGGGGATAAAGATTTGTTTCATGGTCTTAAGATTTCCGCGCTGGAAGAGGATTGGGAACAATATCCTGTCATCCATTTGGATTTGAGTGTCGTCAAGGGCCAGCAAGATGCGGACTCTTTGGCGTCCAGGCTTATGCTGCTCCTGAAAGGATACGGCAAACATTATGGCACCGACCGCGATGAAATCACACCCGGCGGCATGTTGCAGGGTCTTATCAACCGGATTGTCGCGAAGACGGGGAAACAGGTCGTTGTCCTTGTGGATGAGTATGATGCACCTCTGCTGGACGTTCTTCATGAGGACAGGAAATTGGAAGATATGCGCCGTGTGATGCAGGAGTTTTATTCACCATTGAAAGCTTGCGAACGGAATATCCGTTTTTGTTTCATCACAGGCATTACGAAGTTTTCCCAATTGAGCATCTTCTCGACGCTCAACAACTTGCTGAACGTGTCTTTGGATCCGCGTTTTGCTGCGATCTGCGGCATCACGGACCGGGAAATGGTTGATAACATGCAGGAAGACGTAAAGCGTCTAGCAGCGTACTATGGCATCTCCAAGGAGGAGATGCACAAGCGATTGCAACAGCAGTACGATGGTTATCATTTTTCACGGGAATCCGAAGGCGTTTACAATCCATACAGTCTGCTGAAATGTTTTCAACAACGCGATCTGGCGAATTACTGGTTTGAAAGCGGAACGCCTACTTTCCTGATCCGCCTGATGCGGCAGTTCCAGACAGACATCACGCAATTGGATGACCTTGAAGTTCCGGCTTCGGCGTTTGATCAGCCGACTGAGAATATGCAGAATGCCCTTCCTGTCTTGTATCAGAGTGGTTATTTGACGCTCAAGGCTTATGACCGCGAGTCGCTTCTCTATACCCTTTCCATTCCGAATCAGGAAGTCCGGGTGGGCTTTATTGAAGGATTGATGCCGGCTTATACCGGGCTGACAAGCGGCGATGTCCAGACCGGCTTTGCCTTGAAGTTCTGGAAGGCGCTCAAAGCGGAGGACATTGACCTGGCGATGCGGGAACTGCAGGCTTATCTTGCGGGAATCCCGTATGTGGAAGGCTTCAAGAAGAAGCTGGCCGATGCGGCGACGGCCGAAGGCTTTTATGAATACACCTTCTACCTGATCTTCTCGATGCTGAATGTCTATGTGCGCACGCAGGTCAAGTGTGCCGGCGGCCGGATCGATATGGTGGTGTGGATGCCGCAGACGACGTATGTATTTGAATTCAAGACGGACGGCACGGCGCAGGACGCATTGCGGCAGATTGACGGGAAAGGTTATGCGCTGCCGTACGACACCGGCGGTCGTCCCGTCGTGAAAGTCGGGGTGAAGATGAATCCCGCTACCCGCAGCGTGGAGAACTGGATTATTGCTTGATTTGAAGAAAAAGATACTTTTCGCGATTCACTATCTGGAACTCGGCGGGGCCGAGAAAAGTCTGCTCGGACTGCTGGATTCGCTGGATTTCAACCAGGTTGAGGTGGATCTGTTCGTTTACAGTCATCGTGGCGAACTGATGGCGGCGATTCCGCCGCAAGTACAGCTGCTTCCGGAGATTCCGCAGTATGCGCAGATCGAGCGGCCGCTGCGAAGCGTCCTTGCAAGCGGGTATTGGCGGATTGCGTGGGCGCGATGGCGGGCTTTGCGCCAATACGCAGCCTATGCAAGGAAGCGTCGCCCGAAAGACGGTACGGCGGTTTTCTCGTATATATCCCGTAATGTGGTCACAGTTCTCCCGGACATTCATCCGGAAAAAGAATACGACCTGGCCGTGAGCTACCTGATGCCGCACGATTATGTGCTCAATAAAGTCCGGGCCCGGCGCAAAGCCGCCTGGATCCATACCGATTACTCGCAGGTTGATATTGACGCCGCACTGGAATTGCCCGTATGGTCCGGTTATGACCGGATCGTTTCGATTTCTCCGGAAGTGACCCGGCATTTTCTTGCGGTTTTCCCGTCGCTTTCCGAGAGAATCGTGCTGATTCCGAACCGGGTCCCCTGCGCGTGGATCCGGCAGCAGGCAATGGCGCTGGGTCCGGAGGAAGTCGGACGGGAGATGCCGCGAACGCCGGGCCGCATCAATCTGCTTTCCGTGGGCCGTTTCAGCCATGCGAAGAATTACGACAACGTGCCGGATATCTGCCGGAGGATCCGGGCAACCGGCCTGGATGTATGCTGGTACCTGATCGGTTTCGGCGAAGAAGAATCATTGATCCGGCGAAAGATCCAGGAATGCGGAATGGAGGATTATGTCCGGATTCTCGGCAAAAAAGAGAATCCGTACCCCTATATGAAGGCTTGTGACATCTATGTCCAGCCGTCCCGTTACGAAGGAAGTCCGATGACCGTCCTGGAGGCGCAGACACTGGACAAGCCTGTCGTCCTCTCGGCTTTCCCGACAGCGCGGAGCCTTGTGAAAAACGGCGTGGACGGGCGCATCGTGCCTATGGACAACGAGGGATGCGCGGATGGGATTGTGACTTTTATAAAAGATGGTAACCGCTTTGCTTTTAATGCTTTATAATGCAATCTGGTCTGCGGTGAAGAAACTGCTTCACCCCGGCCGGTATCGTGTGGCGTGGATCCAGCGCATTTCACCCCGCTGTACGCTCCGGCTCTTTGACCGGGGTGTCTTGAAAATCGGGCGGAATTGTGACTTTGCACCGTACTGTGACTTTGAAGTTCACGGGAAAGGGTTGCTTGAAATCGGCGAGGGGTGCTATTTCAACCGCTTTTGCCTGATCAGTGCCCATGAGCAAGTTTCTATCGGGAAGCGCTGTATGTTCGGTCCCGGTGTCAAGATTTTCGACAACAACCACCGGCACAGTCCTGAAACGGGTGTCAGTCCGGAGTTGACGACGGCGCCCATCGCCATTGGTGACGGATGTTGGATCGCTTCGGATGTCATCATCCTGAAAGGTGCGAAGATTGGGAAGAACTGCGTAATCGGGGCAGGGTGCATCATTAGTGGCATCATCCCCGACGGCTCGGTAGTCCGGGTAAGACGGACGTTGGACATCCGAAATTGTGTCTAAGATGAAAGAAGAATTGATATCTGTCATCGTCTTGGTTTATAACACATCCAAGTTTCTTTCTCGCTGCCTTCAGTCGGTCGGTAGGCAGACGTACCCTCATCTGGAGATCATCCTCGTGGATGATGGTTCCACGGATGAATCCGGGCAACTTTGCGACGAATATGCCCTGCAGGATTCGCGCTGCCGCGTCATTCACAAGGAAAACGGCGGCTGCTATTCAGCCCGCAACGCTGGTCACGACATTGCGACAGGTGACTGGCTGATTTTCATCGACAGCGACGACTATTTCAATGTCGACATGCTCCGGCTGATGCATGATGCCGCCGTGCTTCATCCGGAAGCAGACTTGGTGCTGATTAGGGGCGTCGCGACGTTCTCTTCCGAAGAGGACATCTCGCGGCCCGACAGCATTCCGCTGCCGCAGGTCCTGCTGCGAAAAGATATGATAGAAGGACTGATGGCCGGCGGCGACACGCTTTTTGTCTTCGAATGGAACAAACTTTACCGGCGGCAACTGATACAGGATCTCCGGAACAAGAATATCGAGCGTGGACAGGACTTCGATTTCAATCTGACCGTTTTTCTTCGGGCGAATGAGTGCATATTTCTGGACAAAACCTTGTACTGGTGGTTTCAGCACGATACATCGAACACGCATCAGCAGACATCTGTTTCCAAGCACTGGAACGGACGTGCGAAGATCCTTCCGGAAAAGTACCTTACCCTTTCACCGGAGAACAAAGTGTTTGGCCCCCTGTTGCTCCGGCGTCTGTTCCGGGATATGGCTGTCTTTGCTGGTTGGCAGGTCGGCCAGAAACTCCAGGAACGGGATCTGGAAACTCGTTCGCTCTTTGCCGAAAGCCGGAAACGCTTCCTTGGGGAATATTGGAAAAGCCACGGGATCAAGTGGGGCGAAAAGATGCTTTGCCTCTCAATGTCAGCAATCCCGTCCCTTGCCTGGCTAATGCTAAGAATTACGGGAAACCGATGAAAAAACTTCTTATCATAATCGATGATTTGTATGCAGGTGGCGCGCAGCGCGTAGTGAGCCGGCTCGCCAATGAATTGGTAGAAGACCATGAAGTGGTTATCTTGAATTTCTCGAAGAAGAAGACCTATCCTTTGGACAATCGGATCCGTCTCCTGTTTTTTAAAGACCCCGCATATCGGCCGTCCAAAATACCAGGAAAAGCCGGCGTTTTTTTTACCGCTGCTCGCCGGTTCTTGGGCCTACGCCGACAGTTGATAAGTATAATGCTTAAAGAACATCCGGATGTTGTATTGAGTATGCTGGAATATCCGAATCTTCTCAATGCCTTTTCTGGAACAAAAGGATGTCGTAAAGTGATGTCGGAAAGGAACGATCCGAGAGGGAAAGGTCGGATTTATTATTTGAAAGAGGTACTTTCATATCTGAAAGCAGATCAGGTTGTATTTCAGTCCCATACCGTAATGGAAATGTTCCCTCATGCAATTCGCCGGAAAGGGGTGGTAGTTCCCAACCCTGTTCGGGTAGATTGCTCGGCGAATGGCGGTAGTGAGCGAATAGTTACGATGGGGCGTTTGCACCCCCAAAAAAACCATATGCTACTGTTGAAAGCTTTCGCCTTGTTCGCGAAAGACCACCCGCTTCATACATTGCATATTTACGGAAGGTCTTATGATTATGATGAGGTCGGCTATAAACAATTGATTGAACAGTTTTGTCTGTCGGACAAAGTTTTTCTAGAGGGATATAAGGAAAATGTTCATTTTTTGATTGCGAATGCGGAGCAATTTGTCTTGTCTTCCGATTATGAAGGAACGCCAAATGCTTTGCTTGAAGCTATGATGATGGGTTTGCCCTGCATTTCTACAGAATTTGAGAGTGCAAAAGAACTGTTTGGCAATAGTGATGCTTGTTGTCTTACCCCCATTGGAAATGAAAAGATGTTGGCTGAATCTATGGCCAGGCTTGCTGATGATGTTGCGTATAGGCGAGCACTGTCTGTCCGCGGGAAGCGCTTTGCAGAAACTTTTTCAGTACAGAACGTTATTCCTCAATGGCATAAGGTCCTTTTTCCATAACTAAGTCAAATGAGAAAATGAAAAACAATGAAGTTCATTCAATTCAGAACTTGAACCGAAAGGCCCTGAATTCAATTGCCATCCGTTGGGAAGTGACACGGTTTTGCAATTATTCCTGTGATTTCTGCATCCAAGGGACAAAAGAGATGCATCAAAAAGCCTCCAATGAAGAAAAGCCCTCGATCCGAAAAACAATAGCTGAATCACTTGCGTACTATGTCGAAAACAGTATTAACCGGCACCGGATTGTAGAAATCCAGTTGATTGGTGGTGAGGTTACGGCTTTACCGGATTTCAAAGACTTGTTGTCCGTGTTGGTTAATTGTAGATTTCCGGGTGGGATCATTTTCTATATAACGACGAACTTTTCTCGCCCGGCGTGCTATTTCAGCGATTTGTTCAAATTGTTCTCTGGCCGCTCTAACAGGTCTCTTTTCGTATCTGCTAGTTTTTATAGCCGGTATACATCTGCTGAGACGTTTGGGAATAAGATGAAGGAACTCCACGCTGAAATCAACAAGCCGGTAAATAAATATTTTCGGCTAAGGTGGAGATTACTTGCTTCTATGCCTATATGGATTCATTCGATGCCAAAATGGCAAAATGTCTTTATTTCCGTTGGATGGCCGATTCTGGATGATGACAGTTATTATAACTATAGGAAGTTTCAAATGGAATTCGGGCCTTATGCAAGGCAAGTTTTCCCAATTATTATCAGGGACTATCCTGTAATTCTTTCATCAGGTGTCCAAAATGCATTGAAAGGGATAGGAGCATCTCGAAAAAAGGCAGGCAACAGCATACGGGTCAAGTTTGATGGTGGAACGAATATGTATTTTAGTAATATCCAGCACTTAGGCTATCACCTTTCAGATGTAGAAAAGTTTTGTCCTTGGGGATATTTCTGCGATGCCGGGCGCAACAGCTTTTCTATTTGTCCGGATGGTACTACAATGCGCTGCCCGGCATTGAATCCACCTGCGGAGTTCTGCTTAGGAAGGCTGAACGAGGGTTCGGTGCGGCTATTACAAAGAGCGGCCGTATGCCATTCACTCCATTGTTCTTGTAATTCTTTTTCAGAGATAGAGAAACGGTAATGCAATCAAGAGTAATGTGTATTCCGGGTTTCCAATTTGAAAATTTAGGGAACGCTTCCTCTGGCAAGTTTGCTGACAGCCTTGACCAGTTCTCTTTTTATTATCAGAAAATTGACCCAGGAAAGGAGAATTTCCGCCTTTCGGCGCTTATTGAGGTTGTTGATACATCAGGGGTTGATTTCCAGACGGGATATGGAATTATGTTGGCCGATACCGTCGCGAATCCTTCTCAGGCCAGCCGACATCGGAATCATGCCCTTCTCGGGAGATTCCGAGCGGTGGATGGACGCAACTATTGTCTAGGATTACGTATTGTGGGTGGGTACACACATCCGCAAGCTTTTCCCCAGCGGAGGCATAGACGGCTGGATCCATCCCGTCTATTTGCCATGCAACCAGTAGAAGATGCCATAAAAAAGGGCGATCGGCATCGATTCACGCTAGCAAAGACAGATGATGGACTGGAGGCTTCCTGTGAAACGGAAAATGGAATTGAGACCATACTGTTTCCAGGCTGCGATTTTTTGCTGAAACAAGATAAGAATGCTATATATGCTGGCTTTGCCGTTGCCGGGCAAATTGAGGTTCGGATAAAAGATGTTCAGTTAGAGCGAAGTCCAGGCAAATTGAGTCATACGCCCCATGGAACCATTGGTAATTATTTACCAGACTATCCATTTTGTCGGACAGCCTTTTCTGAACAAATTCTGCTGAATAGGACAAACGACGGAGTCATAAGGCTTTCCCCAGGACAAGATCTTGCAACTGCGATTTATTCTGCTGGTCCGGGTTGTGAGATCGTTTTAGAGGATGGCTGCTATGAAGGAGGTCCATATTATATCCCGAAATCTAATTCGGGGGAGCGGCATAAAGCTATAATTCTTAGAGCTGAACATCGGGGGAGAGTGGTGATTGACTGTTCGAAAAAACAGGATAGGCTTCCGGCGATGACGCTGCGGGCATCTTATTGGGAGTTGGACGGCTTGGTGTTTAAAGGTGCTCATTCCGCGGGATTGTTCGTTTGCGGTTCGCATAACAGGATACATCATTGCGAGGCCGTCGCTAATGGAGATACGGGGATTTTATTATGCTCTTATCCGGGCTCCACAAAAACAGAATGGCCTGGATACAATCATGTTGAGTTTTGTACTTCTCACGATAACTGTGATGCAGTTCGACGCAATGCAGACGGATTTGGCGCCAAACTTTCTGTAGGGCGGCGGAACGTCTTTCTAGCTTGCAGAGCCTTTCATAATATAGATGATGGATTCGACCTCTATACGAAAGATATGCTGGAGCGTGGTCCAATTGGACCAGTGAGAATTATTGATTGTGAGGCATATTGCAATGGTTGGCTGTCTTTGGAAAAGAATACAGCGTCATCCACCAGGAATGGTAGCGGATTTAAACTTGGCGGAGAAAACCTGCAAGTCCGACATCACTTGATCCGTTGTACAGCGCACGACAACGCCGGCGCAGGTTTTAATGGTAATACAAATAGATCATTCCATTTATGGAAATGCCGTGAGTGGGATAACAACAAGATCAATGGTTTTTCAAAATGAAAACAAAAATCGTATATGTTTTGGTTCTCCGTGAGAAGAAGTATTACTATGAAATGTTTTTGTTGTCTGTCTATTCGTTACGTTTGCATAATCCCGGGTGTGAGATTACTGTGGTTCTTGACAGAAAAAGTTGGCATGCTGTCTCTGCCATGCGAGGGGAGGTATTTGACGGAATAAACCTGCTGGCAGTGGATATTCCTTCTGACTATCTTGGATACGATTCTCGCTATCTCAAAACACAATTGCGGAGGTTTATTACAGGAGACTATCTCTATCTTGATACGGATACGGTGATTGCAGGGAGTTTGTCTGAAATAGATGATGTACGGGCAATTGTTGCTGCGATACCCGATGGGAACGGACCAGTTGGGTTATGGAAACAAAGCGAAGTGTTTCTTTGCCGTAAAGCTGGGGTTGAGACACCAGAGGGGAAACCGTACTATAATGGTGGTGTCCTGTTTGTAAAGGATGCCCCTGATGCCTATGCACTATATGAAGCGTGGCACTCTCAGTTTCGTTCCATGCTTGCGAGAGGGGTCGGTAGGGACCAGATGTCTCTGCTCGTTGCCAATCAACAGCAGGGGAATCTTATTAGAGAGTTACCTGGTATATGGAACTGCCAGATTTGCAGTAATGTAGCCATTCCTTATTTCCATAAGGCGAAGATTATTCACTATTATTCAAATATCGAGCACTTTGTCGAGCGTTTTATTATTTCCCATGTAAATAGTTCTAAAGGTTTGGATAAGGAAGCGAGAGAGTTAGCTGCGAATCCACGCCGATACGGATATAATTTTTATCGCCAGAAAAAGGTGGCTCCTACATCATTCATCTGGTCTGAACTTTTGCATCTGTGTCGAACGCACCGGGATATCTTTCTTTTTTTGAAATCATTGTCCATTTGGGCAACTGGGCAAGGGAAAAACAGAAATAGTCTCAATGAACGGAACTGAATTGATTAGCGTTATTGTTCCTGTCTATAATGTAGAGGATTACTTGTATGATTGCTTAAGTTCTATTGGGAATCAGTCTTACAAGAATCTTGAAATAATCTTGGTTGATGATGGCTCTACAGATGCATCTGGTAAAATATGCGATGATTTCGCTGAACGAGATTCCCGGGTAAAAGTTATTCACCAATCGAATCAAGGTCTTTGGGCGGCCAGAAATACGGGACAAGATTATTCCTCGGGCACTTATTTGTTCTTCCCGGATTCTGATGATTATCTTGACAAGGATATTGTTCACTTCCTTTATGAGGCAATCAATATGAATGGAAAGAAATATGCATTGTCCCTTTGCCATGATAAAAAGTTCCGTAAACTGAGTGAAATCGTGGTGGAGAATACGGCACCTCGCTTTTCATTACTTTCCAGGGAAACACTTTTGAAACATCTACTTCTGCATGACCAGTATACATCATATAGTGTGCCGAATCAATGGAATAAACTATATCGGGTATCCTCACTGAAAGGCATGCATTCCCGAAATTATGAAAGGGGACAGGATCGGGATTTCCAAATGCGTTTTTTTCTTGAAATAAACGAAGCTGTGCTGGTCGAAAAGACGCTTTATTATTGGCGTCAAAGAGCAGACTCTCTTTCTGTAAGATCAAATTCTGCTATTTTGCGCTATAAGTGCAGGTCGGAAATGACATTTGAGAACTATCGGGCCCTGACTGAAGACAACATACAATATGCTCCAATGTTTTTGGCATTTCTTTACAAGTCAATGTTGTTTTATAAAAACCTTGCATGGAAAACAGCTTTTCAGCGCAAAGCTTTTGTGGATTGTAAAAAATATGAACGCGATACGATTGTGCGTTACATTATAGACGGGGAAGGGAGTCTGCTATCAAAACTGGGTATTCTGTTTCTTTTGCATTGTCTTCCTATAACCAGAATTTTGATGAGACTTTCAAATAATTAATGGCACGTCGCACCAAATTGTGATGGTTAACATATGTTGGGATGAAAAGAGTAATCCACTATTGTTGGTTCGGCCGCAGTCCGCTGCCCCCGCTGGCGCAGCGATGCATCGCCAGCTGGCGAAAATATCTCCCGGATTATGAAATCAAGGAGTGGAACGAAGACAATTTTGACGTCAGGATGTTGCCCTATACGGCCGATGCGTATGAGGCCGGCAAATATGCATTCGTGAGTGATTTCGCGCGTTTCTGGATTCTTTACCAGCAAGGCGGTGTCTATTTCGACACGGATGTCGAGCTTATCCGGCCGATGGACGACATCCTCGGCCGGGGCCCGTTCATGGGCTTTGAAATCGATGGCTCGCGTCGGCCGCTGGCCATAAATCCGGGTCTGGGTCTGGCGGCGGAGCCTGAAATGCCCTTGTACCGGCAAATCCTCGACCGCTACGAAACAATGACTTTTCTGTTGCCGGACGGTACGCAGAATCCCTATACGATGATTCCGATGGTGACGCAATTGCTTCAGGAAAAAGGGTTGAAAGGGGACGGAACCATCGAGCATGTAGCCGGCATCGATGTGTATCCGTCCGAGTGGTTCAATCCTTTTGACGATGCGACCGGCCGGCTGCGGAAGACCGGAAACACGCGGTCGATTCATTGGTATGCCAAGTCCTGGATGCCGGCCGAGCCTGCATGGAAAGTGAACTTGAAACGCCTGGCCAGGCGCCTGATCAGATAATAGTACGATGTCTGCAGAACTGTATCAACCTGTTTTCCTTTGGTCAATGATTGCCATCGGCTTTTGGATGGGATTCAACCGGGTTTCTTCCCCGGATAACCATATCCAGGAGGAAGGGAGTCATTTTCTTTTCCCCTTTATCCTGAGCCTGTTCCTTGCCTTCTGGATTGGATTCCGTCCGGTCAGCTATGTATTCGGTGACACGGCGAATTATGCGCTGGAGTATAGCCTGAAAGAAGTACAGGACGTCACGATGAACTGGCACTCGGAGTGGATCTGGCAGTGGCTGATGACAGGCTGCAAAGCGGCAGGATTGCCCGTCCAGGTGTTTTTTGCCATTATCGGATTCGGCTATGTGATGTCTGCCTGCTGGGCTGTCAAGCGGCTGACGCCTGCCGACCCGATGCTGGGGACGATTTTCCTGCTGGCCTCGCTGATGTATTTTCCTTTTGCAACCAACGGCTTGCGCAACGGACTGGCCTGCCATATCGTCCTGCTGGCATACAGCTTCCTGCTGGACAGCAAATGGGTTCCGGGCGCTGCCTTTTGTCTGCTCGCGCTGGGCATCCACCGAAGCACCCTTTTGCCGATTGCCGGCATTCTTACCGGAATCTTCCTGCTGCGGAATGTGCGCTATGCCATTGCTTTCTGGATTCTTTCCATTTTCATTTCCCTGGTAGCTGGCGGACCTGTCTCGAACTTCTTCGCCAGTCTGGGCTTTGACGACCGGATGACGCAATATACCCAGACATTGGATGACTTCTCGGCTTTCTCCCATGCGGGTTTTCGATGGGACTTCCTCCTTTACAGCTCATTTCCGGTCATACTCGCGTGGTATATCTGTGTCCAGAAAGGAATTTCGGATAACTGGTACAATGCGCTTGTCGTAGCCTATTGCTTCTGCAACGCGTTCTGGATCATGGTTATTCGTTCCGCCTTCAGCAACCGTTTCGCCTACCTGTCCTGGTTCATATATCCGATTGTCGTAGCCTATCCGCTGATTTGTCTCCCTGTCTGGGAAGACCAGGACCGGAAAACAGGCTGGATTCTGCTCGGGTATTGTGTCTTCACCGCTTTCATGTGGTTTGTCGTATGGTAAGGACGGCAGTTGCATTTTTTGATTGAATCATGAAAACACTGACGGTCTTTACGCCAACTTACAACCGGGCGCATACGTTGCCCCGGCTGTATCGGAGTCTGTGCGCGCAGACCTGCCGGGATTTCGAGTGGCTGGTCATTGATGACGGCTCTGCCGACGGGACAAAAGACCTTGTGGCACAATGGAAAGAAGAAAGCCTCTTTCCCGTTCACTATGTCTATAAGGAAAACGGCGGCCTTTATACAGGATATAATGTTGCCTATCTGACAATCGAGACGGAACTCAATGTCTGCATTGACAGTGATGACGCAATGCCCGCCGATGCGGTGGAGAAGATCGTCGGCATCTGGAAAGAACGGGGGACGGACCGCTATGCCGGCATCACCGGACTCGATTGCGATATGAATACGAAAGCGCCTATTGGCGGCCGGTTTCCTGAAGGAATGACGGAATGTTTCTTTCCTGAATTGTATGCAAAAAACATCCATCGCGGCGACTCAAAGCAGGTGATGCGCACCGATCTCATGCGGGAAGTGGCGCCCCAGCAAGGTTTTCCGGGAGAGAAGAACTTCAATCCGGTATATATGCTGCTGCAAGTCACGGACAAATATCCCGTACTTCTGTCAAATGATTGTTTCTGTTTTGTCGAATACCAACAAGGAGACAGCATGTCCCGAAATATCTGGCGGCAGTATTTGGACAGTCCCCGCAGTTTTGCCAAAATGCGGCGGCTGGAGATGACGCTCCGTCACAATACTCCTCTCAGCCGGCTTCGCAGTGCGGCGCATTTTGTGGTGGAAAGCCTGCTCGCTCTCTTTGTCAGGCACCGGTGATGCTCATGAATAAAAGTATTTCCGTCATTATCCCTGTATGTAACGTTGCCGCCTGGCTTGAACGGTGCATCACTTCGGTGCTCCGGCAGGGGCTGGAAGAATCGGAGTATGAAATCATCCTTGTCGATTTCGGCTCAACCGACAATTCGTTGGAAATATGTCGCCAGTATGAACAAAAAGCACGTTGCGTGCGTGTGGTTCCGGAGGGAAAGACAAGTCTGGCGGATGCAAGGAACAAAGGGGTCCTTGCCGCTCAGGGAGACTATATATGCTTTGTCGATGCAGACGATACGCTGGCAAGCGGATCTCTCCGGCGTCTGATTCCTTATGCCGATGGCAGGTACGACCTGGTCCGTTATTGGAGCAAGTTGGTTTATGGCAAAGAAAAACCGCTTGATGCTTTCGAGGATGGCAATGTGCTTTTCACGGAAGGCGGCTTGGCTTACATGCGCCGTTTTGGTCTGGAGACTTTCTGCTGGTGCTGGCTCTATAAGCGTTCGTTCTTGCTGGAGAACGATCTGAAATTCTATCCCGGTATTTATGGCGAAGACTTCCGTTTCATTACGGACGTGCTGCTGAAAGATCCGCTCGTCTTGTCCACATCGATCCGGTCGTATAATTATATCATTCGTAAAGGCAGTCTTTCCACGAAGCGGTCATGTATGAACAGCCGCATCTGGACCGATTCCATTTTGGATAATTTCAAGCATTTCAGCGGGATTTCTGAAACATTCCGCACGACCGATCCTGTTTTGTCCGACCGTTTCATGCGTTCTTTGCGGGACCGTGTGCCCAATTTGTTCGCACATATGCTGAAAGCCAGACTGCCTGAAGACGAATTTAAAAAGAATGTTGAGATTTGCCGTGATTTCATGACGTTGCCTCCAGATCCTTCCCGGCCGGAAGGAAAGAAGATGAGCCTGGCCCTTTCGGCATGCCGTTTCCTGTCGGCCCATCCCGCCATGTATCCGCTTACGTCTTTTTTTCTACCGGCTTGTTTTCGTTTCCTGCTTCAAACCACACATGAACCGTAACAAGTGAAACCGGCTGTCGTATATGTACTGGCTGACGGGGCGGCAGGCCTCTATTCGCGGATGGCCGTGATGTCGGTCTATTCGCTGCGGCGGTATCATCCCGATATCCCGGTCTGGCTTGTCATGGACCCCGAAACCTTCGGAAGGCTGGAACGACTTGGATCAGCCCTGATTGACATGGCGACTCCCGTGGTCGAAAAAGTCCCTGTGCAATTTGACCTCACGGAGCGGTCCCGTTACCTGAAGACACGCATGCGCTCCATTGTCCAGGGAGATTTCCTTTACATCTATACGGATACGATCATCTGTACACCGCTGGATGGAATTGATCGTGTAGATGCGGATCTGGCAGCGGTGGCAGATGCGAATTCACCATTGGGATTATGCGTCGCGCAGGACCGCGCACTGCCGACCTTCAGGGAAGTCTGGCAGATGTCATGCACGTTCCTCCTCATGAGCATTGGCGTCGTCTTGATCCGGGCGGCGTCTTTCCAGGATGCGCTGTATTGCTATCGCGCGATGATGCACCTTCGCCTGCAAGACTTTCCCGCCTTGTTGCCCTGGACGTATGTTTCTACATCATTCTGGATAGTGGTGATGCTGGTGATAGAATGGGTGAACAGAAGGGAGGATTACGGATTGCCCATGAAACGAATATACACCAAAGCCGTCCGCCATGTTGTCTATCTTTCACTGATCGCCTTATGCCATGGAAGACAATCTGATTTCAATCATTGTCCCTGTCTATAATGTTGAGGAGTATCTTCCGGAATGTCTGGACGGCATTATCAACCAGACATATTCCAACTTTGAGGCGATCCTCGTAGATGACGGGTCAACCGATGCCTCCGGAGCCATCTGCGATGACTATTGTCTCAAGGACAGACGGTTCCGGGTTTTCCACCAGTCCAACGCCGGTCTGGGCTTTGCCCGCAATACAGGACTTGACAACGCCAAGGGAGCGTATATCATGTTCGTGGACAGTGATGACTATCTGACGCCGGACACGGTGGAGACGGCCTATACCTTGATTGTATCCGGGCCGTACGATTGGGCGTGTTTCGGTTTTCGGCGAGTTGATCCTTCCGGCCAGATCGTATATTCGACTGCAGAAGAACAACTGGGATGCGGGGGCACCATGCAGAGAGAATTGTCAAGCCATGATTTGGCCATGGTGATAGGGGCTAAAGGGGAAATAGTTGTCCTTCTCGCGGCTGTTTGGAACAAAATATATAAAAAGAAATTCATTGGCAATACGCGCTTTCGGTTTGCAGATATGTCAGAAGACCTTGCGTTCAATTATCAGATTTTTCAAAAACAGGGGAGCGCCATCCTGTGCGCAAAGGACTTATATTGCTATCGCCAGCGTCCGGGCAGCATCACGTCTGCTATCACCGCTCACAAGCGTTACCTGGAGTTCAGTCATCGGAAAGTCCTTTTAGAAGACGGCATTCTCTTCTGGACCGATATCGTAAAGAAACTCTATCGGATGATGGCTACGGACCGTGCGCTCTTGCTGGGGAGTGACTGCTACGGCCCTTTTTTGCAGGAATGCAAACTGCTGAGAAAGCAGACGAAAAAGGAGTATCTTTCTGCCAAGGGAATTCCCCTGGTTGAAAAGGTCCTTTCCTTGACCTCCTGGCATTTCCCCTGCATCGTCAGATTATTTTTAAGAATTCTTGGCAATTAACCTGCCGCTTATATGAAAATCGCTTATTGCACAGATACCTTGTGGCATCCGGGCGGCATTCAGTCCGCAACCATTGCAAAGGCCGATGCGCTGGCGGCAATGGCGGGCAACGAAGTCTGGATTGTGACGACGGAGTGCCCGCAGGCTTCAACGGTCTTGCCGGTCTCCGATAAAGTCCATGTCGTTGCCTTGCGTGTCGACTACTATGCGGACGACTGGAAGTCGAAACTTCTCCTGCTGAAATCTTTGATCGTGAATCGAAAAAGACATCGCCGGCAGTTGGCCAACTTCCTGCGGGAGACCCGTCCGGACGTCGTCATCTCGACCGGCACGTCCGAGAAGTTCTTTCTGCCGCGTCTCCGCCGTGTTTGCAGTGCCGTGTTCATCCGGGAAATGCATTTTACGAAATACTACCGGCGGCTCGCTTCACAGGGCCTTGCGGGGCAGCTGGCTGCCCGTTTGGCAGAATTCTGGGACTATCATATCTGTATCAGACGCTATGACAGGATTGTTGTTTTGACAGAGGAAGACAGGGAACGCTATTGGAAAAAAAACAGGAAGGTGACGGTAATCCCCGATCCCCTTACAAGGCCCGCCCCGGTACCGTCAGGGTCGCCTTCCAAATCTGTTCTGACGGCCGGAAGGTTCGTTCACCAGAAAAACCACGCTTCCCTGATCCGTGCCTGGCAGCAGGTTCACGCTGTCCATCCGGACTGGTCTTTGACAATTTACGGAGAAGGTGGACTGCGGGCTGATTTGCAGATGCAGATAGTAGGTGCCGGGCTCGACGGAAGTGTACGCCTTGCGGGCTATTCGGATGATCTGCTGTCGCGTCTGTCGGAAGGGGCCATCTTTGTTTTGACCTCGTTGTATGAGGGTTTCGGGATGGTGATTACGGAGGCGATGTCCTGTGGCCTGCCGGTTGTCAGCTACGCATGTCCCTGCGGCCCCAAAGATATCATTTCGGATGGGGAGGACGGTTTTCTCGTTCCGGTGGGCGATGAAACGCGTCTGTCGGAACGGATTTGTGAACTTATTGAAAACGAAGGGCTCAGAAAGCGGATGGGGGCTGCTGCCCTGGAAAAATCCCGGCAGTATTCTCTTGACCGGATAATACCGATGTGGATGGCCCTTTTCAAGCAATGAACCCTGTGACAAGACCGCTTTGCGCGGGTTTCTTCTTCAATTCTTGTACAGGAAAATGCTGGTTATCCGATACCGGTCTTTCGGGACAGCGTACTATGCGGGCTTTATGAAGACATGCCGCGCAATCCGGAAAGACACGCTGGCGGAATATGTTTTCCGGAAAGAGATTCCTTTATGGGAACGGCTGGCAATCGTCTCTGTATGGCCGTTTCCGCATCTCGGCCGCTTCCTTTTCAAATTGATCGGCAACTGATGGACAGTATGCCAATCCCTTCTTATTCCATCGCCATCCGCACCCTCGGTACGGCCGGGGAGAAGTTCCGGCAGGAGCTGGCGTCCATCAAGGCCCAGACACGGCAGCCGGACCGCGTCCTTGTCTATATCGCCGAAGGCTATGCCCGTCCGCCTTTTCAGGCCGGCCGGGAGGAGTATGTTTGGGTGAAGAAAGGAATGGTCGCCCAGCGGGCGCTGCCGTACGATGAAGTGGCGAGCGACTGTATCCTGCTGCTGGACGACGATGTCCTTCTGGCACCGGACAGTGCCGAACGCCTGCTGCGGGCGATGGCGACGCACGATGCGGACTGTGTGGCCGCCGACGTTTTCCGGAACCACGCGATGCCTTTCCGGACAAAACTGTTTGCAGCCGTGACCGGCTGGGTCCTGCCGCACGGAAGCCCGGAATGGGCGTTCCGGATGCGGCGCAGCGGTTCCTTCTCCTACAACGCCAGGCCCGTGAAACCGTACTATGCTTCGCAGACTTGTGGCGGCCCGGCGATGCTGTGGCGGAAATCGGCGCTGCGGCGGATCTGCCTTGCGGACGAATGCTGGCTGGACGCATTGGGCTTTGCCTACGGCGACGACGCACTGGAATCCTATAAACTCTACCGCAACGGCGGACGTCTCGGCGTCCTGTATGACGCAGGCATCCGGAATCTGGATGCCGCTTCCGCCAGCGCGGCTTTCAAGCGGAGTCCGGAGCGGGTTTATCTGCGTACGAAAGCTTCGCTGCTGACCTGGTGGCGCAGTTGCTACCGGAACGGCGCCGATACGCCGCTTTCGCGAATGTCGGCAGCAATTGCTTTCGGTTGCAAGGCGCTCTGGCTGCTGCCGGTCATGGCGGGCGCGTCGCTGGCCTGGCACGACAGAAAAGTCCTTCCCTCATATCTTCGCGGCCTTCGGGACGGCCGGCGCGAAGCCCGCTCTGCGGCATTCCGTGCCTTGCCGCCGTATATTTTGCCATGAAAATCCTTCAACTTATCACGTCCCTGCGGACCGGTGGCGCCGAACGGGTTGTCGTTGACCTGGCGAAACAGTTCCGGCAGTCGGGCGACGACGTAACCCTCTTGCTGCTGGATGGTACAAGGACGCCCCTGCTGGAGGAGGCGGAAGCATCCGGAATCGCGGTCCATGCCTTTTCAAAAGGCTGGCGGGCAATGCGTAATCCGCTGCTGATCTTTCCGTTGCTGCGGTATTTGCGCAGAAACCGCTGCGCGGTCGTCCATACGCATAATACGGCCTGCCAGGTGCTGGCGGCCGTGGCTTCCTGCCTTGTGCCGCTTCATCTCGTCACGACGGAACACAACACGGACAACCGGCGCCGGCGCTGGAAAGGTTTCCGGGTGGTGGACCGTTGGATGTACCGGCGCTATCGGCAGATCGTCTGCGTCAGCGAAGCGGCACGCACGGCGCTGGACGCCTATCTGGCCGACCCGGTTCTTACCGGCAGGATGTCCGTCATTCCGAACGGCATCGATATCTGGCGCTTCGCCTCGGCCGGGCCGGCAGCGGACCTCCCCGGGCAGGACGTGCACAAGATCTTGATGGTGTCCGCTTTCCGCCCCCAGAAAGACCAGCAGACACTTATCCGCGCGATGCGGCAGCTGCCGGAAGACTATCGCCTGTACCTGGCCGGCGGTGCCGAGACCGACGCGGACCGGCGTCAGCTGGCCGACTGCCAGCGGCTTGTCGCTGAACTCGGGCTGAAGGACCGTGTATGTTTCCTCGGCATCCGCCGTGATGTCCCGCAGTTGTTGGCGGGCGCCGATGTGGTCGTGCTTTCCACACATTATGAGGGGATGCCGCTTTCCGTTTTGGAAGCAATGGCCTCAGGACGGCCGTTCGTTGCGAGCGATGTGCCTGGTGTTCATGACCTTGTAAGTGGTGCCGGCCTTCTTTTTCCACAGGGGGACGCATCGTCTCTGGCGACAATGTTGCGGAGAATCTGTGAAACGCCCGGGTGTTCAGATGAAGTTAGGACAAAATGTGCCTGCCGTGCACGTGCCTGCGACGTCTTTGAAACCGCCGCCCGTTATAAAAAGGCATATAGTTTTTGATTGTATTCCTTTTTTTTTTCGTAATTTTGTGGCCAAATTGTTCAATAAAACATGAAAGCTTTTTCTCGCGTAATTTACAGCCTGCTATCTGTCTTTGCGGCTTTCCTTCTGTTCTCCGTCCCCTCTGCCTCAGGCGCTACGAAAGTCAAGCCGCAGTGGGTTCAGAAAGGGGAGGAGTTCATGAATAAAAAACGGACCAACCAGACTTACGTCTTCAAGGTTTTTCATAGTTCGGATCCGGACCTGAACCGTGCGATTGAAAAACAGATGGATCCGCTTTTGGACTATGTACGCGATACCTGGAAGGCAGATCCCGAGACATTCGTTTTGGACAGTCTGGTGGCTGAAGACGGTGTGCCGCCGACCCTGCGGGTTTCCTTCCGCGATTCTTCCGGACAGAGAGGTGCCATCCTGGCTCGCCGGGCCGATATGTGGCTGAATTTTGAGGACTTTGCCTCCAATGAATACGAATTTGAGTTCTATCAGCTTTTTGCCGTCTCCGCCAACCGGGACGGGATTGTGGAATTCGATGATTTCCAGCCGACAACGGTGGGCAAGACGCCTTCCGTCCTGTTCGGGCTCATTCCTGGTGCCGGACAGATCTACAAAGGAGACGTCCGGAAAGGCCTGATCCTGATAGGCGGTGAACTCGCTTTCGGCGCAGCGGCGCTGGTGTTTCAGCAGCAGATGAATAAAAATCAGCATCACGTGGATGCCGGGGATTTTCCGCTGGAAAGTTGGGAAAGCAAAGTGGCCGGGTTCAAACTGGTGCGGAACATTTCTTTCGGTGCCATGGCCGGGATATGGCTGTTCGGCATCTTTGATGCTTATGCGGCAGAGTCTCTGCCCCGGGTCCTGGTGAAGGATGCGGACAAGCAACTTAGCATCACGCCTTCAGGCAACGGACTCAGCCTGGTTTACAACTTCTGAGCAATTCATGAAAAAAATAATCCGGACAGCGACCGTTCCGCTTTCCCTCGACATTTTCTGCCGGGGGTTCTTGCGTGAATTGTCGGAAGAGTACCAGATTGTGGTCGTGTCTTCGCCCCTGCCCGAACTCGACAGTATTGCGCGTCGGGAAGGCGTCCGGACCATAGCCGTCCCGATGCAGCGAAAGATCGCTCCGCTGCGGGATCTGATTTCGCTCTTCCGTCTGGCCGCCGTGTTCCGGAAGGAGAAGCCTGACATGGTACATTCCATCACGCCGAAGGCGGGCCTGCTTTCCATGGCCGCTGCCTGGCTGGTACATGTACCTGTCCGTGTCCATACATTTACCGGGCTGGTATTCCCTTATGCAAAGGGGATAAAACGGCCTTTGCTCTGGTTTACCGACCACCTGACGGCTGCGTGTGCGACGCATGTCATCCCGGAAGGGGAAGGCGTGAAAAACGATCTGCTCAGCCACGGGGTCACGAAGAAGAACCTGAAAGTGCTGGGCAATGGCAACATGCGGGGCATCGACCTGACTTACTATCAGCGAACCGCAGAGGTATTGGAGCGGGCATCGGCACTTCGCAGAAAATTCGGAATTTCCGGTTCGGACTTTGTTTTCCTGTTTGTCGGCAGACTTGACCACGACAAGGGCCTGGACGAGCTGCTGCGCGCATTCAGCCGGCTGGCAAGCGAAGGAGCCGCTGTCCATTTGCTGTTGGCAGGCGCCGAGGATCCGGACGGGAAACCGTTGGCGGAATCCACGCGGCAGTTGATGGATTCGCTGCCCGGCATCCATGTGTCGGACGGCTGGCTGGAGGACGTGCGTCCCTGGTATGCTGCCGCCGATGCGCTGGTCCATCCCAGCTACCGGGAAGGATTTCCCAATGTGGTGATCGAGGCCGGCGCCATGGAACTGGCCTCCATCGTGACCGACATCAATGGCTCACGCGAGATCATCCACGAAGACGAGAACGGTGTCATCATCCACGCCCACGACGAGGCGGCATTGTATGCGGCGATGAAAGCGTTTCTCCAGAATCCCGATAAAGTTTACCGAATGGCCTCTCTGGCGCGGGCGCAAGTGGCGGACCGTTATGAACAGTCCTATGTGCGGCAGTGCCTGAAAGACTTTTATCATACCGTGATGCCATGATTGCCTGCTTGGTTGCGTTCAAACGGAAATTCCCCGGCCTGTACCACGGGGTGGAAGATGTCAACGGCCTGCTCTTCCGGCTTTTGCATGGCCGCCTGCCGGAAGTCGCCGATGACGTACTGGCCGGTCAGACTGAGGGCGGGGCATCTTTTTCCAGAATTGTATCGGCCGACCTCCCTGCGCTGGAAAGGTTCCTGCTTTCACAGCCGGCCGACAACCTCCGCTGGTTTTCTCCGCATGCGTTCGATGCGAAGACACTTCACCGGCTGTACCGCAATCCGTCTTTCCTGATGATGAAAGTCACGGCTCCGGATGGCGTGATGGCCGGGTATTTCTTTCTCCGCTGTTTTTTCATCGGCCGGGCTTTTGCCGGGCTGATTGTTGACAAGCGTTATCAGAATCGCGGGATAGGAGCCCGGATCTGGGCCTGTTGTGCGGCCATCTGTGCCAAGGCAGGTCTGAAGATGCAGGCGACCATATCTCCGGAGAATCTTCCTTCGGTGCATTCCTGCCGGAAAGGAACGGAAATCACCCAGGTGACCAATCTTGACAATGGTTATCTTGCCGTGGATTGCCAGCCGCGGAAACAAGTCGCTTGATTGTTTGAAAATAATATAAATTATAATACAGATGAAAACGATGAAAGTCACAGAAAAGCTGTTCATGCTCCTGTTTGCCGCCGCTCTTTCGGTGCTCCCGCTCAGCGCCCAGATCGACGACAAGTACAAGGATTACCGGGAAGTCTATCGCGACACGATCACGGCCGACCCCGTGTCCCGTGTTCTGGTGGAGAAAGACACGCTGGCCGATCCGCACCGTATCGTTGCCAATGGATTTGGCAAGAACTGGTTCCTGTTCGGAACGGTCGGCGCCCATTCTTTCCGCGGCGATTATTCCAACTGGGGCCCCTTCAAGGGCACTGTTTCGCCCGACTGGAGTGTCGGTGTCGGTAAATGGTTCATGCCCTGGCTGGGCTTGAAAGTCGAATTTACCAAGTCGAATTCGCGCGGCTATGTGGGAAGGTTCTACCTGCCCGATAACGTGTATTACTATCCGTACGGCTATGGGGATGAACGCTTCACCGCCGCTGGTGACCCTTACAAACTGATGAAGACCGGATGGTGGGATATCGGTGCTTCGGCCATCCTCAACCTGACGCGCATGTACTATGGGTATGAGGGCAACAACAGCCGCCGGCTGATGAACCAGTTCATGCTCAATGTCGGACTCGGCGGCGTGCATCACACGGGTTATGCTCAAGACTATGGCTCCGACAACGAGTTGAGCTTCCGCACGGAATTGCAGTACAGCCGCTTCTTCACGCCTGCGAAACGGGTCTCGCTCGACCTGAAGGTCCGTTCGCTCATTTACCAGACCAATTTCGACCTGCAGTATGGCCAGAACCAGATGGCTGCCCGTAAATTCGATGCCAACCTGGGTGTGCATCTGGGCTTTACCATTTACCTGGGCGATGCGCGCAGCCGTGGTTGGAGAAGCGGTACGTCCACGGTCTATCGCGATGAATTCCGCGAGCGTGAGATCCATGTCGTCAAGGTGAAGGAAGTCCCTATCGTAGCAGAAGGACCCGTCCAGAGCCATACGATGACGTTCTTCGTGTTCTATCCGAACAACTATTCCGGCCGCAATGATGCGCCGCAGATTCCGGACGCAACCGTCAATGCGCTGGATTATCTGGCCGGCGGTATCTTCACGCAGAAACAATATACGGAAGATGAACGGGTCGCATCCAGGCTCCGGAGCGGCGCTCCCATGCGTGGCCTCAAGGCCGTTGACCTTCCGACGGAACGCGCTGACCAGGATTTCGCCGTCAACTTCATTCCGCGCGGTTATGAAATGCTGGTCGATACGCCGATCTCGCTGCCGCTCGACGCTGCTTCCATGAACGCGTTCCATGAGAAGACGGGCTATTACTATGCACCGATTGACGACGGCCTCCATGTATGGAACTACCGTATCGATGACGCGACGTTGCGTCAGCAGCTCCTGAGCAATGACAACTACAAGGAAACGGCCTCCTTCGGCTTGAACAGCCACGCGGGCCTCGGTACGATCCGCCAGTATATGGACGTGTCTGCAAACGACGAACTGGTGAGCTTCGCCGATGTCTATGCCGCCATAAAGTCGAATCAAGGTTACATCGCGCAGTTCGCAGACAAAGAGACGGTGGACCGGATCAACCGGATCCTTCGTGAGGGTGTCATCATGTACATCCAGGTGGAAGGTCTGGCCACGAGCCAGGACAACTACTCCGCCGACGTGGACGGCCGCGTAGGCAAGGAGCGTAACAACGCTTTGGCCGAGAACCGCGCACAGACGGTCATCTCCTGGCTGACGGAGCATGAGAAGATGCAGGATGTCCGCTCCCAGATCTATCTGATGAACAACCAGGGCGGTATCCGTACCGTTAAGGATCCCAGCACCCGTGGTCTGAATGCCAAGCTCAACCGTTGCGTGAAAGTCCGGATCCACTACCTGATGAAATAACGCGGATGCGTTTCAAGTACTTTCTTGGGCGGGTCGTGGCGTTTTTGGCTTTGCTGGTTCTTTGGCCGCTGCTTTTGGTGATTGCCCTGCTGGCCAAACTGAAAATGTCCGATGGGCCGGTCTTGTTCCGGCAGCAGCGGGTGGGACAGTACGGACGCCTGTTTACCATCTACAAGTTCAGGACGATGCCGATTACGCCTTTTTCGGAGCGGCTCCGACGCCACAAATTGGACGAATTGCCTCAGTTGTGGAATGTTCTGGCAGGGGACATGTGTTTTGTCGGGCCGCGGCCTGACGTGCCGGGCTATGCCGACAAACTGGAGGGCGAGGACCGGGAGATGCTGCAGCTGCGTCCCGGCATTACCGGTCCGGCGTCCCTGAAGTACCGGGACGAGGAGGCCTTGCTGGCCCGGCAGGCCGATCCCTTGAAGTACAACGACGAAGTGGTGTTTCCCGATAAGGTCCGGATCAACCGCTACTACCTGCACCATTGGTCCCTCGGTACGGATATCCGGATCATCCTGGCGACAGTCCTCGGGCGAAAGATCGCGTTCGGCGGCGAAATCATTTGAGCCGCAGTTGCCATGTCTTTGTTTTCCCGAAAGAAATCTTTGTTGGAGACCGGCTTCCTGCGGGGCTGGACCGACTGGCACAGCCATATCCTTCCGGGCGTCGATGACGGGATTCCGACCTTGGAAGACGCCCTGGCGGTGCTCCGCTGGTATGAAGCGCAGGGCGTGCAGGAAGTCTGGCTGACGCCGCACATGATGGAAGACTATCCCAACGCACCCGCCGATTTGCGTGCGCGCTTCGCCGCCTTGCAGCAGGCCTGGGACGGGCCGGTGGTGCTCCACCTTGCCGCCGAGCACATGCTGGATGCGCTTTTCGAGCAGCGGCTGGAAGCCGGCGAGGTTCTCCCCATCGGTCCGGATGCCGGAACGCTCCTCGTCGAGACATCCTGCTACAATGCGCCGATGAATCTTTCCGCCCTGCTTGACCGGATCAAGAAATCCGGTTTGCACCCGCTTCTCGCGCACCCTGAGCGCTATGTGTATATGAGTGACTCAGCGTATCGCCGTCTTCATGAATCCGGCGTTGCCTTTCAACTCAATCTTCCTTCGCTTTGCGGGGCCTTTGGCCCAGCGGCCGCCCACAAGGCGAGAAGACTGCTGAAAGCAGGCTATTATTCTTATGCCGGATCCGATCTCCACAGCCTTCATGCGTTCCAAAGCGCCATGTCGGTACCTATCCGTTCCATTTCACCCATTCGATCGTGATGCCCCGTCTCTCCATGCCCCTGAACCAGGTCATCTGTCGCTTGGCAAACTGGTGGATGGCGGTCTGGAGTCTGAGGACCATTTCATCGTAGGAGAGGGCGCCGGTGAGGTAGAGCGTTACGAATTTGTATTCCAGCCCGTAGTAGAGCAGGTCTTCCGGTGAGAGTCCGCGGTCGAGCAGGCCGCGGACTTCTTGTACCAGGCCTTCCTCAAGGCGGGCGCGGAGGCGCCGGTCAATGCGTGCGTTACGTTCGTCGCGTGAAACGTCGATACCGATGTATTTTGTCTTGCGGGGCAGGAAAGCCGTCCGTTCCACCGGATGGCTTTCTTCGTAGATGGCAATCTCCAGGGCGCGGATCAGACGCTGGCGCGTATCGTAGTCCGTGGTGTTGTGCGGGGTGCGGAGCGCTTCGTAGCGGGCGATCAGTTCTTCGGTGGGGTATTGCTCGAGTTCGGCGCGGAGTGCGGGGTCGGGCGGGACGTCGGGCAGATGGTATCCGCAGGTGGCGGCCTCGATGTAGAGGCCGCTGCCGCCGCAGAGGATCGGCGTCTTGCCCCGCTCGACGATGTCGCGGTAGGCGCGCTCGAAGTCGTGCTGGTACTGGAAGATATTGTATTTTGTGCCTGCCTCGACGATGTCGATCAGGTGGTAGGGGATTTCCCCGTATTCGGACAGGTCCTTGCCGGTGCCGATGTCCATTCCGCGATAGACCTGGCGGGAGTCGCCGGAGAGGATTTCACCGTCCAGTTCCCGGGCCAGCCGGACTGCATAGCGGGTCTTGCCGGAGGCGGTAGGGCCGAGGATGCAGATCAGGTCGTAGCCGTCGGGAAGCATAGGCAGGTCAGTCTTTTTCGCTTTCGCCTTCGCTGTCCGTGTCGGGAAGCTGGATCTCCTTGAAACGTTTGGCGCGCTGTTTCCAGCGCTCGCGGGCGAACTGCTGCATGTCGCTGGCTTCGTCGTTCTCGTCGATGATCTCCAGGCCGAGGATGGTCTCGATAATGTCTTCGAGCGTCAGGATGCCCTGGAAGCAGCCGTATTCGTCGATGATCAGGCCGATCTGCTCCTTCTTGGCCAGCAGGGTGTCCCAGATGTCGGCCACGGACTGCTCTTCGTTGAAGAAGGTGATGTCGCGCTTGATCTCGCTCAGGCGCATGTCGAACTTGTCTTCGGCCAGGCACTCGAGCGCTTCGCTGCGCAGGATGTAGCCCGTGATGAACTCGTCGCTCTCGCTATAGACAGGGATGCGGGAGTAGTGCTCGAAGTCCTTGTCCTTGTAGAAATTCTTGAGCGTCATGTTTTCCGACGCGGTCTGGGCGACCACGCGGGGGGTCATCACGTCGTAGGCTTTCACGTTGTCAAGCTTGATGACATTCTGGATGATGCGGTTTTCGTCCTTGTCGATCACGCCTTCCTCTTCGCCTACATTGGCCATGGCGGAGACCTCTTCGCGGCTGACCGAGGCTTCGTCATCGTCTTTCTGGAAGATCCGGGTGATCAGTTCGATCAGGATGACGATGGGGTACATCACCGTGATCAGGATGCGCAGGAAGGCCGTGGTCGGGCCCATCAGCTTCCGGTAGTAGGAGGTTCCGATGGTCTTCGGGATGATTTCGGAAAAGACCAGGATGAGCAGCGTGGTGATGGCCGACACCCAGCCGAACATCTCCGAGCCCCACAGCAGCGTGGCCTGCCGGCCCACGCCGGCGGCGCCGATGGTGTTGGCGATGGTGTTCAGGGCCAGGATCGCGGCCAGGGGCCGGGCGCTGTCCTCTTTATATTGCATGAAACGGGTGGCGGGCTTGTAGCCCTCGCTCTCCCGCATCGTGATGAACGATATGGGCGTGGACATCAGCACCGACTCGAGGATCGAGCAGAGGAAGGAGATGCCCATCGCACCCAGTAGAAAGATCAGCAACAGTGCCATTATCTCGTTTTTCTAGTCAAAGTTCCGTTGTCGGAGATTTCCAGGCCATACTGGCCGCGGAAATCCGCTTCCGAGAGGCTGCGCATGTGCTGCGCCACCTTGTCGGAAGCATCCAGCTTCGGGCCGGTGCCCTGGGTCTGGATGAAAGAGTGGATGCGCCCGTCCACGAAGCGCCCGTCCCGGGTGATGCGGGCCACCAGCACGGGGGCATAGCCGTTCACCCCGGCCAGGTTCACGCCGAAAGTCGTGCAGAAGTTGCCCAGGCTGTAGGCCACCAGCCGGTCCTTGTACAGCTCCACGGCCCGGGTGACGTGGGGCCCGTGTCCGAAGACAAGGTCGGCGCCCAGGTCGATGCAGCGGTGGGCGAAGGCGCGCAGGTTGCCGCGGTTCTCGCCCAGGTAGGTCTCCGGACCGTCCGGCAGGTGCGAGTATTTCGAGCCTTCTGCGCCGCCGTGGAAATTCACGATCAGGATGTCGCATTGCGGCCGCAGGGCCGTGACAATCCGGGTCACGGACGCCGTATCGGTATGTTTCAGCGTGTAGGAATTGTGTCCGAAGGAGCAGATGCCGTAGCGGATGCCGTCCTTCTCGATGACGACGCTTTCGCAGTCGGGCAGCCCGCTGTAGCGGATGCCCTGCTGGTCAAGGATTTCCTGCGTCCGGGCCAAGCCGAAACTGCCGAAGTCGTTGGTGTGGTTGTTTCCCAGGTTGAGGTAGTCGAAGCCCGCCTCCTTGAGCAGCGGGGCGTAGCTTTCCGGCATCCGGAAGGCATAGTTGTTGGCCTTTTCGGTGTTTTTCGTGCAGGTGCCGCCTTCGCAGATCACCCCTTCCAGGTTGCCGGCCGCCAGGTCCGCATCGAGGAAAAGCTGTTTTACGTCGGCGAAGATGTCCCGTCCTTCGTTCTGCGGCAGGCGGACGGTGGGGTAGGTCGTCCCCATCATGATGTCGCCGCACATGGCGATGGTCAGCAGGGAATCCGTTGTCTGGGCCACGGCCGGGACGGCGGTGCAGCACAACAGCATCAGCAGGGCCAGGAACGTGCGTCTCATTTGCGTTTCTTCTCGTTCTGCATCTGGGCGGCACGCTGCTCTTTCGAGAGCGGGCGGTAGTTGGTCTTCTCCGGCTCGATGCGCCGGGCCGGCAGCTTCTTCACACAGGCATAACCGATGAAGAAGAGGCCCACCAGGATGCACGGGATGCTGAGCAGCTGCCCCATGTTGAGCGCCATGTCTTCCTCGAAGCCCACCTGCGGTTCCTTGATGAATTCGATCAGGAAACGCATGCCGAAGCAACCCAGGAAGAACAGGCCGAAGAGCAGGCCCTTGTGGATCTTGTCCAGTTTCTTGAAATACAGCCAGGCCAGGACCAGGCCCAGGATGAGGTAGGAGAGTGCCTCGTAGATCTGGGTCGGATGCTTGGGCAGCGTCTCGCCGCGGCGGGCGAAGATGAAGCCCCAGGGCAGGTCGGTCACGTCGCCGTAGATTTCCGAGTTGAAGAGGTTGCCCAGGCGGATGCAGCAGCCGGCGAAAGCCACGCAGATGACCAGGCGGTCGAGCACCCAGAGCATGTCGAAGCCGTTCTTTTTGCCGTAGCGGTGGGCGTACCACCAGACCGCCAGGATGACGCCGATGGCCCCGCCGTGCGAGGCCAGGCCGCCGCGCCAGGGCATGAAGATCTCGACCCAGTGCGCTTTCGACAGGTAGTAGGCCGGTTCATAGAAAAGGCAGTGGCCGAGCCGGGCGCCCACGATGGTGCCGATCAGCAGGGCATAGAGCAGCGGTTCGAGCAGCTTGGTGTCCACGCCCTCGCGTTTGTAGAATTTATCGAAGAGCCAGTAGCCCAGCGGGAATCCGGCTACGAACAGCAGCGAGTACCAGCGCAGGGTCAACGGTCCGATCTTGAAGATGACCGGATCGACATTCCAGGTGACGGATAAGAAATCTATCATTATTATCGTTTTAATCGTGAAAATACACTCAACGGCAGGGCGCGGCCGGCGCGGTCGCGCAGCACGAGTTCGCCGTAGTCAAGGCTTGCATACTTTGTGCCGAACGTGCTGCGCACCAGCGTGTCGGCCAGGACGGCCGAGTAGCCGTTGCTGTAGAGGTTCAGCACCAGGAAACTCTTCTCCGGCGCCAGGATGGCGGCGCATTGCTGCAGCAGGTCGTACAGGCATTCGTCGAGTTTCCAGCGTTCGCCGTCGGGACCGTGGCCGTAGGCCGGCGGATCGAGGATGATGCCCTGGTAGCGGTTGCCGCGGCGGGCCTCCCGCCGGGCGAATTTGAGGGCGTCTTCGATGATCCAGCGGATGCCGTCCATCCCGCTGAGTTCCATGTTGCCGCGCGCCCAGGTGACGACCTGGCGGACCGCGTCGAGGTGGGTCACCTCGGCGCCGGCGCGGCGGGCAGCCAGCGAAGCGGCACCGGTGTACGCAAACAAATTAAGCACCTTCGGCGCGCTGCTGCGGTCATTGCCGGGCCCTTCGCCCCGGCTGCCGCCTTCCGCGGCGATGATCTGCCGGACGCTTTCGCCGATGAAGTCCCAGTTGGGAGCCTGCTCCGGGAATACGCCTACATGCTTGAACGACGTCAGGCCGAGCCGGAGCTTGAAACCGCCGGCGGGATAGGCGATCGTCCACTGCTCCTGCATCTTGTGAAGCATCGTCCAGGTGCCGCTGTCTTCCTTGCCCGCTTTGCCGAATCCGGCGCCGGGCTTGAACTCGGTGTGGGCCAGACGACGCCACTCCGCATCGCTGAGACTCTTGGCCCACAGGGCCTTCGGCTCGGGCCGGATGGTCACATACGGCCCCCAGCGCTCGAGCTTCGCGAAATCGCCCGAGTCAATCAGTTCGTAGTCCCGCCAGTCGGCAGAGGGTTGTTCAATCGTCATATCCTACAAAGGTACGCAAAAAACATGAAAAAAAGTCTTTCTGTTCCGCGTAGGACAGAAAGACTTTAGTAAAGTGCTCGTTATCAGAGCTTTGTTTTTGATGTTTTTTTAGGAATACATGAAGCGGCGGATGCTGCCCTTCGGGGTCTTGTCGAAGGGCTCGGCCAGGAGGGCGTAGCTGCTGATCTCGCTGTAGGCGGGAATCTGCGTGTTGATCTTCTCCAGGTTGTCGTCCATGATTTCCTTGAGCTTCTCCTTCGAGATGCCCTGGTCTTCCAGCAGTTTGTAGTTCGGGACGATCAGGGCGATCAGCTTGTTTTCGCGGCTGACGATCAGCGATTCAGCCACGTAGGGCAGCTGGTTGAGCACCACTTCGATCTCCTCCGGGTAGATGTTCTGGCCGTTGGTTGAGAGGATCATGCTCTTGCAGCGGCCGACCAGGAACACCCGGCCGAGCTCGTCCTGCGTGCCCAGGTCGCCCGTCCGGAACCAGCCGTCGGGGGTAAAGGCTGCGCGGGTGGCCGCTTCGTTCTTGTAGTAGCCGGCGAAAACCACATGACCGCGTACGAGCACTTCGCCCGCGACATGGCGCGGATCTTCCGAGTCGATGCGCAGTTCGATGCCTTCGGGGACCGGTTCGCCGCATTCCTTCATCACATAGGTTTCCTTGTGGCCCAGGGTGATGGTGGGCGCACACTCCGTCATGCCGTAGCCCGTGACGAACGGGACTTTAAGCTGTTCGAGCATCAGTTTTTCGAGCGACTCGGGCATCGCCGCACCGCCGGTGATCAGCAGGCCGCAGCCGCCGCCCAGGGCGCGCATGAAGATGTCGTGGAGCGCCTCGCAGAAATCGGGATTGTTCTGGTAGTCGGCCAGTTTGGCGGCGCCCGACTGGCTATGGATGAACTCACCGATGCTCTCGTCGAGCAGTTTGTTGATGATCAGCGGCACGGCGAAGAACACGTACGGTTTGTACTGGCGCAGGGCAGGCTTGAGGTTGGCCGGCACCGGCGGAACGTAGAGGATGCAGAGCGTCATGCCGTAGCACAGCGGGGCCATCAGGTCATAGACCAGGCCGAAGATGTGGGCATAGGGGAGCACGCTCACGTAATTGTCTTCGCGGTGATAGGGGAAATGGTGCGGAATCAGCTGGATGTTGGAGCTCAGGTTGCGGACGGTGAGCATCACGCCTTTCGGGTTGCCCGTCGAGCCGGAGGTGTACATGATGGCGGCCAGTTCGTCGAGTTCGCGGGCCTCATAGTGCACGTCTTCCGCTGTAACGCCCGCCGGGTGGGCGGCGGTAAACAGTTCCTCCGCCTGTGCATAGACCTTGTCGAAACCGTCCCGGCTGGCAAGCAGTTCCCCGGTGTGGGCGTCGATGGCGGCCAGCAGACCCGGCATTGCCTCGAAATCCATCCGCGTGAAAAGCATTTTTTCGGTGTAGAGCAGCCGGCTCTCGGAATGGTTCACCAGCCCCTGGGTGTCGGTCGGCGTGAAGCCGTTGAAAATCTGAACGGCCACATAATGTCCGACGTGGGCGGAAAAATAGGTGATGCCCCAACCGGCGGAACTGCGGGCGTTGAGGGCTATTTTGTCCCCGGCTTTCAGGCCGGCGGCTTTCCAGAGAATGAGATTCTTTTCAATCTTGGCGGCCAGTCCGCCATAGGTGAGGCCGGGATTCTGAAACTCCACAAGCGCGGTCTTGTCCCAGCACTGCTTCATCGACTGTTCGAAAACTTTGATGAAGTCGTCTTTTTTGGTCAACGGATACATATTAGTTCTGATATTAAGGTTGATCATTCAATCCCTGCAAAAATACAAGAATGCCGGCACCGCTGTGCCGGCCTGGAACCCCCGTTGTGGCAAATAGACGGATTTAGTGGCGAAAGGTCGCTTTCCTGTGGCGAAATATTTACAGCCGCTCGAGTTTGTAACCGAGCAGAAACAGCTCGATGGAAGCACCGATGCGGTAGAGGACCTGTACGGTCCGGGCGAAGACGTAGTAGGCGCGGGGACTTTGGGGCTCGATGTGTTCGTGACGGATCATCGTAAGCGCCTCGACGGCGCAGTTCGACAGCATGTCGGCAATCCGCCGGGCGGGTTCGCTGTCAAGCGCATAGCCGAGCACTTGCGTCGTGATCCGTTCGTCGAGATCGTCGAAGCCGCGCGGGCCCTGCAGCTCGCGGTAGGTCACGGCCTGATAAGCCTGCCAGTCGGCATCCCAGAGTTTGGCCACCGCCATTCCCAGATAGCCTGCCCAGGCAACGGAAGCCTCGGGATACGCACGGTATTCCCGCACGGCATCGGCCAGGTAAGGCTGGGCCAGCGCCTCGATGAATTTGCTTTCGATGTCGTCGTTCTCCAGAAGGACGCCGCCCATCATCTCATAGGCCGTGCACAGACTCACGAGCGAGTCCTGCAGGCGGTGTTCGTATTGGCTCAGGTATTCTTGTTCGTCCATAAACGTTTATAAACGGATAAAAACGGATAGATACGGATCGCGTTTAACGGAGAGGCTGCCCGAAAACCGGTTCGCCGAAATAAGGGCCGTCAAAAGGAATCTCCTGCAGGAGCGACAAGCTTCCGTCTTCCGGATGGTATCGGTAGAATTGGACGCAGCGGCCGTTCTTGCAGCAGGCCAGCAGGACCGGTTTGTCCGGCAGGAACATGAAATCACGCACGTGCGCACCGGTGGGCTGGAAGCCGCAACGCCGCAGCGAGCCGTCGGGCAGGATATCGCAGATAACCAGTCCGTCGCCGCCGTTGCGCATCGAAGCATAGAGATGCCGGCCGTCCGGGCTCAGCTGGAGGTCGCCGCCGGCCTGTGTGGGATAGCTGCGGTCTCCGGCCGGAAGCCGTTGCAGCAGGACCGGCCGGTCGTCTGCCGTCGCGAAATCCGGGCAGGAATAGACGAGCAGCTCGTTGCTGAGCTCCGTGAGGACATAGAAGTGCGTTCCGCTGGGATCGAAAACCAGGTGGCGCGGCCCGCTTCCACTCGGGGCCGGGATGTCGAAGAGACGCTCCAGCCGCGGCTCGCGGCGGAGCCGGGTATCGCAGAGCGGCCGGACAACGTTGTCGAACAGACGCAGTACATGGATGCAATCGGTACCCAGGTCCACCGCCAGCAGCAGGTTTCCGTGCTGGGCCAGATGATGGATATGGGGTGCTTCCTGCCGGAGCGGTACAGTCCCGTGTCCCTCAAAATGAACCACTTGCACAGGGGGTTGGATGCGGCCGCGCAGCACGGGATAGACACTGACGCTGCCCCCTGAATAGTCGGCCGTCAGCAGTGCACCGTTGTCGGGATCTCCGCACTGGTTGAAATAACCGGGTAGGTAGAGCAGGTGGCAGGGATCGGGTGAGACGTCCCGGATCTCCGATCGCTTGACAATCCGCCCGGCCGACGGGGTGGCTGGATTGCGGGATGGGAGGATCTCGAAAGAATAGACTCCCGACCGCTCACCGCTCTCCGACACGGCGAAGAGAAAACGTCCGTCTGGCGAAAGGGCCAGAGCGGACGTATTTTCTGCTTCGAAGTCGGTGGAAGACAAGACCTCGAAGGAGGCTTGCGTCAGTTCGAGCAGACGCATCCGCTGCCCGTACGTACCGACGATCAGTTCCATGCGGCAGCGTCAGTCTTCGCGGATGGCTGCGATGCCCGGCAGGTCTTTGCCTTCGATGGCTTCCAGCATGGCGCCGCCGCCGGTGGACACGTAGCTCACCTTGTCGGCGAAGCCCATCTGGTTGACCGCTGCGACGGAATCGCCGCCGCCGACAAGCGTGTAGGCACCCTTTGCCGTCGCCTCGGCCAGCGCCTCGGCAATCTGCAGCGTACCCGTCGCGAAGGCCGGCATCTCGAACACGCCCACCGGACCATTCCAGAGGATGGTCTTGGAGCCGAGGATGATGTTCTTCCAGTTCTCGATGGACTTCGGACCGGCGTCCATCCCCTGCCAGCCGTCCGGAATCTCGTGCGAGGGGACGATCTGGACGTTGGCCTCGTTGCTGAAGTCGTCGGCCACGCGGGTCTGGACTGAGAGGGAGAGATTCACGCCCAGCTCTTTGGCCTTGGCCATGATTTCCTGTGCGTCGGGAATCAGTTCGTCTTCGTGCAGGGAGTTGCCGATCTTGCCGCCTTCGGCCTTGATGAAGGTATAACCCATACCGCCGCCGATGATCAGGTTATCGACCTTGGTGACCAGGTTCTTGAGCACTTCGAGTTTCGAGGAGACTTTCGAACCGCCGATGATGGCCGTGAACGGGTGCTGGGCGTTCTTCAGCACGCTGTCGATGGCGCGGATCTCGCCTTCCATCAGGTAGCCGAACATCTTGTCGTTGGGGAAATACTTGGCGATCAGAGCCGTGGAAGCGTGGGCGCGGTGTGCCGTGCCGAAAGCGTCGTTGATGTAGCAGTCGGCATAGGAAGCCAGCTTCTTGGTGAAGGCTTTCTGGCTCTCCTTGACAGCGGCCTTGGCGGCTTTCTTTTCCTCGTCGGTGGCGTCTTCGGCCAGTCCGCGGGGTTTGCCTTCCTCTTCTGCATAGAAGCGCAGGTTTTCGAGCAGCAGCACTTCGCCCGGCTTGAGGGCTGCCGCCTGGGCATCAGCCTGCTGGCAGTCCGGAGCGAACTGCACCGGCACGCCGAGATACTGCTCGACGCGGGCGATAATATGTTTGAGCGAGAATTTTTCGGCGGGACCCTTCGGCCGGCCGAGGTGCGACATGATGATCAGGGCGCCGCCGCCTGCGAGCACTTTTTTCAGGGTGGGGATGGCAGCCCGGATGCGGGTGTCGTCGGTAATCTCGAACTGATCGTTCAAAGGAACGTTGAAATCGACGCGGACGATGGCTTTCTTGCCGCGGAAATCGTAGGAATCTAACTGTTTCATATCGTGTTTAAACGTTTGTATCCGTTTATATCCGTTTCAAAACGGCTTTCGGGCGCAAATATAAAAAAAACCTGTCATTCTGAGCGGAGCGAAGTAGCTTTCACGACTTCTTGGGCTTGCGTCCCGCCCGCGCGAGGGCATCGTCGATGATCCACTGCAGCTGACCGTTGGTGCTGCGGAACTCATCGGCGGCCCATCGCTCGAGCGCCTCGAAAGTCGCTGCGTCGATGCGCAAGACGAAACTCTTGGTTCCTTCCTTGGCCATTCCTTACTTGTACAGGGTCCCGGTATTGACCACAGGCTGGGCGTTGTCCTCGGCGCAGAGCACCACGAGCAGGTTGCTCACCATCGCGGCCTTGCGTTCTTCGTCGAGTTCCACCACACCTTCGGACTTGAGATTGTCGAGGGCCAGTTTGACCATCGATACGGCGCCTTCCACGATCTTTTCGCGGGCGGCGATGATGGCGTCGGCCTGCTGGCGGCGGAGCATCACGGCGGCGATTTCCGGCGCGTAGGCCAGGTAGTTGATGCGGGCCTCCACGGCTTCGATACCGGCGATGGACAGCCGCTCGTTGAGGGTTTCGGTCAGCACGTCGTTGATCTCTTCGGCCCCGGAGCGCAGGGTGATGTCATCTTCGCCCGGATTGCTGTTTTCGTCGTAATTATAGTTGCCGGCCACCTGGCGGAGCGCCGCGTCGGCCTGCACCTTGACGAAGCTCTCGAAGGCTTTCATCGTGGAACTCAGGCTGCCCTGGGTGCTCATCGTCTGGGAGTCAATCTCGAAGAGGCTCTTATAGACGTCTTTCACGCGCCAGACCAGCACCAGGCCGATGAGGATCGGGTTGCCGCTCTTGTCGTTGACTTTGATGGCTTCGGCGTCGAAGTTGCGGGCTCTCAGCGAAACTCTCTTCTTGGAGAGAAGGGGATTGAGATACCAGAATCCGTTCTCGCGGAAGGTGCCGCAGTATTTGCCGAAGAAAACCAGGGCGCGGGCCTCGTTGGGCTCGAGCTTCACCATGCCGATGGCCAGGAAAATGATGAGCAGGAACGACACGGGGATGGTGATGCCGACCAGCAGTTCAGGCTTGGCGGCCGTCGTGGCGGCAGCCCGGAAGATGAAGATGTCGGCCACGATGATGGCCAGGATCAGGAATAGGGCGATGAAGCCGCTGATTTTGAAGCCTTTGAATTCAAATTCTTTCGTTTCCATATTAGAATAATATCAAAATGATATCACAAATATAGGTCAAAAATCGTATCCCGCCAAATTTTTTCATTACCTTTGCAACGTTTTAGCGTGCAATTGCATCTGACAAGGCGTATGGCAAAGGAAAAGAAAAAGCCCAGGGTGGAGATCCGCAACAAGAAGGCCGGTTTCGAATACGAGTTTATCGAGACCTTCACGGCCGGCATTGTCTTGTGGGGGACGGAGATCAAGTCGATCCGCGAAGGCAAGGCTTCGCTGGTGGACAGCTGGTGCTATTTCGTGAACGGGGAACTCTATGTCAAGAACATGAACGTGGCCGAATACTGGTGGGGCTCCGCTTTCAGCCGCCAGGATCCCAAGCGCGACCGCAAACTGCTGCTCACCCGGAAGGAACTCCGCAAGCTGGCCCGCGCCGTCAAGGAAAAAGGCCTGACGATCGTCGCCACCCGCCTTTTCATCGCTGAAAACGGCTACGCCAAACTCAACATCGCCCTGGCCCGCGGCAAACGCGAATTCGACAAGCGCGAATCCATCAAGGAAAAAGACCTCCGCCGCGACCTCGACCGCAGCTGACCCCGCCCGCTGGCCCCCGCCCGCTGCCGCGGTTGCCGGCGTTGGCCCCCGCCCGCTGGCCCCCCCCCGCCGCGGCTACCGCACCTCCCATCCTCATTTTTGGCCGTTTTTGAGGATGGACCGTCGCTTTTCGTCTTCCCGTCCTCATTTAACGCCCATTTTGAGGATGGGAAACGCCGTCGTCCTATTCGCCCTTTCGCTGTCCCCGGCCAAAAAGAGCCGACCGCCCTCGTCGGGCGGCCGGCTCCCAAAGCCGAAGGTCGGACAGATATACCTTTAAGAAAAGTTCACTACACTCGCTTAGCGTCCCCTAACGCAACGAAAGTGTGATCGGACCCTTTCAATCTTGCCCCGGCGCCGACGTTTATAGGCTTTGACCCGGACAAGTTTAGGGGATCTGTACTTTTTGTACAGAAACACAACAACGTGAATAATCCTTTTCATACATAAGAGTTTGAGTCTTGTAAAAGGATTCAGGAGGTTGGGCGAAGTACTCCTTCGGCTTTTGTCGTAGATTTCAGAAAAGGCATTTCAGTAGGGGCTGAAATGCCTTAATTGGTACAAGACTCTTACGCACAAAGGCGTTTCTTATGTAATCAGTGCAAAGATAAGCATGAAAATCCAAACAGCTTTGACAAAAAAGCAATTTATGCGGTTTCGAACGGATTTTTTTGCGGGGAAAGGCTTTTGGGTGCGGAGTGTCAGGCGGCAACGAGACGCTTCCCAGCATTCCGTTGTGGTCAAAAAGAGCCGACCGCCCTCGTCGGGCGGCCGGCTCCCCGCCGGGCATCGGACAGTATCACAATGGCTTGTTCACGGTGCTGCCCCTACTTCAGTGGCGGCGGTATCGCCACCTGCAGGCGCACGCATCGCCTCGCTACCGACAACGCCAGTAGCCGCGAACGAACACTTTTCTGCCGTTTCGCCTGCGCCAGTGTGCACGGACGAATACGGGATTGCCATACGTACCTCGTAAGATGAAGACAATCATTATCTTTACGCTCATTATTGTTATTGTTATGGTAGTGGTGTAAACGAAAGAAGGATTCCCCTCAAGTACTTGCCCGACTATATCAAACAATAAGAGCACCTTCAGCCTATGGCATCCGGTGCTCTTTACCACTACCATTGATCTGGTTATGACCGGATCTTTAATAACAGTGCAAAGATAAGCATGAAAATCCAAACAGCTCTGACAAAAAAGCAATTTATGCAAATGAGGCGAAAGATTTTTTGGGGCAGGGCAGAGCCTTTGGGTGCCAGAGTGGCATGATGTGTGGCGGGGCTGCCAGGGATGGGGATATACCCGGGATGTGGATATACCAGAGAGGTGGATATACCCGGAAGGTGGTTATACTGGAAGGGGAACTGGACATAGAATGTGTGAAACATATTATAGGCGCATTCTGTGGTCGCGGTGGGCGAGATTTGGCGGGTTTTATGGCCATGGAATGCGTCTAGACGGCGAAAAATGCATTCTGTGTCCGCGGTGCAGCCGCGAAGCAGCCGCAGAGCGGCCGCGGGCAGCTGCAGTGCAGCCGCGGGGCCGCCGCAGCGACCGTCCCGCGGCGACCGTGCCGCGGCGACCCTTCCGCAGCGACCGTAGTGGATGTCGAGCTCGTCGGGACGGGGTTGCGGAATCAGCGGAATCAGCGGATTTCGAGCCAGGCGCGGGGGATGGCGGCGCGGGTGAAGAGGGAGTCGAGGAGGGAGACGACTACGTAGTTTTTGCCCTGAAGTTCGAGGATGCGGCCTTCGACGCCTTCGAGCGGCCCTTTCATCACGCGGACCTTTTCGCCTTGCTGCAGCGGGCGGTCGATGAGGCCGCCTTCGTCGGTCGAGAGGTCGAGGACGCGCCGGAAGTCGTCCATCGCCTTGTCCGGCACCACCATCAGGCGGTGGGTGGCGCAGTCGAAAAGATAGTCGGCTTTCAGGCCGCGTTCGTGGATCAGCGCCAGCGCTTCGGCCTGGGTTGCACGGATGAACAGGAGGCAGTTGATCACGGGTTTTTCGACCGTGCGGCCCCGCCAGCCCCGCGTCCTGGTGGTCGGCACGAAATGCTCGACTTCCAGCGCTGCGAGCCGGTTGCGGACACCCAGTTCCGCCCCGTGGTTCGTCCGTGCCACGAACCAGCGTTTCTCGTCAGGGGCAGCATCCTTCATCGAGGGCGGTTTCTAAAACGGTTTCTCAGAATTTCCGTCCGACCACGATACTCAGGAAGGTCAGGCCGAGGACCTTGAGATCGAACCAGACCGAGCGGTTGCGCAGGTAGTAGAGGTCGAGGTCCAGCCGCTTGAGCATCTTCTCGAGGGTGTCGGTGTAGCCGTTGTAGAGCGTGGCGTAGCTCGTCACGCCGGGCCGGATCTGGTAGAGGTAGCGGTAGCGCGGATTGCGTTCCATGATCTGGCCGATGTAGTAGGCCCGTTCGGGCCGGTAGCCGATCAGCGACATGTCGCCCCGCAGGACATTCCACAGCTGGGGCAGTTCGTCGAGGTGGTGCGCCCGCAGGAAGCGGCCCACGCGCGTCAGCCGCGGGTCTTCTTCGCCGGAGTAGAGCTGGGGGCTGTCCACGGCTTCGGCGTCTTCCCGCATCGAGCGGAATTTGTAGATATGGAACGGGCGGCCGTGGAGGCCGATGCGCTCCTGGTCATAGAGCACTTTCCCGCGATCTTCGAGCTTGACAGCTGCGGCGCATAGGCCGATCAGCGGCGAGAAAACCAGCAGCAGCCCTGCGGAAGCGGCCGCGTCGAAGCTCCGCTTCACCACGCGTCCGAATGCGCTCATCCCGTCGTGTTGCGGATGGTCCGTGATGGTGCTTTCCGAGATCGAATCGTCGCCTTCCGGCTCGTTGGGGAAAAGGATCGCGTCGATGCCGCCCAGCCGCCACTGCAGCGAATCCACTTCGTGGAAACTCTCGCACCAGTAAACGATGCGGTCGTGGATCACGCGCCCTTCCATCTCCCTGTTTCGCGAGAGGAGCCCCACGACGTTGTAGATGTCGCCGCTGTCCGCCTCGTCAGCCAGGGCCAGCGACGCTTCGCCTGTGCCGGCCACCAGCACGTTCTTCTTGCCTACCACGGCATTGACCTCATCGTCACCTTTCGTGGAGAAGAGACGGGCCGCGACGCGGATGTAGAGCAGGAAAACGCAGGTCAGCAGGAAATCAGCCAGCAGCAGCGAAAGCGCCATCATGGCCGAGGCCGCGGGCACGAAACGCAACAGAAGCAAGACCGCCAGGACCGCTTCCTTCACGACGATGGCCAGTACGACATGCCCCAGCGAACGGATCGTCGCATAGCGCCGCACGTAGCGGTAGCAGCCCGTGGCGAAATACCCCGCCAGCGAGGCCACGAGCGAGCAGCCGATCCATCGGAGGACGATCGTCACGAATCCCGGTACTTCTCCCGTAAGCCAGCGAAGCAGCAGAATCGACAGCAGCGATGCCAATACGGAAAGGATGCTGTCTTGCAGCAGCACCCTTCTTGAATCGTTATATTTTGTCTGTTCGGGCACGCGCGGACAATTTGAAATAATTACAAAGTTATATAAAACAGCGGAAAAATCAAAAATGAATCGTTAATCCCGGCCGCCAGCGCGTGGCGGCCGGCTCCCGCCGGGCAGCGGACGAATACGGGATTGCCATACGTACCTCGTACGATGAAGGCGATCGTTATCGTTACGTTCATTGCATGTAATTAATCTTGATAAATGGCGTAAACGAAAGAAAGGTCTCCCCTCAAGTACTTGCCCGACTATATCAAACAATAAGGACACCTTTGGTTTCAAGCCTCCGGTGTCCTTTGCCATTTACCACCGATCGGTAATGACCGGACTTGATTAATTACTCCGTAAGGCTCCGATAAAGTACGTGGTAACATTTACTAACCTTAAGTTTAGGTTAGTAACCCCTTACCGGTCGTTAGTAATTGATCAGTGATTGACA
>CADAOB010000004.1 GCA_902789445.1 uncultured Bacteroidia bacterium | reverse complement strand
CGTGAGTTTCTGGAATACCACGAATCCATACTATCACACTCTGCGAAAACAGTAGACGAATACTTTTTTGATCTCCGCGCGTTTTTCCGTTATCTGAAGCAGCGTCGGGACCCGACTCTGGCCGCGGTTCCGTTCCAGGAGATCCCCATTCTTGACGTGGACCTGGACTTCGTCTCCAAGACGCAGCTTTCTGAAATCTATGGGTTTTTGACCTTTCTCTCCGGCGGCGCAAAGTCCGGCAAGGCGGAATCCTCCACCAGAGCCCGCAAATGCGCGGCGATCCGTTCCTTCTACCATTATCTCGCGGTCCATACCCGTCAACTGGAAACGGATCCGACCCAGGCGCTGAGCAATCCGAAGCTCAGAAAATCACTGCCACGGTATTTATCTCTCTCGGAAAGTCTCCGTCTCCTGGAGGCTGTCTCCGGACCAAACGAGATCCGGGACTATTGCATTTTGACCTTATTCTTAAACTGTGGTCTCCGCGTCGGCGAACTGGTCGGCTTGAACGTCCAGGATATTCGCGATGATACGATCCGCGTTCTCGGCAAAGGCAACAAGGAACGTCAGCTCTATTTGAACGAGGCCTGTTTGGGCGCGCTGGAACAGTATCTGGCGATACGTCCGGACCCAAAGGATGACCCTAAGCATCGCGACGCACTGTTTGTTTCCAGGAATAAGACCAGGCTGACGACCCGCGCAGTGGAAAACCTGGTCCGAAAGACCGTTCTGCAGGCCGGGCTGGACCCGAAATACTCGCCGCATAAACTGCGCCATACCGCCGCTACGCTGATGCTGAATCATGGCGTAGATATTCGGACGCTCCAGGATGTTTTAGGTCACGAAAACCTGGGAACGACACAGATCTACACCCATATTTCCGATGCCAATATGAAACAGGCCGTAGACGCCAATCCGTTGGCAAAAGTTAAGAAAAGTGATTGATCTGACTAGCCAGAAAGCGGTCTATATGCATAAAGCCAATATAGTATTTTTGTGCATTTTACCCGATTTCATACTCAAAAATGCCTGATTATGAGGATGGCAGACGAATAAGGTTCGGAACAGCGAAAAGTACCCGGTCACCGATGAAGCAAGGGCGCAGTTGCGGGTAGTTTTTCGGGACGCGAGCATTTCTCTGCGAGCGGGACGAAAAGCCAGAGCAACGGAGCCCGGGATGATCGGAAAGATGCCCGGTAAGGATTATTCGCCGGCGGCTTTGAGGCGTTCGGCGTTTTCGGCGATCTGGAGCTGGTCGATGACTTCCTGGATGTCGCCGTCCATGAAGACGGGGAGGTTGTACATCGTGTAGCCGATGCGGTGGTCGGTGACGCGGGACTGCGGGTAGTTGTAGGTGCGGATCTTCGCGGAGCGGTCGCCGGTGGAGACCATCGTCTTGCGTTTGGCGGTGATGTCGTTGAGGTATTTCTCGTATTCGAGGTTGTAGAGGCGGGTGCGGAGCTCGGCCAGGGCCTTGTCGAGGTTCTTGAGCTGCGAACGCTCGTCCTGGCACTGGACGACGATGCCCGAAGGGATGTGGGTCAGGCGGACGGCGGAGTAGGTGGTGTTCACGCCCTGGCCACCCGGGCCGGAGGAGCAGAACAGGTCTTTGCGCACATCCTTCATGTCGATCTCGACGTCGAACTCGTCGGCCTCCGGGAGGACGGCCACTGAAGCGGCCGAGGTGTGGACGCGGCCCTGCGTCTCCGTCTGCGGGACGCGCTGGACACGGTGGACGCCGCTCTCATATTTCAACGTACCGTAAACTTTCTCGCCCGAAACCTTGCAGACGATTTCCTTGTAGCCGCCGGCGGCGCCTTCACTGACGTTGGTCACCTCGCATTTCCAGCCCTTGCGCTCGAAGTATTTGGTGTACATCCGGAACAGGTCGCCGGCAAAGATGGCGGCTTCGTCGCCGCCCGTACCGCCGCGGATCTCCAGGATGGCGTTCTTGCTGTCCTGCGGATCGGCCGGGATGAGCAGGATGCGGATTTCCTCTTCCATCTTCGGCAGTTCCTCTTCAAGGGCGGTGGCTTCTTCCTTGGCCATCTCACGCAGGTCCTCGTCTTTCTCGTTCAGGAGGATTTCCTTGGCGTCGGCCAGGTCGCTGACCAGTTTGCGGTAGCGGTCGCCGGCCTGAACCACCGGTTCCAGTTCCTTGTAGTCTTTGTTGAGCTGGACATATTTCTTCATGTCGGCGATCACCTCGGGGTCGCCGAGCTGGGTGCCGATGCTCTCGTATTTCGCCTTGATTCCGTCGAGTTTTTCGAGTAAAGTGTTTTCTGCCATCGTCTGATAGGGTTTGGGACTGCAAATTTAATACAATTTTAAAAAAAATCGTCTGTTCTGTGTGGGGATATGTCAATTATTATTATTAAATTTGCAAGGACTTTTACACTTTTTTAAGCGTTTTTTTTGGTACTAATCGATAACTATTTATGAATAATGGGATACACAAGTTGTTTGACAAGGTCTTCTCGCGCTATGTGAGTTCCGGGCTCATCCTGGCGCTGGACGTGCTGATATCCTTCGTTTCGGCCCTGCTGGTCATATTCGGTGTCCACTATGTCGCTTCCGGCCCCAGTATCTCATCTTCGATGGTTTACTGGAACCGCTTCGTTTGGGTCTGGCTGCTTACGACCACGGCTTCCTCGGCCCTGATGTTCTGGGCGTTCCGCAGTTACCGGATTATCATCCGCCATTCATCGCTGGCCGATATCTTCCGTTTCGTGCTGGCCGTCGCCTGTGCCATGATGCTGGACGCGCTCGTCCTGATCTTCAGCGGCCTCTGGCATCCGAAGACCTGGTTCATCCTCCTGTCCTACGGCATCCTCTGCATCTTCCTGCTGATTCTGTTCCGCGTGGCCATGGTCCGCGTGTATGAGGAACTGCAGCGGCGCTTCCGCAACCGCAAAGCTGACACGCTGCGTGTGCTGGTCTTCGGTACCGGCGAAAAATCCATCGCGCTCCAGACGCGGCTGCGCAGTTCCCGGCACTATGAGGTGGTCGGCTACCTGACAGATATCCCTTCGGAAGAGAATCTGACAAACCATAACCTTCCCGTCTATTCCTTCACCTCGGCGGGAGATTTCGACCGGGTCGTCAAGAAACACGGCATCGGCGGCATTATCTTCGCCCGGGAGGAGGACATCCGGGGTGAGGTGCATCATCTCGTGAGCTATGCGACGGATAACAAGCTCCGCCTGCTGATCGCCCCGTCGATTGACGAATACTCGAACGTGGCCACCCAGGGCGTGCGCAACGTGAAAGTCGAAGACCTGCTGGGCCGCGAAGAGATCTCGATCTCGATGGACAAGATCCGGGAACGGTTTTCCGGAAAGGTCGTGCTCGTGACCGGTGCGGCTGGCTCCATCGGCTCGGAGCTCTGCCGCCAGCTGGCGCGCTTCGGCGTGAAGAAACTCGTGCTGTTCGACAATGCCGAGACGCCGATGCACAACCTCCGGCTGGAGTTGGAGGACAAGTTCCCCGAACTGCATTTCGTGCCGGTGATCGGTGACGTACGGCAGCTTCCTCGTCTCGATTATGTTTTCCGCACTTGGCATCCGCAGGTGGTCTTCCATGCGGCCGCCTACAAACACGTGCCCCTGATGGAGGACAATCCCTGCGAGGCGGTGCTGGTCAATCTGGTGGGTTCCCGCCATGTGGCCGACAAGAGCATCGAGTACGGCGCGGAAATGATGGTGATGATCTCCACCGACAAGGCCGTCAACCCGACCAACATCATGGGCTGCACCAAACGTCTGGCGGAAATCTACGTCCAGTCCATCAGCAATGAAAAGACGAAGTTCGTCACCACGCGCTTCGGCAACGTACTGGGCTCCAACGGGTCTGTCATTCCCCGCTTCCGTGAGCAGATTGAAAACGGCGGCCCCGTGACGGTCACCCATCCGGAGATCACCCGCTATTTCATGACGATCCCCGAGGCTTGTCGTCTGGTGCTGGAAGCCGCTACGATGTCGGTCGGCAAGGAAATCTATGTCTTCGACATGGGCAAGCCCGTCAAGATTGCCGACCTGGCCCGCCGGATGATCGAACTGGCCGGTTTCGAGCCGGACAAGGATATCAAGATCGTCTATTCCGGTCTGAGGCCGGGCGAGAAACTTTACGAGGAAGTCCTTTCCGACAAGGAAAAAACCGATCCGACCTCCCACGACCGCATCCGCGTCGCCCACGTCCGCCAATATGGCTACCAGGAAGCCTGCCATTTCAGCGACGAACTGGAAGTCCTCTCCCGGGAGGTCCGTATTCCGGAAATGGTCAAGCGGATGAAAGAGATCGTGCCGGAATTCATCTCGAAAAACTCGAAATTCGAAGTTTACGACAATAAATAATGAAACGTACTGTTTCCCTTCTTCTCTTCCTGCTGCTTTTCTCGGCGGTGGGCTATCTGTTTTGGGAGACCCGTCCTGCCGTCTGCATGGCGAAGTCCGGGACGGTGCCTGTGAACGTATCCACCGGAGATTCCGTCGTCATTGTCGAGCGGACCATCGTCCGCGAACCCGCCCGGATCCCGCAGGTGCCCGACATGATGGTTTTCGCCGGCGATACCATCCGTTTCGACCGGGTCGATCTGCGCGAGCGGATGGACCGCGAACTGATCGCCTTCACCTACAGCCATACCAATTCGCTGCTGATGCTCAAGCGCTCCGCGCGGATTTTCCCGCAGATTGAACCGCTGCTGGCCGAGAACGGGGTGCCTGACGACCTGAAATACCTGATGGCCATCGAGAGCAACCTCAGCGAGACGGCCGTTTCGGTATCCGGGGCGGCAGGACTCTGGCAGTTCATGCGCGAGGTGGGGAAGGAATACGGCCTGGAAGTGACGCCGACGGTGGATGAGCGCTACCATCTTCAGAAGGAGACGGTGGCGGCCTGCAAGTATCTGAAAAAGGCTTACGCCCGCTTCGGCGACTGGATGACGGTCGCCGCCAGCTTCAACGGCGGCATCAACGGGATCACGCGCCGCCGGGAAGTGCAGCGCCAGCCCAAGGCGATGGACCTGCAGCTGGTGGAGGAGACCTCCCGCTATATGTTCCGCATCCTGGTGGCCAAAATGATGTTCGAGGATCCTGCGCTCTTCGGCTTCGAACTGGATGAACGCGACCTGTATCCCTACATTCCGCCCAAGCAGGTCGTCAAGGTAAGCGAATCGATCGAGGACCTGGCGGAGTTCGCCGGACGCTATGGCATCTCCTACGCCCAGCTTCGCCGGGCGAATCCCTGGCTCCGCGACACGAAACTTACGGCAGCCAAGGGAAAAACCTACGAAATTGCGATCCCCGACATAGCGGCGGAACGCGATTATTTCCTACATTTGTAGCATAAAACCCAACCCGATATGAAACGTATTTTCGCTTTGACCGCTGCCCTTCTGCTGATTGGCGGCGTTTCGGCTTTTGCTGACGGTTTCCGTCATCCGGCCGCGGAAATCGAGCGCCTGACGATGGCCAGTCCGCTCCCTTCCACGAATTTTTCTCCCGACCATTCGAAAGCCGTGATGGCTTATCGCACCAACCGGCACGTGCCGATTGCGGAACTTGCGGCAAGCGAGGCCCGTATCGGCGGAATCCGTGTGGATCCCCGCAACTTCAGCGAGACCCGCGAGAACTGGTTCGACCGGCTGGACCTGCTCGATGTGGCTACCGGCGCCATCCGCCCGGTCGAAGGCCTGCCGGCCAACCCGCGTATCAAGTTCCTGACCTGGTCGCCGAGCGGCCGCTACGTGGCCTTCACATTGACATACCCGGACCATGTGGAACTTTGGCGGGCTGATGTCGCCAAGGCCCAGGCAGAACGCCTGACTTCCGACCGCGTGAATACGGTATTCGGCGGCTACGGCGGCACCATCTGGTTCCTCGACGACGAGCACATCCTCTTCAAACGCGTACCCGACAGCCATTGCCAGGCACCGGCTCCGACTGTCGCCAAGTCTTCCGTCGTACAGGAAGTCCTGGGCGAAAAGAAGTCGATCCGGACCTATCAGGACCTGCTCGGCAGCCCGGCCGACGAGGAGCTCTACGACTATGTCTGCACCAGCCAGCTCGCAGTCTGGGGCCCGGAAGGCGTCCGGACGATCGGCGCGCCTGCGATCTACCGTTCCATCGATCTTTCGCCGGATGCTTCGTACGCGATGGTCGTGACGGAGCACCATCCTTATTCATACGTCCAGTCGCATAGTTCGTTCCCGAGCAAGCAGTTCATCATGGACCTGGCCGACGGTTCGATGGTCCGGATGCTCCGCGACGGCACGGTGAAGGAGCCCAAACCGGATCCGGACGCCCCGAAGGACAAGAAGAAAGAGCCGCAGAAACCCAAGCCGTCGGGCTTCTCCTGGCGTCCCGACATGCCGGCGACCCTCTATTGGACCGAGTCGGACAATGCCGCCGGCCCGATGGGCCCGATGGGCCCCCGTCCCGATGACAATGCCGCCGACAAGGATACCGCCAAAGAGAAAGACCGCCCCGAAAAGACCTTTACCGACAAGGTGTTCCAGTGCGGTGCCCCGTTCGACTTCGAAAACGACAAACAATTGGTGCTCAATCCTGAGTACCGGCTTGGCCGCATCACCTGGGGCGACGACAAACTCGCGCTTTACGAGGAATCGTCCAGCAAGCAGAAGTTCCGCCGGACTGTGTGCTTCGTGCCCTGCGACACGAATGCCGTCCGGAAAGTCCTCTTCACGCAGACCACGGAGGTCGATACGCTCGGCGATTTCCCGGTGTACGGCCGTCCCTATACCGCCCGCAACCAGTATGGCCGCAATGTCCTCTGGACGGACGCCAAACATTCCTACATCTACCTGACGGGCAATGACCGCCCGAATGCCGAAGGCTTCCGCCAGGCGTTCCTCGACCGGCTCACGCTCAAGGATGCGAAAATGACGCAGGTGTGGAAATCCTCGGATGACTGCAAGGAAACCCTTTCGTTCATTACCGACTACAATCCCAAGCAGATCAAATTCGTGGGCCAGCGCCAGGCCTTCGGCGTGGTGCCGGATTACTGGGCCTTCGACCTTCGCAACAAGAAGAAAGAGCGCCAGATCACCCACATCGTGAATCCCGTGCCGCAGTTTGCCCAGGAAGTGACCGACCAGTATGTGACCTATACCCGCAAAGACGGGCTCAAGTGCTTTGCCCATCTCTATCTGCCGGCCGGTTACGACAAGGAACGCGACGGCCGCCTGCCCGTTTTCATGTGGACCTATCCCTACGAATTCCGCTGCTTCGCCGAGGCTGAGAAAGCCCGCCCGGAGAAACACAAGTTCACCAAACCGGGTTACGGTTCCGCAATGATCTGGGCCACGCAGGGCTATGCCGTCCTCGACGAGTTCACGATGGCGATCGTCGCCGCGGACAAGGACTCCCTGCCCAACGACCAGTTCCTCTCCCAGCTGGTGATGAGCGCCGAGGCCGCCGTTGACTTTGTCTGCGACAGCCTGGGAATCGGCGACCGCGACCGCATCGGCGTGGGCGGCCACTCCTACGGCGGTTTCATGACGGCCAACCTGCTGGCCCACACGAAGTTGTTCCGGGCCGGCATCGCCCGCAGCGGCGCCTACAACCGGAGCCTGACGCCGTTCGGCTTCCAGAGCGAACGCCGCAATTACTGGAAGGCCAAGGACGTGTACGACCAGATGTCGCCGTTCAACTATGCCGACAAGATCAAGGATGCGCTGATGCTCATCCACGGCCAGATGGACAACAACACGGGCACGTTCCCGGTACAGTCGGAGCGCCTGTACCAGGCCCTGGTCTATTTCGGCGGCACGGCCCGCTACGTGCAGCTCCCGTATGAGAGCCACGGCTACCAGGGCATCGAGACAACCCTCGACATGCTCTATGAGACCGGCGCCTGGCTGGACAAATATGTAAAGGAAGCCAAACCCCGCAAAAAAGCTGAAAAGAAAGCTGAAAAAGCTGATAATTAGGCGGTAGTATCCAAAAATTGACTATATTTGCAGCCCCGTACGAAAGTGCGGGGCTTTATAAATAAAGTCCAACTACTTATTGTTCAACTATTTATTAACCAATTATGTCTGAAGAGATCATCAACCCTGCAGTCGAGAATGCAGAAGAGATCGAAGAGCAGGTGGTCGTAAAGCCCGCCGGCAAAAAAAGAAGCAATGCCTCCGTCGACAACGACAAGTTCGATTGGGATGCATTTGAAAACGACGGCTTTGACGCTCAGGAGAAAGCCGCCAACGAAGAAAGTTACAGCAACAGCCTCAGCCGCATCAACGAGAACGAGGTTGTTGAAGGCGTCGTTACCGCCATCAACAAACGCGAAGTAATCGTCAACATCGGTTACAAGAGCGAAGGTGTCATCAGCATCAACGAATTCCGCTACAATCCCGACCTGGCCGTGGGCGACACCGTGGAAGTGTATGTGGAGAATGCCGAAGACAAGAAAGGCCAGCTGATCCTCTCCCACAAGCGCGCCCGCGCCGTCAAGAGCTGGGACCGTGTCAACGAAGCCTTCGAAAAAGACGAAATCGTCAAGGGTTACATCAAGTGCCGTACGAAAGGCGGCATGATCGTCGACGTGTTCGGCATCGAGGCCTTCCTGCCCGGCAGCCAGATCGATGTCAAGCCGATCCGCGACTATGACGTGTATGTCAACAAGACCATGGAATTCAAGATCGTCAAGATCAACCAGGAATTCCGCAACGTGGTCGTTTCCCACAAGGCTCTCATCGAGGCCGAGATCGAAGCCCAGAAGGCCGACATCATCGCCAAACTCGAGAAAGGCCAGGTCCTGGAAGGTACGGTCAAGAACATCACTTCCTACGGTGTGTTCGTCGACCTGGGCGGCGTGGACGGTCTGATCCACATCACCGACCTGAGCTGGGGCCGCATCAGCCATCCGGAAGAGGTTGTCTCCCTCGACCAGAAGATCAACGTCGTCATCCTCGACTTCGACGATACCAAGAAACGCATCGCCCTGGGTCTCAAGCAGCTCACCCCGCACCCGTGGGATGCGCTCGATCCGAACCTCAAGGTCGGCGACAAGGTGAAGGGCAAAGTCGTGGTCATCGCCGACTACGGTGCCTTCGTGGAAGTTCAGCCGGGTGTCGAAGGCCTGATCCACGTCTCCGAAATGAGCTGGAGCCTGCATCTGCGCAGCGCACAGGATTTCCTCAAAGTGGGCGACGAAGTGGAGGCCGTGATCCTCACCCTCGACCGCGAGGAGCGCAAGATGAGCCTGGGTATCAAACAGCTCAAACCCGATCCGTGGGCAAACATCACCGAGAAATATCCCATCAACTCGAAGCATACCGCTACGGTCCGCAACTTCACCAACTTCGGTGTGTTCGTGGAACTGGAAGAAGGTGTGGACGGCCTGGTGCACATCAGCGACCTGAGCTGGACCAAGAAGATCAAACACCCGTCCGAGTTCACCTCCATCGGTGAGCCGCTCGAGGTCGTGGTCCTCGAAGTCGACCAGGAGAACCGCCGTCTGAGCCTCGGCCACAAGCAGCTCGAGGAGAATCCCTGGAACGAATATGAGAACACCTACTCCGTGGGCTCCGTCCACGAAGGCACCATCACCGCGATGGGTGAGAAGGGCGCTACCGTGACCCTCGCCGAAGGCGTGACCGGTTTCTGCTCGAACCGCAACCTGGTCAAGGAAGACGGTACCACCGCCAAGGAAGGTGAGAAACTCCCGTTCAAGGTGACTGAGTTCAACAAGGGCAGCAAGAAGATCACCCTCTCGCATACCCGTACCTACGAAGAGACGAAACGCGAAGAAGCCCGCAAGGAAGCCCGCGAGAAAGATTCCGAGGCCAACTCCACCCAGAAGGTCGTCCGCAAGCTGAAGGACAACCTGGAGAAGACCACCCTCGGTGACATCTCCTCCCTGGCCGACCTCAAGAGCCGCCTCGAAGCGGAAGAAAAAGCCGGCAAGTAGTGAACTTCACCCTGACAACCCTCGGAACGGCATCCGCCCGCCCGATGGTTGACCAACATCAAAGCGCCCACGTATTCAATTTACACGGGCGCTTGTTTTTGGTTGACTGCGGCGAGAATGCCCAGGTGCAGCTCAAGCGCTATCGTATTTCGAAGGCGCGTCTGGACAACATCCTGATATCCCATCTGCACGGCGACCACGTGTTCGGGATTTTCGGGATGCTGTCCACGATGGCCCTCGACGGACGGACGGCACCTCTTTATATCTATGCGCCCCGCGATTTCGGGTCGGTGCTCCGCTTCTTCATGGCCCATTTCGGCGAGGGTGTCAAATATGAGATCCACCACGTTCCCCTGACGATGAAGGAGCCGCAGCGGATCATCGAGCTGCGGAACTGCGAAGTCTGGGCGTTCCCGCTCCGGCACCGCATCGACTGCTTCGGCTACCGGATCGTCTGGCTCAAGACCGGCCAGTCGGCCGCATACTGTTCCGACACGATGGTCTTCCCCGAGGAAGCGGACTGGCTCAAAGGGACCGACCTGATCTATCACGAGGCTACTTTTGCCGACGAACACGTCGATCTGGCACATAAAATGTTTCATTCCACGGCACGGGAGGCGGCCGCTGTCGCAGCGGCTGCCGGCGCGAAGAAACTGGTCCTCGGCCATTTTTCTTCCCGCTACCAGGATCTCAGTGTCCTGCTTTCGCAGGCCCGTGAGGTCTTTCCCGAATCGTATCTGGCCGAGGAAGGAAAAGTATTCGAAGTATGAAACGTCTGATCCCTGTCCTGCTGCTCGCCTGCCTGTGCCTGCCGGTGCACGCCCAGGATTCGTGGGCAGTCCGCCGCAACGCGGACAAAGTGGCCCGCGCCCTGTATTTTCTGGAAAACCGCTATGTGGATACGCTCGATATGGACGCGCTGGTCGATAAGATGCTGGACGGCATGATGTCGCAGCTCGATCCGCATTCGACCTATATTCCCCGCGAGCGGGTGGAGGCCCTCAATGAGCCGCTGGACGGTTCCTTCGAAGGCGTGGGCATCGAATATGCGCTCATCGCCGACACCATAACCATCCAGGGCGTCATCGCCGGCGGTCCGGCCGAGGCGGTCGGCATGCAGGCCGGCGACAAGCTGCTGACCATCGACGGCGAAACGGTCGCCGGTGTCGGCGTGACGGCCGACGGCGTCCGTGAACGCCTGCGCGGGCCGAAAGGAACCCGGGTCGATGTCACGGTCCTGCGCGGCGGCCGGGAACTGCCGTTCAGCCTGCGCCGCGACAAGATTCCGATCGAGAGCATCGATGCTGCCTACGAGGTCGAACCCGGCATCGTCTATATCAAACTCAGCCGTTTTGCCCAGAACTCCGCCAGCGAGTTCATCGACGCGCTCCGGGCCCATGCCAAACAGCGCCCGCGCGGGATCATCATCGACCTGCGGGGCAATGGCGGCGGCTTCATGCACGTGGCGGCCACCCTGGCCGATATGTTCCTGGAACAGGGGCAGGCCATCGTGCGGACGGAAGGCAATTACATCGAGGAGGTGGACCGGGCCACGGGACGCGGTTTCTACAAAGAAGGGGCGCTGGTGATCCTGGTGGACGAAAACAGCGCCAGTGCCAGCGAGATCCTGGCCGGTGCCCTGCAGGACTGGGACCGCGCCGTGATCGTGGGACGCAGGACCTTCGGGAAAGGGCTTGTGCAGCAGCAATATGACTTGCAGGACGGGTCCCAGATGCGTCTGACCGTAGCACGCTATCATACCCCGTGCGGGCGCGTGGTGCAGTCGCCCTATGAGCGAGGACAGCGGGATGCGTATTTCCGCCAGGCCCGCTTGCGCTACGAACACGGCGAGTCGTTCAGCCGCGACAGCATCGCCCTGCCGGACTCCCTGCAGTTCCGTACGCTTCGATTGGGCCGGACAGTTTATGGTGGCGGCGGTATCCTGCCGGACGTCTTCATCCCTTACGATACGACCGGCTACAACCGCTTCCTGCTGCGGGTCATCGGCAGCGGTACCTTGACGGAATATGCCTACGATTATGTGGACAAGCACCGGGATGCCCTGCAGGCCGATGACCTGGACGGCTTCCTCAAACGCTATGCAGCCCTGGAGCAGGATGCCTTTGACGGCTTGCTGGACTTCTGTGCGGCGCGTGAGATCCGGCCGGAAGCCGGTGAACTGTCCGTCTGTGAACCTGTGCTCCGGACCCGGCTCAAAGCCCTGCTGGCCCGTGCGCCGCTGGGCATGACGGGCTATTGGCAGATCATCAACCGCGAGGAGTACCCCGATCTGGACCGGGCGGTCGAAATCATCAAGAACTGGAAAGACGACTTTTCTATGGTGCCGTGACGGCTGCCTTCATCTGACGGGAAAGTGCCTGCTGGTAACGGCGGGCATTTTCATTGTGGGCCGACAGGGTCTTGGCAAATGCGTGCTGGCCGTCGAAGGAGTCCTTGGCACAGAAATACAGGTAGTCGTGCCTTTCGTAGTTCAGGACGGCGTCGATGGCGGCCACGGGCGGCATCGTGATGGGTCCCGGAGGCAGTCCGGCGTATTTGTAGGTGTTGTAGGGGGAATCCGTCTCCAGATGCCGGTTGAGGACGCGCTTGATCGACGGGTCTCCCACGGCGTAGAGGACCGTCGGGTCGGCCTGCAGCAGCATGTCTTTCTGCAAACGGTTCATATAGACACCGGCAATGCGGGGCAGTTCCGGCTCGTATTTGCTTTCTTCGATGACGATGGAGGCCAGAGTGCTGACTTCCTGCCGCGTAAGCCCGATGGCCAGGGCCTTGGCGTCGCGCTCTGCAGTCCAGAATTTCTCGTATTCCTGGTGCATCCGTTCCACAAGGTCTTCCGGGGTGACGGTCCACCAGACTTCATAGGTGTTGGGGATGAACATCCCGATGAAACTTTCCGGACTGAATCCGTAGCGGGCCGCAAGGCTGCTGTCGGCGAGCGTGGCGGCAAAGGCTTCGCGGCTGGCTTCCAACTGCTCGTCCAGGAAGTCGGCAAAACGGTCCAGGCTGCGGAAATACCCCGGAATGGTCAGGCGGACCGGCTGCTGCCAGCCTTTCTGCAGGCTGCGGACCAGGGCTTTGTTGCCCATGCCCTTCTTGAAGCGGTAGAGGCCGGGGCGGAAATGCTCCTGCAACTTCATCGCTTTGGCGGCGCGGAGGAAGGTCTTTTCGTTGTCGATCATCCTGCTCTGGAGCACGGCCTCGAGCATCTGGGCGCTGTCGAAATTGCGGTAGATGCGGATGTCCTGCGGCTTTTCGACGGCGGCGACGTTGGGCTGATAGAACGTCTGGTAGAACAGGTACGCGGCGCCGGCGCCGATGACGGCGAGGGCGAGCAGGACAAACAGCAGGATACGGGATTTCTTTTTCATCGGGGTTTTCGGAGGTTGAGGATGGTGCCGGGTTCGGGTTCACTGCCCGGCGCCATATCGTTGTACTGATAGAGTTTCTGCATTTTCACGGCGTAGCGCTGCGCCAGGCCGCGCATGGTCTCGCCTTCTTCCACCACGTGTTTGTCCAGGTGGCGGGCGCTTTCTTTTTTCTTGGCTTCCAGATAGACGATCTCGCCCGCGTGGAGCGGGGCTTCGCGGCGCAGGTCGTTGAAGCGGAGGATTTCGCGCCGGAAAAGATTATACTCTCTGGCCAGCTGGCGCCACGTGTCGCCTTCCGTCGCGACGATGTAGGCGACGCCGTTGGTGGTCCGGATCTCCCGCAGGAGGGAGGCCGTATAGAGCTTATGCCCGGGCAGGGGCTTGAACTTCGTACTGACTTCCGCTTCCATCGGGGTGGGGGGCAGTTCTTCCCGCGCAATAGCGTCGAGGATGTCGTAGCGCTGGAGCTGGTTCTCCTCGATGATGCGGATCAGGCTGGCCGCATAGGTCTGGGCCGTCGCGTAACCGGCCTTCTGCAGGCCGTACGCCCAGCCTTTGTAGTCGGTGGGTTCGAGATTGAAGAGGAAGGCATAGCGGTCGCGGTAGCGCAGGAAATCGCTGTGGTCGCGGTAGGATTCGTAGGCGGAGTCGTATTTGCGGAAGCATTCCGCCTTCTCGTCGTCATCGTGGCGGATGGTTTTGCCTTTCCAGTTCTTGTGGCACTTGATTCCGAAGTGGTTGTTGGCTTCGCGGGCGAGGGTGCTGTTGCCGTTGCCGGATTCGAGGCAGCCCTGGGCCAGCGTGATGCTGGCCGGGATGCCGGTGGCTTTCATTTCCTCGACGGCAACGGCCGCATACTGCGCAATGTACTGGGCGCGCGTGAGTTTCTGCCCGGATGCGGGGCAGAAGCAGGCGAGCAGCAGCGCGCCCACGATCGCCAGCCGTGGAATCATCAATAATTGAAGTAGTTCAGGAATTCGTCGAGCAGGACGTACAGGTTGTCGTCGATGTCGCCGGTGGCGTTGCTGTTGTAAGCCCGGGAATTGCATACGAAGGCGCCGCTCATGTGCTGGTTGGTGTTTCCGACCCAGAGGGTCGCCGTGCCGGCGATGTTGCCGCCATGGTAGTGCGAACCCGGGAAGAGATAGCTGTGATTCATCCGCCAGCCCAGGCCGTAGCGGTTGTAGGTCGAGGCTTCGTATTTGGTCGGCGTGTACATATCAGCCAGGGTCTCGGGCGTGAAAATGTCGGGCACGCTGTCATCGCCGTCCATGTAGGTGAGGATCTTCATCATCTGGTTGGTCGAGGTGATGATGCCGGCTGCCCCGGCCAGTTCGCGCAACGGGTTCTTGTAACCGTCGCCGCCGCCCTGGGAATAGTAGATGCATTCGTTGTCGCGCCGCTCGTTCTGGTAGCCGCCGATGTGCGTGTCGGTGATGCCCATTTTCGCGAGCACGTCTTCTTTCAGGAATTTCTCATAGTCCTTGCCGCTGAGCACTTCGATGATGCGGTGCAGGACGCAGAATCCCACGTTGCTGTAGCTGTAGGCAGCGCCCGGGTAATAGGTGGTACCGCTGGAAGTATAGGGCGTCTGCCGGTTGTTGATCGTGCGCTGGATGAGCGTGTCGGTGGGGACGGGGTCCCCGTTGCTGAAGAGCCGGTAGGAGTTGGAGAAGGCGGGGTCGCCCAGTCCGTTGCAGATGCCGCTGCTGTGGCTGAGCAGGTGCCGCACCGTGATCGCTTCGTGGAAGGGTGCCAGGTTGGTGAACTTCCCGTCAAGGATGCCGCCGGGACCGAAGACCTTGTCGTCCAGCTTGAGTTTGCCCTGCTCCTTGAGGGTCATGATGCACATGGTGCAGAATTGTTTGGAAATGCTGGCCATCCGGAACAGGTGGTCGGGCGTAACGCGGGTCTGCGCAACCGAGTTGGCGAATCCGAAACCGCTGGAATACATCACTTTCGTCCCCTTCATGATGGAGATCGAAACGCCCGGTACGCTGAAGTCGTTCATGAACTGATAGACCTTGTTGTCGATGTACGGGATGCCGTATTTGACCAGGATATTATAGGTGTTGGTCTTGTTGCCCGATTCCGAAACGACTTTCACGGTCTGGATGTTGCCGGAAAAGTCGTAGGCCTGGCCGGGGGTATAGGGCTTGCCGTCGATAAAGGCGCTTGCCTTGTCGGAAACCTGCAGGTCCGGGACCAGTTTGGCGCGGTCCAGGCCTTCCGTGATGGAAATGCAGTAATAGCCGTTGGCGGTCACACCGGTCGAATTCGAAGCCATGCCGGGATTGTCGGAGGTATTGAAACTGAGTTTCAGCATCGCTGCTTTGTCGCTTTTCTCCGGTTCGGGATCGACGGGTTTGGTCTCGTCGCAGGATGCAAGGGAGAAGAGGACGGCCAGCAGGCACCAGAATCTTAAATGCATCTTTTTCATATCGGGGTATTCTGTTCTAATTTTGCGAAGATAATAAAAAATATGCAGCATTGGTACCGGCGAGGGCACCGGTTGAAAAGGCGATCTGCAGGTTGTAGCCGCCGGTATCGCCGTCGAGATCCAGCACTTCGCCGCAGAAATACAGGCCCGGGCGGAGCCGCGAGGCCATCGTCTTGGGGACGATTTCCTTGAGGCTGACCCCTCCGGCCGTTACGACGGCCCGGTCAAACCCCTTGTAGTCTTCAATCCGGAAACGCCAGGCTTTCAGTGCCTTCGGGAGCTTTTCGACCGTAAGGTCCGTTTGGGAACGTAAGAACGGACCGATGAGGACGCTGGGTAATAATGAGCAGGCTTCCAACATTTTTGCAGCGGATAGCCCAAGCGGACTCCATCGCGCGGCAGAACCTTTTCGGGCCGAGCGAGGGCGCTCCGGCCCGAAAGAACCTGCCGCTCCACCAGGCCTTCCCTCGTCCGCCGCTTCCATCCGTTTGATGCGGGCGGACAGTTGTTCTTCGGAAAGGGCGGGTTTCAGGTCGAGGACGATTTCGACGTGCTGGCCGTTGGTCAGGGCCCAGACGGCCCGGCGGCTGAGCTTGTAGGCGATGCCGCTTTCCAGCCCGTCTTCCGTGAAGCTGAATTCTCCCTGTTCGCTTTGGACACAAGTGCCGTCCACCAGCAGCTGGAGGCCGACATTCTTGAGCGTCTGGCCGATGAGTGCCGGATCGTAGCCCCGGGGAAGCAGCGCCGTTTCGCTGGGGAAGGTCGGGGTGATGCTGTGGCCCGCTTCCGCCGCGAGGTCGTAGCCGTCTCCGGTCGAACCGGTCACCGGGTAGGAGCGGCCGCCGGTGGCCACGATCACGGCGCCAAAGCCGGCCAGGTCGGCGAGGCTGCCGATGCTTGTCCGGTAGCGGATGTCCACACCCAGGTCCCAGACCCGCCGCTCGAGCGCGCGGGCTACATCGCCTGCCACCAGCGAGGCGGGGAAGACCCGCTGACCCTGCAGCGTGACGGTCGGCACGCCCAGTTCTTCCTCGAAGAAGCGGATGAGCTCTTCGTTCGAGAAGGCCCGGAAGGCCTGTTTCAGGAAACCCTGGTTGGGATGGATGTGCGTCGAGAATTCCTCCCAGTCGCGCCGGTTGGTCAGGTTGCAGCGGCCCTTGCCCGTGAGGTAGATTTTCCGGCCCAGGCGCTCGTTCTTGTCGAAGAGCACCACGCGCGAGCCGTCGCCGAGGATGCCGGCGGCCCGGATGGCCGCCATCATCCCGGCGGGTCCTCCGCCTACGATGCCCAGCCGCGTATCCATCCTATTGGAAATACTTCATGGCATCATCGAGGATGCTGTACGTATTGTCGTCGATGTCACCCGTTTCGTTGCGGATGTACGAACGGGAATTGCAGATGAGCGCGCCGCTCATCCCGCTGTCGGTGCCGCCCGCCCAGACGGTCGCCGTACCGGCGATGTCTCCGCCGTGATAGTGTGCACCCGGGAAGCGTCTGGCGTGGTTCACGCGCCAGCCGAGCCCGTAGGTATGGTATTCTTCCCCGTACTTGCCCGGGGCCGTGAAGCGGTAGGCCGTGTACATTTCCTGCAGGGTCTCGCGGCTGAAGATGTCGGGAACCGTGTCGTCGCCGTCGATGTAGGTGAGGACCTTCATCAGCTGGTTGGAGGACGTGATGATGCCGGCCGCCCCGGCCAGTTCGCGCAGCGGGTTGGAATAGCCGTTTGCGCTGCCCTGCGAGTAGAACACGCACTCGTTCGGACGGCGCTCTTCCTTGTATCCGCCGATATGCGTGTCGGTGATGCCCATCCGGGACAGGACGTCTTCCTTGAGGAAGCGCTCGTAGTCCTTGCCGCTGACCACTTCCACAATGCGGTGGAGGACGCAGTAGCCGACGTTGCTGTAATTGTAGGCCGAACCGGGGCTCCAGGTCACCGTGCCGTCGCTGTAGGGCTGCTGACGGGCGTCGAGGGTGCGCTGGATCAGCGTGTCGGTCGGGACCGGATTCCGCGTCCCGCTGTAGAAGCGGAAGTCATTGTTGAACGCCGGATCGTCCAGGCCCTTGCAGATGCCGCTGCTGTGGCTCAGCAGGTGCCGGACCGTGATGCCTTCGTGGTAGGGCGTGATGTTGTGGTAGAGGCCCTTGAGGATGCCGTTCCGGCCGAAGACCTGCTGGTCGAGCTGAAGCCGCCCCTCTTCCTTGAGCTGCATGATGCACAGGGTGCAGAACTGTTTCGAGATGCTGGCCATCCGGAACAGATGGTCGGGCGTGCAGCGGGTTTCGGTCTCGGCCACGGCGAAGCCGTAGCCGCTCGAATACACGACCTGCGTCCCCTTCATGATGGAGAGCGAAACGCCCGGGATCGAGAAATCGCGCATGAACTGATAGACCCGCCGGTCGATGGTGCTGTCGCCGGTCTTGACGCAGATGCGGTATTCCCCGGTCTTGCCCCCGTCTTCGGACACGATTTTCACGCGCTGTACGTCTCCGGAGAAGTCATAGGCGGCCCCTGCCTTGTAGGGGGCTCCGTCGATGAAAACGGTCGCGCCCTCCGAGGCGGTGATCTCCGGCACGAGTTTCCTGAGGCCGGTCCCTTCCGGGACGGTGATGTAATGGACCCCGTTGGCGACGATGGCCGTCGCCGTCGTTCCGATGCCTTTGTTCTTTCCGGCCGGGAAAGCGAATTGCGTCAGTTCCGCCTTGTCGTTCTTTTTCGCGTACGTGCCCAGGTTGTGGGTGGACCGGCAGGCACTGACGGCCAGGAGGACCATCAGGACCGTTACTGCGCGGGAGAAGATTCTTTTCATCTCAAATAAAATTAGATACTCATTGGTCAATCACACCGCTGCCCACCATCTCGCCGTCGTCTGCATACCAGACGGCGAACTGGCCCGGGGTGATGCCCCGCTGCGGCTGGTCAAATACGATGTAAAGCCCGTCGGGCCGCTTGTGGAGGACGGCCCCCTGGAGCGGCTGCCGGTAGCGGATGCGCAGCTGGTAACGTTGCTGCGTTCCGTCGGCGAGCGCGAGGTCCGGACGGATCCAGTGGATCTCTTCGGGACGGATGTGCAGGGCTTTCCGGTAGAGGCCGGGGTGGTCCTTGCCTTCGCCCACGAAGATCAGGTTGTTTTCCATGTCGTTGGCGATCAGGAAACAGGACTCGGCGTGTCCGCCGATGCCCAGCCCCTTCCGCTGTCCGATGGTATAGTATTGGGCGCCGATGTGCCGGCCGATCACCTTGCCGTCCTGGCGACGGTAGCGGATGGGTTCGGCCATTTCCTCCAGCGTTTCCGCTGCGGGGCGGCCTTCGTAGAAACTGCGGGGAATCTCCACGATGTCACCTTCCTTCGGCTTGATCTTCTGCTGCAGGAAGACGGGAAGGTCCACCTTCCCCACGAAACAGATGCCCTGGCTGTCTTTCTTTTCCGCGCTGGGGAGTCCGGCTTCGCGGGCGATGCGCCGCACTTCGGGCTTGGTGATGTCCCCGATCGGGAAGAGAGCCGTGGCGAGCTGCTCCTGCGACAGCTGGCAGAGGAAGTAGCTCTGGTCCTTGTTCGGGTCGCTGCCCGCCAGGATGCGGTACACGGTCCGGCCTTCCGCATCGGTGAAGTTGTCCTTGCGGCAGTAGTGCCCCGTGGCCACATAGTCCGCCCCCAGCGCCTTGGCGGCTTCCCAGAAGGCGTCGAACTTGATCTCCCGGTTGCAGAGCACGTCGGGATTGGGGGTGCGTCCCTTCTCGTATTCGCTGAACATATAGTCCACGACCCGCTGGCGGTAAACTTCGCTCAAGTCCACGAAATGGAAGGGGATGCCGATCTTGCGCGCCACCATCTCGGCGACCGCCCGGTCTTCCTCCCATTCACATTCCCCGTGCAGGGTGCCGGTGGTATCGTGCCAGTTCTGCATGAATAGGGCGAACAAGTCGCAGCCCTGCTCTTTCAGCAGCAAAGCGGCCACGCTGGAATCCACGCCGCCGGAGAGTCCGATACAGATCCGGGAATTTTTGTTCATTTAGTCAAAAAAATGTTTACCTTTGTGCCGGGGTAAGTCATATACGACCAGCTCCCACTGAACTCCCCCAGGGCTTGACCGCAGCAAGGGTAGGTGGTTGTAGCGGTGCGATATATCAAGCTTACCCTTTTTTCTTTTTTATAAATCATTGAATACAAAGGGCATCAGTGACTCCACGCCGTCAAGCGTGAAGATGGTCGCGCCGCTGCCCAGGATGATGTGGAGCGGTTTTCCGGCTTCCCTTTCGTACTGTGCCATCACCTGGCGGCAGGCGCCGCAGGGCGAGCCGGGGTTGGCCATCAGCTGCCCTTCGCGGGCGCAGACCACGGCGATTGCCTCGAACGGCACGCCCGGATGCTGGGCGCCGGCGGCGAACATCGCCGTCCGTTCGGCGCACAGGCCGGACGGAAAGGCCGCATTCTCCTGGTTGGCGCCTTTGACGACCGTCCCGTCGGCCAGGCGGACGGCCGCACCGACATTGAAATGGGAATAAGGGGCATACGAACCCTTCAGGGCGTCGATGGCCGCATCAAGCAGGGCGCGGTCCGCTGCGGGCAGTTCCTTGCTGGAGACGAACTCCTCGTATTCGACAGTCAGTTTCCGTTTCATTATCGTAGCGTATTGATTACTTGTTGGTTGATTTCATGGATGCGCGGAATGTCCACCTTGTCGAAGCGACGGTCGTAGGTCATCAGGCCGTTGACCTCGATTTCCACGTCGGTGGTCTGGGTATAGACGGCGGCGGAGAAGCCGCGGGCGATCATCTCCTGCAGCTGCCGTGCGTACTTGACATATTCGTCGGTCACCTCCTTGGGACTGGCGAACTTGATGTAGCCCCAGTTGCGGTCGGGCGCCCAGAGATGCCCTTCCACGGGGAGGCCGATGCCGCCGTATTCACCCAGCACGTTCACGCGCTTGGCGTCGTAGAGGTACATCTCCGGCTGGGGATAATGGTGGAGGTCCAGGATGTCGCCGGCATCGAGGAAGTGGTTGCCGCCGCTGGCGGAATTCACCAGGCGGGTCGGATCGTACTGCCTGGTCCAGTCGGCGATCTCCTTTGTCTTGAACTGGCCCCATCCTTCGTTGAAGGGGACCCAGACGGCGATGCAGGGCTGGGAATAGAGATAGTCCATGACTTCCTTCCATTCCTTGCGCCAGTTGGCCTCGGATGCGACGCTGCGCTGGCGTTCGGCGCCGTCGTAGAGCTGGGTCATCTGCCAGCCGGCCGTCCATTCGCCGCTGGGCATGTCCTGCCAGACGAGGATGCCGAGGCGGTCGCAGTGGTAGTACCAGCGGGCCGGCTCGACCTTGACATGCTTGCGGATCATGTTGAAGCCCCAGTCTTTGGTCTTCTGGACATCGAAGGCGAGGGCTTCGTCGGTGGGGGCGGTATAGAGACCGTCGGGCCACCAGCCCTGGTCGAGCGGGCCGTATTGGAAGAGCGGTTTGTCGTTGAGGGTCAGACGGAGGATGCCCTGCGCATCGGCGGCCACGCCGATCTTGCGCATGGCGCAGTAACTGCGCACGAAGTCCGATCCTTTGCCTCCCGGTTGGATGACAGTGACATCCAGGTCGTACAGGAAAGGATCGTCGGGCGTCCACAGGTGCGGATCCGGAACGAAAAGATCGGCTTCGACGCCGGGCAATGCCTGCGCCGTGGCAATGCGTTTGCCAAAGGAGTAGAGAACATATTCGATCAAACCCTGGTCCGGTCCTTCGGCCAGGACGTGGAAGCAGCCGGCATCGAGGTCGGGCGTTATTTTCAGGTTGTCGATGTGCTGTTCGGGAACGGGCTCCAGCCAGACGGTCTGCCAGATGCCCGTGACGGAGGTGTACCAGATGCCGCTGGGCTTGCGCACCTGCTTGCCGCGGGGCTGGAAGCCCGTGTCGGTGCCATCCCAGACCCGGACGGTCAGCTGGTGAAGGAAATCGTCCGAATAAACAGCGGCAATGGCTTGGGTTATGTCGATGGTGAACGGCGTGTAGCCTCCGGTATGACTGCCGACCTGGATGCCGTTGACCCAGACGTCGGCTTTCCAGTCGACAGCGCCGAAGTGCAGCAGCACGCGCTTTCCTTTCCAGGCTTCGGGCACGGTGAAGGTGCGGTGGTACCAGAGATGCTCATCGGTGCCCACCGTCCGGCCGACGCCGGAAAGGCTCGATTCAATGCAGAACGGGACGAGGATCTTACCATCGACTTTCCCGTAGGCTTCCCCGACGGGCAGCACGGCGTAGTCCCACAAGCCGTTGAGGTTCATCCATTGTTCGCGCTGCATCAGCGGACGCGGGTATTCGGGCAGGGGTGCGGACGGGTCCACCTGGTCGGCCCAGGGGGTCCGGATGCGGTCGCCCGCAGGCTGCCAGGCCTGCGCCGAGGCGTTGAAACAGCAGGTCAGGCCGAAAAGCAGGAGAAAATATGCCGTTTTTTTCATATCTTTGGAAATATCTTTCAAAATTACGGAATCTATGAGGATATTCAAAATTATTTGCGCCGCGGCCCTGCTTTCCCTCTTGCTGCCGGGATGCCGCCGGAACGCGGATGAGCAGGTCTTTTCCATACGGAACAGCCAGGGTATGACCGCCACGTTCTGCACGACGGGCGGGCGCCTGCTCGCGCTCGAAGTGCCGGACCGGGAAGGGAAGCTCCGCAATGTGGTGTGGGGCTGCGCCGATGCGGCCGAATGTGCCGCGGACAAAGATTACCGGCAACCCATCGTGGGCCGCTACGGCAACCGCATCGCCGGCGGCCGTTTCGACCTGGACGGTTTTACCTATATGCTTCCCTGCAACGAGGGAGAAAACCACCTGCACGGCGGGCCGAAGGGTTTCGACAAGCAGGAATGGACGATCACGCCGCTATCAGAAGAATCCTTGCTGATGACCCGCATCTCGCCCGACGGTGAGGAAGGCTATCCGGGCAATCTGGAAATATCCGTGCTCTGCACGTTGACCGATAAAAACGAACTCGTCCTGCAGTATGCCGCCGTGACGGATGCCCCTACCATCCTCAATCCGACCCTGCATGCCTGGTTCAACCTCCATGGCAGCGGGGAAGGGCTCACGAGCACGCATCTGTTGAAAATCAATGCCGATTATTATACGCCGGTCGATGCGGCGCTGATTCCGACGGGTGAGATTGCCCCGGTCGAGGGCACGCCCTTCGATTTCCGGACGGCAAAGCCGGTTACGCCGGAGTTCGACCACAATTTCGTGCTGCGCGGTGCCTCGGGCGAGCCTGCGGTTGAGCTTTACGAGCCTTCCAACGGCATCATGCTGAAGATCTACACCGACCAGCCGGGCCTGCAGCTCTACACCGGCCGGCCGGATTGCGGCGTCGTACTCGAAACGCAGCATTTCCCCGATTCGCCCCACCATGCGGATTTTCCGTCCACGGTGCTCCGGCCGGGCGAAAAATATAGTCAGACGGCGATTTATCATTTTGAAATTTTTTAAATTTGTATCTTGTTATGGAAAAGAAGAATATGACGCGCCGAGAGGCCATACGGGCGATGATGCTGGCGGGAGCCGGTGTCGCTGCCAGCAGTTCCCTGGTCGCAGCGCCGCTGAAGATGGCGGGCGTGCTGCCGGGTGAGCAGAAATTTGTCGAACCCGCTGCCGGCGACCAGGTCATCCACCGGACCTGGAAGAGCCTGGGCGGCGAGAGCATCAGCCTGCTTGGCATGGGCTGCATGCGCTTCCCGCGCAAAGGCGGCGGCCGCCGTGCCCCGCTGGACCAGGAGCAGATCAACCAGATGATTGACTATGCGCTCGCGCATGGCATCAATTATTTTGACACCGCACCGGCCTACGGCGACTCCGAACGCGCCACGGGCGAGGCCCTGAGCCGTCACAAGCGGACGGACTATCTGATTGCGACCAAGATGTCGAACTTCATGAACGCCGAGCTGGAAGCCTGCAAGACGATGTTTGCCAATTCGCTCAAAAATCTGCGCACCTCATACGTGGATTATTTCCTGCTTCACTCGCTCGGCGACGTGGCCGACTTCAACAAGCGCTTCAAGGACAACGGCCTGATGCCCTGGCTGCTCGAACAGAAGAAGAAAGGCACGATCCGCCACCTGGGCTTCTCGTTCCACGGCTCCAACCAGGCACTGCGTGAACTGCTCGCGCTTCCGTACGACTGGGAGTTCGTTCAGATCCAGCTCAACTACGTGGACTGGAAAGACATGCCGATGGAAGGGAGCAATGAGCCCTGCGATTCCGAAACGCTCTACAAGATGCTGGAAGAGAAGAATATCCCCGTGGTCATCATGGAACCCATCCGGGGCGGCGCCCTGGCCAATGTGTCCGACGGCCTGAAGAAGCGCATCCAGCAGCGTTTTCCGCAATATACGCCGGCCGCCGCCGCGCTGACCTTCGCATCCACGCCGAAGGCGATCATGAGTACGCTCAGCGGCATGTCGAATATGCAGCAGCTGATGGAGAATGTCTATACATTCAGCCATTTCAAGCCGATGACGGCTGAGGACAACGCCTACATGCTCGAGATGGCGCGCCTCTACAACGCCAACCCGCACATCCCCTGCACGGCCTGCCGCTATTGCATGCCCTGCCCGCGCGGCGTGGAGATCCCGGGCGTGTTCGGTGTTTACAATGCGCTCAGCGACGAACTGATGCTGCCGGACCCCAAGAACAAGAAGGACAAGGACTACAAGGAGAAGAAGAAGACCTTCCTCAAGCGTTATGCGACCCTGGCCAAAGATACCGACGCATCGGCCTGCGTGGCCTGCAACGCGTGCCTGCCCAAGTGCCCGCAGCGCATCCGCATCCCCGACCAGATGCGCAAGATCCACAAGTTGGTCAAGGATTTAGGATAAACTGCATGCGAAAACAACTTTCCATCCTTTGGGCTTTCTCCCTTCTGCTGCTCTGTTTGGGAATCCTTTCCTGCAACCGGCCAGAGTCAGAGTCGGAATCGGAGCTTATTGTCAGCACAGGCAATCTCCGGATTCTGTTTACGGATGAGTCCGGTATTGTGCTACAGCGGGTCATGGTCGGGGTGGATAGGCGTAATCTTTCTATACAGAACGGGTCTGACGGCTACTGCCTGCTTGAGCGCCTGTTGGCGGGAGATATCGACCTTTATATCCATTGCGACGGGTTTGTCGATGTCTATCTCCGCTTCCATGTCGAACCTGACAAAACCACAGAATACACCGTTGTCCTGAAAAAAGAGCCTACTTACATTCGCCTCCATGATGCGGAGTCGTCTGTTTTCAAGACTAAGGAAACAAAAGGAAGACACAGTGTCCGTCTCGAATCCAATTGGGACTGGTGGGTGGAAGATGAACCGGGGGAAATGACGATTGAAACACGGAACGGAAAGGGAGACGTGTATCTGCACTATTCCTGGGATTTCCCGGAGAACCTGTTCGTCGGCGATACACTGATGCGTAGCTTTCGGGTTCTTTCTCCGGATGACACGCTGACACTCAAGTTGGTTCTGCACGTTCCAATCCGTGTCGAGTCGGCCGAGGCCATTGATTCGAACGGCGTGAGCGGGGAGGGTGGCGTCATCCTGAATCTCCGTTTCAATCGGCAGGTTAAGAATGTCAGACAGATGCATAAGGCCGGTTGGGAAGTCCGGAAAGCAAGGCCGTCGGACAATGAAATGCGAAACTATTCTTTCAACCTTGGCCGTTGGGAGGAATGCCGGGGCGGCTCTGTTCTGGTCGAAGCTGAATCGCTGAACCTGGATGGCGTTTCAAGCCTGGATACGGTTTCTTTTCAACTCTGCGACGGAATTGGCGCAGTAGAAGGACTTTTGGTAGATTCCTGGATTTCTGCAGATGAGAATTGGATGTGGGTTAGCACGATTTTTCCTGACAGAGTCTACAAGGTGGACTTGCATACGTTGAATGTCCTCAAACAGTTCGATCTTCCTTTTTCGCCGAGCAGCATAGCCTACAATTATTACAATGGCTTTCTGTATGTCATCAATCGTGCCGGTCAGCAGATCTTTGTTCTGGATGCGGAAACCGGTCGTGAGAAAAAGATAATCCGGGTGCGCGATAAGCCGCACAGGGATCCATCCAGGGAACCCTGCCAGATTCTCTTTGCCGACAATGGTTTTGGCTTGCTGCTGACGAAAGATGAAAACAATAGTTTGCGGTACTGGCGCGTTATAGACAGTCGGAAGCGGGATGAGGTGTCTTTCCCGGACAGTGAGCAGATGGCTGGTGTTGACCCTTCTACGTACGTTTTTGGCGATAAAGATTGGCAGATATCGCGTGTGGAACTGGACTACACACGCAACCGTTTTCTGGGTTTTCCCGTCAGCCATTCGCAAACTATCCATTGTTTCGATGCGCTGGAAGAATCCTATAGTACTTTTCAGCTTCCCGTTACCCTTGAAGCAGGCGAGGTATGCGTGCGGTTCATTGAATTGAATAGTTTCAGAGTGTGCCGTTCGCGAAATCAAGTACTCGTCGGTGCTTCGGGTGGCCTAAGTATTCTCAATCTGGATGACCATTCCTTTACAACACCTTTCGAGACAGGCCCCTGGGGTGTTATCGGGGATATCTGCGGTGGACAGTCCGCAGGTGATTGCCGTTCGTTTGTTCTGGACAATAAAACACTGCTGCTCGTGGACAACGCAAAAGCAGAAACGCTGTTCAAGAGCAGTGTCATGTTCCAGAATGTCTTGTACCTGCTTGCCTTTTCTGCAGGAGATCGGATCCTCGTGATCAAGCAGGATGCTGGCTTGCGCGAAAAGACAGAATTCTTCGTATTCAATACTAATCGTTATAACCTGTGAAATAACCTCTTTCATTCTTGCATTTTCGTAACCGCTTGTTAATCATGAAACGTATTATTCTTGCTATTTGCCTGTTGCTGAGTGCCGGCGTTTTGTTCGCTCGCAGCCGTGTCGTGACCGAGTCCTTCCCCAGTGAGGTGCTCGGACGAAATGTCAGTGTCAACGTCTATCTCCCCGACGGCTACGGCGAGCTGGCGGCGACGACCTATCCCGTGCTCTATCTGCTGCACGGTCTCTATGGCACCCACCTGAACTGGGTCGAGACCGGCGGCCTGGACCTGGTCCTGGACGAACTCATCGGAACCGGCGAAGCTGCGAAGATGGTGGTCATCATGCCCTGCGCCGGCGACCCGGACATCCATGCCGTCCAGAACGGCTACTTCAACGTGCCGGGCACTCCTTATGAGGATTTCTTCTTCGGCGAACTGATGCCTGCCTTCGAAGCGAAGTATCGTTGCGGCGGCTCGAAGGGGATGCGCGCCATCTCCGGCCTGTCGATGGGCGGCGGCGGCAGCGTGGTCTATGCCCAGCGTCATCCGGACATGTTCTCCAGCTGCTATGCCATGAGTGCCTGGCTCGATCAGCAGGTGAAGGAACCGGAGGATCCGAAGGATCGGGAAGACAAGTTCTACCTGACCAGTGTTTCGGTCCGCGACCATTCCGCCCTGAAATTCGTGGACGAAGCCGATGATGCGACGGTGGCGGCGCTCAAAGGCGTCAAATGGTTCGTCGATTGCGGCGACGACGACTATCTGCTGCGGCTCAACGTCGATTTCTACTTCAAGATGCGTGCGAAAGGCATTCCCTGTGAACTCCGTGTCCGCAACGGGATCCACAACTGGGAATACTGGCATACCGCCCTGCGCCTCTCCCTTCCTTTCGCCTCCCGCAACTTCAGCCGCTGACGGCTGGAAGCGTGTCAGCGGCTGAAGTTGGACGAGGGACGCATGATCAGCGTGTCTTGACTACGCCGTTCGAGACCTCATTCAGACGCAGGGGAATGGCCCTCTGGCATTCCTTTACCTGTTCTTCCGAGAGGCGGTCTATGTCGTAGGGGATACCGAAGTGTTCCTGCGCGTAGGTGTCCCGCAATCGGTTGACGCTGCGTGTGACAGCGGACTCTGCTGCGATGAAGCTGCCGAAGGGTGTTGCACGGTCGGTTTGCAGGCCGATCGTATATGCGGCGTTCTGGCGGATGATTGACGTGACGGCTTCTTCCAGCGCATCGGCTGCAATCGTTTTCCCGGCCAGCCGGAAGTCTCCCCGGCTGTTGATCTGCAGCAGGTAGTAGTCATTTTTCCTGACGCTCATTTCGCTGGCACTTTCCTGTCCGGCAATCTTCGCATTTTTTTCCGTGGGAGGGAGCATGCGATGCACCGCATCCCGGGTGCCGGCATCCGGGCAGGTGTACCGGATCTTGCGGAGGTCGGCTTCACGGATGCGTTGCTTGACGTCATCCACGAATCCCATCCTGCAAGAAGCTTCCGCGTCGAGGACTACGGTGTGGTAGGAACCTTTCAGCACGGCAGGCAGGTCGTCCTTCCAGATGGGACCGTAGGCGTAGAGACCGTCGAGTTCTTCCGTCGCGAAAACCCTCATGTAAAGAAAGAGCGTATCGGCGACGGCATCGCCCTTCACCATCTTGAAGAAAACGGGCTCTGTCTGTTTTTCGACAGGGACCGCGGAGTGCGGAACGTCGATTCCGTAAAATGAAGTTTTTTCACTACTTTTGTAGTCGGTGACCGTTTGGGCGGTGGCTGCGAGAAAGCAGAACGCCAACGGCAGCAGATAAAGGGCTCTAAGCCCTCTCTGCAGAGGAGATTTTGACTTTGACATCATGGTAATACGGTTTTTTAAAGTACTGTGATGGAAGCTGTTGGTAATAGAGTAGCCGCTCATGCCAACAGCTTTTTTTATCAAGGAATATTGGTAGGCCTTCACGTTTGCTCCACCGCTGAGTGCGGCGTCGTCCGCCTCGTATTCGTGGATGGCGCGCAATTCGCGTTTCAGCAGCCAAGCCGCCGGATTGAACCACTGCATCGTGCAGAAAAGTTCGACCAGCAGCACCTCGCGGGAATGCCCGAATCTCAGATGTGCTTTTTCGTGTGCCAGCACGAAGGGGCTGGCTTCCTGGTAATCTTCCCGGGAGAGAACGATCCAGTGCATCCAACTGAACGGTGCGAAGTCTTTCCCGGTCACGATGACGGGTGTTCCGTCCGTGTCGCGGTGCAGTTCGCCTTGACGGATCAGACGCCTGATCCGGAAAATGGATAGGAGAGTATGGAAGAGCATTGTCAGGACTCCGGACGCGTAGATGGCGAAGAGGATTGCCGGCCAGTTCAGCGTGTGGAGCAGACTCTGTTGCCCATCTGTGACGACGTCTGCTGCGAGAACTGCACCGGCTGCCTCAGTAGCGGCCTTTTCCGTGAGGGAGGGTGTATTTTCCTGGATTTCGACTGTCCGGTGGAGGGTCACCACGACCAGCGGGAGCAGCGCGGCGAGCAGCAGCGAAGCGGTCAGGATCCGCCGGTTTAACCGGTGAAAGGTCTCGCGGCTGAGCAGCCATTTGTAGAACAGGTAAAAGGCTGCCAGCAGCAGCGCCACTTTTCCAGTATAGATGAGCAAGGCGGTCATTGTGCAGCTTATTTCTGGTTTTCAATTTGTTTGATCAGTGCCTTGAGTTCGTCCAGGCCGAGTTTCCTGTCCTCGACGAACTGGGAGACCAGGCTTGCATACGAGTTGTGGTAGTAGCGCGAGACCACGTCCCCGATGGCCGTGCCCCGGTATTCCTTTTCAGAGATGGCTACTTCGTAGATGAAGGTGTTGGCCACGGGCCGGCGACGAAGGAAGCCCTTGTCCTCCAGAAAGCCGACTTGCGTAGCGACGGTCTTGTAGTTCGGTCTGGGTTCCGGCAGGCTTTCCACCAGGTCCCGGATGCAGAGGTCTCCTTTCTCCCAGAAGATGTTCATCAGGGCCTCTTCTTTCGCTGTGAGTCGCTGTTTCATTAATTTATTCATTACTGCGGTGAAACATCTGTCTGCAAAGGTAGATAAAAGATAAGATATCTCCTAATAAAATTAAGAATTTTTTCGTTGCAACAACCAGCCTGTTTTTTTTGCCGGGCTTGAGGATCATAAAGACGCCGGCGGAGACCATCGCGGACAGGAGGAAGTACCACCAAGGGATGTGTTCCATCTTTGCGTAGCATTGGATTCCCGTAAGCGTGATCTTCGTGCCGATGGCTGTCCAGAGGAGGCCATTGACCAGGATGAGGTGGCGGGTGGGTTTTTCTTTCCGGCTGGGAAAAAGGTAAAATAAACCGTAATAGAGGTAAGCCTGCCTTTCGCTTCGCGCAACTTCCGCCGTTAGCAGCCGGCTTGATGCCAGCCCAGGACGCGCTTCTTGACGGACTCGAAATCGAGGACGCCAAGGGCGAAGCCTTTGCGGACGAGTTCCTCCGGGACGAATTCGTCATATTTTTCGAAGACGGGGTTCTCGTTCGGATAGACCAGTTCCAGCGGGTCGAACGGCCGGACGGCCTCTTCGGCGACAATCCGGTAGAAATCAGCTTCGCCGACCTGCATCGTGAACTGCATCCAGTAGGGGCGTGAAGGGCTTAGCCCCTTGAGCCCCAGCCGTTTTGCACAGCGGATCTTCAGGAAGCGCTCCAGCGTGATGAAGGCATAGGTGCCCAGCCAGGGGAAGAGCGCCCACATCTTGCCGCCCAGATGGACGAGCGGCTGGTTCTGCATCCCGGACTTCTGGAAAGTCTCCCGCGCTTCCTGCAGGCGGCTGACGGCGTGGCGCATCAGATAAGGATAGGTCTGCGCTTCGGCCAGCACGCGGTACATCCGCTCCAGGATGCGCGTATGGATGTCGCCGGCCACATCGCCGAAGTAGGCCGGAATCAGGCCTTTGACCAGTGTGCAATAGACTTCGTGGCGCTGGTGGTCCACCTCCTCCACGACCCACACCCGGCCGGCAATGGCGATTTTGTCGCCTACTGGCGGTGGTTTGACGATGGTGCCCAGCTGCTCGGAACCTGCGCGGACGGTGTATTCGACATTCTCTTGGAAAACAGCGTAGAACTTGAAGTTGTTCACGATCCGCTCGCCGGTCAGCCCGACGATCAGGCCGCCGTTTTCCGTCCGTTGGAGATGCCCTTTTTCCAGCAGATGACGCAGCAGCACACGGTAGTCATCCTGCGTGATGCGGTGGAAGCAGGAGAGGGGAAGGACCCGCGAGGCCAGTTCCGCCGGCGTCATTTCGCCGCAGGAGGCCAGCGTGCTCATCGTCTGGTGGTAAAGCAGGCTGAAGGGCAGCCGCTCCGTACGCGGCGGCTCCACGAAGCGTTCTTCGATATAGAGTTGCACCAGCGCGATGCCCTGGATCAGGTACCAGGGAATCATGTCGGGCAGCATCGCCCGCGCTTCGGGATGCTCTTCGCGCATGACGAACCACATCTCGGAAGGAGCGCCGCGCCGGCCCGTGCGGCCCAGCCGCTGCAGGAATCCCGACACGGTGAAGGGCGCATCGATGTGGAAAGCCCGCTCCAGCCGCCCGATGTCGATGCCCAGCTCCAGGGTGGCGGTGGCGCAGACCGACATCAGCGAGTCGTCGTCCTTCATGTCTTCTTCCGCGCTCTCACGGTAGGAAGCCGAGAGATTGCCGTGGTGGATGAGGAAGCGGTCGGGTTCGTGCTGCACCTCGCAGTATTGGCGCAGATGCTGGCAGACCGACTCGCATTCTTCACGGGAATTGGTGAATATCAGGCATTTCTTGCCCCGCGTATGCTCGAAGATATAGCCGATGCCCGGATCGGCGGCCGTCGGCGCGGTGTCGGTGGGGGCTTCCACCTCCAGCGCTTCGGTGGCAGGCTCGCGCTTGTCGTCGGCCTGCGGACCGCTGTTGTAGAAATGCTCCATCGACAGGCGCCAGACTTCCTTGCCGCCGTCAAATTTCGGAATGATGGTCCCCCGGCCGCTGCCTGCTGCCAGAAACGCGCCGGCCGCCTCGGGATTGCCGAGGGTGGCCGACAGGCCGATGCGCCGCGGCTTGCAGCTGGCAATCCGGCAGAGCCGCTCGATCAGGCAGAAGGTCTGCAGGCCCCGGTCGCCGCGCAGCAGCGAATGGATCTCGTCGATGACGACAAAGCGCAGGTCGCCGAAGAGCGAAGGAATCTCCATGTGCTTGTTGATCAGCAGCGATTCCAGCGATTCGGGCGTGATCTGCAGGATCCCGGCGGGCTTGCGGAGCAGCCGCCGCTTCTGCGTCTGCGGCACGTCGCCGTGCCAGCGGGTGACGGGAATGCCGACTTCCTGGCACAATTCGTCGAGGCGGCCGAACTGGTCGTTTATCAGCGCCTTGAGCGGCGCTATGTAGAGTACGCCGACGGTCTGTGACGGATTCTCATCCAGCAGGGTCAGGATCGGGAAGAAGGCAGCCTCCGTCTTGCCGGATGCCGTGGATGCGGTCAGCAGCACATTGTCCTCCGTGCCGAAAATGGCATCGCCGGCCGCATTCTGCACGCCGCGGAGCGTCTTCCAGCCCGAGCGGTAGATGAAGTCCTGGATGAAAGGAGCATATCGTCCGAAAACATTCATGGTGCAACCCTGTCAGATGGTGAATTCCACAAACCCTTCGTCGGCCTGGTCCGACACGGCCTCCGACTGGGCATAGCTGAACTGGTCGGACTGCAGGAGGGTGACCGGCTCCAGCGAAGGATTCTGGTAAAGCAGGTCGAGCAGTTCGATGAAGTCGCGGATGACCTCGCGCGGGGTGATGTTCTGGTCGGCGCCGATGCGGCCGTATTCGATCTTGATGAAAACGGCCAGATCGTCGGTGACGACGCGGCGCGGGTAGTTGTACAGCCCCGCGTGCATATCGGCGAGTTTTTCGCACAGGACCAGCATCTCCTCGGGCGTGAGTGGCTCCAGCCGGATGACGGGCGACAGGAGGTCGCGGGCGCCCGGCCGGGAGAATTTGCCTTCCGCCAGGCGCGAGCGGAGCGCTTCGTAGCTGTAGATGCCCCGGCGTTTGTCCTCCAGGGCCTGTGGCGTGGCGCCCATGATGAAGCCCAGGTATTTGGCCTTGCCCTGCAGCGTGTCGTTGTACATGGTGAGCATCTTTTCGTAGTTGTACTGCCGTGTGATGGCGTTGGGTATCTTGTAGATGTTCACCAGTTCGTCGATCATGACCATCATCCCGGCATAGCCGGCCAGCCGGAAGAAGGTGGCGAAGAGCTTCAGGTATTCGTACCAGTCGTCGTCGGTGATGACGAGGTTGACGCCCAGTTCTTCCTTTGCTTCTTTCTTGAGATTGTATTCGGCGCGGAACCAGCGGATGACCTTGGCCTTGGTCTCGTCGTCGCCTGCCAGATAGGCATGGTAGTAGATCGAAACCAGCCGGGCGAATTCGAATCCGTGCACCAGTTCGCGGAGGGATGCGGTCACGGCGTAGATCTTCTTGTCCACGGCGGCCGTCAAGGCCGGATCGCCGGGCGTCAGCCCCGTCTCCTGTACGGCCTCCGACTGCACGTTGTTGATCCAGCGGTCCAGGATGAGGCTCAGCGCACCGCCTTCGGGCCTGGTTTTCGTGGCCAGGTTGCCGATCAGCTCCCGGTAGGTGGCCAGTCCCTGCCCGCGGGTGCCCTGCAGCCGGCGCTCCGGCGAAAGGTCGGCGTCGGCCACGATGAAACCGCGGTCCATGACATAGTTGCGGATGGTCTGCAGGAGAAAGCTCTTGCCAGAACCGTAACGGCCGACGATGAAGCGGAATGAGGCGCCGCCCTCGGCGATGATTTCCACGTCGTGGAGCAGGGCCTCGATTTCGTTTTTCCGGCCGACCGTGATGTAGGGGAGACCGATGCGCGGTACGACGCCGCCTTTGAGCGAGCCGAGCACCGTCTGTGCAATCCGTCTGGGAACCTTTCGTGTATCTTCGTTCATGCGATTTATATTTCAAGCAGTTGTTTGATATCTTCCCGATAGTCTTCCACCAGGCTGAGCGTTCCTCCGTCACATTCGACCACATTGTCGCCGATCTCGTCGAAGAAGGCTTCGTTGAGGCTGTCGGCTACGACCGACGGCATCAGGTGCCGCTCCCGCAGCAAGCTTTCGGGCGACTGCCCCCGCAGCAGCATCAGCAGGACGTCCGCCAGCTGCCCGTTGAGCCCTTCAATACTTCCGGCCGGTTCCCCGTCATTCCCGGCTTGACCGGGAATCTCGTCGATCTCTTCTGCCGTCAGCAGGCTCTCCCTGGTCGCTGCGGCATCCTCCCGGATGTGATCCAGCCGCTCCAGATGGATGTCGATCTTCGGGCGCGCGGCCTCTTCCTTCTCCCGCCTGTCTGCGGCAATCACGGCATCGACATAGGGCAGTGCCCAGGCTTCTTCCGGCTTCTCTTTCAGGTAATGTCCGGTCTTGAGATAGCGGCGCAGGCTGCATTCCGTCCGGTGGAGGAAGGCCCCCAGGCGCTGCAGGTCAAAGAACAGCCTTTCATGCCGCAGTTCGTGCCAGATGCCGTCGCGGCAGTAGAACATCCGGCAGTCGTTGACGGAAACGCTTCTGTCGGGTTCTTCTTTTTCCTTGTAATAGACCGCATTGTAGAGCGGATGCCAGACATAGGGTTTCGCCTGGCCGAAGCAGGCCGGGAATAGTTTGTCTGCCGCAAGCCGCCAGGTTCCGGCCAGCAGGTGCTGGAACTGCGGGTCGGCCGGGCCCGTGTCTTTTTTGCCGGCGAGCAGCCGGAGTGCTTGTACCACGGCTTCGTCCGGGCAGTCTGCGGCTTTCTGCAGGGTGGAAAGCGCCTGGTCGAACTGGATCTTTTCAGGATTCAGATAGGCGGTGAACCGTTCAGCCGGGAGCCCGCCCAGCACCGCAAACTCCAACATCCAGCGGTGGAGGTTCCGCTTCATCGCCGGGTTTCCGGGACCGTGGTCGATGTAGTCGTGTTCGAAGGCTTCCAGCTTCTGCAAGCCGTCTTCCGCCGATTCGGTCCCGATGCCGTTGAGCAGCTCATAGACATACAGATAGGCCAGGGAAGTGGCCACCGGCAGCAGATTGCCTTTCCTGTACTGGGTCCGCCAGGTAAAATAGCCGCGCAGTTGCCGGATGTTGAGGTCGTGGTAAGTCGGGAAGTAGCGTTTGAATTCCCCCTCCCAGGGCGCGTCATCTTCGTAATGCTCCATGAATTTGCCCTGCCGGTAGAAATTCAGCACGCGCTGGGCGTTCGAGCCGTCGCCATAATCGTACAGGGCCAGCATCTCCCGGATGCGGGCGGGGACTGCGGGATCATCCGGCCCGGACAGCGTTCCCGCCGGCGAGATGGGCGTGTCCTGATAGACAGGCGCCGCCGGGGGCAACTGCGAACCCAGGATGAGCGTGTAGCCGCTCTTTTCCTTGACATATTGGATGAGTTCCTGCAGGTTCATGGCCGGCTACATGGGATCTACGTCGATGACGATGGCGGTCTGGCCCCGGAAATCCTGATCGATCTGGTCAATCCGCGCGTACAGGGCGCGTTTGGTGGCCGCCAGGTTGCGGGTACGGGGCAGCTTGATCCAGAACTGGGCGATATGCTCTCCGGCTACGACATCGACCGCCGGGGTGACTGGACCGGCCATTTCTGCGATGCCGACCGCCTGGGCGGCTTCCTGGATGAGCCGGCATACATTCCAGAGACGGCCTTCGTAGTGGTCTTTCACAGTGAGGGAAATCATCCGCACGTAGGGCGGATACTGGAAAGCCTTGCGTTCGGCCAGCAGGGCTGTCGTACCGGCATCGGCCTGCGTGCCGCCCTGCAACAGCCGCTGCAGCACCGGATGCTCCGGCTGGAAGGTCTGGATGACGATCCGCCCCTGCTCGCCCCGCCGGCCCGAGCGGCCCATCAGCTGGGTCAGCAGCTGGAAGGCCCGTTCGTCGCTGCGGAAGTCCTGGACGGCGAAAAGGCTGTCCGCACTGACCAGGACCACCAGGGCCAGGCGTTCGAAGTCAAAACCTTTGGTGATCATCTGCGTCCCGACCAGGATGTCGATGTTCCCGGCGGCAAAGTCGCGGATCAGCCGGTCGGCAGCGGTCTTGCGCTCGGTCGTATCGGCGTCGAAGCGTTCGATGCGTTTGTCGGGAAAAGCTTCCCGCAGTTCTTCTTCGAGGCGTTCCGTACCGGCACCCCGCTCGGCCAGCGCCACTTCTGAGCAGGAGGGGCAGCGCAGCGTGTAGGGCCTGTGATAGCCGCAGTAGTGGCAGGACAGACTGCTGTTGAACTTGTGGTAGCTCAGGGCCACATGACAGTGCGGGCACATCACCACTTCGCCGCAGGCTTCGCACTGGACCGTCGGCGCATAGGCGCGGCGCGAACGGAAGACCAGCACCTGTTTCCCGCCTTCCAGCGTCGCGGCCATCTCCTTGAGGAGTTTCCGGGAGAAGGAACCCTGCATGTTGCCCAGCCGCCGGGCCTTGGCCGTGTCGATGATCTCGATCTTCGGGTCTGCGCCGCCGTGGTAGCGCTCCGGCAGGCGGGCCAGGGCGAATTTCTTGGTTTCCACATTGAAGAGCGCCTCGCAGGAAGGCGTTGCGCTGCCCAGGATGACGGATGCATGCCGTTGGGCGGCCAGCATCAGGGCAGCATCGCGGCCGTTGTAGCGCGGAGCGGTATCATCCTGTTTGTAGGAGCGGTCGTGCTCCTCGTCGATGATGACCAGTCCCGTCTGGCGTAGGGGGAGGAAGACGGCTGAGCGGGTGCCCAGCACGATGCGGGGTGACGGATCATGCCGGAGCGTTTCGATGACTTTGTAGCGCTGCGGCACGGTGGTCCGGGAGTGGAATACCAGGAGCCGGTCGCCGAAAACGGCTTCGATGCGCTGCTGCAGTTGTTTGGAAATGGCGATTTCCGGTACGAGATAGAGTACGTCCCGGCCGGCGGCCAGTTGCTCGGCGGCCAGCTGGAGATAAAGTTCGGTCTTGCCGCTGCCGGTGGCCCCGTGCAGCAGCACCGGTTTGCCGGCGGCAAAGCCCTGACGGACTTGTGCGAGTGCGGCTTGTTGGCTTTCGGACAGGGGATTGAGCGGGTATCCGGACGCCCCGGCCGCTTCCGGGGTTTTGCGCTCCCGCCGGGCAGTCTTTGTTTTTTTGAGCTTGTCGGGCTGGAGCATCTGGCGCTGCAGGCCGGCATTATAGGCGGCCTTGAACACTTCGCCGGGCGTACAGAGATAGTAATCGGCGATGGTATGCCAGAAAGCCAGCTCATCGGACGAAACGGCCGGCTTGTCCAATACGGCGGTCACCGCCTCGATCGCCGAGAGGCGGACTCCGGCGGGTGCGCTCTCGTGCACCCGCTCCACGATACCGAGCGCAGGATGCCCGCGCAGGGGCACCTGCACCCAACTGCCCGGCACGATTTCGCCGTCCAGCCTGTAAGTCAGCGTCTTTCTCAGTTTCAGAGGCAGCAGCACCTCGACATATCTCTTCTCCACCGCCATAGCCATTGCGTCAGAATCAAATTTCTACTGCGAAAATAACATTATTTTTTTGCAGAAAGAAAAAAAACCTTACCTTTGCAGTCCCAATCCGGTGCTGTAGCTCAGATGGTAGAGCAATGGACTGAAAATCCATGTGTCGGCAGTTCGATTCTTCCCAGCACCACCAACTACGCTGATAATCAGTTAGTTACAAATTTACGCACAACTTTTACGCATAATGGGCAAGAAGTTGTGCGTTTTTTGTGGGCTACAACATTGGTGTCATATACACGGGAAGCATGATAATTTGCTGCTCTTTTCGGAGGTCTTTTGTGTAAAGAAGGTAACGTTCCCGGATTCTGTCTGAATACTTTTCGCAGAAAAGATCCAGTGATTTGTGTGCTTTATACCCAGAAGACTTTACTTCAATTGGACAAATCTTCTGGGAGCGTGAGAGCAGGAAATCAATTTCGCAGATATGCTTATTATCGTCCGGGAAGGTGTGGAAGAATAGTTTGTTGCCTGATGCCGTGAGCATCTGTGCGATGATGTTTTCATACACGTAACCCAGGTTGGCGGAGAGTCTGTCGGTGAGAAGTTTTTGGTAGATGATATTCTCCGTCGCCTCTTTGTCGGCAAAGGCCAGCGTTACAAAGAGCCCGGTGTCTCCAACATACATCTTGAAACTGCTGAGGTTATCTGTCATTGGAAGCCCTACATTGGGGTCATCTACATGGTGAGCGATGTTTACCGTTTTGCTTTCCTCCATTTCGTGCAGCAAGGCAAGCAGGGCATCGTCCTCGACTTTCCCGATGACCGGAGTCGTCTGATACCGGTGGGCGTTCCCATAGAGTTGGGCTGGTATTGCTTTGAACAGACTTGCAGCTTTACCCGTAGGGTCTATTTTGTAGAAATCATCATTGTATAGTTCGAGGATTTCGCGTTTCGTCCCATCGACAAGCGAAAGATTATTAGTATCAAGATATGTATTCACAGCCTGTGGCATTCCACCTACAAGCATATACAGGCGAAGATCACGCATGATTTTGCGGTGAGCAGCATCACCGAGCGGCTGCTTGGCCGCAAATGCCTGCTGTAGAAGAGGAACACTTGTCTGGTCTCCCAGTGCCCAGCGGAATTCTTCATAGTCCATCGGATACATCGTCAAGCGAGTTTCCTCACTTGGGATTCGGATATTCTGCGTTTTTTTCTTGATACTGATCAGGGAGCCGGTTTCAATATAATCGTATCTGTGGTCTCCTACCAGTTCTTTGATGGCCTGACGAGCTTTGGGACACTCCTGAATCTCGTCCAGGATAATCACAGATTTGCGTGGAACAAGCGTTACATTGAAGTAGAATTGGAGGGCCATGAAGATACGGTCAAGGTCGGAGACATCGTCGAAAAGGGCGGGAATCTCCGGACCGACCTTGGTAAAGTCAACTAAAATATAGGATTCATATTCGTTTTTGGCGAATTCCTCTGCAATGGTTGACTTGCCGACACGGCGGGCTCCTTTGATAAGCAAGGCTGTTTTTCCGTCCTTGTCCCGCTTCCAGGCGAGCATCTTCTCATAAAACTTTCTTTTAAAGACCCTTTCTTCCATAATCACAGTCGATTTAACTGCCACAAATATAGCATGTTTTTCCGCTTGCGCAAAATTTATCTCCCAATAATTCCGACTCAGCGCAAAATTTATTTAACGGTTTTACCTGTTCAGCGCAGATTTTGGGAGCTTTGTTTAAACGAAAATGATAAAGTTGACATGTCCCGCCTCGCACGGGGGATTCGAAGGAAGGACCTTCGCACCGCACTGACGGTCGCGCCGGTAATCCGCCTCCCGGGCGATTATCTCCCCTGGGGGTTGGGGGATAAACCAGATGGGAGTCTGTGGACGACTTGTCCGGCCACAGTCTCCCATACCTTTTTTCCTTTATATGTGCCGTCCTGGCCGCATTGGGCTGGCCAGCTCTGCTGGACTGCCGGATGCGGATGACCGCTTTCTATATCGGCCTGAGCTGCACTGCCGCCGGTGCTGGGAACTATCGGCCCAAACCCTTCCTTCGGCTCTATCGTCCTACGACATGGTGCTCCACGACCATGATGCCCTCGTAGACCAGGAATTCGGCAGCATCGGCTTTGGAGGAAGAGCGGCCATACCATCGACCCGGGCACCGGCGGCAGGCTTTCTTTGCGGCATGCAGGGCCGATTCGGCATCGGGATGTAAAATCCTTCGGCTGGTGTCTTTGGGGGTTCTTTATCGGCCTGCCAGGCACAAAACAAGGCTTATCGTACTGGCGGGACCAGACGTAATCCGGCACCTCAGTTATCGGCGGAGCAAAAAATATGGAGTCATGTGGGTTCATGGCTCCAAAGATATATGATGCTTGTGCCAAACCGCTGCCGCATCTACTTTCCACGTCCACAGGGCAAGGTCAAAGTGTACGAGGTGAACGGAGTGGACAGGAGAGAGAAAAGCCATTTTGGATGTTCACTACCTATATCGGACTGGGCAGCTCTACCGCTGGAAAACCTTATCTCATCGGTCCATATAACAACAAAAATGCTATGTCCGATTTTGTTGATAAGTGGGAAAATCACTATTTTTGTAAGCAAAACAATAACCACGATGAAAAAGTATTCCTTATTATTTGCCTTGATTCTGATTAGTATCGTTTCTTTTGCTCAACAAAAACCGACAAATATGAAACTGTATGGGGTTTCCTTTAGCGAAAGCCGTGATAGTTTCAAGGAGAAAATCGGCGACAAACTCGATAATTATGCAGGAATTGAAGGATGTCACTATTTTATTAACCCATATGGCAAAGGAGCCACCAATTCTGATGTTATCCATAATATCGAAATTAGCACTCCCAGTAAGGGCTATGGCTCAATTAACCATGCGAGGATAATTGTTGAATTGATGGTGGCAAAATACGGGAAGCCCACACATCACTATCATCAACAGACAAATGCCACTAATAAGAAAAAGGCATATGACATGTATGAGTGGGTCTTATCTAATGGGTTTATTACAGTTCAGACCATAGATATAGGTGACTATGACGAAGGACATGTTGTTGTGAATTATTACGACACAGCTAATATTAAGAAAGCATTTTCGGAGCACATAAACAATCTTTAATTATGTCAGGATACACAAAACTCGATAATGGCGGAGTAATGTTTTCCGTCGACATGAGTGATAAACTCGACCAGATGAAAAGAAAGGTCGTATTTGACCAATATGCAGAAAAAGTAGTCCGCTATCAGCGTTTTGTTAAGCCATCTATCTCAGAATCTATGGCTAAGGGCATCTTAGAATTATGCGCTGCCATGATATACAATGATAACCCCTCCGATGAAGAAATGGACGAATTCGCTGAGAAGACTGCAAAGAAATGGGGCGTCGATTGTGAGGAATTATGCTCTGAGTTCTTTGAATTCAGTGATTACGTTCACGGCGACTAATCGGCATTTATCATAAGAAAGAGCATCGGCCTCCTAACCGGAAGTCGATGCTTTCTCTTTTTGCCTGTCAGGATTTCACCTGCTGTGGCCGGGCATCGGCAGGATCCTTCCGGAAGTAATCGACTTCGCAGTAGGTGTGGGCGTAGAGCTTTGAGTTATCCTGGAATCCGAAGTAGTTCTTCAGGATGGTGGCAATCAATCCAGGAAGGTGCGGGTCTCCGGCAAGGGCTGTGAGGTCAAAGGAGTCCTGACCATCGCCAAACGGGTCATCGAAGCCGATTCCTTCTGGAGAGTAGCGGAACCTATCGGCCTTCTCCTTGGTGTCGAAGTAGATGACCGTAATGTTCTGGTACATCGGCCCGCCGTTCTCCTGATGGCCGCTGATGGTGATGTGAAGGTCTTCGTCGCTTTCGGTTTCGCCCAGGTCTGTGGCGATGAAGCCGTGCAAAACATCAATTTTACGCATAATTGCCTTGATATTTTAATATACCGAAGATAACTCTAATTGACTATTTGCGCTCTGTATCAAACAATTACAGTACTCCATTAAACTCTGTTAAACCCTAAAAAAGGACTTCCCAGCACCACTGAAACCCGCTCAGTCTGAGCGGGTTTCTTTTTTCTGTACCTCTTTATTCTTTCGCTCTTTCTGTCCCATCCGGAACAGAAAGATTTCAGCAAATTCTTTCTCTGCCACGACACAGACCAGTCGTCTCTTTCGTCTGTGTCGCGGCGCGAAGACCGCCGTTTAAGCAATAAAACCCTTTGTGACACAGATGAAACGGCACATCCATCTGTGTCGCGGTAGGCAGAGCGGCGCAAAGGACCAGGTAGGTAGTCAGCCTATTTGTATCGGCCCTGACATAAAAGAGTCAGATTATATCCTAGGCCATGAAGACAGATCCTGTAAGCACTTCCGCTTATTCATCTCACTGCCATTAGAACGCCAGCACGGGACGGACGAAATAATTCCAATCGTTGACCTTATTGGCAAAAGTAAACATCAATCCTTGGTTGACGGGCATAAACATCCAAATTTGGATAATCCAAATCGGATAATCTATTTCAGATAATCAATGGCTTTTCTTCCGTGAACGAATTTCCTCCCGGATAGCGGGAGACAGGGAATCTGATGGTCCTGCTCCTTGTATGACTACCGGATGAAGTGCATGGGGGCCCATGGCTCGTCGCCGCGGCCGGGCGCAGGCTTCCCGCCGGTTGCTTTCAGCAGCCAGGCCATATTGTGGGCTAATGCCCGCATGGTTTGAAGGCCTTCCTGGTCAAGCGCCGCCTGGCCGGGTTCTCGTCTATAGACAATGTTCCAATATTGTGAGCCGATCACGGGCATATTCATCATCTGGAACGGGAGGTTGAGCGTCTCAAAGGCTGCCGAGGCACCCCCTCTTCGGCATACGGCAACAGCAGCTGCCGGCTTTCCGGCAATGTTGGCGCCGTTGGAATAGAAGGAACGCTGAATGATGGATAAGAGTGCGCCATTGGGCTGCCCGTAATAGACAGGAGTGCCTATGATCAGGGCATCGGCAGATGCGTATTTTGCACTTATCCCGTTGCAGCAATCGTCATTGAATACGCAGGCACCCGGTTTGTTGCCGCACTGGTTACAAGCCGTACAGCCTCTTATCGGCTTGTTGCCGATCCATACGGTTTCACTGTCGATACCATCCTCCGCAAGCGTTTTTGCAATTTCGGCAAGTGCGATTGCGGTATTGCCTTTCTGGCGTGGACTTCCGTTGATAAGCAGTACTTTCATATTTTGTTTTCAGGTTGATTTCGGTTGAACTTGTGCGTGGGTTGTTTCAGCGGGGCATCCCTCATTCCGGGGTCCAGATTTCATGCAGGTCCACCAGCTCGACTTCTTTGCAGCGTCCGCATCGTCCACAGCCGGCGCAGGCGAAGGCCATGGTGCATTCCGCGCAACGGTGACGGTTGTACCTGGGATGATACAGTTCATCCTCAGAAAGCAGTGTTCCGTATTCAGGGGCGTACAGCTTGAACCGGACAGGGCCGAAATAATGACTCAATCCGGAGCGGAACGCCTGGTGGAGCTGCGTCTTCTGGTCGGGGATCCGATAGCTGCGTCCGTCTTTGATGAAAACCTCTCCGGTCGAATCAAAGGCGAAGTTCACCCGGTGCCGGGCACAGGCATCACTGATCTGCCTGACCCATTCGTAGCGGCAGGGCCTCTGGCCGCCATAGGCTTCGCCGCCCAGGTCGATATGTTCGATCTGCCCTGAGGCAAGGGCCGGTTCAATGTCAATGGGACCGATAAGCGGAGAAAGGTTCATGCCCTTGTGCCTGGCGGGAATGTCCCGGAGTATGGGCCAGCGCTCGTCGAAGGCGCGCTGGTTCTCACAGGTGACATTAAGTTGCACGTTTTCATAGCCTTCACCCCAGTCGGCGGGGAGATGGTCCGCCATCCGGAGCGCCCGTTTGGTGAGGATATAGAACTTCACGTCCGAGCGGTAGCGGATGATGCGCCACATCGCATCGCGCCAGGGGTCGGCCTCCTCCAGAAACGTGTCGGAGGTCATGTTCACCCGTACCCAGTAACCCGGCGGGACCTTGAAATTTCCTTTCCGGTCCCGTTCCATCGGCTTGGCGAAATTCTTGGTGCGGAATATCTCCGTGGACTGTCCCGGAACCTTGTGGGCTTTGTCCAGCACGAACATATAGCAGTTGGCACAGCCTTCGCTGTACTTTCTGCATCCGTGCCACGGGTTCCAGGACTTGAGGTCGATCATGCTAAAGCTTCTTGGCTGATTTCTTTACTTCCAAGCTGATAACCTACAAATGTAGCACATTCTGAATAATCGTCAAAATCTCCGGAAATATTGATAACGGTCGGCTGCGGGAATCCTTCTACCTTTGCCGCAGAAATCAAAACAATCGGATAAGGAAAGACCCCATTTTGGAAAAATTTTTCGAACTTTGCATGAAGGATGTCCGACATCGAAACCCGCGGCGTCCGGGAACATACAACCGAATAGGATGAAAAGGCTTCTCATCATCATAAGTCTAATGAGTATCGCCTGGAACGTTGAAGCGCATCTGAAGTTCATGGAGGAAGCCGCGATGGAGCAGAAGCGGCTGCCCTGCGGGAGAAATACAAACTCGGCGGCCGCCAGATACGGATGTTCAATCCGCTGGTCCGGAATCCGCAAAGCGAAAAAACCGCACAAACTATGGATATTGCACTTTCACCCCGTCGGCAGGGACTTGCCGTCATTGCAGCTTTGGAGGCCAAGGGCGACCAGGCCGGCCTGGAGAAGGCAGCGGCCGAAGCGCTGGATAATGGCTTGACTGTCAGCGAAGCCAAGGAAGCGCTTTCGCAGCTGTATGCCTATACCGGTTTTCCCCGTTCACTGAATGCGCTGGGAACCTTGCAGAAGGTTTTGACCCGGCGTGAGGCTGCCGGAATCAAGGATGACCCCGGCAGGGAGGCGGACCCGCTTGCAGCAGATTACGACGCGCTGAAACAAGGGACGGCCGTACAGACGCAGCTTTCCGGAAAGCCCTTTGACTACAGTTTCGTTCCCGCTACCGACTATTACCTCAAGGCCCATCTGTTCGGGGATATCTTCGCCCGCAACAACCTCAACTTCGCCGACCGCGAGATTGTGACGGTCAGCGCAATCTCCGCCCTGCCGGGCTGCGAGCCGCAGCTGATCGCCCACGTCTCCGGTGCCCGCAACATGGGCGTTACGGATGCGGAACTGCGTGCCTTGCCTGCACTGCTGGAGGAAACAGTCGGACTGGCAGAAGCCGAAAGGCTCCGTGGGGCACTCAAAACCGTTTTGGGAGATGCGCACAAGCCCGTACAGACAGTGGACTTTTCCGTATGGCCCAAAGGACAGCCCAACACGGCTTATGCACAGTTCTTTACCGGCAACAGCTACCTGGCCCAAATGGAAGGCGGCATAGCCAATGTCACCTTCGAACCCGGCTGCCGCAACAACTGGCACATCCATCACAAACAGGTCCAGGTCCTTATCTGCGTAGCCGGCCGCGGCTGGTACCAGGAATGGGGGAAACCTGCCGTGCAACTTGTCCCGGGGACCATCATTGCGATTCCCGAAGGTGTCAAGCACTGGCACGGCGCAGCCGCTGACAGCTGGATGCAGCATTTGACCTGTCACAAGGATGTGCAAGAAGGCGCTTCCAACGAGTGGCTGGAGCCTGTGAGCGACGAGCAGTATGGTTCCCTTTAGTCGCTCCGCACGCAAGATCAGCGGCGGGCTGCGATCAGGCGCTGGGCGAGCTCCGGTTCGTTGGTGGTGACCTGGTCGACGCCCAGGTCGAGCATCCGCGTGATGTCGGCTTCCTCGTTGACGGTCCAGACGTTGACGACCATGCCCAGGTCGTGGGCTTCCCCGATCCACTCCGGATGCTTGTCGAAGACCTCATAATAGTAGTCGATGCCGCTGAGGCCCAGCTTCTTGATTTCGGCAGGGGCGAGCTCGCCGCCGAGATATTCGACACGGACGCCCGGCATCAGCTTGGCGAATTCCACGCAGGCGCTCAGGCTGAAGGAAATGAATTCCACGCGGTCGGTGACGCCATATTTCTTGATGGCCTCCACGCTGCCGGGGACGGCGCGGGCCTCGTATTCGGGATCACCCTCGCTCTTGAGCTCGAAGATGAGTTTCATCTGCGGGTACTGGAGCGAGGCTTCCAGGTATTCGTCCAGGGTAGGGATGAGTTCCCCGTTGGCCAGGCGCAGCGTGTCGCCCCGCAGGACCTCGAACGGGGTGTCGTAGATCTTGTAGCCGTGGTAGGTGAAATCGTGGTTGACCACCAGCACGCCGTCGGAAGTCAGGTTCACGTCAAATTCGGAGCCGTAGGCGCCGATGCGGCCGGCGGCCTGGAGGGCGGCGATGGAGTTCTGGGCGGCACCTTCGGCTTTCCAGTAGCCGCGGTGTGCGATGACCTGCGGAGCCGCAGGCTTTTCGCTGCAGGCTGCCAGTGCGCAGCCGAGCAGCAGGAACAAGCATATTCTCTTCATAATTTTGTCGGTTTCCGCAAAGATATGAAAAAAGTCGGGACGGTATTTTGACAATCCCGGGATTATGGATACATTTGCGCGATTGCAATCAATCCGTCTGTTTATGAAGCCCGAAACCAAGGACCGCCTGATCCGCTGTGTCAAGGAAGTCCTCCCGTCCACGACCAAGACCTGTATCTGGATCATCAAGATCACAGTCGCCGTGTCGTTTGCGATGATGCTGCTCAAGTATTTCCAGATCCTGCCCTGGATTTCCAATGCTGTCAGTCCCGTGTTCAAGGTCTTCGGACTGCCCGGTGCCACGGCCCTGGCCTATGTGTCGGGCTATTTCGTGAACGTGTATTCCTGCATCGCCGTGATGACGACCCTGGAACTGGACTGGCGCGCGCTGACCATCCTCTGCACGATGGTCATGTGCTCGCACTCGATGGTCCTTGAGACGGCCGTCCTCAAGAAGACCGGCGCCAACGGGGTGCGGATGGTGATCGTCCGGACCCTGAGTGCCTTCATCCTGGGCATCGTGCTCAACCTGATCCTGCCCGGAGAACCCGATCTGGCGATGGAAACGGTCGAACGCGGTCCCCTGGCGCCCTGGTGGCCCACGCTCTGGGAGTGGTTCCTCTCGGCGCTGAAACTCGTGCTGATGATGACGGTCATCATCTACACGCTCAACATCCTGCAGCGTACCCTGCGCGAGTTCGGCATCATGGAAAGGATCGCCCGGGTGTTCCGGCCGCTGATGCGGGTGTTCGGGCTGCCCGCCAATGTCGTGTTCCTCTGGATCGTGGCCAATATCATCGGCCTGGGATACGGCGCTGCCGCCATGCTCGACGAGATGGACCGGGGCGGCGTAAGCCGCCGCGACGTGCTGTTGCTCGACACCCACATCTGCATCTCCCACAGCAATCTGGAGGATCTGCTGCTGCTGACCGCCTGCGGCGCGGTCTGGTGGATCCTGCTGCTGGCCCGCTGGGCGATGTCGATCGTCCTGGTCTGGGAACAGCGCCTCGAATTTTATCTGGCTGACATAAGGAAAAAATAATTAACTTTGCAGGTTGCAAATCATATCATCCCATGGACAAGAATACGACCCAGTGCCTGATTATCGGTAGCGGACCGGCTGGTTATACCGCCGCGATCTACGCTTCCCGCGCCGCCCTGAACCCCATCCTCTACGAGGGACTCCAGCCCGGCGGCCAGCTTACGACCACGACCGTCATCGAGAATTTCCCCGGCTATCCGGAAGGTGTCGATGCCAATCAGCTGATGGCCGACATGCGGGCCCAGGCCGTCAACCTGGGTGCGGATGTCCGTCCCGGCTACGTGACGGCCGTCGACCTGTCGCAGCGTCCGTTCCGCGTGACGGTGGACGAATCGGAAACCATCCTGGCCGAAACCCTGATCATCGCGACCGGCGCCACGGCCAAGTACCTGGGCCTCCCCAGTGAAGAAAAGTACCGGGGCACGGGCGTCTCCGCCTGCGCCACCTGCGACGGCTTTTTCTACCGTGGCAAAGATGTTGCAGTGGTAGGCGGCGGCGATACGGCCTGCGAAGAGGCCAGCTATCTGGCGCACCTGTGCCGGAAGGTCTATATGATCGTGCGCCGCGACGTGCTGCGCGCATCCAAGGCCATGCAGGAAAGGGTGATGAATACGGAAAACATCGAAATCCTCTGGGAAAGCCAGACCCGCGAAGTCCTGGGTGACGAAAACGGCGTGACCGGTGTCCGCCTGGTCCGGAAGAACGGGGAAGAATATGAAAAAGCGATTGACGGATTCTTCCTGGCCATCGGCCACCACCCGCAGTCCGACCTCTTCAAAGCGTGGATCGACACCGACGAGAACGGTTACATCCTTACCGACGGGAAAAGCTCCCGGACCAATGTCGAAGGCGTGTTCGCCGCCGGCGACGTCCAGGACCCGCAATATCGCCAGGCCATCGCGGCCGCCGGCAGCGGATGCCGGGCGGCGCTCGATGCGGAAAGGTACATATTGTCAAAGAAATAAAAGTCCTATGCGCTCCAGAATCCTCCTTGTCTCCATCGTTGCCCTCGCCCTGCTTCCGGCGTGCAAGTCGCAGTATGACGCCATCTTCTACGGCAGTGACGTCCAGGCCAAATACAAGATGGCCTTCGACCTGTTCGAAGCCAAGAAGTATACGAAGGCCGCCGAGACCTTTGAGTCGCTGACGATGGCCACCCGGGGAACGGCGCAGGAAGATACGGTGCAGTTCTACTGGGGGCTGAGCAATTACCGCTACGGCGACTACATCACCGCCGAAAGCAACTTCCAGGAGTTCATCAACACCTTTCCGGTGAGTCCGTTCACCGAAGAGGCCAAGTTCCTCCACCTGGACTGTCTCTATCACGGCACCTACCGCTACGAGCTCGACCAGATGCCAACCTACAAGGCGCTCTCCGCCATGAGCGTCTTCCAGATCGAAAATCCGGATTCGAAGTACCACGACCGCGTGGCCGAAATGATGGATGAACTGAACAACCGCCTGGAACTGAAGGCCTACAAGTCGGCCTGGCTCTACTATCACATGGAAGATTACCTGGCCGCCCATTATGCCCTGAAGAACGTCCTCAAGGACAATGCGGACAACCGCTACCGGGAGGATATCCTCTACTACACGGCGATGGCCGCCTACAAGTATGCGCTCAACAGCGTCCCGTCCAAGCAGCGCGAACGCTACCTGGTCTTCGTGGACGACTACTTCAACATCGTGAGCGAATTCCCCGAGTCCAAGTATCTCAAGGAACTGGAAGGACTCTACAACAAAGCACAGAAGCAATTGAAAAAAGATAACGAAAATGGATAACCAGAAAATCGCGCAGGTGCCGGTCAACACCGTCACCCGGAATCTGGCGGATTTCGCCGCCCCGACCGGTAATGTCTATGAGAGTGTGATGATCATCGCCAAGCGCTCCAACCAGATTGCCGCCGACATCAAGCAGGAGCTCAACCACAAACTGGAAGAGTTCTCCAACTATGCCGATACCCTTGAGGAAACGTTCGAGAACCGGGAACAGATCGAAATCTCGAAGTATTACGAGCGTCTTCCCAAGCCGACCCTCATTGCGACCAAGGAATTCCTGGACGGAAAAATCTACTATCGGAAGGCTGAATAACAGCACTTTCAGATGCTTCGCAGGCTCCTTATCGAGAACTATGCGCTGATCGACCATCTGGACATCACTTTTCCGGATGGTCTTGTGATCATTACCGGTGAAACCGGAGCCGGAAAATCCATTCTGCTCGGCGCGCTTTCCCTGGCGTTGGGCGGGCGGAGCGACGTATCCGTGCTCAAGGACCGGACCCGCAACTGCGTTGTGGAAGCCGTTTTCGAAGAAGACGGCCGCGAACGGCCCTTCCGGCGGGTCATCTCGCCGCAGGGACGCTCCCGCAGTTTCATCGACGACGAGCCGGCCGGCGTGGAACAGCTTCGCGCAGAGGCCTCCGCGCTGGTGGACATCCATTCGCAGCATCAGCAGCTGCTGCTCGCCGAGCGGGGCTTCCAGCAGCGCGTTCTCGACAGCTATGCCGGCCTGAACGGCCAGGTGGCCGCTTACGGCCGCCTCTGGCAGCAATGGCTCGATGCCCAGAAAGCCCTTCGGGACCTGGATGCCCGCATCGCGGCAGCCCGCCGCGAAAAGGACTATCTGGAATTCCAGTTCAAGCAGCTGGATGAAGCCCGGCTCAGGGATGGGGAACTGGAGGCACTGGAAGAAGAACAAGGGCGACTTGCGCACGGCGAATCCGTCAAGGAACAGCTTTCCCGCGTGGAACAGCTGTTTGAGGGCGAAGAGATCTCGCTGGAAACCAGCCTCAAGGAGATGGCATCCGCCTTGGACCGCGTCACCCCATATTTCCCCGAATTCGAGGAACTCCGCAAACGGCTCGATTCGTCCCGGATCGAACTTCGGGATATCCGCGACGAGATTGCGACCCGCGGCGAGCGGATCTCCTATTCTCCGCAGCGGATGGAAGAGGTCGATGCGCGGCTTTCCCTGCTCTATTCGCTGTTGCGCAAATTCGATGCGGAGACGGTCACGGATCTGATTGCGCTCCGTGCGGATATCGCATCCCGCCTGAGCGCCGGAATGGACGACGAGCTGGACCGTGAACGCCTGCAGAAACAAGTCGATTCCCTGAAGGCCGCGTGTGAAAAGGCCGCGGAAGACCTCCACAAGGCCCGCGTCAAGGCAGCGCCCGGCTTGTCCGGCCTGCTGCAGGAACGCATCCGCTCGCTCGAGATGCCCCGCGCCCGCTTCTCGGTGGAAGTCAAGGCCAAGGCCGAAGCCGGCCCTGACGGAAAGGACGAGATCGCCTTTCTTTTCGATGCAAACGAGCGTGGCCTCCAGCCGCTGTCCAAATGCGGCAGCGGTGGTGAGCTCTCCCGCATCATGCTTTGCATCAAGTCGCTCCTGGCCCAGTACCAGGGCATGCCGACCCTCATTTTCGATGAGATCGATACCGGCATTTCCGGCAGCGTGGCCGAGAAAATGGGTCGGATGATCGCCGCGATGGGGGAGCGGATGCAGGTGTTCGCCATCACCCATCTCCCGCAGGTGGCCAGCAAAGGGACGGCGCACTACCTGGTTTACAAGGAAACAGGCCCTGACGGCGCCCGCTCCGGCATCCGGCCGCTCGAAGGCCCGGAGCGCGTCCGGGAGATCGCCCGTATGCTCAGCGGTTCGGACATCACGCCCGAAGCGCTCGCCAATGCGGCTGTACTTTTACAAGGAAACAAATCAAATTAAAAACAATACTCTTATGCGTTTGATCATTCAAGAATCTTATGGCAAGATGTCGCAGTGGGCTGCGGCCTACATTGCCAGGCGGATTAACGAATTCCAACCGACGGCGGAGAAACCTTTCGTACTCGGTCTGCCGACCGGCTCGACCCCGATCGGGACGTACAAGGAACTGATCCACCTCTACCAGACCGGCCGGGTCTCGTTCCGCCATGTCGTGACCTTCAACATGGATGAATACATTGGAATTCCCGAAGACCATCCGGAGAGCTACCACAGCTTCATGTGGAGCAATTTCTTCTCGCATATCGACATTCCCGCCGAAAATGTAAACATTCTCAACGGCAATGCCCCCGATCTGGAGGAGGAGTGTGCGGCCTATGAGGCCAAGATCGCTTCGTATGGCGGCATCCATCTGTTTATGGGCGGCATCGGTCCCGACGGCCATATCGCTTTCAACGAGCCGGGCTCGTCGCTGGCTTCTCGTACGCGGGTCAAGTCATTGACTACCGACACGATCATCGCCAACTCGCGTTTCTTCGGCGGTGACATCGACCTGGTCCCCAAGCGGGCGCTTACGGTCGGCGTGGGTACCATCATGGACGCGGATGAAGTGATGATCCTGGCCAACGGCCACAACAAGGCCCGTGCGCTCTTCCACGCCGTGGAAGGCGCCGTCAACCACATGTGGACCATCTCCGTGCTGCAGATGCACCCCAAGGGCATTATCGTCTGCGATGACGCAGCCACCGTGGAGCTGAAGGTCGGAACCGTCAACTATTTCAAGGATATCGAGAAAACGAACCTGGATCCTACTTCACTACTGAAATAGTGAAGCCTTCTTTCTCGTACATGAGATTGCGGGTGGCGCAGTTGCGCCATCCGCTTTTTTCATCTTCCTTGACGAAATGGAAGTTGCAGTGGAGCAGCTGCATGGGATATTCTTCAGCATGGCCCAGGAAGGCGGTGCCCTGCTTGATCAGGGAGCTGATGAAGAACGAAAACACGTCGTAGCCCTGGAACGCGAAGTCGTCGGGCTCGGCATAATAGAGTGCCCGGTACTGCTTTACGAATTGCTGGTCGCGGGGATCGCTGTAATCGACGAAATACGGGGCGGAAGAATGGACCGTCAGGTTGAACAGGGCGTCCGGATCGGAGGTCTCGTAGCCGCGCACGCGGTTGGTGCACCAGACTTCCACCGGGACGTTCTTCTTGACCAGGGCATTGAGCTGACGGATTACTTCAGCGGTGAAGGTCTTGTTTTCCGAGGCGATCAGGACCTTGGCCGTGCGCCTGCCGGCGGCCAGGCCGGCCACCTGGCCGACGGACGCTTTCTTGTAGGCGACGCCGTCGGCCTGGAGCAGGGCTTCCATCTGTTCCGTGAGACGGGCGTCGGCTTCTGCCGTTCCGCCGATCAGGATGACCGTTTCGTCACTGCGGGCCTTGAGGCTGCGGACCAGGTTCTCGATCTGGATGGCCGGCGAAGCGGGCACCTGGAAAAGGAAGGGATGGCTGTCCACCAGCGAATCCACCTTGTGGTCCAGCGGGGAGACCAGCGGAACGCCGTTCTCGTCGGAGAAGGCCAGGAACGGAGCGATGGTCCCGGCTTCCACGGGGCCGACGACCAGGTCGCTCTGCTGGAAACTGCTGTCGCTGAGGATGGCATTCGCGCCTTTGGCCAGGTCAAAGACATTGAGCACCAGATGGGCGCCTTTGTCTTTCTGCTCGCGGACGGCCATCAGGGCGCCGGCGTAAAAGTTCAGGAAGGTGTTGGAGGCGCTGTTCCCATTGACATTGAACGGCAAGACCAGCGCGATGTGAAGCGGCTCGTCGGCCGAGAAATGGCGGATCTTCCGGACCGGAGTCATCGGCTCCGGGTCCTTCGGTTCGCTGATTTCGGTCTTGCCGGCCGGGACGTTCTCCACGATGTCTGCCGTCGCGAAAGCGCCTTCGGCATCCTCGCCCAGGAAGGGGATCAGCAGCACTTTGCCGCGGATGGGCTCGAAGGGTTTGAGGCCGTTGTAGTCGCGCAGGACATCTTCGGAGACGCCGTATTTCTTCGCAATGCCGGAGAAGGTGTCGAACCAGCGGACGCGGTGTTCGACGACCCGTTCGACGACCGGCCGGGCCGCCGTCGTGTCCGGTTCGGGCTCGGTGGGTACGGTTTTTTCAGCGACCGGGCGGGTTTTCGCCGCACTGCTGTGTGCCGTTTCCGACGGAATCTTCGCGGCATCGACGGGAATGAAGATGATCGAGCCGGCTTTCAGGCCGTCCTTCAGGTCCGGATTGGCCTCCAGCAGTTCCTCGTTCTTGATGCCGTAGGCCTTGCAGATGGCGAAGACGGTCTGCTTGGGAAGCACCTTGTGGACATAATAGACTTTTCCCCCGATGTTCACTTTGTTGGTGGAGATCACCACGTCGGGCGTCTTGTAGGCTTGTGCGCTGAGCGCAGGGGGCGTCAGGGACGCTGCGAGGAACAGCAGGAGGAAAAGTAGGCGCTTCATCGGGGGAAATTATTCGTCGGTTTTCTTGGCGCCGGTGTTGCGCGTCTTGATGTATTCGGCGTTGAGGCCTTCCACGATCTGCTGGGTGATGTCCAGGGCAGGGGCACCGACCATCACGACATTGCTGGCGTCGGTGGTGGTCAGGATGGCGGCGAAGTTGTGCTCCTTGTTGTACTCTTCCAGGTAGGTCTTGATGGCGTACATCACCTGGTTCATCAGCACCTGGCTCTCCTCGGCCAGTTCCTGCTGCTTCTGGGCGGCCTCGTTCTGGAGGTTGGCCTGGCGCTGTTCGAGCGAGCTGCTCTGCTGTTCGGCGGCGGAGCGGGTGAGCAGGCCTTTCTGGATCTGGTTCTGGAAGTTCTTGACGTCGCTGTCGAGCTTGCGGGCTTTCTTGTTGAGCTCGCTGTCCACATTCTGGGCCTTGGCCTCGAAGGCGGACTGCAGGTCGCTGTACATATCGTACTGCATCATCAGGGTGTCGAGGCGCAGATAGACGATGTCGCCGGCGACGGCCTGGATGCCGTCGGTGCTCTCGACGCTCTTTTGCGGGTTCTTGGGGGCGGTCAGGGTCAGGATCAGGGCGGCCACGGCTGCGACCACGGCGATGATGCTCAGGATAAGGGGAGTCTGTTTCATGGATATGGTTTGTTTTTTATTTGTAATCGTACTTTCGTGCAAGCTGCAAATATAAGCAATTTATTTCAACTCTCCCAAATAAGCTTGTACCGTCTTTTCGAGTCCGAGATAGAGTGCGTCGCTGATCAGGGCATGGCCGATGGAGACTTCGTCCAGCCAGGGGATGCAGCGGTGGAAGTACCAGAGATTGTCGAGGTTGAGGTCGTGGCCGGCATTGAGGCCCAGGCCGAGCCGTTTCGCTTCGCAGGCGGCTTCATAGTACGGCGCGATGGCTTTTTCGCGGTCGGCCGCATAGCCGGAGGCGTAGGCTTCGGTGTAGAGTTCCACGCGGTCGCAGCCGGTTTCGGCGGCGTAGCGGATCATTTCGACCACCGGATCGATGAAGATGGAGACGCGGATGCCCTCGTCCTTGAAGCGTTTGCACACCTCTTTAAGATAGGCGAGGTTCCGGCGCGTGTCCCAGCCTGCGTTCGAGGTGAGCACATTCTCGGCGTCGGGTACGAGCGTGACCTGGGCCGGATGCACTTCGCGGACGAGCTCGCAGAAGCTCGGAATGGGGTTGCCTTCGATATTGAATTCGGTGGTAAGCAGGGGCTTGAGCGCGCGCACGTCCGCATAGCGGATGTGCCGCTCATCGGGTCTGGGGTGGACGGTGATGCCTTCGGCGCCGAAGCGTTCGATATCGACGGCTGCCTTGATCACATCCGGCAGACGGCCGCCGCGCGCATTCCGCAGCGTGGCGACTTTGTTGATGTTTACACTTAATTTGGTCATGACACACAAAATTAATAATTTTGGCTCCAATTATGAAAATTGCTTTGTATAATCGCGATCCCGGTAACGGAATCGAAGCCCTGAAGCAGCTTTTGCGCGAAAAAGGTGCCACACTTGCCTGCTATGGGGAAGATTTCTTTTCGTGGGAGGATCTTCCGGCCGATACCGGCCTGTTCCTTTCCCTGGGGGGCGACGGGACTTTCCTGCAGTCGCTCACCTTCGTCCGGGACCGCGGGATTCCTGTGGCAGGCATCAATTTCGGCCGGCTGGGTTTCCTGACCACCGCCCAGGCAGCCGATGCCGCCCGCTGGGCCGACGACCTGCTTGCCGGCCGCTTCCATGTTGAAGAGCGCAGCCTGCTCCGTGCTACTTGCGCACAGATGCCGGAGGATTTTTATCCCTACGCCCTCAACGAGGTCTCGCTGCAGCGCCGCGGGTCGGGCATGCTGTCGGTCCGGGTGCGGATCGACGGCCGCGAACTGCCGACTTACTGGTCCGACGGGCTGGTGGTGGCCACGCCCACGGGCAGCACGGCCTACAACCTGAGTGTCGGCGGCCCGATCGTGATGCCTTCTTCCGAAGTGATGGTCATCGCGCCGATAGCCCCGCACAACCTGAACGTGCGTCCGCTCGTGGTGCCGATGTCCGCGTTTGTGGAGATGCGCTTCGAATCCCGCAGCGGCTCGGCGCTCCTGGCCGTGGACAACCGGCCTTTCGAGGTCCCCTCCGGTGCGGAGATCGCCCTCTCGCGCGGCCGCTACGGCCTGCATTACGCTTCATTTTCCGAAAATAATTTTATCGGCGCCCTCCGCACCAAGCTCCTCTGGGGCGAAGACCGCCGCAATACGATCTGACCCATGGAAGTACCCCGACACATCACCATCATCATGGACGGCAACGGCCGCTGGGCGAAGAAACAGGGCAAGATGCGCCTGTTCGGCCACAATGCGGGAACGGAGAGCGTCCGCGCCTGCTGCGAATACGCCGTCGAACACGGTATCCGGTACCTGAGCCTGTTCGCGTTCTCGGAAGAGAACTGGGACCGGCCGCAGGACGAAGTCCAGGGCCTGATGGAACTCATGCTCAAGAGCGTCCTGGGCGAACGGGAGACGTTCCGCAAGAACAACATCCGCTTCCGGGTCATCGGCGACCGCAGCCGGCTGTCTGAAAAGCTGCTGGCCAACATCGACATGGTGCAGGACGAGACCGCTTCCCATACGGGGCTCACGCTGATCATCATGCTCAGCTACAGCGGGAAATGGGACATCGTCCAGGCGGCCCGGCGCTACGCCTCGGACTGCCTGGCCGCCGGGAAGCAGCTTCCGCTCGACGAGACGGGCTTCAGCGGCTACCTGGCCACGGCCGGCATTCCGGATCCCGACCTGATGATCCGCACCAGTGGCGAGCAGCGCATCAGCAACTATATGCTCTGGCAGTGCGCCTACACGGAGTTTTACTACACGCCCGTACTTTGGCCTGATTTTCGCAAAACCGACCTCGAACAGGCCATCCAAAGTTACAATCTCCGGGAAAGAAGATACGGCAAAGTGGAATAAGTCAAAAATTTGTATAACTTTGTAGGTCTATTCGGAAAGGAATTGATGAAAAGAAGAATATTTGCGCTGATCGGAGCCTTTCTGGCGCTGTCCCTGCTCCCGGCCCTGGCCCAGGAGCCCGGGTCTGCCCCGGTGGAAGTAGACTACAACAACCCGCAGTCCTACGTGGTCGGCGGTATCCGTATATCCGGTACGAAGTATCTGGGCGAGAGCCAGCTGCTCTCGGTGCTGGGCATCCGTCCCGGCGACCATGTCACCGTGCCCGGCGATGTCATTTCCTCCGCTGTCAAGCGGATCTGGCTGCAGGGTGCAGCCTCCACCCTCGGTTTCTATGTCGATTCCCTGAGCGCCGGCCGCGACACGGCCTGGTTCCGCCTCGACATCCAGGAACGGCCCCGCGTGGTCACCTGGAACTACCGCGGCGTGAAGAACAGCGAGCGCGACGACTTGAAGGAAAAACTCCAGGGCAGCACCCGCCGCGGTGCGCCGCTCTCCGATTACGTGAAGGCTTCTGCCGTCAAGACCATCAAGGATTATTTCAAGGAGAAAGGCTTCGCCGACGTGGACGTGGACGTGGAGGTGGCCGCCGACTCGATCATCCGCAACGCTGTCCGCGTGACTTTCGATGTAAAGAAAGGCAAGAAGCTCAAGATCAAGGAGATCAGCTATGAAGGCAACGACGAGATCTCCAAGTTCAAGCTCGACAAGGCGATGAAGAAGACGAAGGATGCCAAGTGGTACAACCTCTTCTCGTCCAAGAAATTCCAGGAAAAAGAGTATGCCGGCGACAAGGAAAAGATGCTGGAGGTGTTCACCGAGGCCGGCTACCGCGACGCCAAGATTGTCAGCGACTCGCTCTACCGGCGCCCGGAAGACGGGAAGCTCGGCATCCATTTCAAGATCGACAAGGGCCGCAAATACTATTTCCGCAACATCACCTGGACCGGCAATTCCGAGTATTCCGAAGACGATCTCAACCGCGTGCTCCGCATCAAGAAAGGCGACGTCTATGACGTGGTGACGATGGAGAAACGTCTCTACTCGGGCGAGAAGGAGGGCGATATTTCCATCCGCAAGATGTACAGCGACAACGGCTTCCTCTTCTTCAACGTCGTCCCCGTGGAGATGAACATCGACGGTGACTCCGTGGATGTGGAGATGCGGATCGTGGAAGGCAAGCCCGCCACCTTCAACAACATCATCATCAACGGCAACAACATCACCAACGAGAAGGTGGTCCGCCGGGCCGTGTTTACGCGGCCGGGCTACCTCTACCGCCAGAGCGACTTCGAGCGTTCCGTCCGTGAAATCTCGTCGATGGGCCATTTCGATCCGGAATACGCCGTGGATCCCAACAAGGGCTACAACCTGATCCCGAACTCGATGAACAACACCGTGGACATCGCCTACAACGTGCAGGAGAAGCCCAACAGCCAGCTGGAGCTTTCCGGCGGCTGGGGCAACCGGATGTTCGTCGGTACGGTCGGCGTGAGCTTCAACAACTTCTCGACGGCCAACTTCTTCAACAAGGAGGCCTGGCGGCCCGTTCCGCTGGGCGACGCCCAGAACCTGGCCATCCGCTTCCAGACCAACGGCTCCTACTATACGGCCTTCACCGCCAACTTCGTGGAACCCTGGCTTACCGGCAAGAAACCGACTTCCCTCAATATCTCGGCCTATTTCACCCGGCAGACGAACTCCTATTCCACCTATTACTACCAGGTACTCAACGACGACCAGTACATGGAGATCTATGGCGCCGCCATCGGCATCGGTACGCGCCTGAAGTGGCCCGACAACTACTTCGTGCTCTACAATTCGCTCAACTGGCAGTCGTACAACCTGCATGACTGGAATTACTACTTCATCTACTCCACCGGGCGCTCGCACAACATCAGCTGGTCCACCACGCTCTCGCGCAACTCTACCGACCAGTCCATCTATCCGCGTACCGGCGCCGACCTGACGCTCGGCCTGCAGATCACCCCGCCGTGGTCCCTCTTCAAGAAGGACTGGCGCAACATCGACTACAGCAGCCAGTCGGTCCAGGACCACTACCGCTGGATCGAATACCACAAGTGGACCTTCAAGGGGTCCATCTATACCCGGCTCGTGGGTGACCTCGTGCTGATGACCCGCGCCCAGTTCGGCTACCTGGGTTACTTCAACAAGAAATGGGGCTACTCCCCGTTCGAAGGCTTCATCGTGGGCGGTGACGGCATGTCGGGCTACAACACCTACGGCAACGAGGTGATCGGCCTGCGCGGCTACGAGAACTATTCCCTGACGCCCTACATCGGCAACGCCTATGCCGGCAACGTCTATGACAAGTTCACGGTCGAGCTCCGCTACCCGATCATCATGCAGCCCAGTTCCACCATCTTCGCCCTCCTGTTCCTGGAAGGCGGTAACAGCTGGTCGGACATCAAGGATTTCAATCCGTTCCAGATCAAGCGTTCGGCCGGTGTGGGCCTCCGGGTCTTCCTGCCGGTGGTCGGCCTGCTGGGCATCGACTGGGGCTACGGTTTCGATACAGCCAGCGGAAAGGACAAGAGCCATTTCCATTTCCTGATCGGTCAACAATTCTAACAGAGAAAAAGTCATGAAAAGAATCCTCGTCGCACTCGTCGCACTGATGGCCTGCCTGGGCACGGTCCGTGCGCAGAAGATTGCCTACGTCAATACCGAGACCCTCCTCGCCGAGATTCCGGCCTATGTGGCAGCGCAGAACCAGCTCGATGCCCTGTCTGACAAGTACAAGGCAGCCATCGAGACGGAACTCGGCAAGATCGAGACGCTCTACCAGAGCTACCAGTCGTCGAAAGGTTCGATGACGGCCGCCCAGCGCCAGAACGCCGAGAATGAAATCATCTCGAAAGAACGTGTGGTCCAGGAGAAGCAGAAGATCTACTTCGGCGAAGACGGCATTATGGCCAAGAAAGCCGAAGAACTCCTGGCCCCCATCCAGAAACAGGTCGACAAGGCCATCGCCGACGTGGCGAAGATGGGCGGTTACGACCTGGTCATCGACCTGGCTGCCATGCAGGGCGTCGTCTATAAGAACGAAGCCCTCGACGTGACGCAGTTCGTCCTTGTACGCTACAGAGAAAATCAGAAATAATTTACCAGAACCTTTGAAGAAAAAGAAAAAATGAAAAAGTTTGTGCTTCTTGCATTCTGTGTTCTTTCGTTCGGCGCCTTTTCGCAGGCTCAGAACCTGAAATTCGGACACCTCAATACCAGTGAGCTGATCAGCCTGATGAGCGAGCGCGACTCGGCTTTCGTCAAACTGCAGGCCTATCAGAACGAGCTCGAGGAGACGCTCGACGGCATGATGACCGAATACAACAACAAGGTGAACGAGTTTCAGCGGAAAAGCAATGAATGGGCTCCGGTGGTTCTTGAGACCAAGCAGCGCGAGATCCAGGAACTGGGACAGCGTATCCAGCAGTTCCAGCAGAACGCCCAGCAGGAGATGGCTCAGATGCAGCAGACACTGATGTCGCCCGTCATCGAGAAGGCCCAGAATGCCATCACCAAGATCGCAAAGGCCAACAACCTGGTCTATGTCATCGACCTGTCGGCCGGATCGGTCATCTACCACGATGACAGCGTGAGCCTCGACCTTCTCCCGCTGGCCAAGAAGGAACTCGGCATTCCCGCTGAAAAAGTCGCACCGACCCAGTTCCAGCCTGCAAACCCGCAGTAAAAGACTATTCACACTAATTCTCTATACCTTTATTTAACCTATGCAACATAAAGTAATCGACACCAAAGATGTTGTAATCAGGTTTTGCGGTGACTCGGGAGACGGAATGCAGCTGACAGGTACCCTGTTCGCTGACGCCTCGGCCCTGTATGGCAACGAGATTTCCACCTTCCCCGACTATCCGGCAGAGATTCGCGCCCCGCACGGCACAGTCTCCGGCGTATCCGGCTTTCAGGTCCACATCGGATCCGGTGAAGTCAACACGCCCGGAGATTTTTGCGATGTGCTGGTAGCCATGAACCCTGCCGCCCTTCGCGCCAACGCGAAGTGGGCCAAACCGACTGCAACGGTCATCATCGACACCGACACCTTTGATGAAGCGCTCATCAAGAGAGCTGGTTATGCTACACTGGATCCGGTCACCGAACTTCGTATCGAGGACCGGAATATCATTTATTCACCCATCACGACGCTGACCAAGGAGAGCCTGAAGGACAGTGGCATGGACCAGAAGGCCATCGTGCGCTGCAAGAACATGTTCACCCTCGGCATGTGCTTCTACATGTTCAACCGGCCGCTCGAGTACACCTACGCCTACCTGGAGAAGAAGTTCAAGAAGAAACCGGCCCTCATCGAGCCCAACAAGAAAGTGCTCTTCGACGGTTTCAACTATGCCGCCAACATCCAGGCCATTGCCAATACCTATACGGTCAAGCCGGCGAAACTCGAGAAAGGCATCTACCGCAATATCAGCGGTAACCAGGCTACGGCCTGGGGTCTGATCGCCGCCTCCGAGAAGAGCGGACGCCCGCTCTTCTGCGGTTCCTATCCGATCACCCCGGCGACCGCCATCCTCGAGGAACTGGCAATCCATAAGAACCTCGGCGTCAAGACCCTGCAGGCTGAAGACGAGATCGCGGGCATCTGCACCGCCATCGGCGCCGCCTATGCCGGCAACTTCGCCGTGACCACGACCTCCGGTCCGGGTCTCTCGCTCAAGAGCGAGGCGCTGGGCCTGGCCATGATCACCGAGCTTCCGCTCGTGCTGGTCGATGTCCAGCGCAGCGGCCCTTCGACGGGTATTCCGACCAAGACCGAGCAGACCGACCTCGCCCAGGCCCTCTATGGCCGCAACGGTGAGTGCCCGATCGCCGTGGTCGCCGCCCACTCGCCGAGCCACTGCTTCGACGCCGCCTTCTATGCCGGCAAGTTCGCGATGGAGCACATGATGCCGGTCATCCTGCTGTCGGAAGGTTTCCTGGGCAACGGCAGCGAGCCGTGGAAGATTCCTTCGATGAAGGACTATCCGACCATCAACCCGCCGATCATCGACAGCTGCGAAGGCGCTTTCAAGCCTTTCGAGCGCGATCCCGAGTCCTATGCCCGCAAGTGGGCGTTCCCGGGCAAAGCCGGTCTGGAACACCGCATCGGCGGTCTGGAGAAGAACACCGCGGGTGTCATCTCCTCCGACCCTGAGAATCACGCCAAGATGGTGGCCGAGCGTGCCGAGAAGGTCGCACGTCTGGCCAACTATCTCCCCGAGCAGAAAGTCATCGGCGACGAAGACGCCGATGTGCTGATCGTGGGCTGGGGCGGCACGTTCGGCCACCTCTACACCGCGCTGCACGAACTGCAGGATGAAGGCAAGAAAGTCGCGCTCTGCCACTTCGACTTCATCAACCCGCTGCCGAAGAACACGGCCGACATCTTCGCCCGTTACAAGAAGATCATCGTGTGCGAGCTCAACAGCGGCCAGTTCGCCGACTACCTGCGTGCACGGCTCCCGCAGTTCAGCTATCTGCAGTACAACAAGGTCCAGGGTCAGCCTTTCATCGTCAAGGAGATCGTGGACGCCGTCAATGCCATTCTTTAATACGGAGGAAACACCATGAGATATACACCTCAAGATTTCAAGAGCAACCAGGAGGTACGCTGGTGCCCCGGTTGCGGTGACCATGCCGTCCTGGCAGCCATCCATCGTGCGCTCCCGCAGGTCTGCGAGGCCCGCGGCTACAGCAAGGAACGCCTGGTATTCATCTCGGGCATCGGCTGCTCGTCGCGCCTTCCGTACTACATGGACACGTTCGGATTCCACAGCATCCACGGCCGCGCCACGGCCATTTCCACCGGCGTAAAGGTCGCCAACCCCGACCTTTCCGTCTGGCAGGCCTGCGGCGACGGTGATGCCCTGGCCATCGGCGGCAACCATTTCATCCACGCCATCCGGCGCAACATCGACATCAACATCATCCTGTTCAACAACCAGATCTACGGTCTGACGAAAGGACAGTATTCCCCGACCTCCAAGCTGGGCCAGATCACCAAGACCTCGCCTTACGGAACCGTGGAGAATCCTTTCACGCCGGGCTCGCTCGTGCTGGGCGCCCGCGGTACGTTCTTCGCCCGCAGCCTCGACAGCGAACTGGCCCTGAACCAGGAGATTTTCGTGGCCGCCGCCGCCCATGACGGCTGCTCGGTCTGCGAGATGCTCACCAACTGCGTGATCTTCAACGACGGCGCCCACAGCGCCATCTCCGACCGCGAATACCGCGCCGACCGCACCATCATCCTCCGCCACGGCGAACCGATGATCTTCGGCAAGAACCGCGACAAGGGTCTCATCCTCGAGCACGGCAAGCTGAAAGTCGTCAAGATCGGCGAGAACGGCATCACCGTCGACAAACTCCTGGTCCACGACGCGCACCACGAGGATCCCGCCATCCAGAGCCAGCTCATCAACATGAAGTATCCGGACTTCCCGGTGGCCCTGGGTGTCATCCGCCAGGTCAACGAACCGACCTACGACGACCGCGTCCGCGACCAGCTCACGCAGGTCAAGGAAGCCTCCAAGATCACCTGCATGGACGAATTGCTCCGTAGCGGCGCTACCTGGACGGTGGAATAAACAGAAAGACTATAAACTATTTATACGTTCAACAAACAATCTTTTTAAATAACAAATTTCAATCATGAAAGTAGCTGAAATTATGGCGAACCTTGAGCGGAAGCACCCCGGTGAGAGCGAGTATCTCCAGGCTGTCCGCGAGGTCCTCGACTCCATCGAGGAAGTGTACAACCAGCATCCTGAATTCGAGAAGGCGCAGATCGTCGAGCGGATGGTCGAGCCGGACCGGATCTTCACGTTCCGTGTGACGTGGGTTGACGATGCGGGCAAAGTGCAGACCAACCTCGGTTATCGCATTCAGTTCAACAGCGCGATCGGCCCGTACAAGGGCGGTCTGCGTTTCCACAAAGCTGTGACCCCTTCGATGCTGAAGTTCCTCGGTTTCGAGCAGACCTTCAAGAACGCCCTGACGACCCTCCCGATGGGTGGTGCCAAGGGTGGTTCCGACTTCGACCCGGTCGGCAAGAGCAACGACGAGATCATGCGTTTCTGCCAGGCCTTCATGACCGAGCTCTGGCAGTGCATCGGCCCGGATCAGGACGTTCCTGCCGGTGACGTCGGTGTTGGCGGCCGTGAGATCGGTTATCTCTACGGTATGTACAAGAAGCTCGCCCGCGAGTACAACACGGGTGTGCTCACTGGCAAGGGTGCTACCTGGGGCGGTTCGATCCTCCGTCCGGAGGCTACCGGTTTCGGTGCCCTCTATTTCACCCAGAACCTGCTGCACAAGGCCGGCAAGGACATCAAGGGCTGCACCGTGGCTCTGTCCGGCTTCGGCAACGTGGCTTGGGGCGCTGCTACCAAGGCTACTGAACTTGGTGCGAAGGTCGTCGCCATCTCCGGCCCGGACGGTGTCTGCGAGATTCCCGGCGGTATCACCAAGGAAATGATCGACTACATGCTTGTGATGCGTGCTTCGAACCGCAACAAGGTCGAGGACATGGCTACCAAGTTCCCGGGCAAGGCGATCTTCACCCCTGGCAAGAAGGCCTGGAGCGTGAAATGCGACATCGCCCTCCCTTGCGCTTTCCAGAACGAGCTTTCTGAAGACGACGCGAAGGAACTGAAGGCCAACGGCACCTGGTGCTGCTGCGAGGTCTCCAACATGGGCTGCCAGCCGGGCGCTATCCACTTCTTCCAGCACAATGGCGTGCTCTTCGCTCCGGGCAAGGCTGTCAACGCCGGTGGCGTGGCTACCTCGGGCCTCGAGATGACGCAGAACGCTTCGCACATCAGCTGGAGCGGCAAGGAAGTCGATGAGAAGCTCCACTTCATCATGGACTCCATCCACGAAGCTTGCGTGAAGTACGGCACGCAGCCTGACGGCACGATCGACTACGTGAAGGGCGCCAACATCGCCGGCTTCATGAAGGTCGCCACCGCCATGCTCGAGCAGGGTATCATCTAGTTTTACCGGGGCTCTGCCCCGAACCCCGCGCCTCCCGGCCTTAGTACTTTGCTAATGCCGGGAGTTGTGCGTTTACGAGCTGGGATTAGCAAAGTACCGGCCTCCGGCGGTCCGCTGATGCGGACTGTATTTGCTTTTGTGGAAGTCGCGAAGGGTATATGCTTTGAAGACCTTAGCCACCCTCGGCTATTAGAGGGAGGGTCCAAGCTCTGCTTGGGAGGGGTCGCGCTTAGCGCGACGGTCTGAAAAGCATATACCCTTCGCGACTGGAGCAAAAGCCCTATAGGGCTACGCGTAATGATAAGGTCCAAACATTTGATGCTTGGCCGAGGAGGTAGGCGGCGTCGAGGCCGATGCCTTTGATGTTCAGGCCGAGGCCGAAGGAGGCGAAACGCGGGGCGACGGCTGAGGAGAAATGATAGCCGGCGCGGGCGAAGACCAGTTGGTTGAAGGCATATTCAGCACCGACAGCTGCGGTGAAGGCCTTGTATTCCTGCGGCAGGATGTAGCCGAGGTCGGCTCCCAGCGTAATGGCGTGTTTCTCGGCCGGAGACAGGCGGTAGGAGCCGCCCGCCATGACCCGCATCGGGAGGGAAGAGGCCGCTGAGCCGAAACTGTATTTCGTGCCCAGGTCGGCCGCCTTGACGCCCAGCGTCATCCCGTCTTTCACGTAGCTGAAGGCGATGTCCCCGGCGAAAGCGGAGGCCTTGTTGCCGGCCAGGTCGGCCGACAGGTATTTGCCATTGACGTCGATGTACATATTGTCGGTCAGCCGGAGTGATACGCCGGCCAGGATCCGCTGCTCGCCCGGCTTGAATGTCCCTTTCTCGTTGCCGTTCTGGTCGATCTGGACGAATTCAGGGAAGAGGTTGTTGCGGTAGTCCAGCCGGACGCCGAAGCGCTCACTAAGGGCCAGGAAACCGCCGGCTTGCAGGGCGGAGTAGTTGAATTGCTGCGGCGCCCATTTCCCGAAGGAGAGGGCGACATCGACCTGATGCACGGCCAGGTCGGGCGTTCCGAAGGCAATGTCACCCATCGCCAGGCGGTCGGCACGGCCCGAAAGGATGAAGGAACTGAACGACTGGGCGTTTGCGGCCGGCAGTGCGGCCAGGACGGCCAAAGTGGCTGTCAATATGCTGGAAATCAGGAATCTTCTCATAGTTTCACGATGTTTTGGACAAGGGTTTCACCTCCGAAGGTCACTTTGACGGAATAGGGGCCGCTGCCCAGCCCGGACAGGTCGAGGATGGCCGGGGAGAACGGGGTGGCCGTCAGGCTCTTTTCCAGGACGACGGTGCCCGTCTCCGAGATGAGCAGGACGCTGACCGGCTGGTCGGTCGCAGTCCGGATGTAGAGATTGCCGTCGGTGATGGTCGTCGGATAGACATCGATGGCCTTGCTGCCGTCGCGGGAGAGTGTCTTGAAGTTCACGCTGACGCTTTGTCCCCGGGCATCGGCGGCGTTCACCGTAGCGGAAGCATATCCATATTTGAGCGCCGTCACATACAGGACACCTTCCCGGACGTGGAGGTTGAGGATGTCGTTGTCGGAGGAGAGGGTCGTGTAGATCAGCGTCTCGCCGTCTTCGTCGCTGAAGACTTTGGAAAGGTCCACAGTCTGCATTTCACCTTTGGAGCCGAACACCATGTCGTCGATCTGGCCGACGACCTTGGGCTCATGGTTGCTCTGAATGGTGTAGGTGTAAGACAGGGTAGTCTCTTTTTCGTAATCATCGAAAACGTGCAGGAGGCCGGTGTAGGTTCCCGGTTCCGCTCGGAGCGCGTTGACTTCGATCTTCTGGGTCAGCCCCTGCATCTGGTAAAGGGAGTCCGCGGCGGAGCCGCTGTCGAGTTTGGCGTGGACGCCGTGGCCGTCGGGATCCGTGTAGCTGAAATTGAGCCAACGGGTCTCGTGCGACTTGAGCGTAAAGTTCAGCGGATCGTCGGTGGTGATGGTCGGTGCGTGGTTCTCACCGGTGGTCACGACCACCAGGTTCGACAGTTCGGAACGGTTGCCGATGCGGTCGAAGGCTTCGCAGGCCAGATAGTAGGTCGTCTCGAATTCCAGGCCGCTGAGCACATCTTCCATCTTGTCTCCGGCCTGCAGGTCCTCGACCGGGAAGCGCTTGTAGGGCAGCATCGTGGTCTCGGAGAAAGGCTCCTTGCTGTAATAGATGTTGACGCCGAAGGCTTTGTTGTCGTCTTCGTCCCTGGGAACGGTCAGCGAGAAACGGATGAAATCGGCGTTGAGGAGCGAGGCCTGGAAGTCAGTCACTGGCTCGGGCGGCGTGGAGCCTTCCGCCAGGATGGCGGCGGTCACGTCCACCAGGCCGCCGACCGGGAAGTTCCGGTTGTAGGAATTCAGGTCACGCGCCGTGTTGACGATACGGTTCCAGAGCATGTCGCGCGTGAAGCCGATGCCGCCGCATTTGGAGACGATCAGCGCGGCGACGCCGGAAATGTGCGGGCAGGCCATCGACGTACCTTGCATCAGGCCGTATTTGTTGTCCGGAAGCGTACTGAGGATTTGGTAGCCTTTCTGGTAGTCTCCGCCCGGCGCGGCGATGTCCACCCACTCACCGTAGCAGGAATAGTAGGCGCGGTAGTAATCCGCTCCAATGGAGCCGACTGCCATGGCACCTTCATAATAGGCGGGTGCGCCGAATTCGATATTCTCATTGCCCGCAGAGAAGACGACCAGGCCGCCTGCCATCGGACCGACCTGGAATCCGTTTTCGTCCATGCCGGCGTAGGTGTTGAAATAGTCGATGGCCATGCGGTCGGAGTTGGGCACGTAGTCGATCTCTTCATAGCCCCAGCTGTTCTGGGAGATGATGGCGCCGTTGTCGGCACCCCACTTGATGGCACGGGCGCCGTTGCCGCTGCCTTGTTCGCCGTCCTTGAAGATCTGTGCCGACATCAGCCGGACACCGGGAACTCCTTTGGCATAGTCGCCGCCGGCGATGCCGCAGATGCCTTTCCCATTGTTGTTGACCGCGGCAATCGTGCCGGCCACATGGGTGCCGTGCTGGCTCTTGATGATGTTGGCGCTGCCGTCGATGAAGTTGAAACCGTGGATGGACGGGCGGTTCGGATCGCTCCACAGATTGGCGGTCAGGTCTTCGTGCTCGCAGTCGATGCCGCCGTCCACCACGCAGACGACCACATCGGGATTACCGGTCGTATAGTCCTGCCACACCGGGATGACATTGATGTCGCAGCCGGCAGCCTTGCCGTTGGCGGCGCCGTCATTGTACAGATCCCACTGTTTGCTGAATTCGGGGTCGTCGAACGTGAAACCGGCGGGAGCGGCAGCCGGGCCGGCCGCAGGCGTGACATAGGTCACGGACTCGTCGTAGGCCTTGCGTGTAATGGGCCGGTATTCGACTTCCAGGACGCCGGGAATGTCTTCCAGCGACACGGCCGCTTTGGTCAGCGGCGTGCTGTCGTCGAACCAGACATCATACCAGCGGTCCAGTCCCGCCTCGCGCGTACGTTTTTCGAATTTGCCGGCATAGGGGAAAGTCCTTTCCATGCGGACGTTTCCCAGGACGGAGGCTGCCTTGGTCGTAATCAGCGCTCCCGCCTGTCCGGAAGCCTCGATCTTTTCAGCGGTCGGCGTATCGACATAGATGCGCACGTGACCCGTTTCATAGAGCGAGGCCGGGTACTCTCCGGCGGGTGTTTCCAGGATTTCTTCTTGCAGAAGGTCTTCAGCCGTACAGGCGAACAGGAAGCCCGTTGCCAGTGCGGCCAGGAAAAGGGATCTGAATTTCATCATCGTGTGTTATTGGGCGAGGAAGTCGAAAAGCTTGAGCAGGCTCTGTTCGTCCTTCCAGTTGATTTTGTTTTTCTTGAGGAATTGCTTGAAGGCGGCGGCCTTGTCGGCGCCGACGGCCTCCGTCACTTCTTTCTTGGTGGCTTTGACGGCGTTCCCGTCGATGACCACGAAATATTCTTCCTTGATTTTCACCTTTTGGCCGTTCTCCTTGTTCTGCATGATCTCCATGTGGCTGGTGTTGACCATGCCGGGCATGTCGATGGAGGTGATCCGCCGGGTGGAAGCCGTCGTGGAGGAGGTGCCGTAGGCCCCGCCCGTTTCGTTGAGCGCCGTCAGATCGATGGTACGGCGCACGGCGACGAAATTCTTTTCGTCGGGACCGGGCGTGATCTGCATCAGATAACCGTTCACGCGCCGGAAACTGTCTTCCCCGATCTGGACGGCGGAGAACTGGCCGGCGGGTGCCATCTGGATGACGCCTTTGTCATCAATGAAATGCAGGTCGCCCTTGAGCAGATGGATATTGATGGGCATGATGCGCTCCTGCCCGTTCGAAAGGATCAGTTTACCTTTTTGGAAATCAGGGTATTGATAAGGCCAGGTCGTGTAGGCTTGAATCTGGGCCTGGGCACAGAATGCAAGGGCCCAGCAAGCAATCAGCAAAAAAATCCGTTTCATGGCAATTTGTGTTTTCAAACGTATAGCAATAATCACACTAAAGTACGAAAAAAAAGGGAGAAAAATCAATTTTCTCCCTTTTTCATCAGAAATCAACAGTCTTAGTCGATCTTCGTGCAGGTGAAGCCGCCATAGAGGATGTTGAGGTTGCCGGCACCCTCGATCCAGGCCCACGGGCCAAAACCGGGATCCCAGACCAGGGTCTTGCCGCCGTCCTTGATGGAGACGACCATGGAACCCTCGTCCCAACCCTCTTCGCCGTCGAAGCCGAGCAGCGTGATCGGTTTGCCGTTGCTGTACTTGTATTCAGACTCCTGTCCGAGCGGGATGGTGATCGTGGTCATGTCTTCATCGACGATGCCGTAGAAGATCGTGTCCATGTCGGCCCAGTTATCGAGTGCAAAGATGTTGTAGATCCAGACTTTTGATACGTCGGAGGCGTCTTTCATAAAGGTCATTGTCCACTCGTTGTCGCCGCCCCAGGCGTCCATGGTCTTGCAGCTGTAGTTGCCCAGAATCGCGGAGAGCGGGTGGTCAAGGTCGTTGATCGTCACGGTGCAGGTGTTGTTGGCACCCATATTGACGTCGCCCGCCGATTTGAACTTGACCGTGAAGGTCCGGTCGCCCGTAAAGACACCCGCGTGCGGGAGGATCTTCACGACGATGTTCTTTTGGGATTCACCGGCGCCAAAGGAAAGGGAACCGGTACCGGAAGCATCTTCGAAATCGACGCCTTGCGTAGCGGAGCCGTTGACGAATTCGTAAGTAACCGTCGTGGCAATGCCTTTGAGGGAAGTCACGTGGACCGGGATGTTGAGCGTTCCGCCGTCCTCGGCAATCTTCATCGAGGTTGTCGGGAATGCGGCAAATGCATCGTTGTCGTCGAAGGTGGGGAATTCGTTGATGTTGCAGGAAGCAGCCAGAAATCCCAGCACCACGATACTGATAAGGTAAAATATCTTTTTCATGTCAGTAGTCGATTAGTTCCCGTAGCCCGGGTTTTGTTTCAGATTCTCGTTGATATCGACCTGCAGCTTCGGAATCGGGAGGGCCCAGAATTTCGAGGTGGGTTCGATATTGCGCGTGATGTTGGCGTCGGAGTAGGAGACCGAACCGCCGGTGCGGTCGAGGTCGAACCAGAGGTGGCCTTCGAAGTTGAGCTCCAGACGGCGCTCGAGGGCAACGTCGGCCTTGCCGGCGCTGGTCAGCAGGCTGGCGCCACGGGCGGCGCGGATGGCGTTCAGGTCGGCCAGGGCGGTCGTACCGGAACCGTTCACGGCAGCTTCAGCGCGGATGAGGTACATCTCGGAGAGACGCAGCACGATGGTGTTGCTCACGTCCGGGGTGGAGGTCGCATTGCCTTCGCCCTTGCCGTAGTACTTCATGGTCCAGAGTTGACCGCCGGAAGCTTCGTCCTTGTCGGTGCAGAACATGGCCTTGCCGTCGTCTTTGCCGCGGACACCGGTGGTGCCGCGCACGTCACCGTCCTCGAAGAGATCGGCGAGCTGATCGGTCGCTGCGCAGTCGGCGTAGCCGAGCGGATTGGTCATGTGGGAAGGGCCTTCCCAATAGGCATCGTAGGCGTTGGAACGCTTGCCATAGACCTCGAAGATCACTTCACCGCCGTTTCCGGCCACGTCCTTGCCCCATACGGAGGTGTATTCGTCGGCCGTCCAGAGGGAGTAGCGACCACTGTTGATGATCTTGCTGGCGTACTCGGAAGCCTTGGCATAGTCCTTATGATACAGATAGACGCGGGCCAGGAGGGCCTGGATGGCATCTTTGGTGAAGACCGCCTTGCTGTCGGCCACGCCGCTGCGGACATAGCTATCGGCCATCAGGCTTTCGGCGTCGGTCAGGTCCTTGATGATCTGGGCGTAGCTTTCTTCGACAGTGGCACGGGCCGGCATATCGGTCGGAAGCTGCGGCGTGGTGATCACGCAGATACCGTACTCACCGTTGGAACCGTCGAGACGGCTGTAGAGGCGGAGCAGGTCGAAATGGGCGAAGCCGCGCAGGGCGAGGGCTTCGGCCTTGAGGTTGTTCAGGTCGGCCGTCGTCACGGAGCTGGTCACCAGATTCTCCGCGTTGGTTTCAATGGCATTGAGCACATTGTTGCAGGCGGAGATCACAAAGTAGGCCGTGCCCCAGAGACCGGAGGTCGAACTGGGCTCGTAAGTCATGTGGTAAGGAACCGACATACGGCCTGACTGGAAGTTCGTGTTGATCGGAATCATGGCGTTGCCGGCACGCATCTCGGCGTCAAGCACGAAGAAGTTGCCGTACCAGGTGCTGCTTGCCAGCGGGGAGTAGGCACCAGCCACTGCCTTGTTCAGGCCATTGTAGTCGGAGAGCGTCAGTTCCGTACTCTGCGACATCACGGGATCCTCGGTCAGGAATTCCTTCACGTTGCAGGAAGTGACCAGGGTCAGGATTGCGAAGAGAGCGATAATATACTTTTTCATTGTCTTGCCTCCTTAATTTAGAAAGTGAGTTCGATACCGCCGGCGAAGGTCTTGGTGTGCGGGTAGATACCCCAGCCCATGCCTTCCATACCGCGTTCAGGATCCCACCAGTCCACATCGTGGAACGTGTAGGGGTTCAGGGCGCTGACATACACCTTGGCACCCTTCATGTTGATCTTCTTGAGAAGATTCTGCGGAAGGTTGTACGAGAGGGTGATGTCCTTGATACGGAGATAGTCGCCGCGCTGCAGCCAGCGGGTGGAGTTGCCGTAGGAGTTGGTCGCGTTGCCGGCCACCGGTCTGGGCTGGACACCGGTGTCACCCGGCTGCTTCCAGTAGTTGAGGGCGCTGGCACGCTGGTTCATCGTCATCTGGTTACCGTCGGCGTTGATGTAGCGCCATTCATAGATGTACACGTAGTTGTGCGTCTTGAATTCGGTATAGACACTCAGTTCGAGGCCCTTCCAGTTCAGGCTGGTGTTGAAACCGCCCGTGAACTTCGGCTCCGGGGAACCGGCGTAGATGTAGCGGGCCTGGTTGTAGTCGTTGGTCAGCAGGTAGTAGGACTGATCGTCCGGGTGCTCCGGGTCGGTGGCGCGGAAGAGGGCGTCGCCGTTGGTCGGGTCAACTCCGTAGTAATCCTTCAGGTAGAAGTTGTAGAAGTTCTTGCCGACGACGTGGCGCAGACGGCTGTCGTAGGAAGAGGCCATCCATTCGTCGTCACCCAGGTCGAGGACCGTCGATTTGTTGTAGGCGATGTTGAAGCCCGCGGTCCAGACGAAGTCCGTGCTGCGGATGATGTCGCCTTCCAGCTGGAACTCGATACCCTTGTTGTTCATCGAACCGATGTTCATGAAGTTGCTGCCGAAACCGGAGGTCTGCGGCACCGACTTGCTGAGCAGCATGTCGCTGGTGTTACGGGTATAGAGGTCGATCTGGCCGTTGAGACGGTTGTTGAAGAAGGCGAAGTCCAGACCCACGTTCCAGGTCTTGTTGAGCTCCCAGGAGAGGAGGTCGTTGGCCGGGGTGGACGGCAGCATGCCGTTGCCGCCGTTGTAGGCGCTGGAAGCGTACACGCCGTAAGCGCGGTACGGGGAAATGTTGTTGTTACCGTTGACACCGTAGCTGGCACGCAGTTTCAGGAGCGAGAGCCAGTTGGAAGTGCTCTTCATCCATTCCTCGCTGGTGATGTTCCAGGAAGCGGAAGCGGACCAGAAGGTACCCCATTTGTTCTTGGCGCCGAAGAGCGAGGAACCATCCTCACGGATCGAAGCCGCCAGGAAGTAACGGTTGGCATAGTTGTAGTCCACGTTGCCGAAGAAGGAGAGCAGTGTGCGGGCATTGAACGAATCGGAAATGTTGCTGCTGCTGTCGGTCGAGGTGGAGAAGTACGGGATGTTGGCATCCACGCCCGGGGCGTAGCCGTAGAGGCTGGCGTAGGTCCTTCTCATCGCCTCCTGGCCGAGCATGACGCGCAGCGAGTGGTCGCCGAACATCTTGCTGTAGGTGGCGGTGTTGGAGGTCGTCAGCTGGATATACTGGCTGCGGGAACCCTGGAGGGTACCTTCGGTATCGCCCGGGTCCGGACCCCAGTAGCGGATACCTTCGCCGAAGGTGCCTTCAAACATGTTGTTGGTCTTGAACACGAGGCCTTCGATCGGCTCCCACTGCAGGTACATGGAAGCCTGCGTACGGAACTGTTTCTCCCACTGGTCTTCACCGTGGCAGAGGGCGTTCCAGAGCGGGTTTGTGTTGGAGTTCTCCGGGATGTTCTGGTTGTACTCGCCGGTTTCCGGGTCGTAGAGCGGGGTCCACGGGCGGATGATCAGGCCGGCGAAGAACGGGTTGGAGTAGTACAGGCTCTGCATTTCCGTATCGTGGTTCTCGGTGTAGGCGATGTTCACGCGTGTGCCGATGTCCAGGGTACGGGTCAGCTTATAGTCGGAGTTCACACGACCGGTGAGACGCTTGTAGCTCGTGGCGTAGGAGACGCCCTGGTTGTCCTGATAGGAGAGGGAGGAGTAGAAACGGCCCCTTTCGGTACCGGCCGTAGCATTTAGCTCATACTCCTGCAGGCGACCGACGCGGGTCAGTTCCTTGATCCAGTCGGTCATCGGCTTGTTGGGCGTGCTCGGATCGTAGTAGTTGTTGATGTCGCGGCCGGCGTTGGCGTAGGCCACTTTGTAGAAGTCATACAGCTCCTGGCCGGTCATCACGCGGAAGTGATTGTCGTTGGCGAGGGTGCTGACACCGAATTTCGCACGGGCGCTGAACGAAGCCTTGCCGGCTTTACCGCTCTTGGTGGTCACCAGGATGACGCCGTTCGCAGCGCGGGAACCGTAGATGGAGGCGGCAGCCGCGTCCTTCAGGACGGTCAGGCTCTCGATATCGTTCGGGTTGATGGCGGCGATGGCGTTGTTCGTGTTGGTGAAGTAGCTCTGGTCACCCGACATCACCGGAATACCGTCGACGACCCAGAGAGGCTCGTTGCCGGCGTTGATGGATGATGTACCGCGGATACGGATCTGCGAGTTGGAACCCGGCTGTCCGGTCTCGGAGGAGATGGTCACACCGGCCATCTTACCGGCCAGCATCTTGTCGACGGACGAAGCCGGGACGGCTGCGATCTCGTCGGCCTTGACGGTCGACACGGCACCGGTCTTCGCCTCGCGGCGGGTCGTACCGTAACCGATGACGATCACGTCTTCCAGATACTCAGCGTCTGCGGCCAGTGCGCAGTCGACCACGGTGCGTCCGTTGACGACGATCTCCTGCGTCTTGTAGCCGATGAAGCTGAAAACAAGTGTCGCGTTGGCAGGTGCGTTGAGGGTGTAGGTGCCGTCCAGACCGGAAGAAGTTCCGCTGGTCGTACCTTTGACCGCGATGGACGCAAATGCCACCGGTTCTCCTGTGCTTGCATCAGTCACAGTACCTCTGACGGCGATGTTCTGCGCGAAGAGCGAGAAAGCCATCAGCAGGGTTGTCAAAACTAAACTGACTTTTTTCATGGAGTTTTGGTTATTAAGTTAAAAAATAAATAGGTTGATGAATTTCAAATTAATGCTTTTTGGGCCTTTTGCGCGTTACAAATTTATAATAATTTATTTTTATTTCAAAATCTCTTTTATATTCCAAGCGCCGGGGCCGGTTTGCTAATTATTTTTTTCTTTCTTTTTTAACATCGTCCTTGATTCGAAAGAAATCAACTGCTTTCAAACGGCGCAAAGGACGTGTAAAAGTAAGATAATTTTTTTAAATATCCTATTCTGCACGCTGTTTTTTCGTATCTTTGAATCCGAAATGATCGGTGTTTACGACTCTGGTGTAGGTGGCCTTTCAGTTTGGAAGGAGTTGCGGGCGGCGATGCCCGCGGAGGATTTCTGCTATGTCTCAGACGGGGCTTATTGCCCTTACGGTCCGAAAGACCCCGCCTTTGTGGTCGATCGGGCAATGGCCGTAAGCCGCTTTCTCATCTCGCAAGGGGCGGAAGTCGTTGTCGTCGCCTGCAATACAGCTACGGCGGCGGCCATTTCGACGCTCCGTTCGTCTTTCGCGATCCCTTTCGTGGGAATGGAGCCGGCACTCAAGCCGGCCGCCCTGCGTTCGCAGAGCGGGGTGGTGGGCGTGCTCGCCACGGCCGGTACCTTCAAGGGACGCCTGTATCTCAATACCCTGGCCCGCTTCTCCGGCCGGGTGAAAGTGATCGAGCAGGTAGGGACGGGCCTGGTCGAACTGGTCGAGCGGGGAGAAGTGGCGGGTCCCGAGGCCGAATCGCTCGTCGGCCGCTATGTCCGGCCGATGCTGGAAGCGGGCGCTGACCACATCGTGCTGGGCTGCACCCACTATCCGTTCCTGACCGGCACCATCGCCAGGATCGTGGACGGCCGCGCCGCCATCGTCAACCCGGCGCCGGCCGTTGCCCGCCAGGCCCAGCGCGTACTGGCGGACCTGCGCGAGCGTACCGGGAAAAAGCAACCGGCCGGGAAGCCGGGCCTTTCGACCTTCTTCTCGACCGGTGAAGACACTGTCCTCAGGCAGCTGGTCCGGCAGATCGCCGGCCCGCAGGCAGACAGCTATTTATACCATTCTTTATACATCATATAGCCCTGGGCGTTCTTGTGGGCGGCGGTGGTGACGGATTCGGAGCCGTCCTTGACCTTCTTGGCGGGGACGCCGGCATAGACGCCCGGTTCCAGTTTCGCATTGCTCAGGACCACGGCACCGGCGGCGATGATGCTGCCGTCGGCGATTTCGGCATTGTCCATCAGGACGGCACCCATGCCCACCAGGACGTCGTTGCCGACCTTGGCGCCGTGCACCACGGCGTTGTGCCCGACCGACACGTCGTCGCCGATGATGGTGACCGAGCGCTGGTAGAGCGTGTGGACGCTGGCGTTGTCCTGGATGTTCACGCGGTTGCCGATCTTGATGGTGTTGACGTCACCCCGCAGGACTACTCCATACCAAATGCTGCAATCATCGCCGATGGTTACGTCGCCGATGATTACAGCATTTTCAGCAATGAAGCAATTCTTTCCGATCTTCGGGGTGAAACCTCTCAGGGGACGGATGATTGCCATAGCCTTTCCTATTGTTTCTTCCGCGAGGCGGCCAGTTTCTGGTAGTCGTCCATCGAGGCGACAATCAGGTTGTCGAATTCGCGCTGGCCGGTACCGGCCGGAATCAGGTGTCCGCAGATCACGTTTTCCTTCAGGCCTTCGAGGGTGTCGACCTTGCCGCGGATGGCGGCGTCGGAGAGCACCTTGGTCGTTTCCTGGAAGGAAGCGGCCGACATGAAGCTGTTGGTACGCAGGGCGGCGCGGGTGATACCCTGGAGCACCTGGTTGGAGGTGGCGGGGATGGCGTCGCGGGCTTCGACCAGCCGCTTGTCGGAACGCTTCAGCAGGGAGTTCTCGTCGCGGAGCTGACGCACCGTCACGATCTGGCCTGCATGGAGGTTCTCGGAGTCGCCGGATTCGGTGACGACCTTCTTGTCGTAGATGTTGTCGTTCTCCTCGAGGAATTCGAGCTTGTCCACCAACTGCTCAGGCAGGAAGCGGGTGTCGCCCGGATCGACGATCTCGACCTTGCGCATCATCTGGCGGACAATCACTTCGAAGTGCTTGTCGTTGATCTTCACGCCCTGCATCCGGTACACTTCCTGGATCTCGTTGACGATGTATTCCTGCACCTTGATCGGACCGAGGATGTTGAGGATGTCGGTCGGGGAGACGGCGCCGTCGGACAGCGGCATGCCGGCCCGGACGTAGTCGTTCTCCTGGACGAGGATCTGCTTGGACAGCGGAACCAGGTAGCGTTTCTCTTCGCCGCTGCGGGCGCGGATGATGATCTCGCGGTTACCGCGGCGGTTCTTGCCCATGACGACTTCGCCGTTGATCTCCGACACGATGGCCGGGTTCGACGGGTTGCGGGCCTCGAAGAGCTCGGTCACGCGCGGCAGACCGCCCGTGATGTCGCCCGACTTGCCGATGGCCCTCGGGATCTTGACGATGATGTCACCGACCTTGATCTCCTGGCCGTCCTCGACCATCACGTGGGCGCCCACAGGCAGGTTGTACTGCTTGAGCTCCATGCCGTCCTCGCCGAGGATGCGGATGGTCGGGTTCTTCGATTTGTCGCGGGCCTCGATGACCACCTTCTCGCGGTGCTGCATGAACTCGTCGGCAGCTTCGTCGCGGTAGGTCACGCCTTCGATCATGTTGTCGTACACGGCCTTACCGGAGATTTCGGTGATGGTCAAGGCGTTGTAGGCATCCCAGTTGCAGATGCGGTCGCCCGGGACCACGTTCTCGCCGTCTTTCTTGAAGAGTTCGGAGCCGTAGGGGATGTTGTACTGGCCGAGTGTGATGTCGGTGACCGGGTGCACGATGCGCATTTCGGTCGCGCGGCTCACCACGATGGTGTGCTCGCCCTTTTCATCCACCTTGGTGATGGTACGGAGTTCCTCGAATTCGAGGCGGCCTTCATACTTGGAGACGATTTCGCTTTCGGAAGCCACGTTCGAAGCGGTACCACCGACGTGGAAGGTACGCAGGGTCAGCTGGGTACCCGGCTCGCCGATGGACTGGGCGGCGATCACGCCGACCACTTCGCCCTTCTCGACCATGCGGCCCGTCGCCAGGTTGCGGCCGTAGCACTTCGCGCAGACACCCTTCTTCGACTCGCAGGTGAGCACCGAACGGATCTCGACCTGCTCGATCGGGAGGCTCTCGATCAGGTCGGCCAGGTCTTCGGTGATCTGGTCGCCTGCACTCAGGATCTTCTCGCCGGTGAGCGGGTTGTAGATGTCGTGGACCGAGGTGCGGCCGAGGATGCGTTCGCCGAGGCTTTCGACCACGGTATCCTTGTTCTTGATGGCCGTAGCCACCAGGCCGCGGAGCGTGCCGCAGTCTTCCTCGTTGATGATCACGTCGTGGGAGACGTCCACCAGACGGCGGGTCAGGTAACCGGCGTCTGCCGTCTTCAGGGCGGTATCGGCCAGACCCTTACGGGCACCGTGGGTGGAGATGAAGTATTCGAGCACGCTCAGGCCTTCCTTGAAGTTGGCCAGAATCGGGTTCTCGATGATGTCGGCACCGGTGGATCCGGATTTCTGCGGCTTGGCCATCAGGCCTCGCATACCGCAGAGCTGGCGGATCTGCTCTTTCGAACCACGGGCACCGGAGTCCAGCATCATGTAGACCGGGTTGAATCCCTGCTTGTCCTCGCGGATGCGCTGCTCCACGATGTTGGTCAGCTGCGTGTTGACGGTGGTCCAGATATCGATGACGTGGTTGTAGCGTTCGTTGTTGGTGATGGTACCCATGTCGTAGGCCGCCTGCCAGGTCGCAATCTGCTGGTAGCCGTCCTTGACCAGTTCCGCCTTCTCGTCCGGGATGATCACGTCGCCCAGGTTGAACGACAGGCCGCCCTCGAAGGCCATGCGGTAGCCGAGGTTCTTGATGTCGTCCAGGAACTGTGCGGTGCGGGCGATGCTGGTGTGCTTGAGCACCACGCCGATGATGTCGCGGAGCGACTTCTTCTTCAGCAGGGTGTTGATGTACGGCACTTCGTCCGGGACCAGCTGGTTGAAGAGGATGCGTCCCACGGTGGTGGGCTGCATCTTGTAGCCTTTGCTCAGGTCGGTCTTGTCAACGGGGATGCGTACCTCGCACTTGGTCTGCCATTCCACGCGGCCTTCATTCTTGGCGATGATCGCCTCTTCCGGTCCGTAGAACTTCATGCCCTGGCCCTTGGCACCCTCACGCTCCTTGGTGATGTAGTACAGGCCGAGGACCATGTCCTGCGACGGCACCGTGATCGGCGCGCCGTTGGCCGGATGGAGGATGTTGTGGGAACCGAGCATCAGCAGCTGCGCCTCCAGGATGGCGGCGTTGCCCAGCGGCAAGTGGACAGCCATCTGGTCGCCGTCGAAGTCGGCGTTGAAAGCCGTACAGGCGAGCGGGTGGAGCTGGATGGCCTTGCCTTCGATCATGCGGGGCTGGAAGGCCTGGATACCGAGGCGGTGCAGGGTCGGTGCACGGTTCAGGAGCACCGGGTGTCCCTTCATCACGTTTTCGAGGATATCCCAGATGACCGGGTCCTTGCGGTCCACGATCTTCTTGGCGCTCTTGACCGTCTTGACGATGCCGCGCTCGATGAGCTTGCGGATGATGAACGGCTTGTAGAGCTCGGCGGCCATGTATTTCGGAAGGCCGCATTCGTGCATCGAAAGCTCCGGACCCACGACGATGACGCTTCGGGCGGAGTAGTCGACACGCTTGCCGAGGAGGTTCTGGCGGAAACGGCCCTGCTTGCCCTTGAGGCTGTCGGACAGGGATTTCAACGTACGGTTGGCCTCACTCTTGACTGCGTTGGACTTGCGGGAATTGTCGAACAGCGAGTCCACGGCTTCCTGCAGCATGCGTTTCTCGTTGCGGAGAATCACCTCGGGCGCCTTGATCTCGATGAGCCGTTTGAGGCGGTTGTTGCGGATGATCACGCGGCGGTAGAGGTCGTTCACGTCGCTGGTGGCGAAGCGGCCGCCGTCCAGCGGGACGAGCGGGCGGAGATCCGGCGGGATGACCGGGATGACCTTCATCACCATCCATTCCGGGTGGTTGATCTCCTTCGACTCGCGGAAAGCCTCGATCACGCTCAGGCGCTTGAGGGCTTCCGCCTTCCGCTGCTGGGAAGTCTCTTTCTGGCTCTTGTTGCGCAGGTCATAGGAGAGGGTGTCCAGATCCACGTTCTTGAGCATCTCGTAGATGGCTTCGGCACCCATGCCGGCGACGAACTTCTGCGGATCGTCGTCGGGCAGTTCCTGGTTGCCCTTGGGCAGCTTGTCGAGCACGTCGAGGTATTCCTCTTCGGCCAGCAGGTCCAGGTCGTTCACCGGGTGGTCTTTCAGTTCCTTGGCTGCGCCGGCGTGCATCACCACGTATTTCTCGTAGTAGATGATGGCTTCCAGTTTCTTGGAAGGGATACCCAGCAGATAACCGATCTTGTTGGGCGTCGAGCGGAAATACCAGATGTGGGCGACGGGCACCGTCAGGCTGATGTGGCCCATCCGTTCGCGGCGAACCTTCTTCTCGGTCACCTCCACGCCGCAGCGGTCGCAGACGATGCCGCGGTAGCGGATCCGCTTGTACTTTCCGCAGTGGCACTCGTAGTCCTTGGTCGGACCGAAGATGCGCTCGCAGAAGAGTCCGTCACGTTCCGGCTTGTAGGTCCGGTAGTTGACGGTCTCCGGCTTGAGCACCTCGCCCGAAGACTGCTCGAGAATCTCTTCCGGAGAAGCCAGGCCGATGGTGATCCTGTTGAAGTTGTTCTTCACCTTTATCTCTTTCTTTAAAGACATATCCTTTCTTTTTACTTGTCAAACACTTGGAAAACGACTAGTTGTCAAGCTTCACGCTCAGGCCGAGGCCGCGGAGTTCGTGGAGCAGCACGTTGAGCGACTCGGGGATGCCGGGCGTCGGCATCGGATCGCCCTTGACGATGGCTTCATAGGCGCGGCTGCGGCCGGTCACGTCGTCCGACTTGATGGTCAGGATCTCCTGCAGGATGTTGGAGGCACCGAAGGCTTCGAGTGCCCAGACCTCCATCTCGCCGAAGCGCTGGCCGCCGAACTGGGCCTTACCGCCGAGCGGCTGCTGGGTGATGAGGGAGTAAGGACCGATGGAACGGGCGTGCATCTTGTCATCGACCATGTGGCCCAGCTTGATCATGTAGATCACGCCGACCGTAGCCTGCTGGTCGAAGTACTCGCCGGTACCGCCGTCACGCAGCTGCGTGCGGCCGTAGCGCGGCAGACCTGCCTCGTCGGTGTACTTGCAGATGTCTTCCAGGCTGGCACCGTCGAAGATCGGGGTGCTGAACTTCAGGCCCAGTTCGCGGCCCGCCCAGCCGAGGACGGTCTCGTAGATCTGGCCGAGGTTCATGCGGGAAGGCACGCCGAGCGGGTTGAGGACGATGTCCACGGGGGTACCGTCTTCGAGGAACGGCATGTCCTCGTCGCGGACCACCTTGGCCACGATACCCTTGTTGCCGTGGCGGCCGGCCATCTTGTCGCCCACCTGGATCTTGCGTTTCTTGGCGACATAGACCTTGGCCAGCTTCATGATGCCGGACGGCAGCTCGTCGCCGATGGTCAGGTTGTAGTTGATGCGCTTGTACTGCGCGTCGTACTCCTTGTATTTGATCAGGTAGTTGTTGATGAGCGCTTTGATCAGCTCGTTGTTCTTCTTGTCCGAGGTCCACTTGGCCGGGTTGACGTTGTTGTAGTCAATCTGCTCGAGGAACTCGCGCGAGAAGGATTCGCCCTTCGGGAGGAGTTCGGCGCCGTAGAGGTCGCCGACACCGGCGCTCTTCTTGCCCGAGACCAGCTTCATCAGCTTGTCGAGGAAGAGGCCGCGCAGGTCGGCGCACTTGCGGTCGAAGTCGTCCTTGGCTTCCTGCAGCTGGCGTTTGGCGTTCTCCTTGCCCTTCTTGGTGTTGTCCTTGACCACGTGGGAGAAGAGGCGTTTGCCGATGATCGTACCCGACAGGGACGGGGAGGCCTTCAGGGAGGCGTCCTTCACGTCGCCGGCCTTGTCGCCGAAGATGGCCCGCAGGAGCTTCTCTTCCGGCGAAGGGTCGCTTTCGCCCTTCGGGGTGATCTTGCCGATGAGGATGTCGCCCGGCTCCACGTGGGCGCCGATACGGATAATACCGTTCTTGTCCAGGTCCTTGGTGGCGTCTTCGCTCACGTTCGGAATGTCGGCGGTGAGTTCCTCCATGCCGCGCTTGGTGTCGCGGACTTCCATGATGTATTCGTCCACATGGATGGAGGTGAAGATGTCTTCGCGGATGATGCGCTCGGAGAGCACGATGGCATCCTCGAAGTTGTAGCCCTTCCAAGGCATGAAGGCCACCTTCAGGTTGCGGCCGAGCGCCAGCTCGCCGTTCTGCGTGGCATAGCCTTCCGTCAGGATCTGGCCGGGAACCACCTTGTCGCCCTTGCGGACGATCGGGGTCAGGCGGATCGAAGTGCTCTGGTTGGTCTTCCGGTAGAGCGGAAGATGATAGACCGTGATTTCAGGATCGAAGCTGACGAAGCGTTCGTTCTCGGTCTTGTCGTATTTGATATGGATCTCGCGGGCATCGACGAAGACGACTTCGCCTTTGCCTTCCGCGGCGATCTGCGTACGGGAATCGCGGGCCACGGGGCCTTCCAGGCCGGTACCGACGATCGGAGCCTCGGGCTTGATGATCGGGACTGCCTGGCGCATCATGTTGGAACCCATCAAGGCGCGGTTGGCGTCGTCGTGCTCCAGGAACGGGATGAGGGAGGCGGCGATGGAGGCCACCTGGTTGGGGGCCACGTCCATCAGGTCGATGCTCTCCTTGCTCTTGACCGGGAAGTCGGCTTCCAGACGGCACTTGATGCGTTCGTCGAGGATGTTGCCCTCGTCATCCAGCTGGACGGAGGACTGGGCCACGATCTGGTTCTCCTCCTCTTCGGCGCTGAGATAGACCACTCCGTTCGGGCTCAGGTCCACCCGGCCGTTGCTCACGCGGCGGTACGGGGTCTCGATGAAGCCCAGGTCGTTGATCTTGGCATAGACGCAGAGCGAAGAGATCAGGCCGATGTTCGGACCTTCCGGCGTCTCGATCGGGCAGAGGCGGCCGTAGTGCGTGTAGTGCACGTCGCGGACCTCGAAACCGGCACGGTCGCGGGAAAGACCGCCAGGACCCAGGGCGGAGAGACGGCGTTTGTGCGTCATCTCGGCCAGCGGGTTGGTCTGGTCCATGAACTGGGACAGCTGGCTGGTGGCGAAGAAGCTGTTGATCACGCTGGAGAGGGACTTGGCATTGATCAGGTCCACCGGCGTGAAGACTTCGTTGTCGCGCACGTTCATCCGTTCGCGGATGGTGCGGGCCATACGGGCCAGGCCCACGCTGAACTGGTTGGCGAGCTGTTCGCCGACCGTACGGATACGGCGGTTGCTCAGGTGGTCGATGTCATCGACCGTCGCCTTCGAGTTGATGAGCTGGATCAGGTAGCGGATGATCTCGATGATGTCTTCCTTCGTCAGGATGCGGACGTTCGGGTCGGTGGAAAGGTTGAGTTTCCGGTTGAGGCGGAAACGGCCCACCTGGCCCAGGTCATATCGCTTGTCGGAGAAGAAGAGCTTGTCGATGACGTCGCGGGCCGTCGCCTCATCCGGCGGTTCCGAGTTGCGCAGCTGCCGGTAGGTGTAGAAGATGGCTTCTTTCTCCGAGTTGGTCTGGTCTTTCTGGAGGGTGTTGTAGATGATGGCGAAATCGTTGGTGTAGGCGTCCTCCCGGTGGACCAGGATGGTTTCGACGCCCGATTCGAGGATTTCGTCGATATGTCTCTCTTCGAGAACCGTCTCGCGGTCCACGATGACGTTGTTGCGTTCGATATAGACGACCTCGCCGGTGTCCTCGTCCACGAAGTCCTCGTTCCAGGTCTTCAGGACACGGGCCGCGAGTTTGCGGCCGATGCATTTCTTGAGGTTCGTCTTGTTTACCTTGACCTCTTCGGCCAGTCCGAAGATGTCGAGGATCGCCTTGTCGCTTTCAAAGCCGATGGCGCGCAGCAGGGTGGTGACGGGGAGTTTCTTCTTGCGGTCGATGTAGGCGTACATCACGTTGTTGATGTCGGTCGCGAACTCGATCCAGGATCCCTTGAACGGGATAATGCGCGCAGAGTAGAGCTTGGTGCCGTTGGCGTGCATGCTCTGGCCGAAGAATACGCCCGGAGAGCGGTGCAGCTGGGAAACGACGATACGTTCGGAACCGTTGATGATGAAGGTTCCGCGGGGAGTCATGTACGGGATGGCGCCCAGATAGACGTCGGAGATCACCGTATCGAAGTCTTCGTGTTCCTCGTCCGTGCAATAGAGCTTGAGCTTGGCCTTGAGAGGCACGTTGTAGGTGAGGCCCATGTCGAGGCACTCGTCCATCGTGTAGCGCGGCGGGTCGATGAAGTAGTCGATGAACTCCAGAACGAAGTTGTTGCGGGTATCGGTAATCGGGAAAACTTCCTGGAACACTTTGTAAAGCCCTTCGTTCTTGCGGTTCTCAGCCGTCGTTTCGAGCTGGAAGAAATCGCGGAAGGACTTCAGCTGGACTTCCAGAAAATCCGGATAATCCAGCAGTGCCTTGGAGGTTGCGAATGTAATCCTCTGATTATTAGGTTTCTGTGGCATTTTATAAAGGCGGGTTGTGAATAAACTTAAAATAACGACAAAAAGGTTTAGGGCCCGCAGGCCCTAAACCCGGATTTCTTTCCCGCTAGCGGGAAGAAGTGGGCATGTGGCTACTTAAGTTCAACTTCGCCGCCTGCTTCTTCGAGAGCTGCCTTGACCTGTTCTGCTTCAGACTTGGAGACTTTCTCCTTGATGACTGCGTTCGGAGCCTTGTCAACGAGTTCCTTGGCTTCCTTCAGTCCGAGGCCCGTGAGTTCCTTGACGGCTTTCACCATCTGGAGTTTGGCCTGGCCGGGGGAAACGAGGATCACGTCGAAAGCGGTCTGCTCGGCCTCGGCGGGAGCGCCGGCGCCACCTTCAGCGGCAACGACTACTGCAGCAGCTGCAGGTTCGATACCATATTCATCTTTGAGGATCTGTGCAAGTTCCTGGACTTCTTTTACGGTAAGGTTAACAAGTTCTTCCGCAAGAGCTTTGATGTCTGCCATAATTATTGAAATTTAATTGTTTTTTTATTGTTCTGCTGTTATTGTTCGGCCTCTTTCTTGGAATCCTCCAGGGCGGAGATGACCCGGCGGATAGGTGACTGGAGGAGACCGATGATGTCACCGATAAGTTCGTCGTGCGATTTCACGTTCACCAGGACGTTCAGCTGGTCCTCACCCACGTAGGCGCAGTCCTGCAGGAACGCGCTCTTGAGCTGCGGTTTGCCGAATTTGGCGCCGTATTCCTTGATCACCTTGGCAGGTGCGCTCGGAACGGTGGTGAACATGATTGCCGTGTTGCCCTCAAGGGTCGGGTAGAGCGTCTCGATTTCCTTGTTGTCCAAGGTCATCAGCGCTTTGTGCAGGAGCGTGTTCTTGACGACTTCGAGTTTGATATTCTTTTCGAAGCAGGCACGGCGCAGTGCGGAGGTGTTCTCGGCGTTGAGGCCGGCGATGTCCGCCAGGTAGAAATTGGGATTTTCCGCCAGTTGCGCGGCTACCTTCTCGATAATCTGAGCTTTCAATTCCTTTCTCATGATCTTTGCCTTTTAATTATTCAGCGGTAGCACTGATTGCCTTGGTGTCGATGCAAATACCGGGGCTCATCGTAGCAGACATGAAGATGCTTCTGACATACGTGCCCTTAAGCGCTTGAGGTTTCAACTTCTGGATGGTGTTGAGCAATTCAACGGCATTCTCAGCGAGCTGCTGAGCACTGAATGATACCTTACCGATTGCAGTGTGAACAATACCTTGCTTGTCAACCTTAAAGTCGATCTTGCCGGCCTTTACCTCCTTGACGGCCGTAGCGATATCCATCGTCACGGTACCGGTCTTCGGGTTCGGCATCAGGCCGCGGGGACCGAGGATACGGCCGATCGGGCCGATCTTGGCCATCACCGTAGGCGTACAGATGATGACGTCGACGTCCGTCCAGCCACCCTTGATCTTTTCAATATAATCGTCCAATCCGACAAAGTCGGCGCCGGCCGCCTGGGCCTCGGCCTCTTTGTCAGGCGTGCAGAGAACCAGAACGCGGGTTACCTTGCCTGTACCGTGCGGGAGCGTCACAACGCCACGGACCATCTGGTTCGCCTTACGAGGGTCCACACCGAGGCGGACGGACAGCTCGACCGAGGCGTCGAACTTGGTGTAGGAAACTTCCTTCACCAAGGCGCAGGCCTCAGTAAGCTTGTACTGGCGATGGGAATCTACTTTAGCTTCCGCTACTTTTTGATTTTTTGTCAGCTTGCTCATTGCGTGTGATTTTATTGTACATCGGCGGGATACTCTCCGGTCACGGTGATGCCCATGCTGCGTGCAGTACCGGCGACCATGCTCATGGCGGATTTCTCGGTAAAAGCGTTCAGGTCCGGCATCTTCTCCTTTGCAATCTCACGCACCTGGTCCCAGGTGAGGGAAGCGACCTTCTTCCGGTTCGGTTCAGCCGAAGCGGACTGGATCTTGGCGGCCTCCTTGATCAGGACGGGCACCGGCGGCTGCTTGACGACAAAAGAGAACGACTTGTCACTGTAAACAGTGATGATCACAGGCAAAATCTTGCCGGCCTTGTCTTGAGTGCGGGCATTAAACTGCTTGCAGAAATCCATGATATTGACACCCTTGGAACCGAGGGCCGGTCCGACGGGCGGCGACGGATTGGCTGCACCACCTTTGATCTGCAGTTTGATGAACCCTGCAATTTCTTTAGCCATAATGTAAAATGTTTAATCTTTTGTTACTTGGGAAAAATTCAACTCGAGAATCGTCTTGCGGCCGAAAATCTTGACGACCACCTTGATCTTCTTCTTGTCAGCGAGAATCTCGTCAACCGTCCCGTCAAAACCGTTGAAGGGACCGTCAATGATCTTGACGGCTTCTCCGACGACGAACGGGGTGACCGTCTCTTCGTCCTGGCCGGCCAGTTCATCCACGCGGCCCATGATCCGGTTCATTTCGGCGTCACGGACGGGAACGGGGATGCGGTCTTTGCCTTCGGTCAGGAAGCCCGCCACATAGGGAATGTTGCGGATCATATGCTGGATCTCACCGGTCATCACGGCCTCGACCAGGACATAGCCCGGATAGAAGATACGCTCGGCGCTCACGCGCTTGCCGTTCTTTACCTGGTAATATTTCTCGGTCGGGATCAGGACCTGGGAGAGGAGATGGCCGAGATTGAGCGCCTCGACTTCTTTTTCGATGTACTCTTTCGCCTTTTTCTCCTTGCCTCCAGCAGTACGGACGACGTACCACTTCTTCGTGCTTTCGCTCATGGGGACGGAAAATGATTACAGTTGGTAGATACCCATCATGACGGTTCTGATGACCAGGTCGATCAACCAGATGATCACAGCGAGGATCAGCGTCGTCACCATAACCAGAATAGCCGAACTCTGCAGCTTGTCCCAAGTGGGCCAAGTCACTTTCGTTGTCAGCTCTTTCCAAGATTCCTTGACGTAAGTTGCAATTTTTGCCATTGTTATTGTCTTGTTGACAGAGAACAGTTGGAAGCGGAAGGTCCCTGCCGGTTAATAACACTCCGGTGCGTAACCACCGGATTTGCAGGGGAAGCAGGATTCGAACCCACATCGACGGTTTTGGAGACCGCTGAACTACCCTTGTTCTATTCCCCTAAAATAGGGTCGAATCCCGCGGGACCCGACCCTTTGGTTTCTGTCTCGATCCGGGATCGGATTAGTCGAGCAGGTCGGTAATCTGACCGGAACCGACGGTACGGCCACCTTCGCGGATTGCGAAACGCAGACCTTTGTTCAGAGCCACCGGGTAGATGAGCTCGACAGTGATCTCGACGTTGTCGCCCGGCATCACGACCTCGACACCAGCGGGGAGTTCGATCTCGCCCGTAATATCAAGGGTACGGATGAAGAACTGCGGACGGTAGTGGTTCTTGAACGGCGTGTGCCGGCCACCCTCGTCTTTCTTCAGGACATAGATCGCAGCCTTGAAGTGCTTGTGCGGGGTGATGGTGTTCGGGTGAGCGATCACCTGGCCACGTTTGACCTCTTTCTTGTCCACACCACGGAGCAGCAGACCGACGTTGTCACCGGCTTCGCCCTGGTCGAGCAGTTTGCGGAACATCTCGACACCCGTGACGACGGATTTGCGCGGCTCTTCGCCCAGACCGATGATCTCGACAGGGTCGTTCACTTTGACGACACCCGTTTCGATACGGCCGGTAGCCACGGTACCACGACCGGTGATGGAGAAGATATCCTCGATAGGCATCAGGAACGGTTTCTCGTTGTCACGGACCGGCAGCGGAATGTATTCATCGACTGCGTTCATCAGGTCCATCACGACGGACTCCCAGTGCGGGTCACCGTTGAGGGCGCCAAGAGCGGAACCGCGGATGACCGGAGCGTTGTCACCGTCGAAATCGTAGAAGTTGAGGAGTTCACGAACCTCCATCTCGACGAGGTCGATCATTTCGGGATCGTCAACAATGTCAACTTTGTTCAGGAAGACGACGATACGGGGCACGTTCACCTGACGGGCGAGAAGGATGTGCTCGCGGGTCTGCGGCATCGGACCGTCGGTGGCGGCAACCACGAGGATGGCACCGTCCATCTGGGCGGCACCCGTAACCATGTTCTTCACATAGTCAGCGTGGCCCGGGCAGTCGACGTGGGCGTAGTGACGGGTAGCGGTCTGGTACTCGACGTGAGCGGTGTTGATGGTAATACCGCGCTCTTTCTCCTCAGGTGCGTTGTCGATCTGGTCGAAAGATTTAACCTCGGAAAGACCCTGCTTTGCCAGCACCATCGTAATGGCGGCGGTCAGGGTGGTCTTACCGTGGTCCACGTGTCCGATCGTACCGATGTTCACGTGCGGTTTGTCTCTTTTAAAGGTTTCTTTTGCCATAGTTTGTTTCTTTTATGTGTTGTTTGGAGCCGATGGTGAGAATTGAACTCACGACCTCTTCCTTACCAAGGAAGCGCTCTACCACTGAGCTACATTGGCCAATATTTCAAAAAAAATCGAGCGGAAGACGAGGTTCGAACCCGCGACCCTCAGCTTGGAAGGCTGATGCTCTACCAACTGAGCTACTTCCGCTTGTTGCATAAAAAAAGTGGGCAGAGATGGATTCGAACCACCGTAGGCGTGCGCCAGCAGATTTACAGTCTGCCCCATTTGGCCACTCTGGTATCTGCCCAGGTCTTTCAGTCAGCGTTTTCAAAGCTCGTCGAGCCGATGGAGGGATTCGAACCCACGACCTGCTGATTACAAATCAGCTGCTCTGACCAGCTGAGCTACGTCGGCTGTTTGGGACTGCAAATATATGGGTTTTTCTACAAACACCAAAATATTTTTCAAAATTATTTCAAAATCGCTTCGAGGATGCCTGCTGTGTCGTAGCCGCAGTCCGCATAGAGCTCCGCCGGGGTGCCCTGCTCGATGAAACGGTCGGGGATACCCAGGCCGGTGAGCGTGCAGTCCAGGTCACGGGAAGCGATGAACTCGGCCACGGCGCTGTAGAGACCGCCCAGCCGGGCGCCGTCTTCCAGCGTGATGATCCGCTTCGCGCGCCGGCAGGCGTCTTCCAGTGCCGCCGTGTCGATCGGCTTGAGGAAGCGCATGTCGTAGTGCAGGACTTCGATCCCGTGTTCGCGGCTGGCCTTCTCAACGGCCGCTTCGCCCATGGCGCCGGCCGCACCTATTGATAACAGGGCGACGCCTTCGCCCTCGTGCAGTTTCACGGCCGTCCCCGGTTCGATATAGGAGAAAGGACGGTCACGCCAGGGCGTTCCCTTGCCGTATCCCCGCGGGTAGCGGATGATGGTGGCACCGTAGCCGGGCTGCGTGGCGGAGTACATCATGTCGCGCAGCTGGGCTTCGTCGAGCGGGGCGCAGACCGTCAGGTTCGGGATCGAGCGGTAGGCCGCCATGTCGAAAGCGCCGTGGTGGGTGGCGCCGTCTTCGCCGACCAGTCCGCCGCGGTCGAAGCAGAGGATCACTTTCAGGTGCTGGAGCGCCACGTCGTGGATGATGCCGTCGTAGGCCCGCTGCGAGAAGCTCGAGTAGATGTTGCAGAAAGGCAGCATCCCGCCCGCGGCCAGTCCGGCCGAGAAGGTGACGGCGTGCTGTTCGGCGATCCCCACGTCGAAGACGCGGTCCGGCATCTCCTGCTGGAGGATGTTCATGCTGCAGCCGCTGGCCATCGCCGGGGTGATGCCGACGATGCGCGCGTCATTGCGCGCCAGGTCGAGCAGGGTGGTGCCGAAGACTTCCTGGAACTTCGACTTGTCGCTCTTCTTGCCGGTGCGGCGTCCGGTTTCCACGTCGAAGGTGCCGGGCGCATGCCAGACGGTCTGGTTTTCCTCCGCGGGGGCATAGCCCTTGCCCTTGGTCGTGATGACGTGCAGCAGTTTGGGCCCCGGAATCTCCTTGAGCCGTTCGAGCATGTAGGTCATCGTGCCGATGTCGTTGCCGTCCACCGGGCCGAAGTAGCGGAACCCCAGCGCTTCGAACAGGGAGAGGGTTTCGCCGTCTGCCTGGGTGAGGTTGCGCTTGGTTGTCTTGACGATCTTCTGGAGCCAGTGGCGGAGGCGGCCGGCGCCGAGCCGGTCCCAGACGCTTTTCTTGAGCTGGTTATAGCGCCGGTCGGTGGTGACTTTCAGCAGGTAGTTGTGCAGGGCGCCGATGTTCTTGTCGATGGAGATCTGGTTGTCGTTGAGAATGACGAGCAGGTCTGCGTTCAGGCTGCCGGCGTTGTTGATGCCTTCGAAGGCCAGGCCGCCCGAGAGGGCGCCGTCGCCGATGACGGCGATGGCGTGCGTTTTCTTCCCTTCGAGCTGGGCGGCGACGGCAAGGCCGAGGGCTGCGGAGATCGAGGTGGAGGAGTGGCCGGTGCCGAAGGCGTCGTAAGGGCTCTCGTCACGGCGCGGAAAGCCGCTGATGCCGTGGTATTTCCGGTTCTGCTTGAAGGCTTCGCGGCGGCCGGTCAGGATCTTGTGCGCATAGGCCTGGTGTCCCACGTCCCACACGACTTTGTCTTCGGGGGTGTTGAATACGTGGTGGATGGCCACGGCGATTTCCACGGCGCCCAGGCTGGCGCCGATGTGGCCGGGGTTCTCCGCGCAGCAGGCAATGATATACTGGCGCAGCTCCGTGCAGAGCTGTGCCAGCTGTTCTTCGTCCATCGTCCGGATGCGGGCGGGATCGTCGATCGATTCGAGGAGGGTCACGCTATTCCCGGATTATGGTCTGGGCCCGGTCGGGGCCGAGCGAGAGGATGCGGACCGGAACACCGGTTTCCTGTTCGATGTAGGCGATGTAGGCCTTGAATTCCGCCGGAAGCTCCGCTTCGCTGCGGCAGGCGCCCAGGTCGGCTTTCCAGCCCTTGAATTCCTTATATACGGGTTCCACCTCGGCATAGACGTCATACGGGACCCGGTCGGTGCGGACGCCGTCCACGCAGTAGGCCGATGCTACCTTGATGGTGTCGAAGCCGTCGAGCACGTCGGCCTTCATCATGATCAGGTCGGTCACGCCGCTGAGCATCACCGCATATTTGAGGGCGGGCAGGTCGAGCCAGCCGGTGCGGCGGGGACGGCCCGTGGTTGCGCCGAATTCACGGCCTTTCTGCCGCAGGCGTTCGCCCGTCTCGTCCCCCAGTTCGGTAGGGAAGGGGCCGCTGCCCACGCGGGTGCAGTAGGCTTTGAACACGCCGTACACGTGTCCGATGCGGCGGGGTGCCACGCCAAGGCCCGTGCAGGCGCCGGCGCAGGCGGTGGAGGAGGAGGTCACGAACGGATAGGAACCGAAGTCCACGTCGAGCATGGAACCCTGGGCGCCTTCGGCCAGGATGGCCTTGTCCGCGTCCAGCAGGGCGTTGGTCTCGTATTCGGCGTCGATGATCTGGAAACTCTTGAGGTACTGTGCGTCTTCCAGCCATTTGCGCTCGGCTTCCTCCAGGTCGAAGGGGAAGGTGAAGGCGTATTGCTGCTGGTACTGCGCCAGACGGGCCAGGTGCTTTTTCTTGAGCGTCTCGTATTTGGCTGCGAAATCCGCTTCCAGCAGGTCGCCTACGCGCAGGCCGTTGCGGGCGGTCTTGTCGGAGTAGGTCGGGCCGATGCCCTTGAGGGTGGAGCCGATCTTGCCCTTGCCCAGCGCCGCCTCGTCGGCCGCGTCGAGCAGTTTGTGGGTCGGAACGATCAGGTGTGCCCGTTTGGCGATGCGCACGCGCTCCCGCACGGGGATGCCCATCTTTTCGATGGCTTCGCATTCGCTGCGGAAGATGCTCGGGTCCAGGACCACGCCGTTACCTATTATATTTATGGAACCTTCCCGGAACACGCCGGAAGGGACGGAATGAAGCACGAAAGAGGTGTTTCCGAATTGGATGGAGTGTCCTGCATTGGGACCGCCCTGGAAACGGGCCACCACGGGATAGCGCTGCGCAAGATAATCCACGATCTTGCCTTTTCCCTCGTCGCCCCACTGGAGGCCCAGGACTACATCGAGTGTTTTCATATCAGTATTGTTAGGAAATGCGAAGTTAATGCTAATTTTTGAAATAATGAAATTGAAGCAGCGGCCGCAAGTTTATTTGTCTTTTCGGGCGTTTTTTCGTAATTTCGTAGGTTCGCTGCTGGCAGCGGATTCCGTTTGGAAAGAATAAAATTCAGATAATATGACTGAAACAACGAAACAAACCCTGCGTGATTCGGCGGCGATGCGCTGGATCGCGCTGCTCCTGCTGGCGCTCGGCATGTTCTGCGCCTACATCTTCATGGACATCCTCTCTCCGATCAAGGACCTGATGGAGTCCACGCGCGGTTGGGACTCCAAGGCCTTCGGTACGATGGAAGGCGCCGAGACATTCCTGAACGTCTTCGTCTTCTTCCTGATCTTCGCCGGCATCATCCTCGACAAGATGGGGGTCCGTTTCACGGCGGTCCTTTCGGGCGCGGTGATGCTCATCGGCGGCCTGATCAAGTACTACGCCATCAGCCCTTCCTTCGTGGACAGCAGCCTGGCGCAGTGGTTCACCGACAACCTGAACTACATTCCGATCTTCGACGAACTGGGCGTCTCCCCGTTCTACCGCGGGATGCCCGCCTCGGCCAAGGTCGCGGCCATCGGCTTCATGATCTTCGGCTGCGGTGCCGAAATGGCCGGCATCACGGTCAGCCGTGGTATCGTCAAGTGGTTCAAGGGCCGTGAAACCGCCCTGGCCATGGGCTCGGAGATGGCGCTCGCCCGCCTGGGCGTGGCCACCTGCATGATCTTCTCGCCCTATTTCGCGAAACTCGGCGGAACGGTCAACGTCTCCCGCTCGGTTGCCTTCGGCGTGGTGCTGCTCTGCATCGCACTGATCATGTTCATCACCTATTTCTTCATGGACCGCAAACTCGACAGCCAGACCGGCGAAGCCGAGGAGAAAGACGATCCCTTCAAGGTCAAGGATATCGGGAAGATCCTCTCGAGCCTGGGCTTCTGGCTGGTGGCGCTGCTCTGCGTGCTCTACTATTCGGCCATCTTCCCTTTCCAGAAATATGCCGTCAATATGCTGCAGTGCAACCTTACGCTGACGCCCGGCGAGGGGTTCTGGGCCGGTGAGTCGGTGACGATCGTCCAGTACATCATCATGCTGGTGGTCGCCGCCTGCGCCTTCTCGAGCAATTTCATCAAGAAGAACAAAGGCCTGAAATACGGCCTGATGGCCGTCGCGATCGTCGCGCTGGTGGTCTATTGCTTCATGGGCTTCATGCGCGGTACGGCCGAGACGATCTTCGCGGTGTTCCCGCTGCTGGCCGTGGCCATTACGCCGATCCTTGGCAATTATGTGGACCACAAGGGTAAAGCCGCCACGATGCTGGTGGCCGGATCCTTCCTGCTGATCCTCTGCCACCTGACCTTCGCCTTCATCCTGCCGCTCTTCAAGGGCAGCGCCGTTGGCGGCACGGTCGTGGCCTATGTCACCATCCTGGTGCTTGGCGCCTCTTTCTCGCTGGTCCCCGCGGCCCTGTGGCCGTCGGTCCCGAAACTGGTCGATGAGAAGATCATCGGATCGGCCTATGCACTCATCTTCTGGATCCAGAACATCGGCCTGTGGCTGTTCCCGATCCTGATCGGCAACGTGCTCACCAGCACCAATGCCCCCGGCACGGCACCCGACGAACTCAATTATACCTGGGCGCTGGTGATGCTGGCCTGCCTGGGCGTGGCCGCCCTGCTGATCGGCCTCTACCTGAAGGTCGTGGACAAGAAGAAACACCTCGGACTGGAAGAACCCAATATCAAATAAATCAGGCGTATTATGTCAACTGAAACCAAATCCTTGAAGGCGAGCAAGATCGCCTGTTGGCTTGCACTGGCCTGCCTCGTGGTGCCGATGTTCGGCTCCTACTTCTTCGACGACATGTTCTCCACCGTGTCGCAGATCTTCAAGAATCCCGAAATGCTGCAGCTCGGCTGGAACTCCCAGCAGTTCGGCTTCTATGCCGGCGGCTATTCGTTCCTCTGCGTCTGGGGCGGCCTGATCATCTGCGGCATCCTGCTCGACAAGTTCGGCGTGCGGCTTATCGGCTCCGTCTTCGTGGGCATGATGGTCGCCGGTGCCGCCATCGTGACGGCTGCCATCTCCGCGCCCGGCCTGTCGGCAGGCACGTCGCTGACCATCGCCTACATCGGCTGCATGCTCTTCGGCCTGGGCAGTGAAATCGCCGGCGTGGCCGTCACGCGTTCCATTGCCAAATGGTTTAAAGGCAAGAATGTCGCCCTGGCCATGGGCCTTCAGCTGGCCATCGCCCGTATCGGTACCGGCCTGGCCATGCTCCTGTCTCCGGTGCTCGTGCTCAAGAACCACATGGAAGGGACGATGTACACGCTCTCCGAGACCAACCGTCCGGCCATCATCGGCCTGTCGCTGCTGTTCATCGGCGCCATCCTCTGGGCCGTCTTCGTGGCGATGGATGCCAAATACGACCGCCAGGAGGGTATCGTCACCCAGCGCGGCGAGGTGAAGGAAGAAGACAAGTTCAAGTTCTCCGATATCCTCAAGGTGCTCAGCAACCCGCGCTTCATCATGATCGCGCTCCTGTGCGTGTTCTTCTACTGCTGCGTCATCAGTTTCAAGAAGTTCGGCACCTCGATCATCATCCCGCGTTTCGGACTGGACGATTCCACCGCTTCCGTGATGATCTCGATGATTGCTTTCGCCCCCGTGCTCTTCACCCCGCTTTTCGGCGCCCTGGTCGACAAGGTCGGCAAGGCGACGACCTGGATGATCACCGGTGCGGTGCTGGTCTTCTGCGCCCATATGCTCATCGGCTTCGCTCCCGGTGACGTGCCGTTCTACGGCTATCTGTCCATCGTCCTGCTGGGAATCGGCTATTCGCTCGTGCCTTCCGCTATGTGGCCGACCGTGCCGAAGATCATTCCCGAGAAGAACCTGGGTACGGCCTATTCGCTGATCTACTGGATCCAGAACATGGGTATGCTGCTGGTCCCGATCTTCGTGGGCCGCATCATGAAGAACTATGCCGACAAGAAAGCCGGGGTCGATGAGGCCACGGCCGACATCCTCGACAAGGCGGCCGCCGTCCACTCCGAATTCATCTTCGTGAGCCTGGGCATCGTGGCCATCACGGTTGCCGTCCTGCTCTTCTTCAATTCGAAGAAGCATCCTGAACTCAAGATCGACCGGCCTTCGAAAGAGGTCGCTTGATCGGGAGCGAATCAGCGTAAAAATGCGCCCGACATCCATTTTCTGCGGATGTCGGGCGCATTTTCCTTGGGTTTTGCTCCCCGTTTAGAACGGGAGGTCGTCGGTGCCGTCGTCGGTCAGGTCGGCGGGGTTGACCATGGGTGTGGTCGGCTGCTGGACCGGAGCGTGGTGCGTTTGCGGCTGGGCCGGTGCTGCGTAGCCGCCGCCGTATGCGGGAGCGGCAGGCTGGCCGTAGCCTTGTGACGGCTGGCCGTAGCCTTGCTGCGGCTGCGAAGGCTGCTGGTTGGCGGGATTGTCGCTGCGACGGCCGAGCAGCTGGATGGTGTCGGCCTGGATTTCGGTGACATAGCGCTTCTGGCCGTTCTGGTCGTCCCAGCTACGGCTGCGGATCTTGCCTTCCACATAGATCTGGCTGCCTTTGCGGATATAATTTTCCGCCAGGTCGGCCAGCTGCCGCCAGGCGATGACGGTGTGCCATTCGGTCATTTCCCGCGTTTCACCGCTTCTGTCTTTGTATCGTTCGCTGGTGGCCAGCGTAATGGTGGCGACGGAGGCGCCGCCCTGCAGATGTCTGATTTCAGGATCCTTCCCTACATTTCCGACGAGTATAACTTTATTGATCGACATATTGATGAAAATTTTTGCTAAATGTACGGATAATCTTCAATTCCTGCAAAAATTTTCTTCATTGCCAAGCGGGAGAGACGCCCGGACGGTCCGTGCGTGTCAGCGGCGGTACCGTGCGGTTCTACATAGCGGAAACGGCCCGACGGAGCATCTCTCCCGTCGGTATCAATACCGGTGGATCAGGTCACGGAGTTGTGCCTCCTTCTCTTCCCTGAGCCTTTCGATTTGTTTCTGCAGGAATTTTTCCAGCGGGATTTCGTGTTCAAGTTGCAGTTTCCTGCGGATGTCCTTCCGCTTGTTGTAGAAGGTCTGCACGTGATCGTAGCCGAAAACCTTGCTGATGCAGGCCGGCTCGATGCCGAGCATGATCAGTCCGCACATACCGGCCTCATTCGGGGACAGTTCGGGGAAACGCTGCTCCAGGTAGGAGATCAGGCCGGCTTCATGGATATTCGCCAGACGGATGTACGCATCCTTGATGGTGCGGCCTTCTCCACGGGGCGTGGACAGGATGCGGTCAAGCCGCTTGGCCAGCAGGTATTCGCTGGAACCGCTCTGCGCGGAGGCGTTGGCGACGTCCGTCATCAGTTCGACCAGCTCGTGGATGGCAGGCATCACCTGGCTGTAGTCGGCAGAAAGGTTGGCGATCAGTTCCCGGATTTTAGTTTTTTGTCGCTGGAGCCTGTATTCCTGGAAGGCGACGGCTCCGGCCGTAAAAAAAAAGCAGTACGAAGAGGATTGTCTTCATAGAGAGTATTATAGGATTTGGGCACAGCAGGCCCTGACACGTTCTTCATCAGGCTCGATCCCCGTCATCAGGCGGTAGCCCGAGATGGCTTGCTCGCGCAGCCAGTCCATTCCGGATATATACGGGATGCCCCGGTCGCTGCAGGCCTGCATCAGGCAGGGATCCTTGTAATTGGCCTCCACTACGACCCGCAGGTTCTGCGGGAGGCTGTCCACCAGGTCGAGGTGGAGCGGAAGCCCATAGATGAGAATGTCCGCCTGGGCCAGATACTGCGGGGCCTGTTCCAGCCGGAGCGGGATCATCCCGCCGCCGGTGAAGCAGAAATCGCGCACCTTCCGGAAATCGCGGTTGGCCACCATCACCTGCATCCGCAGCTTGAGCGCGGCCAGGGCGGCGGCTTTCGCCGCGCCGCCGCAGCCGAAGACCAGTACCCGCGGGCGCCGCGTCTTATCTTTATAAGGTGTCAGCAGCTGCTGGATTGCCCAGAAGTCGGAGTTGTATCCGTAGATGCGGTCGTTTTTCTTGCAGAGTATATTGACGGCCAGCAGTTCCCGGGATATGGTGTCGGCTATGTCAACCTTCCGGAAAGCATCGCCCTTGAAAGGGGCTGTCACGTTGACGGCTTCGTAGTTTGCCAGAAAGCGGGCGTATGCCGTTTCGAAATCAGCCTCCTCGACGGGCCGATTGTCGTACGCGGCCTGGAAGAGCAGGGGACTTTTGCTGTGTGCAATGGGGTATCCGATCAGGCCGTACTTTTTCATGCGCCTTTCTTGTCGTTCCGCTGCCGGACGGCCTCGAATGCGAGGATGGCAGCCGAGACGGATACGTTGAGGGAGTCCATCATCCCGGCCATCGGAATGCGGATGTGTGCATCGGCTTTTTCCCGCCAGGAGTCGGAGAGTCCTTTGTCTTCCGCTCCGAAGACCAGGGCGACGGGGCGGGTCATGTCGGTCTGGTAGTAGAGTTCCGAATCCTGCAACTGGGCGGTCAGGATGGCGATCCCGTGCGCCGAGAGGAAATCCTGCGCCTCTTCCGAAGTACAGCTGACCACCGGCACCGTAAAGACGGCGCCCAGGCTGGCCCGGATCAGGTTGGGGTTGTACAGGTCGGTCAGCGGGTCACAGACCAGCACGGCATCGACGCCGGCTGCATCCGCGCTGCGGAGCACGGCGCCCAGGTTGCCGGGCTTCTCCACCCGTTCGAGCACCAGGATGAGCGGGGCCGGCGACAGCGTCAGGCCGTCGAGCCGCGGCTCTTTCATCTTGAAGATGGCGACAATGCCCTCCGTGCCGCTGCGCATGGCAATCCGCTCATAGACGCGGTCGGTGACCAGGAAATCGGCCCCATCCGCGAGCGACGCGTCCTCGCCCTCCCGGACGAAGACGGTCACCGCCTCGAAGCCGGCCGCAAGGGCCCGCTCGAATTCGCGGCGCCCCTCCACGACAAAGAGCCCGCGGGCTTTGCGCTCGCGGGATTCTGTTTCAAGGACGATCAGGTCCTTGATCTTCAGGTTCTGGGGAGAAGAGATGAGGGTGCTCATTTCTCGGGCCGCATCTGCGGGAAGAAGAGGACGTCCTGGATGGTAGAGGAATTGGTCATCATCATCGTCAGGCGGTCGATGCCCATGCCCAGGCCGGAAGTCGGCGGCATGCCGTATTCGAGCGCACGCACGAAGTCCATGTCGATGTACATGGCCTCGTCGTCGCCGGCATCCTTGAGACGGACCTGTTCGTTGAAGCGCTCGAGCTGGTCGATCGGGTCGTTGAGCTCGCTGTAGGCGTTGGCCAGTTCCTTGCCGTTGACGAAGAGTTCGAAGCGCTCCGTCAGGTCGGGATTCTCACGGTGCCGTTTGGTGAGCGGGCTCATCTCCACCGGATAGTCGATGATGAAGGTCGGCTGCACCAGGTTCTTTTCACAGTATTCGCCGAAGATCGCGTCGATGAGCTTGCCCTTGCCCATTTCCGGCTTGATGGGGACGTTGAGTTTCTTGCAGGTCTCGCGCAGGGCCGCCTCGTCCATGCCGGCGATGTCCACACCGGCGTATTCCTTGATGGCTTCGAGCATCGGCAGCTTGCGGTAGGGGGCCTTGAACTCGATCTCGTTGCCCCAGACCTCGAACTTGGTCTTGCCGTTGATGGCCACGGCGATGCGTTCGAGCATCGTCTCGACAAACTGCATCATCCACTTGTAGTCCTTGTAGGCCACGTAGATCTCCATGCAGGTGAATTCGGGGTTGTGGGTACGGTCCATGCCCTCGTTGCGGAAGTCTTTCGCAAATTCATAGACGCCCTTGAAGCCGCCCACGATCAGCCGCTTGAGATAAAGTTCGTTGGCGATACGCATGTAGAGCGGGATGTCGAGGGTGTTGTGGTGGGTGATGAACGGACGGGCCGTGGCGCCGCCCGGGATCGACTGCAGGATCGGGGTCTCCACCTCCAGGTAGCCGTGCTCGTTGAAATAGTCGCGCATGGTCCCGATGATCTTCGTCCGTTTCTGGAAGACCTCCTTGACCTGTGGATTGACGATCAGGTCCACGTAGCGCATGCGGTAGCGCAGTTCGGGATCGGAGAATGCGTCGTACACCTCGCCCTCCTTTTCCTTGACGATCGGCAGCACGCGGAGCGACTTGCTGAGTACCTTCAGGCTCTTGGCGTGGATGGACAGGGCACCGGTCTGGGTGATGAAGGCATAGCCTTCGATGCCGATGATGTCGCCGATGTCGAGCAGTTTCTTGAAGACGGTGTTGTACATCGTCTTGTCTTCGCCGGGGCAGATTTCATCGCGCTTGACATAGACCTGGATGCGTCCGCAGTCGTCCTGGAGTTCGATGAAGGAGGCTGCGCCCATGATCCGGCGGCTCATCATGCGTCCGGCGATCGAGATATCGTTGAAATTCCCTTTCTCAGGATCATAACCGGCTTTGATCTCTTCCGTGGTTGCATTGACTTTGAATTCGGCGGCGGGGTAGGGGTTGATGCCCAGCTCCTGAAGCTTCTGCAGCGAAGCGCGGCGGTTCTGTTCCTGTTCGTTGAGGTCTGTGATTTCCATGTACTGTCTTTTGCTTAGGGTGTCTTCCCCGTTTTCGGGGACTTCTCTTTCAATTTACAAAGTTAGCACTTTTTTTGTGGAAAGCCCGACAAAATTGTTATCTTTGCGAACTGAGCATACTTTTTTATGGGAATCGAGAAGAAATGGGTCGTCAAAGAGCAGGGAAATCCTGCCGCCGTCCGCCAGTTGGCACAGGAACTGGGGATTGACCAGGTATTGGCCAATCTCCTCGTCCAGCGGGGCATCGATACCTTCGCCAAGGCCCGCGAGTTCTTCCGCCCCGACCTGAGCATGCTCCACGACCCCTTCCTGATGAAGGACATGGACAAGGCGGTCGAACGCATGGACCGGGCCATCCGTGACAAGGAGCGTATTCTGGTCTATGGCGACTACGATGTGGACGGCACGACCGCCGTTTCGCTCGTTTATTCCTTCTTCCGTCAGTGGGACCCGAACATCGAGTATTACATCCCCGACCGCTACGACGAAGGTTATGGCGTTTCTTATAAAGGTATCGATACAGCCAAGGCGCACGGCTGCACGCTGCTGATCACGCTCGACTGCGGCATCAAGGCCGTGGAGAAGGTCAAGTACGCCAAAAAACTGGGGATCGACACCATCATCTGCGACCATCACCTTCCCGATGTCGAACTCCCGCCTGCCGTGGCGGTGCTCGACCCCAAGCGGGAAGACTGCAGCTATCCTTTCGACGACCTCTCCGGCTGTGGCGTGGGATTCAAGCTGGTGCAGGCATACGCCAGCCGGCACGGCATTCCGTTTGAAGAATACCAGTCGCTGCTCGACCTGCTGGTGGTGAGCATCGCCTCCGACCTGGTGTCGGTCACGGGCGAAAACCGCGTCCTGGCCTATTACGGCCTCAAACAGCTCAATGAAAACCCCCGCAAGGGCCTGATACCCATCATCAAGCTGTCCGGCCTGGAGAAGCACCGCATCACCATCGACGAGATCGTCTTCAAGATCGGCCCGCGCATCAACGCGGCCGGCCGCATGGAAAGCGGCCGTACGGCCGTGGACATGCTCACGGCCCGCGACGACCAGGAAGCGATGAAGATCGGCGGCGAGATCAACGACCACAACAACTACCGCAAGAAGATCGACCGGGAAATCACCGAAGAAGCCCTGCGGATGGTGCAGGCGATGCCCGATTTCGCCGAGCGGAAATCCACCATCGTCTATAACCCCTCGTGGCACAAGGGCGTGGTGGGCATCGTGGCCTCCCGCCTGGTGGAAGCCTACTATCGGCCGACCATCGTGATGACCAAGTCGAACGGCTTCATCACGGGCAGCGCCCGTTCCATCGCCGGCTTCGACCTCTACGACGCCATCGAGAGCTGCGCCGACCTGCTCGAGAACTTCGGCGGCCACATGTATGCCGCCGGCCTGACCATCAAGGAAGAGCATTTCGAGGAATTCTGCCAGCGCTTCGAGGCCACGGTCGCCGCCAAAATCAAGAATGTGGTGATGACCCCGACGGTCGACATCGACTCCTACCTGGACTTCAAGCAGATCACGCCCAAGTTCTTCCGCCTGCTCAAGCAGTTCCAGCCCTTCGGGCCGGGCAACCAGTCGCCGGTCTTCATCACCGAGAACGTCTATGACAACGGCAACGGCCGCAAGGTCGGCAGCGCCGAGCACGGCGACCTGAAACACCTCAAGCTCGAACTGATCCAGGAAGACGAACCCTACCACCATATCTCGGCCATCGCCTTCAACCTCTCCGAGCATTTCGAGCACATGCAGGCCGGCAACCCGGTGGACATCTGCTACTCCATTGCCGAGAACTACTACCGCGGCATCGCCAACATCCAGCTCCGCGTCAAGGATATCAAGGAGAAGGAACTCTTCTGAGCACAGCGCCTATCGAAGTCTGTGGATTACCGGCAGGCGTTCTGCGCAGATGCGTTCGACCGTCTGAATGATTTCCCGGCACCGGGATTCGGGAATCCGAATCCCGGTGCCTGCTTTCAGGACCAGGTCCAGCCCCGGATTTCCGTTGTAGAAGAGAGATGTGGCGTGCTCGCCGTGAGAACCGGCCGGTGAATAGGTAATGTCGTACGCCGGAGCAAGTTCCCATCTTCCATCATGGCAGAGGAAGGAAAAGTTCTTCGCGTGGTCATCCTTGTTGTCCACAACGAGGTTTACCACCATCCGGCGGAACATTTCCTCTACTTGTTGCGGATTTTGCGTCAAATAGCCTGTCAGGGCGAGGAGGTTGGTGTAATCTACATCCTGCCGCCGGAAATCGGTTTTCAGCAAGGCCGCTGCGGTAACGGCGTGAATCCGTTGCCCGTCCGGGTCGATGTCGAAGCGTTCTATGGCGAAGTATCTGTCGTTCAGCAGGGCGATGCG
>CADAOB010000003.1 GCA_902789445.1 uncultured Bacteroidia bacterium | reverse complement strand
TCTCCTTGCCCTTCGGCCTCTTGGACAGCATGGAATGACTCATGAGCAATTAATTCCAGCGATTCTGAAAACGTATAACCATTCTTGAACGCCGCTCCTATACCGATTTTACCATCTTTACAATAGGCCAAATCAGATCTATATGACGAATTATCATACACAAATTTCATCTGACTGTCTATAAGCCTATTTATGGCTTTCTTCCCACCATTTTCAATAATTGCGTTTAATGCCGAAACAGTATTTGCAACAAATGAATCATCTCCAGAATACTTCATACCCACACTATACGGTACTTCTTGATAATTAGATGATGCTATGACGAGTTTTCGTCCTAACGGATCCACCATATTCACCGGATCCCCATTGCAATAGGCGTACGGATTGATTCCGTAGTACTTTTCCGCCATGGGGTCATAGGTGTTCCATCTTACGAGCTTCGCGTCGTACATCCTCGCGCCGAAGTCGAGGTAGGGGAGCGTGGAGCCGGCGACGGCCGTCTGGTCTTCCTTGCCGGAGAACCTCTGGCGGTTGGAGGCGAGGGTCGCATTACTGGCCCCGCACGTCGTACGGCTACCGAAGGGGTAGTAGTCGTTTTGCTCGACGACGGTGCCGGAGGCGTTCACGATGGTCCGGACGCTACCAAGATGGCCTTCACGTAAGCATATGGTGTCCATGTCGTGTTGGAAAACGAACACCATGCCTCCTCCCGGCATCGATACGGTTTCAAACGTCGACGAGAATCCGGAGGATTCCTTGAGGTAGATGACACTGCCCCGGTACTGTGTCTCATCTTCTCCTGTTAGCTTCGCTGTTATCTTCGTTCCGTCTGAAAGATAAGAGCACGATGCTGTTTCGGAAGGATGCGTCGTTGTCGACAAAGAGTCGTATGGTAAGATCCTATAATGGCACATACGTGTTCTCATTATTGAAACCGTGCTCGAAGGATTTTTAAATAATACGGGCGCCCAGAATGATTAGGATCCGAAAGAAACCATTCTCCTTCGGACATTCTTATCAATGAAGTAAGCTTTTCAATCACTGGCAAAGGCACTCCCTTTGATATAAACCGGATATCGAATATTTGTAAGTCCTTGTCAAACAGAATGGCAAAAAAGGCAGTATATCCAAATTCTGAACGATCATCCCCATACATTTCGTCAGCTACCCTAGAGAAAAAAGAATCCGGAGAATCACTACTATTAAATGATATTACATCTTCATACTCAAAACATACGTATTCATTATCGTTTAAATAGTATTTCACTTTACAACAACACGAATCTGTCGTACCTATTATGAATTGATTTCCAGCAGAGTCGCGAATGACAAATCGAGTATTATCTCCATGCGCACAGGACACATGAGAGACAAGTACAAAGCATAGTAGAAGCAGGTTATTCATAAGGATTAGTAATCATAACCTAAACGTTTAGACATTGCTGTACTTCTTTGATTAATAAACTCATCGACATCTTTTTCTCCATGTTTGTGTGGTTCGCCGCGAATATATTTTATGACATGTCCCAATTCGTGAGCAATACCAACAGTTCTATGGTTTAATGTGCCTTTTGAGTTAATAATTATCTGTATATTACCATTTGTTGACATAGAAGCTGATTGGGTCGGGACAAGTGTTCTGCCCAAATTTTCGTTAATATGCTTTCCAAATGGAATATCATTTCGTGGACGCGAGCAGGATGGGAGAACTGTCCGGTTAGCGGCGCACACATCCTTTTCGCGGACAGAAGAACGACGCCAGGACGCAAAGGGAACGCCTGCGGCGACAGCGCGATGTAGCTGCGCCTGTCCAGCGTGATCGCCTCCTGGGCGGACAAGTAGCCGATGTGGAACAAAAATAAGGTCAGTACAACACAATGGTGGAAGGGCCGTTTATTGAGGTGTTTGTTAGCGCGAATAATCATGACAGTAGAGATATAATTCTCTCAAAGTTAATAAAAAAAGTACATAACAACAAGTGCCCCTCCGGTAGCGGATATTTCGGGCTACCGGTAGCAGGATATTATCCTATTTCGGAATTCTCGCCAGAATCAGATGACGGATTTTCTCAAGCAGAATCGTCCCATTGCGGGGTAGCCCCTACACGGAGTTTTTGCGGGAAGGATGGTGTCGTTGGCCGTAGCGGATGTGTAGGGGCTACCCCGCAATGGGACCTTCGCAATAAGGTTTAGTCTCAAAGAGTCCTACAAAGCAACACGTACAGAAACCGTCCAGGCGTTGGCGGCTTGGCCGAGGTATTGATAATTATTAGGATAAACAAACAAAAAAGGTGTATTTCTTTTTTTCGAAATACACCCTCTTTATTATGAAATACAGGATTTAGAAGAGGAATGCCAGACCGGCGTGGAGCTGGTTGCGGTGGTGCTGGTAGCTGGTGGCGCTGGCGGTGTAGCGGTTGAGCATACCGAAGTCGTAGCCCACGGTCAGGCGGAGACGGTTGGCGAAGTCGAAGCCCATACCGCCGCCGAGCATCACGTCGAAGCGGCCGTAGTTGTTGACATCCTTGCTGTAGTTGTCGATGACGGTGTTGGCCTGGCCGATGCCGGAGATGCCGGCCTTGAGCGTGGTCTTGGAGCTGATGCCGGCCGAAACCGTCGGGCCGCCGAAGAAGAAGAGGCGGAAGCCCGGAGCCAGTTCAGAACCGTAGTTGAAATACAGCGGCACGTTGACATAGTGCTCCTGCAGTTTGCCGGAGGCGGAAATGATGCCGCCGAGGGCGGAAACGCCGTGCTGGTTGGTCAGATACATGTAGTACACGCCCGGCGTGAAAGCCAGGTCGCCGGCCAGCGGCATGGTGAAGCCCAGACCAGCATAGATACCGTTGGACGTCACAGTGGAAACATCCGCATCCTTCGATGCGCGGGTGCGGTCAGACGAGTTGACATAACCGGCACCGATCTGTACCTGAGCGAACGTGGTGACGGCCACCAGAAGGGCCGCAGCCATCATAAATGCTTTTTTCATGATCTTTTTAATATTTAAAAAGTTAAACAATCATTTGCTGAGTTCTTTCATCACCTTTTTGCTCTGCTTGAGGTCATCCTTGGCCGCCTTGAGCTGGAGCTTGGCGGCTTTCATTTCCTCCTTGTTGCGCTGGATCTCTTCCTTGTCGCGCTTGATCTGGTCCTTGGCCAGGTCGATTTCCTTGTTGTAGCTCTTGATGCGTTTTTCGGTCTCCTTGAGATCTTTTTCCATCTCTTTGATGCGTTCTTTCCGCTCTTTGATCTGCAGTTTTTCGTTGCTGTCGATACCGTCGATCTTCATCTGCTTTTCGAGTTCCTTGCAGGCAGCCTTGGCGGTCTTTACTTCGGCTTTGCGGAGTTTGATGGTTTCAGAAGCGGATTTCTTGGCGCTCTTGGCTTCGTCGATCTGGGCCTCGGAGCGCTTGATGGCGCTCTGTAGACGGTCAATCTCGCGCTCGCAGCGTTTTTCAATGGCTTTCCGGCTTTCTTCCGCGTCCTTGACGGCGCGTTTCTGCTGATCGACGGTCTGCTCGATCTGCTGCGTGTACGACTGCGCGCCGGCCGGCGCAGCAATCAGGAGGGCGGCGGCAAGGGCTGCCCAGGCAATAAGGTGTTTCATCGTAGTTAGTTTAATCTCCTAAGGTTGCAACCATAACGGCTTTGATGGTATGCATCCGGTTCTCGGCCTCGTCGAAGACGATGCTGTTCTCACTTTCGAACACGTCTTCGGTGACTTCGATGCCGTCGAGCCCGAATTTCTCATACACGTCGCGGCCGGCCTTCGTCTCCAGGTTGTGGTAAGAAGGCAGGCAGTGCATGAACTTGCATTTCGGATTGCCGGTGCGCTCCATCATCTTGGCATTGACCTGGTAGGGCATCAGCATCGCGATGCGCTCTTTCCAGACCTCGTCGGGTTCGCCCATCGAGACCCAGATGTCGGTGTAGAGGAAGTCGCAGCCCTTCACGCCGGCATCCACGTCGTCGGTCAGGGTGAGGGTGGCGCCAGTCTCCGCCGCGATCTTGCGGCAGGTTTCCACGAGCTGGGGATCCGGCCAGAGCGCCTTCGGGGCGACGATGCGCACGTCCATACCCATCTTGCAGCCGCCCACCATCAGGGAATTGCCCATATTGAAGCGGGCATCGCCCAGATAGGCGTACGATACTTTGTTGAGGGGTTTGTCCACGTGCTCGCTCATCGTCAGGAAGTCGGCCAGGATCTGCGTGGGATGGAATTCGTTGGTCAGGCCGTTCCACACGGGAACGCCAGAATATTGGGCAAGCTGCTCCACGGTGGTCTGGGCGAAGCCGCGGTATTCGATGCCGTCGAACATCCGGCCGAGCACGCGGGCGGTGTCTTTCATCGATTCCTTGATGCCGATCTGCGAACCGGAAGGGCCGAGGTAGGTGACATGGGCCCCCTGGTCGTAGGCCGCCACTTCGAAGGAGCAGCGGGTACGTGTCGAGGTCTTCTCGAAGATCAGGGCGATGTTCTTGCCTTTGAGGCGCTGTTGTTCGGTTCCGGCATATTTGGCACGTTTCAGGTCACGGGCCAGGTCGAGCAGGTATTGGATTTCTTTCGGGGTGAAGTCGAGGAGCTTCAGGAAGCTCCGGTTACGGAGGTTGTAAGCCATAGTTTTAGTATAAAGTATTGATAGTGTTTGTTTTATCCAATGATGCGGGTTCCGCAGTCGGGGTTGTCAAGCTGGCCGGCCTCGGTGATGACGCATTCCTTGCCGCCGTTTTCAACAAAGAAGATGCCAGCCCGCACTTTCGGTGCCATCGATCCTTCGGTGAAATGGCCTTCCGCCAGGTATTTTTTCGCCTCGGCGACCGTGATGGTGTCGAGCGCCTGCTCGTTGGGCTTGCGGAAATTGATATAGACTTTCGGTACGTCGGTCAGGATGTAGAGGGCGTCGGCGCGGATCTGCGAGGCGCACAGGGCGGAAGCCAGGTCCTTGTCGATGACGGCCTCCACGCCGGAGAGCACGCCGTTCTCTTCAATGACCGGGATGCCGCCGCCGCCCACCGTGATGACGATGTTGCCCACTTCCACCAGCTGGCGGATGATCTCGATGTTGTTGATGCGAACGGGTTTCGGAGAAGCCACGACCTTGCGCCAGCCGTTGCCTTTGGGGTCTTCGCGGTAGAGGGCGCCGGTCTGCTCGTGGAATTTCTCGGCCTGCTCGCGGGTGTAGTAGGGGCCCACCGGCTTGGTGGGGTTCTGGAACATCGGGTCGTCTTTGTCCACGACGACCTGGGTTACCAGCGAGACGACGCGGCGGCGCAGGCCGTTGCGCACGAGGACGCGGTTCATCCCCTGCTCGATGAGGTAGGCGATGGCCCCCTGGGTCTGGGCGCCGCAGTAGTCCATCGGCTGGGCTTCCAGGCCGAAGAGCTGCCGGCCGGCTTCCTGCTGGAGCATCACGTTGCCCACCTGCGGGCCGTTGCCGTGCCCGATGGCCAGGAAGTAGCCGCGTTTGACAAGGTTATAAAGCTGCTCGCAGGTCTGTTCGACATTTGCGAGCTGTTCCTGGTACGTGCCTTTCTGGCCGCTGCGCAGAAGCGCATTGCCGCCGAAAGCCACCATTGCGATTTTTTTCATTTTCAGTCCAATTTTCTTACTAATTCATTCTGACTGGGCAGAATGCCTGCAAAGATAAAACTTTCTTATTATTTTTGCGACCCGTGAAGCAACATTTTCACCAAAGGAGCATCTAATAATATATCTGGAATCCATCCATCTATGAAAAAAGGACTGATGCTTATCCTTCTCGGAGTGGCGGCGATGTCAGCCATCGCCCCGGCTTCGGCACAGGATGACTATACGCTTTTCAGCCGGAAGGCGGGCGGGGCGTCCCTGCTCTACCGGGGACAGAAAGCCTTCGCCTACAATATGCTCTACAACGGGACCTACTACTGGACCTCGCCCGATTTCCGCAAGGGCCGGGTTCTTTACTACGGGAAAGGCTACGACGACCTGCTGCTCAACGTCGATGCCGTCCGCCAGGACCTGCTGGTCCGGATTCCCGGCAGCGTGGTGGACAAGGTGCTGGACCGCCGCTTCGTGGAGGAATTCACGATCGAAGGACAGCGTTTCCTCAATCTCCAGGTCCTTTTCGGCGAAGCGGCACCGTCGGGCTACTGGGCTGTGCTCCATGACGGGACGGTCCAGTTGCTTTGCCGTGTATCGAAAACGCTCGAACAGGACATGGACGGCCGCAAGCATGACCAGACGGGCTACGACGGGCCCTTCCGCTTGAATGTCTATCAGGTTTTCACCCGTTCGGCAGCCTACCGGCTCGTCTATCCGGACGGCCGGATCGTGCCGGTCCGCCGCCGTCGTGACATTCTCCGGCAGTTCGAGCCGTCCCTGCGCCGCGAGATCCGCCGGCATCTGAGGCAGCGGGAGAACGTCAGTCTGATGTCGTTCGAGCAATACGCCGTGGCAGCCCTCAAATACCAGGATTCGAAATGAAGAGACTGACCCTTCTCCTAGTCGGCCTTGCGGCCGTAGCCGGCTGCTTCCGGGCCGGGGCCCAGACCCCTTCGGAACCGTTCGGCGTGTATAAAGCCGACATCGGAACGCTCCTGCGATTCATCCGGAGCGAGATTACCCCGGCCGTCTATTGCGTACGCGACACCTCCGACCATAAAAGCTACACGGTCCGCGCGTCCCGGGAACAATTCCTGCAGAAAGCATTCGATGAACTTCGCGCCAACGGCTATACGGTGACGGAGCATGACGGAGAATACTTCATCGTCCGGGGCGCCAGCCTGGCCACGACGCTGCCTTCGGGCTATTTCGACGAACAAAAGCCGGCGGTTGACAGCAGTTTCCTGCAGTACCTGGCCGAACAGAAGGCCGTAATGACCTTCCAGAACAAAATCTATGAGATCGGCGATCCGGAAGTCCGGCAGCGGAGCGGCCGGGCGACGGTGCGCGGCTATGTCCGGGACGTGGCCAGCGGCGAACCGCTGGTAGGCGTGTCCGTCTATGACGAGTCGGGCAAGAGTTTCACCACGACCGACGAGTTCGGCTATTACAAGATTGCGATGCCCGTTGGGGAAGGCAAGCTGGGCCTGAGCGGCTACGGGCTGGAAGACCTCAAGCTCGACCTGATGGTCTATGGCGACGGCGGGCTGGACATCGTGATGAAAGAGAAGGTGTTTTCCCTCAAGGGCGCCGTCATCACTTCGGAGAGCATGTCCCACCACCGCACGCCGCAGATGGGCATCGAGAAGGTGCGCATCAACCTGATCAAGAATGTACCGGTAGCCTTCGGCGAGGCAGATGCCCTGAAAGTGGTGATGACCCTGCCGGGCGTCAAGTCGGTGGGCGAGGCTTCGAGCGGCTTCAACGTGCGCGGCGGTTCGACCGACCAGAACCTGATCCTGTTCAACGACGGGACCATCTATAATCCGAACCACATGTTCGGCATCCTGTCTTCGTTCAATCCCGACGTGATCAACGATGTGGAACTCTACAAGAGCTCGATTCCGGCCCAGTATGGCGGGCGCATTTCCTCGGTGCTGGAGGTCCGCAGCCGCGACGGCAACAGCAAGAAGGTGCAGGGCTCGCTGGGTCTTGGCCTGCTGACCAGCCGCCTGCACCTGGAAGGGCCGCTGGTGAAAGACCGCACGACCTTCATCCTGGGCGGCCGGACCACCTATTCCAACTGGATCTTCAATCTCTTGCCGGCCAACAGCAGCTATGCGGGCGGCAAGGCCTCGTTCCAGGATGTCAACCTGGGACTGAGCCACAAGGTGAACGAGCGGAATTCGATCCACGCCTACGGCTATTATTCGCGCGACAAATTCAGTTTCTCCAACGATACGACCTTCCGCTACCGCAACACCAACGGCTCGCTGAAGTGGCACAGCATTTTCAATGACCGCCACTCGATGACGGCGACCGTGGGCTATGACAGCTATCATTACGGCATCGAAGACCAGTTCAACGCCTATACCGCCTATACGCTGGAGACGGCCGTGGACCAGGCCTTCGCGAAGCTCGCCTTCAAATCGACGGTGCACGACAGGCATACGCTCAATTATGGTGTGAACGCCATCTGGTACGACCTCAATCCGGGTTCCTACCATCCGGCAGGCGATACGTCGATCGTCCTGGCGCTGGACCTGAACCACGAACGGGCCGTGGAGGCGGCGGTCTATGCCGGCGATACCTGGCTCATCAACGAGAAGCTTTCCGTCGATGCCGGCATCCGCTGGTCGCAGTTCCTGCGCCCGGGCGACACGAAATTCCACGGCGGTCCGGAATTCCGCCTCTCGGGGAAGTATTCGTTCGACGATGTCACCAGCGTGAAAGCGGGCTTCAACACGATGCGGCAGTACATCCACATGATCTCCAACAGCATCAACGTCTCGCCGACCGACAGCTGGCGCCTGACCAGCGACAAGATCCGGCCGCAGACCGGCTGGCAGGCCGCCGCCGGTTTCTACCGGACCCTGATGGACAACACCGTGGACCTGTCGGTGGAGGCCTATTACAAGCGGGTGAAGCATTATGTGGACTACAAGAGCGGCGCCGTGCTGGTGATGAATCCCGACCTGGCCGACGAACTGACGGAAACCGAGAACCGTGCGTATGGTATCGAACTGATGGCACGAAAGACCCTGGGCAAGCTCAACGGCTGGGTGTCCTACACCTATTCGCGTTCCCGCCTGCGGGAGATGCAGGACCGGGGCGTGAACACCATCAACGGCGGCCGCTGGTACAACGCGGCCTACGACAAACCGCACGATGTCAAAGTGGTGGCAAACTATAAGTTCACGCACCGCTACAGCCTCTCGGCCAACCTCGACTATTCGACCGGCCGGCCGGTGACCATCCCGCTGGGCCGCTACGAGTATGACGGCGGCGTCCGCCTGGTCTATTCCGAGCGCAACGGCTACCGCATCCCCGACTATTTCCGCCTCGACCTGGCCTTCATCATCGAGCCGGGCCATTATCTGAAGCAGCTGACCCACCTGTCGCTGACCTTCGGCTGCTACAACGTCACGGGCCGCAAGAACCCGTATTCCATCTATTATACTTCGGATGGATACAACGTGTCCGGCCACATGCTGAGCGTCTTCGCCACGCAGATCCCTTATGTGAACCTCAACCTGAAATTCTGATGAGAAAACTTTCGCTCCATATCCTGCTGTTTGCCCTGACGGTTTTCTCCGCCGCCTCCTGCATCTATGACTACACGCCCCAGCTCGACGGCGAAGGCGGCTACATGGTCGTGGAGGGCAACCTGATCATCGGCCAGGTCAGCAATATCCGGACCCGCTGGTCGTGGTCGCTGGTCGATACGGCGCAGGGCAATGACCAGTGGCGGATCCTGAACTCCTGCCGGATGCACGTCGAAGCCAGCGACGGCAGCCGTTACGACGGTCCGTATGGCTCATTCGACCTGCGGGAGGCCGATCCTTCGCTGGAATACCGCCTGGTCATCGAGAATGAACGCGGCACCTACGCTTCCGGCTGGGCCAGGCCCACGACGCCCGGCCAGATCGACTCCCTGTCCTACCGGATCAGCGAGGATGGCAAGCAGATGAGCATCCTGGTCGCCGCGCAGGGCGACGGCGCCGAGGGCAGCTATTACCGCTGGACTGTGGACGAAACCTGGGAGTATCACGCCGATGTGTTTGCCATCTACCAGTATGATCCTATGAGCGGACAAATTTTTTCGCTTGACTACGAGAATAATTTGTACAACTGTTGGACAAACGAGCGCCGGGTCGAGATCATGACGGCTTCCACGTACGGGCTTTCGGAAGACCGGCTGGCCGACCATCAGCTCTATACGCTGGCCAATACGGACCGGCGCGTCTCCGTCCTCTATTCTGCCGAGGTCAGCCAGATGCGCCTCTCCGAAGAGGCCTACCGCTACTGGCAGACGATGCAGCGCAATTCCAGCGACGTGGGCGGCCTCTTTTCCCCGGAACCTTCCGAGGTCCGGGGCAATGTGGTGAACACAAAGAATCCCGATGAACTGGTGCTGGGTTATGTCGGCGTCTTTTCCGTCGCCAGCAAGCGCCTGTTCGTGGACAATTCGAAAGCCCGCTTCTACCGCAATGCTTCCGGGCCGCTTCCCGCGCCCGATACGCTGGGAAAGCCGGATGAATGGAGAAAGGCTTACAACCAGGGCATGCGTCCCGCCATGGATGTCTGGAACGAGGAGGGAAACCGCCTCCTGGGTTATGAATGGTGGCCGGTCCGCTGCGTGGACTGCCGTGCGTTGGGAGGCAGCAAAAGAAAACCGGATTACTGGCCCAATCGTGATATATGATGAAACGGATGTTTTTGGCGATACTGGCAGCCATGATGCTGCTTTTCCCGGGCTGGCTATGGGCCCAGGGACGCATTGTGGAACGCACCTACCTTTCCACGGACAGGGATGTCTATGTGGCCGGTGACGTGCTTTGGTATTCCGCTTTTTGCGTGGATGCTTCACAGGGAACGCTGTCGCCGGTGAGCGGCATCGCCTATGTCGAGCTCCATTCCCCCGATGCGGTGGTATGTGCCGGCAAGGTGGCTTTGCTCGGCGGCCGCGGGGCCGGCCGGCTCTCCCTGCCGGTGACGGTCCCGACGGGCAATTACCGGCTGGTAGCCTATACGGCGCAGAACAAGGCGGAAGAAGGTTACGATTACAGCGGCCTGGCCTCGAAAACGATCTCGGTTTTCAACGTCTATTCGAACGAAAGGCTGACTGGCGGCGTCGAGGTGGTGTCGGACGGGGAATATGAAAGCTTGAGATCCCCGGTCAGGCCGGGGATGACGCCCGGCTCCGACGGCAGCGTCATGCCCGGCTCCGACCGGGCATCTGTCTCGCTCCGCTGGGACGGCGACAGCCTGACGGTCGTCAATGCCGGCGCGACCCCGGCGACGCTCAGCATTTCGGTGTTTCACGACGACGGAATCCTTTCCAACGACAACCCGACGATCGCCGACTTCCTGGCCGCCTGCCGCCGGCAAGGCCCGGTGCGCTTCGACAATACGGTCATTCCCGAATACGAAGGGGAAATCATCCGGGGCCACGTGACCGGGCTCAGTCTGGAGAAACTGCCGTCCCTGGTCGGACGCTATGCCTTCATCTCCACGCCGTCCGACAAGTCCGACGTCTATACTTCCGTCATTGACGGGCAGGGCCGGGTGGAATTCTTCACCGGCAACATCTACGGCAATAAGGAATGTATCTGCGAGATTGAAGGAATCGATCCGTCGCTCAACTGCTTCATCGAGCTGGAATCGCCCTTCGTGCAGGCCCGTGTCGCAGCGGTCGAGCCCCTGCGGATGGCCGCCTCGCTCAAAGAGGCGCTCTCGCAGCGCAGCTTTGCCATGCAGGTGGAGCGCCGCTTCACGCCGGATACCTTGTATGAACTCCTGCGCGTGCGCGAGAACGGCCTGTTCGGGACCCATGAGATCGTCTATCCGCTCGACGACTATACGCGCTTTCCCACGATGGGGGAAGTGTTCATCGAGTTCATTCCGGAAATCCGGGCCCGCCGCTGGCCGGACGGACGCCGCAACATCCAGGTCCGCCTCGAAGACGGGACCGAGACCGTTTTCTCCCGCGACACGACCCTGATGATGCTCGACGGCGTGCCGGTCTTCGACCAGCAGAAGATCCTGGACTATGATCCGCTTCTGGTCGAATCGATCCATATCTATCCGCGCACGACCTTCATCGGTCCGCGCATCTATGAGGGGGTGGTCAATTTCGTGACATACAAGCACAACCTGCCTGCCTTCCATTTCGGGGAGAATGCCCGCGTGATCGATTTCCAGGGCGCGGACTGGCCGCTGGCCGCCACCGGAGAAGCCCTTCGCTCGGAGGAAGCCTACCCGGACTACCGCCAGACCATCTACTGGCACCCGCAGCAGGAACTCCCGCCGGGCGCCACGCTGCGGATACCCTGCAAGAAACCCGACTACAAGGGCCATTTCCGCGTCGTTGTGGAAGGCCTTTCGGCCGATGGAACGCCGCTTCGGGCGGAAACTTCGTTCGAACTGGAATAAATTTGTTCAAAACTTGTTGGCAGTTAGGAATTTTTGTCCTATCTTTGCATCCCCGCAAAAAGCGGGAACAGCAAACATAAATAATAGATTTACAACTATTTATGCCAACAATTCAACAATTAGTTCGCAAAGGACGCGAGGTTATTGTCGAGAAAAGCAAATCTCGCGCGCTGGATGCTTGCCCTCAGCGGCGTGGTGTCTGCGTCCGTGTTTATACCACGACGCCTAAGAAGCCGAACTCTGCCATGCGTAAAGTGGCCCGTGTTCGTCTCACCAACCAGAAAGAGGTCAATGCATACATCCCGGGTGAGGGCCACAACCTCCAGGAACACAGCATCGTGCTGGTTCGCGGCGGTCGTGTGAAAGACCTCCCTGGTGTTCGTTACCACATCCTTAGGGGCGCATTGGACACCGCTGGCGTTGAGGGTCGTACCCAGAGTCGTTCCCTCTACGGCGCCAAACGGCCGAAAGCTGCCAAGAAAGCCGCTAAGAAGTAATTCACTTTTTTAAATTCTTACAGAAATGAGAAAATCGAAGCCTAAAAAGAGGATTCTACTTCCTGATCCCAAGTTCCACGACGTGCAGGTTACCCGCTTCGTCAACAACTTGATGCTGCAGGGGAAGAAGAGTATCGCGTATTCCATTTTTTACGATGCAATCGACATCATCGGCGAGAAGATGAAAGATTCTGAACAGGCTCCTATCGATATTTGGAAGAAGGCGCTTGAAAACGTCACCCCGCAGGTCGAGGTGAAGAGCCGCCGTGTCGGTGGTGCCAACTTCCAGGTCCCTATGGAGGTGCGTCCGGAAAGAAAAGTCTCCCTCTCGATGAAGAACATGATTGTCTTCGCCCGCAAACGTTCCGGTCACTCCATGGCGGAGAAACTGGCTGCAGAGATCATGGCCGCCTACAACAACGAAGGTGCGGCCTTCAAGAGAAAGGAAGACATGCACAGGATGGCGGAGGCCAACAAGGCGTTTGCCCACTTCCGCTTCTAATCTGCTACCTGTCTGAAATCAATGGCAAGAGACCTCAAATATACGCGTAACATCGGCATTATGGCTCACATTGATGCCGGTAAGACCACCACGTCCGAACGCATCCTCTACTATACGGGCAAGACCCACAAGATAGGCGAGGTGCATGAAGGCGCTGCGACCATGGACTGGATGGTCCAGGAGCAGGAGCGTGGCATTACCATCACGTCGGCCGCTACGACGGCCTTCTGGCATTACAATGGCGAGGCATATCAGATCAATCTGATCGACACCCCGGGTCACGTGGACTTCACGGTCGAAGTCGAGCGGTCGCTTCGCGTCCTGGACGGGACGATTGCTACTTTCTGCGCCGTGGGCCGCGTTCAGCCCCAGTCGGAGACGGTATGGCGCCAGGCGGACAAATACCATGTCCCCAAGATTGCCTACGTCAACAAGATGGATCGTACCGGCGCGGATTTCCTTGCCGTTGTCGAGGATATCCACGAAAAACTGGGCGCCCGCGCGATTCCGATCTGCCTGCCCATCGGTGCCGAAGACCATTTCGAAGGCATCGTGGACCTGATCGCCCGCAAGGCCTACTACTACGACGGAACCAGCAAGGAGCTTCACAACTACGAGGAGCGTCCGATTCCGGCGTCGATGGAGGACGAAGTGGACGAATGGCGTGGCAAACTCATCGAATCCGTCGCCGAATACAACGACGAAATCCTTGAGAAGTTCTTCGACGATCCCGATTCCATCTCCGAAGCGGAGATTATCGACGCACTCCGGAAGGCGACCATCGACATGGCCGTCGTTCCGACCTGCTGCGGCTCGTCGTTCAAGAACAAAGGCATCCAGTTCCTGCTTGACGCCGTGATGCGCTATCTTCCCTCGCCGCTTGACAAGGGAAGCGTATTCGGTACGGACCCGCGCACTGACAAGGAGGTGGAACGCAAGCCCGTCGCGACGGACCCGTTCTGTGGCCTTGTCTTCAAGATTGCGACCGATCCGTTCGTGGGCCGGCTGGCGTTCATCCGGGCCTATTCGGGCCACCTGAATGCCGGTTCCCAGGTCCTGAACACCCGTTCGGGCAAGAAAGAACGGGTTGTCCGCCTGTATCAGATGCACTCCAACAAACAGAACCCCATCGACTTTGTCGAAGCCGGCGACATCTGCGCCGCCGTGGGTTTCAAGGAGCTGCGTACGGGCGACACCATCTGCGACGACGCCCATCCGATCGTGCTTGAGTCGATCAGCTTCCCCGATCCCGTGATCGGTATTGCGGTCGAGCCCAAGACGCAGCAGGATCTCGACAAGCTGGGCATCGCCCTGGGCAAACTCTCCGAGGAGGATCCCACCTTCACGGTGCAGACCAACCAGGACACCGGCCAGACGATCATCAGCGGCATGGGTGAACTTCACCTCGACATCATCGTGGACCGTCTCCGCCGGGAATTCGGCGTGGAGATCAACCAGGGTGCCCCGCAGGTCAACTACCGGGAAGCGGTCACCAAGGCTTTCGTCCACCGTCAGGTGTTCAAGAAGCAGACGGGCGGCCGCGGCAAGTTTGCCGACATCCAGGTCGAGCTCGGTCCGACCGACGAAGGTGTCACCGGCCTCCAGTTCGTCGACGAGGTCAAGGGCGGCAATATTCCGAAGGAGTTCATTCCGTCGGTCGAAAAGGGATTCAAGGCTGCCATGGCCAATGGCGTGCTGGCCGGCTTCCCAATGACCGCGCTGAAAGTCCGTCTGCTGGACGGCAGCTTCCATCCGGTGGATTCGGATGCGCTTTCCTTCGAGATCTGTGCCCGCCTGGCCTTCCGCAAAGCCCTGCGCAAGTGCGCGCCGGTGCTGATGGAGCCGATCATGTCGCTCGAAGTGGTGACCCCCGAGGATTACATGGGCGATGTCGTAGGCGACCTCAACCGCCGCCGCGGACAGATCGTGAACATGGATTCCAAAGGCAATGCCCGCATCATCAAGGCAAAGGTTCCGCTCTCCGAACAGTTCGGCTATGTGACGGTGCTCCGTACGCTGACCTCCGGTCGTGCCACCAGTTCCATGGAATTCTCGCACTATGCGGAAGTTCCGGCGAACCTGGCCAAGGAGATCGTCGACAAGCAGGGCGGTCCCCGCAGATATGATGACGATGAAGAATAAAATTGTTAAAAAGTACTATAATGAGCCAGAAAATCAGAATTAAACTCAAATCTTACGACCACGCTTTGGTTGACAAGTCGGCCGACAAGATCGTCAAGACGGTAAAGGCTACGGGCGCTGTGGTCAGCGGTCCGATTCCCCTCCCGACCGACAAGAAGATCTTTACGGTGAACCGTTCGACCTTCGTCAACAAGAAAGCGCGTGAACAGTTTGAACTGAATTCCTTCCGCCGCCTCCTGGACATCTACAGCTCCACGCCGAAAACCGTGGACGCCCTGATGAAACTCGAACTCCCCAGCGGCGTCGAGGTTGAAATCAAAGTGTAACTGAAACAAAGTAAATTTGCCGGGCAAAAGCCCGGCAAATTTGGTCCCATAGCTCAGTCGGTCAGAGCAGCGGACTCATAATCCGTGGGTCGCAGGTTCAAGTCCTGCTGGGACCACAGAAAAAAGCAAAAGCCGTGACACTAGGGTGTCGCGGCTTTTGTTACAGTACATTGTGACGAGGCCGTGATGTTGCCGCGCGTGACGGAGATGGTGCAGGTACCTTCGGCCTTGGCGGTGACAACGCCTGCGGAGGTGACGGTGGCTATGTTCGGATCACTGCTGCTCCAGACAGCGGGCGCATCGGTCGTGTTGGCCGGGCGGAAACCACAACGCATCGTCTCCGTAGCGCCGACTTCAAGCGAGAACTTCTGCGGGTAGAGCGTGATGCTGGTCGTCGGGATCTCCCGGGTGAATTCGGCCACGCGCATCAGGGAATGGCTGTTCCAGGTCAGGAAGAATGCGATGCGGAACTTGTGGCTGGCATCCCAGGTGCTGGCTTCGCCGGTCGTGAAGCGGACGTCATAGATCAGATTGTATTCGACCCCTTCCTGGATGGAATTGGTCGTCATGCTGACAAAAGCGACCTGGTCGACGTAACCGCCGGCGTCCACGGCGATGGCGTCTGCTTTCAGGTCGGAGGCCTTGCAGAAGTCTTCATACGAGAGTACCTGGGTGGATGCCAGCGTGTCTTTTACGAAAGCCAGCAAGTGGAAGCGGTATTTGGTTGAAGGAACGACCACCTGGCTCTGGTATGAAAATTCCGTGACGGAAGGCATATATTCCCGCGTACGCGGCAGCCGGACGACCGTTCCGTCCGCCATAGTCAGTACGACCTCCGATGGATCGGAATAGTCTGCGGCCGTGAAGAAGTCCAGGACGACTCTGCCCGTGGCTTCGACCGGATTGCCGCTGCTGTCCTTCATGGTTTCGGCCTCTCCGCCGGCATAGGCGATGGTAAAGTAGATATGTCCGTTCGACTCGGTCAGGCCGATGTGCGGCGTGACGTCCTCATAGGAAACACAGATCATCTGGCCGTTGTAGAGAAGCCACTGGTACTCCTGGTCGGAGCGGTTGCGATAGACCCAGTAATACTTGCCGTCGGTGTAAGCCTTGGCGCTCAGCAGGACGGAATCGCGGCTGCTGCGGCCGGTGCGGATGGTGAGTACCTTCCCGCTTTCGAGCGTGATGCGGCAGCCCTTGTCGCCGCCTTCTTCATATTCGACGACCGACTTGACCCAGGCATCGCCGGGAATCTTGTTCACGACATCCGTATAAGCCTTGAACTGCTGGTTGACCTGGTCGCACAGGCTGGTAAGCTCGTCGAAGGCCCGCTGGGTAGGGACCCGGAAGAAATTGAATTCGCCCAGACCGAAGGACACGAAGTAGGGATCGGAAGTATCGATGCTGGTGAATACGGACGAGCCGCTCTGGCCCTGCGCGGGACCCCAGCCGGTCTTGGTCCAGGAAATACCGTCGAAACTGTACCACCAGATGCCGTCTTCGATCTTCAGGGTAGGGACGGTTCCGGTGGCTTTGACCCGCAGCCCGTAGCTGTTGGTCATCCAGGTCGGGGTGCCGTCCGGACCCATCTGGATCGTCCAGTAATAGGCTTCGTACTGTTCGTTGTAGCGCACGCCGACAATGGGCGAAACGCCGTCGGTTCCGCTGCGCAGGACCAGCGTCGTGCCGCTGGTGAAGGTGATGCGATAGGCCTTGCGTCCTTCTTCCGTGAATTCCGTGATCCCGGAGATATGGTCGTTCTTCTCCAGTGCGGAGACCAGGTCGGAAAGCGAGGAAATGCTGCTGTTGAGCTTCGAAACGCGCTCTTCCAGGGCCACGACGTCATCTTTCAGACTGGCGATCCGTTCGTCGAGATCTTTGTGGCAGGCGGCCGCCAGCAGGGTGACCAGCGCCAGAAGCAGGATATTCAGCTGTTTTTTCATGATCTGGGTCCTCCTTATGATTGCGTCGTTTGAGCTTGTTTGGCCTGGATGGTGATCACGACCGTCTTCAGGGCGCCCATGCCGTTCGAAATGAGCAGGTTGAGTTTACTGCTCGCCGGCGGGGCGAAACCGGCGGGAGCGGTCACGCTGATCTTCCAGTTCTTGCGGTCGCTCGTCGAGGCTGTCGCATAGAAGTCGTCGGTGGCTACCGGCAGGATCTCCGCCTGCTCGTTGCCGTTGTTCAGCACGCAGGTGAAGCTTACCGTCTCGTCGGCTTCCATCGACAGCTTGTTACCCGATACGGGGGCGGAGATCGTCACCGTGACGGCCTTGGCCAGCGGGATGAGGAAATTCTCACCGCCATCCAGGCTGATGCGGACCATGTCGTCGCTGACCGAAACGATGGAAAGGACCACGGGGTCCGGTGCTTCGACGGAAGCGGGGACGCGTTTGCCGTCACAGAGCAGGTATTCGGGCTTGCCGTCGCCGTAGGCGATGGTCCAGTAGTAGAGGCCGTCGGCATTGTCTTTCTGGATGGCGATCTTGGGCGTGAGTCCCTGCGGGGCGTTCGCCTGGATCCGTTTGCCGTTTTCATCCAGGATCCACTGGGCGGGGTTCGAGCCGTAGCGGATGGTCCAGTACCAGTTCTGGTCGGAAGGGGTACTGCCGTCTTGGCGGGCGCCGATGACCGGGGCGTTGGTCCCGGTTCCGTTGTAGAAGGAATAGGAGGATCCGTCGGTCAGGGTGAGGGTCCAGCCGATGGTGTCGTTGCCGTTGAGAATCGGGATGATTTCGTTGACGCAGACCTTCTGGCTGACGCTGGTGACCAGTTTCTCGAAGGTGGTCAGGTTCTCGTTCAGCTTGCGGCACGACTCCTGGAGTTTTTCGTAGCTGGTCCAGGTGGGCAGGTTCACGGTCGTACCGTTGAGCAGATTGATCTGGACGTAGTCGCCCATGTTCTCGATGCTCTTGAAGAAAGAGGCGCCGTCTTCGCCGGTGGCCCGGCCCAGGTTGTGCCAGATCTGGCCGCCGTCGTAGGTGACCATCCAGTAGCCGTTCTCGATCTTGATCTCGGGCGTGGCGGCCGAAGTCGGGATCCGCACACCGTAGTTGTCGGTCAGGAAAGTGGCTTCTTCGTCGGCCGGATATTTCACGGTCCAGTACCAGACGCCGTCTTCGCCGCGGGCGACCCCGAGGATCGGCGTGGCGGCATCGGTTCCGTTGTAGAGGATCACGGGATCGGAGTGCGTGAAGGAGAGTTTGTATCCGATGACTTTGGTCCCTTCGCGGAGCGTTTCCACGCCGGAAAGGAAGTCGTAGGTATTGAGCTTGTCAACAATGTCGCGCAGGCCCGAAAGGGTGGTGTTCATCTCCTTGCAGCGCTGTTCGAGCCGTTCGATGCGGCGCTCCAGCAGGTCCAGGTTGCTGGCAATCTCATTGTAGCAGCCTGTCAGCGGCAGCATGCAGAGGATGAGGGTGAGGATGTGTTTCTTTTTCATTGCCGGGCTCTCCTAGGAAATGGTGATTGTCTTGATGACGGTGACGGGTACGTCCTTCGCGGAGAACGAGAAGAAGGCCATCACTTTGCCGCCGCCGGATGGTATCGAGGCGGGCGCTTTGATGCGGATACGGCCCTGGCCGGCGGAAACGGTCTCGGCCGTGGCGGTAAATCCGCCCTGCACCATGAGCGTCAGCGTGGCGGAGGGGCCGTAGGCCGTGTAGTTGAGGACGGCTTCCTGCCCGGCGGCCAGCGACAGGCTGCCGTCCACAGCGTGGCCGCCGGCATCGGTGAGCGTGACGGCGTACTGCTTGGGCAGGACGAAACGGGTGGTGTTGTCTTTGAGTACGACGACCAGCGAATCGCTGTAGTTCTTTACGGAAGAGAAGGCCCGGGCCGTCGAATCGACAACCCGCGGCTCCCAGTTCCCGTCAACCTGGTATCGCAGGAACTCCACATTGCCGCCCGTCGTCACGGTCCAGTAGAACTGGCCGTCCCGGTCGCGGGTGACGGAGACCTGGGGCACCTGTACGCTTTCGCTGGAAGCGGAGATCTTGCTGCCGTCTGGCGAAAGGACCCACTGCTCGGGAGAATTCCCGATGGTGTAGGCCCAGTAGAACTTTCCGTCGGTGTCTTTCTTGATGAAGATGGCCGGACTCACCGACGAAGTCCAGTCGTTGATGCGGAAACGCTTCCCGTCGGAAAGGACCACTTCCTGGCCGATGGTGTCGCCGCTGGAGAGGATCGGACTGACACGGGTGATGTAGAGCAGCGTGTCGAGCTGGGCGGACAGCAGGTCCGCCTGGGCGTCCGCATTTTCGTTGATCTTCTCGAATTCCGACTTGAGCGACAGATAGGCCCGGTAGGTGGGAATCTTGAACTGGGCGCCGGTCGTCAGGGTGAAGATCACATAGTTGTCGTTGCGGGTGTCAATCGTCTTGAACATCTGGTCGCCGTTCTCGCCGTCGGCCTTGCCGAGCTGGACCCAGTTGATGCCGTCGAGCGTGTAGCAGAACCAGCCGTCCCGGATGGTGACATAGGGAAGGACGCCGATGGAAAGCATCTTGCTGCCGTCCGGCGCAAGCAGCCACTCGGCGGTGCCGTCCCCGTACTGGACGGTCCAGTACCAGTTGCCGTCTTCGGGATCGCGCTGGCTGGCGACGAGGGGTTTGTTGCCGTCCTTGCCGTTGGAGATGGTCACGGCGGCATGATCGACGAAATTGATGCGGTAGCCGAGGAGCGTCGTACCTGAGCGGAGTTCTGTCACGCCGGTGATCATGTCTTTCTTTTCAATGGCAGAGACCAGGCTTTGCAGCGCTAGCAGGTCGCTGTTGATCTGGTCGCAGGTTTTCTGCAGCTCCGCCACCCGGTATTCCAGGTCTTCGAGCTTCTCGTAGTAAGGGTCGGCACATCCTGTCACCAGGAGTACCGAAGCCAGAAGCAGGGCTGATAAAAAACGTTTCATATCGGATTCAATTATTTTCTAGAAGAGGAAGCCTGTCCCGAAAGACAGGGCGCCCAGGGAGCCGTTGTCCTGACGGCTGAAGGCCACGCCGTAATCCAGGGAAACGATGAAGTTCCGGTTGAGGATCATCCGCAGGCCGGCGCCGGCGGTCAGGTGGAAGGCTTCCGGCCGGCCCTTGGTCAGTTGTTCGGGGAATTTGCCGCTGGAGATGGGAACCTGCCAGGTCGTCGCATCGACCGACACGTCGGTATATTCTTTCAGGACGCGGCCGCCGTCGAAGAAGACATTGGTCCCCAGCGACAGGTTCTGGTTCCAGAGGCGGGTGTCGAAGAAGCGCCAGCGGAGTTCGGTGTTGAAGTAGCATACGGCCTGGCCCTGAATGCGGTTGCGCATTAGGCCGCGGATGGTGTAGGGGCCGCCGAAGCCTTCGCGGTCATAACCGGGACCGCCGATGGCCGATTCGAGCGGGAGTACATAGAAGCCGGGTTTCCCGATGAAACCCTGCACGTTGGCGCGGTAGGCGAAGACCAGCTTGTCGCCCGAGAGCGGGAAATACTGACGCAGCACGGCGTAGTAGCGGCCGTAAGGCTTGTTGGTGCCCATCCATTTGGGCGCCCACTCCGCGAAAACGTCGGCCCAGAGGCCGTGGCTGGGCATCGCTTCGGCGTCGCGGCTGTCGTACGACAGGCCGGCGCGCCAGGCGCTGGTCATTCCGCCCTTGAATTCATCGGCCTCGATGAAGCCCATGTCCTTGTACCAGGCGAAGAGGCTTTTTCCGAAAGGCAGCGTTGACAGCTGGCTGTCGCTGAATTCGTCCAGGATGAAATACTTGAAATGGTAACCGAATTTCCAGTAGAAGTTGCCCCCGATCCGGCCCGTGAAGTCGAGTTTGCCGGCAGGCATCATGCGGCTCATCCGGTAGTACGGCGTGGGCAGCGCTTTTTCGTAGTAGGAGGCATAGCCGCCGAAACCGTAGAAAGGCAGGGCCTTGTCGTTGGTGAACTGGGCGGCGAAGGTGAAGCGGATGCCCGGAATCAGGAAACGGTTGTCGTAGCTGAGCGCATAGCGCTGGGAACCCCGCATGAACCAGGAAGCTTCCACATAGAGCTGCTGGCGGGGATTGGGATATTCGCTTTTCTTGCCGAAGTCGTACAGATTGCCCAGGACACCCAGCTGGAAGCCCTGGTCCTGCTCATATCCCAGGATCGGGAATGCGCCGAACGAGAGGCCTTTCTTCTGGATTTCAGCCTCTCCTGTTTCCTGTGCGGCCGCGTTGAAGGCCAGGGACAGGACGATGAGCAATGTCGTTATATGTTTCATTTTCATATCGTTTTCAAATTCTCTTTCAATTCATTCTTCATACGCCGTACCCGGCTGTTGCCGAGGTAGCGCCAGGCGGAGGCGCAGCGGCGCAGCTGTTCGACCCAGTCATAGGCCAGCATCGGGGCCGGCACCAGCAGCACCAGGGCCGCCAGGGCCCAGTACCATTTCACGCTGCAGAGCAGCACGACGGTCCAGGCGATCAGCAGCAGGGTCCACACCAGCAGGATGGCTACGCAGCGGAAGGAATTCCGGAACGTGCGGTCCTTTACGCCGGCGGCCAGATATTCGCCAAGGCCCCAGGCGGGCAGGGATGCCGCGCCGCAAAGCAGCGCGAAGGGCATGCCGAGCACGGTCTTGAGGGTGCGCCACAGTGCGGCGCCCAGCGGCCTTTCCGTGTAGGTGGCATGGGTGCTGATTCGCGCCTGCCTGCGCGCGCGGGCGTAGGCAAGTGCCTTGTCAAAGAGCTTGCGGGCCTTTTCGGGCTCGTTTTCGCGGAGCCGGCCCAGTTTTTCCGCCATACGGCGGTTGGTTTCGAGCCGCCCCCGGAGATTGAACTCCGAAACGTGACCGCTCGCGAGTTTGGCCAGTTCCCAGACCGCCTCGTAATCGTCGTCGTCCGGGATATAGACGATCAGTTTCTTCATTCCTTCGGCCGTCAGGGTGCGGATGTCGTTCAGCAGGGCCGCTTCGCTCTGTCCGGAACGGGCGGCGATGAAGGCCGAGATATCGACCGGCTCGCCGACGGTCACCAGCAGCGTGGAGCGGAAACGGTAGTAATCACCGTATTCGCAACCCAGCGGGACGATGTACACGGGGCGCTCTCCGGCGATGGCCTTGTCGGCGCCGAGGGCTATCCTTGCAATTCCCTTGCCGAGCGGAAGCAGGCTGTGCATCGAACGGTGCATTCCTTCAGGTAAGATGCAGAAAGGCACCCGATTGTTGAGTACTTCGATCGATTTTTCGATGGTCTCTTCGGTGTTGATCACGCTGCGGAAGCCGTCGCGGACCCGGTTGATCGGCATGATTTTCAAGAAAGTCAGGATCTTGCGAAGGACCGGTTTCCTGAAAATGTCGGCGCGTGCCACGAACACTTTCTTGCTGTGGTCCATGGCCAGCACGGCGAAGGGGTCCATCAGCGCGTCGCAGTGGTTCGGGGCGAAAATCACGGCTCCGTCTTGCGGGATTCTTTCCAGCCCTTCATAGCGTATCTTCTTGAACGAGCCGTATATATAGGCATCCACGATATAGCGGAGATGGTCGTACCACCAGTCGTCCTCGTAGATTTTCTTCATTTCGCGATAATTCTCCAATTTTAATAATAACTCGCTAAGGTAGAAAAAACAGGCGAAAAATCACAGATTTTTGTTTACATTTGTGCTATGGCTTATACCTTTATGTTCTATAACCTGGAGAATCTCTACGATACGTTGGACGATCCCCTCAAGGATGATGATGATTTCACCCCGATGGGTGACAAGCGCTGGACCCGCGACAAGTATCTCAAGAAGCTCTCCAACCTGAGTGAAATCTTTTCCGCAGTGGCTTCCGCCCACGGCGGTTTCCCCGTGGTGGCAGGTGTTTCGGAAGTCGAAAACCTGAAGGTCTTGCAGGACCTGGCTGCGCAGAAACGGATGTCCGGCGCCCACTACAAGTGCATCCACTTCGAATCGAACGACGCGCGCGGCGTGGAGGTCGGTATGCTCTACCGGCCCGACAAGTTCACGCTGATGGGCTGCGAACCCATCAAGCTGGAACTGCGCAGCGGCCGGGAATACATTGGCCGGGACATTCTTTCGGCCTGGGGGGCGGTTGACGGGGAGATGTTCGCCTTCTACGTGTGCCATTTCCTGTCGCGGCGGGCCGGCGTGGCCTCCTCGGCCGGGTTCCGCAGGGCCGGCGCCGAGACGGTGCGCGACCACGCGGCACAGATGCGGGCGATGTATCCCGACATCAAGGTAGTGGTCATGGGCGACATGAACGACTGCCCTTCCGACGAGTCGCTCGCCACCCTGCTCAGGGCCCACAAAACCCCCTTCAACATCCCGGAAGGCGAATACTACAATCCGTTCTGGATGCTTTCCGACGAAGGCAAGGGCACCAGCATCCACAACCACCGCTGGGTGCTCTACGACAATATCATCGTCTCGAACAACATGCTGCCCACCTATCCCGCCCTGCGGGGCTTCCGCCTGGTGCGGATGGACGGCAAGAACCATTACGGCGAGATCTTCCGTCGCAATTTCATGCTGCGCAAAGGCGCTCCCCGCCGCAGTTACTACGGCAACACGTTCGACGACGGCTACAGCGACCATCTCCCGGTGCTGGTCAAGATCGACAGGCGATGAAGCGGCACTACGAAGACTTCGTGTTCGACATCGACGGCACGCTGCTCGATACCGAGCGGACGGGTGTCCTCTCGCTCATGCAGACCATCCGGGAACTGACCGGCGTGGAAATGTCCTATGAGGAAGCCTATCGCTTTTTCGGCGTGCCCAGCTCGAAAGCGGCGTCCACGCTCGGCTATGCCGACGAGGCGCGTTTTGCCGAAGTATGGGAAGTGCATTTCCAGGAAATGATGTATTTGGTGTCGCCTTTCCCGGGTGTGGAGGCGGTGCTGCGGGACCTGCATGCCGGCGGTGCGCGGATGGGCATCGTCACCTCGCGCTCCCGGGCCGAGATCGCGTATGACACGCACCTGGCCCGGCTGCTGTCCTATTTCGATGCGCTGGTCTGTTCGGAAGATTCCGTGCGGCACAAGCCGTTCCCCGACCCGATGCTGGCTTACCTGGCCCGGACCGGAGCCCGGAAGGAGACGACGCTCTACCTGGGCGATACGGCGTACGATTGGCGCTGCGGCCACGATGCGGGCTGCGATTTCGCGCTGGCCGACTGGAAGGGCCGCGGCCGGCAGGACATCGAGGCGGAGTACTACTTCACGGATGCCGATTCGCTCCGTGAAATTCTGGGAATCTGAAACTTACAGGATGCCGCCGCGCTCCCGGATCCGTTTGTCGCGGCGTTTCTTTTCCTTGCCGTAGGCGGATTTGAGGTATTTGGTCCACTGGTCTTCGGTGAAGACTTTCTGCAGGGCCTCGTCGGTGGCGGCCATCCATTTGTCGGAGATGATCTGGTAGGTTTCCCCATTGCTGGCGCCGGTTTTCTTGGTGCGTTCGAATTCGTCCATCATCGCCGGGTAATTGTGCTGCAGGATGGAGTCCACGAAGAAGATCTGCACGTCGTCGAGCTTGAAGCTCTTGCTGAGGTTTTCGAGCTGGTTGTTGATGATCTGGTTGGCGTCGGGCTGCTGGGGTTCCTGGGCCTGGAGCCGGGGTGCGGCTGCCAGCAGGGCGGCGGAAAGCAGGGAAAGGAAGAGAATTCTTTTCATGGCATGGACTCTTTATTCAGTTTCCGGTTCCGGTTCCGGTTCCGGCGCAGGGGTGCCTTCCTGGATGACGACAAGGTTGCGCAGGATGGCTTCCGACTTGACCGGGATGACGGCCGTCCGGCTTTCCGTCGTGGGGTTGTCGTACACGCGGATGAACACCGTGGCGTTCTGCTCGAGCCATTCGGGGCGGGCGTGGACCCAGTAGTCGTCGTTTTCGGGATAGAGGGTGGTGATGACGTTCGTGGTGACCACTACGGCCTGGGAATCGGCCGTGGCACCGAAGCGGAGGGTGTCGGGCGCAATCTCCAGGGAGGGGAGGACGTACTTCTCACACGCCGAGAACTGGGCGGCGAAGACGGCCAGCAGGAGAACCGGAATGATTGTTGCAAATGCTTTGCGCACGTTGATTTTTGATTTATGGTGCGAAGGTATGAAAAAAAACCGATATATTTGTAGTATGAAAAAGACTCTGATTCTCGCCGCGTGCATGATGCTGCTGGCCGCCTGCTCCCAGGATACGTCGCTCAGCATCTCGTCCGACATCGCGTCGTACCGTTTCGATGCGGACGGCGGCGCCTTTGATGCCATCATTTTCACCAACGGAAGCTGGACGGCCAGCTGCGAAGACGAGACCGTCTCCCTGACGCCTTCTTCGGGTGACTATACCACGCCGATGCACATCGTGGTCGGCGCCAATGAAGAATACTATACGAAATCCATCCGCATCACCCTGAATACGAAGCTTGACAATCTGTCCCGGAGCGGAAAGATCGTCATCACCCAGGACTGCCGGCCGTTTATTTTCTGCCAGGAGAGCCGGGTGAATCTCACGGCGCAGGGTGGAAAAGCCCGTTTTTCGGTCAATGCCAACGAATCGTGGAAAGTGACGGAGATCCGCTGCGACGGGACCCCCGTGGAACTGGCGGTCGATCCGCTCGTCCACGGCCCCAACCTGGCAGAAGTGACGGTCGGCATCCCCGCGAACACGACGGGCCGCGCCCGCAGCTATGCCGTGACGCTTGCGCTGGAAGCACATCCCGAATGCACGATTGTGCTGACGGTCGGGCAGGAAGCCTGAAATTGACTTTTAATTCGATATACTATGAAAAAGCTGTTATTCATGCTGGCAGCATGCCTTTTCGTCCTGGCGTCCTGCGAGCCCGAACCTGTACTTTCACTTGACAAGGAAAGCCTTACTTTCAGTCAGGAAGGCGGTACCGCCACCGTGGCCGTGACGGCCAACAACGACTGGACTGTGACGGGCGCCAATAATTATTGCAGCGTATCTCCTTCGGCCGGCAACAAGAACGGCTTCATCACCATCACCGTTTCCGAAAACAACGCGACGATCGGACGCTCGGTTTCGCTCGTGGTCAGCTGCGTAAGCCGTTCCGAGACGGCCTCCAAGACCCTGACCATCAAGCAGGATGGCGCGGCCGGCAAAGCTGAGATCGTCAAATATGCCGTCGCCGGCGACCTGGCGTCCATTCCGGCGGCCGGCGCTACGGTGACCTTCGACATCGAAGCCAATTCCCAGTGGACCTTTACCTGCGATGCCGCCGACGTGACCATCGACAAGGCTTCGGGCGTCTCGCTCAAGACGACCATTACGGCCACGGTCGGCACGAACCCGCAGTTCGAAGGCCGCGAACTGAAGTTCAGCCTCAGCTGCATGACCGAATCGGGCGGCAACACGGCATCTGTGACCATCCCCCAGGACGGCGGCCTGCTGACCTACGCAGGAGAAACCTACCGGACCGTCAAGATGAAGGACGGCAAGTGGTGGATGGCCGAGAACCTCCGCTACATCCCCGCCGGCATGACGCCGAGCGACGACGTGACGGCCGTCAAGGCCGGGATCTGGTATCCGCTCGTGGTCGATGAACTGACCCCGGACAAGGCTTCGGTGAAGTTCAGCCGCGAGGCGGCCGTCATCAAGGCCAACGGCTATCTCTACAATACCGAAACGGCCCTCGGCCTGAAGACCGGCGACCTGACCGTTGACAACTGCAAGAATTACGAAGGGGTCCGCGGCATCTGCCCGGAAGGCTGGCACATCCCGACCCGGGCCGACATCATTGCTTTGGTAGGCAAGACGAACGCAAAGGAAGACACCAACCCGAACGCCCCCTATTACGATCCCGACCTCAATGGTGGTAACGCCAGCATCGCGCTGCTGAATGCCGACGGCTTCAATGCGGGAGCCTGGGGCGCTGTCTCGATCGCCAATACGACTGCGGCCAAAGCCTCGCTCATGGGTGCCGTCAAGTCCTATCAAGGCGGCATGAATACCGGCTATCTGGCGGGTTCCACCCTCGTGGATACGGGCAAGAACCTGACAACCAATGAGGACGGTTCCATCAAGAACTGCCAGTTCATGGGCTTCATGCCTTTTGTCGGCAACGGAACGTACAACGGGGCCCTCAACAACTACCGCAACGGCGTCTCCGTCCGCTGTGTAAAGAACAACTAAGCCTATGTCCGGCCGAATCCTTCGGACCGGACTGATGATACTGCTTGCCGGCCTCCTGCTGGCAGGCAGTTTCACTATGATGTCCGGTCAGAGCCGGGCCCGCTACAAAGTAGCCGGCCTGGTGGTGGAGCGCGGACTGGGCGAGCCGGTGGTGATGGCCTCGGTCGTCATCAAGGAACTCGGCCTGTGGGCCGTGACCGATGCCGACGGTCATTTCGAAATCGCCGGCGTGCCGGCCGGCCGGCACGAGCTGGAGTTCGCCCTGCTCGGCTACGAGACCCTGAAACTGCCCGTCGAGGTCAAAGGCGACCTGCTGAACCTGGGCGTGGAACTGGCCATCTCCAGTCTCTCGCTCGACGCCGTGGTCGTGACGGCCAAGGAGGGCGGCGAGATCACCACCGCTTCGAAAATCACCAAGCAGACGCTCGAGCACATCCAGCCCTCCAGCCTGACCGACGTGATGCAGCTGCTGCCCGGCAGCGTGACCGAGAATCCCACGCTCACGCAGGTAGGCGCGCTGTCCATCCGCGACATCGGCACCAACACCGCCAATGCCGCGGGAACGGCCCTGATCGTGGACGGCGCCTCCTTCTCCAATGATGCCAACCTGCAGATGCTTTCCACCAGCACCGCGATGGGCGGCGGCGAACGCAACGTGGCTGCAACGGCCGGCAGCGGTGTGGATACGCGCCAGGTATCGACCGACAACATCGAGAGCGTGGAGGTCATCCGCGGCATTCCGTCGGTGGTTTACGGCGACCTGACCTCGGGTGCCGTCGTGGTCAAGACCAAGGCGGGCGTCACTCCCTGGGAAATCCGCCTCAAGGCGGACCCGCAGCTCAAGCAGCTTTCCTTCGGCAAGGGCTTCTCCCTGGGCGAGAAAGCGGGCGTGATGAACTTCGACGCCGACTATGCCCATGCGCTGAATGATGTCCGCACCCCGGCCTCGGCCTACCGGCGCTTCAATTTCCAGACCGGCTGGTCGGGCAATTTCGACAAGAAGCTCACGGTCAATGCCAAGCTTCGGGCCAACTGGTCGAATGCCAGCAATGCCAGCGATCCCGACCTGATGCTCGACGAGATCCGGCAGGAGCGGGACCGCGGTCTGCGCCTGAATGTCAACGGCCGCTGGATTGTCAACAAGCCCTGGCTGACCAATGTCGAATATCTGCTTGCCGGCAGCATCACCGACCAGTTCTCCCGCAACCGGATCTATCAGGGCTCGGCCGGCCGGACGCCGACCTCCGCGGCCATGTCCGACGGCGAGAGTGAAGCCTTCTTCACACCGGCCCAGTACTACTCCGACGTTCAGGTCTTCGGCCGGCCGGTCGATGCGCAGGCCCGCGTAACGGCCCACCAGACGGGACGGTACGGCGCCGTTACCAACAAAGTGCTGCTCGGCTTCGAATGGAAGACCCAGGGCAACGTCGGCCGCGGCAAAGTCTTCGACCCGACGATGCCGCCGTCGCCCGGTTCGGCATCTGCCTTCCGCGAGCGTTCCTACCGGGATATCCCGTTCCTGCATACCCTGACAGGCTATCTGGAAGACAATCTCAAGTTGCCGCTGGGTGCCACGACGCTGGAACTCCAGGCCGGCGCCCGCGTCAATACGGTCCGGGCTTCCGGCATTTCGACCGATGCCTTCTTCGGCGTCGAGCCGCGCTTCAACGCCCGCTATACGCTCGTCAAGCGTCCTTCCGGCCTCCGGGAGCTGGTGCTGCGCGGCGGTTGGGGCCGGACCTTCAAGATGCCTTCGCTGATCTATCTCTATCCCGAACCGGCCTACAAGGACATGGTCTCGTTCTACTACAACGATTTCGATGCGAACGGCTCCGGCCTGGCGGTCATCACCACGCAGCGTGCCGAGACCGGCAATCCGGTGCTCCGGCCCCAGCAGAGCCGCAACATCGAGGTCGGCCTGGAATTCGAGACCGACCACGCTTCCGGTTCGCTGGTCTGGTTCAATGAGAAGATGACCGACGGCTATGCCTTTGCCACGGAATACCTGCCGATGGTCTTCACCCGCTATGGCTACACCTGGCAGGGTGGCGTTCCCACGCAGGCCGTCCTGCCTTCCGGCGCTTCCGTTGACTGGCGCATCGGCGAAGTCCGTGCCGACGGGCAGGCGCTTCCGTCGATCGTCGATACGACCTTCATGGCCCTTTCGCGGCCGGTCAACGGCGTGGCGGCCGACAAGTGGGGCGTGGAGTTTACCCTCGATATCGCAAAAATACCCGCCCTGGGCACCTCCGTCAATGTCAGCGGCGCCTATATGCAGATTGCCAGCTACGGCAATGCCGTGACACAGCGCCTGTATGCCGGCACCGCGAGCGGGCGGACCTACCCGTACGTGGGCCTTTACGGCGGCTCGTCCACCGCATCGAACGGCTCGGTGAAGGAGCGTTTCAACACCAATATCCGCCTGATTACCCATATTCCGGCGCTGGCCATGGTCGTGACCCTGACCACCCAGCTGGTTTTCTTCGAGCGGACGCAGAACATCTGCCGCTTTGAAGGCCAGGACAGGGCCTACTTCGACGATGCGGCCGGAACCTGGTGCGTGGACCCGCTCTATGTGATGGACCGTTCGGGCCGGCTCTTCCCTTTCACGGAAGCCATGCGCAGCGAACCGCAGTACCGCAACCTCATCCTGACCACCAATACCTCGACCTATTACCTCGCGCAGTGCTATCCGTTCTACGGGATGCTGAACCTGCGCCTTTCGAAGGAGATCGGGCGGCTGGCCACGGTCTCGTTCTATGCCAACAATTTCCTGAACCTGCGCGGACGCGTCCGCAACAGCGTCACCCATTACCCCAATGACCGCAACACGCCGCTGTATTTCGGCGCGGAAGTCAAGATAGCCATCCGGTAGCCTATGAAGAAACTGATTCCATTCTTGTTTGGTACGTTCTGGCTGCTCGCGGCCGTCTCCTGCTACCGCGAGGAGCCTGCCATCGGGCATCTGACCGTGCAGCTGGAATTCGAGCCTGCCACCGATGCGGTCGATATCACCCGGATCGAAGTGTGCCTGAACAACAAAAACGCCGATTTCCACTATACGGCATTTCCGGATGCTTCCGGGAAGGCCACCTTCGACGTGCAGCCCGGCAAGTACGATGTCATCGCTTCGGCCTGGTTCCCCGCCACCCGGATTGCCGTGAACGGTGCCAGCGAGGAATTCCTCCTGCTGGACGAGCACACGGTCCGGGTCCCGCTCCATGTGGCCATCCCCAATCCCCTCATCATCCGGGAGGCCTATTTCCACGGCTCCAAGACGCTCGAAGGGGCCAACTACACGAAAGACACCTATATCGAACTGTACAACAATGCCGGTCCGGGCGGGCAGACCCTTTATCTGGATTCGCTCTGCCTGGCGGCCATCTTCCCCTACAATTCGACCACCGGCAACAACGCCTGGGCCGGCAGTGACCGGCTGGCCATCGCCCAGATGTACTGGATGTTCCCGGGCGACGGCAAGACTTATCCGCTCGCGCCGGGCGAATCGGCCGTGGTGGCCTGCATCGCTGCGGTGGATCACGCCGGACGCGCCACGTCGGGCCTGCACCTGAACAAGGCCCATTTCGGCTGCTGGTCGGAGACGCTGCCGCGTCACGAGATTGCGGCCGGCGTCGTGCCGATGGTGCTCAACATGACCGGCCAGGGCAACGCCTGGGCGCTTTCCGTCCACAGTCCCGCCATCGTGATCTTCCGCCCGGAGATGGGCGTGGCGGCCTGGCAGGCCCGGGCTGCGGAGTGGGAAGATTATGAGCCCGGCACCAGTTCCGGTACGAAATACTGGCACATCCACAAGGACTGGATCCTGGACGGCGTGGAATGCGTGGATTCGCCGGCCCAGGCCGTCAAGCGGCTTCCGGGCACGGTGGATGCCGCCTATGTCTGGATGCGCTCGGGCCACTATTCCGGCCTGTGCGTGACCCGGCGCCTCGACTTTACGGAGGGCGGCATCGACGTCTTCCAGGATACGAACAATTCGGATGCGGACTTCCTCCCGGACAGCGCGCCGTCACCCCGTTTAAAACCCTAGCGTCATGAAAAAATTGCATTTGACATTTTTATTGGCGCTCTGCCTCCTCCCGCTTTCCCGGCCTGCGTTCGCACAGGAACTGGTGACGCGCAACATGGCGCGCCTGACGCTCGAAGACAGCACCTATGTGAACGTGCTGCTGGGCGCCCATGGGGAAAACGGCGATTTTCAGGAAAAGGATATCTACATGCCGGAGGCGATGCTCTGCGGGACGATGGATGCCACATCCCGGCAGACACTCGGAAAAGTCCGTCTTTTCGGCCATTTCGGCTACAGCTACGAAATCGGCAAACGGAGTACCTGGCGCGGCTGGATCAATCCCTATGAGACCCCGTTCATGCTGGCCGATTCGATTCCGGGCGACATCTCCCTGGAACGCTATGCCATGCAGGCCGGCCTCGGCCTGCCGCTGGGCGGCGGCTGGTCGGCCGGGCTCGACCTGGCCTATGATGTAGCGCTGATGGCCAAGCACAAGGATCTCCGCAACAAGAACACGGGCATGAATTTCCGGGTCGCGCCCGGCATCCACTGGCAAGGCCGGCATTTCGGCGCCGGCTTGGACCTGGGCTATGTCCGGGGGACCGAGCGGGTAGAGTATTCACAGGAATCCTCCAACGTGGAACACGTCCTCTTTGCCATCTACGGCATGTGGGTCGGGCAGGGTTACGGTTTCGGCAGTGCCGAGACTAAACGCCTGAAGGAAACCGACCGGTATTTCGGGAATTTCCAGACAGACCTCCAGCTGGGCGACGTGGTGCTGCACAACAACTTCCATCTGTCCTGGCGGCGGGAGACACAGTCCGAAACCGGCTACAACAACCTTCAGCACGGGACGGTGCGCAGTTGGATCTGGCAGGACGACCTGTCGCTCGCGGTGGGTACCGCCTTCCAGGCCGAAGCCGGCATCTACTGGGCGACCATGCAGGGCTTCCGTCCGCTGCAGCAGCAGGAGCTCGACCCGGATTCCAAGATCCGGATATGGGTGACCTACGGCGATCCGGTCTTCTGCTATTTCAACGCCTATCAGCGGGAATACCTCCGTTTTACCTTCGGTCCTTCCTGGAAAGTGACAGTCGGGGCGGAAAATACCCGGCTCAACCACGCCTATACGGAGTATCCGCAGCGTTTCGACCAGCGGTTCTCGGCGGTTCAGCCTTATGTGGGACTGGACCTTCCGCTCGGACAGGCCTGGCAGCTGGCGCTCCAGACCGGTTATCACTACAGTTATGAGGAGGTCCACGACATAAGCAAGTGGCAGCTGGCCCCGCCCCTGGAACAACAGCTCAATTTCTGGACGGGCAACAGTGTTTTCGGACAGTTTTCGGCTTGCTGGACACGCGGCCGGATGACCCTCGGCATGGACTATCGCGTGGATGCCGCCACCGCCTTCGACGGGTTCCGCCACGCGGTCAGCCTGACCGCCGGTTTTGCGTTCTGAGTATGGGGTTGTCACGCAAATTATTGATAAGAAACTATTTACAGATTTTGCCTATACAACATTGTGTATAGGCAGTTTGAGTAAGATGTTGAAATAAAATAAATTAGATGACAAGATGAAAAAAGCCTGCTTCGTGGCGGCCTTGCTGCTGTGTGCCGCCAGCGCCTTCGCCGACGAAGGCATGTGGATGATCAATACCATCGACCGGGTCCTCGAGAAACGGATGAAGGCCACCGGCCTGAAACTCGACGGCCGGATGATCTACGATGAAGAGAAGGAAAGCCTCTCCGACGCCGTGGTCGCCCTGGCTTTCAGCTGCACGGGCAGCATGATCTCCGAGGACGGTCTGATGATCACCAATCACCACTGTGCCTACAGCGACATCCACGCCCTGAGCACGATGGACCACAACTACCTGGAAGACGGCTTCTGGGCGATGAACCGGAGTGAGGAACTGCCGGTCAAGGGCCAGGCCATCTATTTCCTGAAGAAGATCTTCGACGTGACCGGCGAGGTGATGCGCCTGCGCGATTCGCTCGACGTGGCCAGCCATCCGATGGCGATGCGGCGGGTCTATAAGCTGATGGAAGACAAGTATGCGGCCTTTTATGAAGGGCAGGGCGAACTGATCTGCTCTTCGTATTACAATGGGAACCAGTACTATATGGCGCTCTATCAGGTCTATCCCGATGTCCGGCTGGTTGCTGCGCCGCCCGTGTCGATCGCTGCGTTCGGCGGGGATACCGACAATTGGGAATGGCCCCAGCACAAGGGCGATTTCGCCATCTACCGGATCTATACGGCACCCGACGGCTCGCCGGCCGAATATTCTCCGGAGAATGTGCCGATGCATCCGAAGAAGACCCTGAAGATTTCGCAGGCCGGGCTCAAGGACGGCGATTTCACGATGGTCATCGGCTATCCCGGCCGGACCAACCGCTATGCCTCGTCCTATGCCGTTGAGGAGATCGTCCAGGTCCAGAATCCCATCCAGGCCCAGTTCCGCCTCGACCAGATGAAGATTCTCGACAAGTGGATGAACGAGGATGCCGCCGTGCGCCTCAAATATGCCGACCGCTATTTCAGCCTGAGCAATGTCCAGGAAATCCGGGAAGGCGAGATCTACTGCTACAACCGTTTCGGCGTGGTCGAAGCCAAGCGGGCGGAGGAGCAGCGGCTCCAGAAGTGGCTCGGCAACTCCGACCTGATTTATCGGCTGGGCCAGAAATACGACGATGTGGCGGGCATCAACCAGCAGATCGTCTATTTCCAGGAGACGCTGGTGCGCGGCACCAATCTGCACCGCTATGCCAATGCGCTTTTCCGCGGCGATACGGTTCTGGCAAAGAAGGAACTCACTTCGCTCGACATGCGGGTCGAACGCGACCTGCTCCGCTATTCGCTCCGCCAGTTCTATAAATACGTGCACCGGGAATACTGGGGAGAATACCTGACCCGGATGTATGACAGCTGCGGCGGGGATGTCGATGCCATCCTCCGGGATGTGATCGATGAAGGTCATATCCGCGAGGCGCTGACTTCCTGCCGGATTGTCAGCTTCAACGAAAAGCGCGACCAGATCGAGGCGGGGGAGAGCAAGAATGCCCTGGAGCGGCAGTATAAAGATGCAGTTTACCGGATGAAACGCGCTTCGAAGCAGCCGATGTATCCGGACGCCAACTCGACGATGCGCCTCACCTACGGCAAGGTCCGGCCCATCCGGCCGCGCGACGCGGTTTCCCTGGCGGCCAGCACGACGACGGCAGGCATCCTGGAGAAATACGATCCGGACAATTATGAATTCACGCTCAAGCCGGAGGTCCGCGAGCTGCTGGAAAAGAATCCTTCGGTTCCGGTCAATTTCTTGACAGACAACGATATTACGGGCGGTAATTCGGGTTCGCCGGTGCTCAATGCCAAGGGTGAGCTGGTCGGCCTGGCCTTCGACGGCAACAAGGAGTCGCTCGCCGGCGACACCTACTTCGTCGATGAAATGAACCGCTGCATCTGCGTGGACATCCGCTACGTCCTCTGGGTCCTGCGCGAATACGCCCACATGAACGACCTTCTCGCGGAGATTCTCGAATAGTAAGCTATTCTTTTCCGGAAGTGTTCGGGTATATGGCTTGAAGACCTTAGCCACCCTCGGCTATTAGAGGGAGGGGCCCGCCGCCTTGGCGGAGACGGTCTGAAAGCCATATACCCGAACACTGGAGGTAAAAGCGTTAAATCTACCCGGCGAAGGCGAGGGTGGCGCAGCTGATGCGGAAGCCGGCGGCGCGGAGCGGGGCGGCGCAGGCGGCCAGCGTCGAACCGCTGGTCAGGACGTCATCGACCAGCAGGAGATGGCGGACGCCGTCGCTTTGCAACTGCACGCTCCGGCTCGCATCGAGGCGGAAAGCGTCGGCTACGTTCCGGGTTTTGGCTGTGCCCCGCAGGCGGGTCTGCGTCTTCGTGTAGCGGCTGCGGCGGAGCAGGGCAGTCTCGACCGGCAGGTCGAGGGCGGCTGCGATGCCGCGGGCGATGGCTTCCGCCTGGTTGTAACCCCGTTTCCAACGCCGCAACGGGTGAAGCGGCACGGGGACGACGGCCTGGATGTCCCGGAACTGCCGGCTTCCCTTGAGCTTTTCTCCCAACAACTGTCCCATCCGGCGACCCAGGTCCGGTCTGCCGCCGTATTTGATGGCATAGATGATTTTGCGGAAATCGCTCTGCTGGCGGAAGAAGAACAGCGCGGCGGCCGCTTCGGGCTCGAAGCGGCGCGCCAGCCGTTCGAATGCAGCGTTCTGGACAATATCCCACTGGTAAGTCAGCGGCAGTTCATCCCGGCAGTGCGGGCACAGGTCCTGCTCACCGGCCGCCAGCACGCGGCCGCACACGACACATTTGCGCGGGAAAAACAAGTCCCGCAGCCCCCGGAGGCTCGTCAGAAAAGCAGGTATGAAAGATCGGCACATATCGCTCACCTCGAAAATCTTTCGCAAGATACAGAATTATTGCTAACTTTGTCTGAATATGTTTGATTTCATCGACATCTCCTTTATCGACGTGCTCGACGTACTCATGGTCGGGCTGCTGATCTATTGGCTCATCCGCGTCGTTCGGGGGACGTCGGCCGTCAATATTTTCCTCGGCATCCTGCTGCTCTATGTGGTCTGGATCGCCTCGCGTGCGCTGGGCATGAAACTGCTCTCGTTCATCCTGGGGCAGGTGCTGGGCGTAGGCGTGGTGGCGCTGCTGGTGATTTTCCAACCGGAGATCCGGCGCTTCCTGCTGCGCATCAGTTCCAGTACGACGGCTGCGCAGAAAGGCGTGTTCAACAAACTGTTCCGGGCCCGCAAGTCGGGCGGGATGGCCCCCCGCGAACTGGAAGAGCTGACCGCCGCCTGCCGCAAGATGTCGGAGACAAAGACAGGCGCCCTGATCGTGCTGCGGCACGGGTCGGCGCTGGGCGACATCCTGGAAACGGGCGACGAGATCGACGCCCGCATCAGCCGCCGCCTGATCGAAAACATTTTTTTCAAGAATTCCCCGCTCCACGACGGCGCCATGATTCTGTCGGAGACCCGGATCCTGGCCGCCCGCTGCACCCTGCCGATCACCCAGCGGCAGGACATTCCCGCCCATTACGGCATGCGGCACCGCGCCGCCCTGGGCCTGGGCGAAGTTTCGGACGCCTCGATCATCGTGGTTTCAGAAGAGACGGGGAACATTTCCTTCGTGAAAGAAGGCAACATCCGCACGATGGGCAGCATCACCGAACTCCGTCTGGCCATCGAAGAATCGTACAAATAGGAGGAACGGCGCAGCATGGTACTCGAACAGAAGATCGGATTTGACAAGGTCAGGGAAAAGATTGCCGCCAAATGCGCCACGCAATATGCCCTTCGGAAAGTGGAGGCCGAACAGATCTCCCGCGACCCGGGAGAAATCATGTTCCGGCTTCGCCTGACCGACGAGATGCGGCTCATCTGCCTGTTCGAGGACAGTTTTCCCGCCGGCGGCTATCTCGATACGAAGGCTTTCCTCCTGCCCCTGCAGGCTGAGAATACGACCATCGACCTGCCCTCGCTGCGGGCGCTGCGCACCAGCCTCGACACCCTCCGCCGCATCCTGGCATTCTTCCGGGACTGCAAGGACGACCTCTATCCCACGCTCCGGCAGATATCGGCCTCTGTGACCTATGAGCCGGAAATCGGCCGCCGCATCGAGACGATCCTCGACCGGGCGGGCGAGGTGCGCGACACCGCTTCGCAGGCGCTCGGCGAGATCCGGCGCACCCTCCGTTCCAAAGAGGGCCAGGTCTCGCGCCGCATCAACGCCATCCTGGGCGCGGCCAAGGGCGAAGGCCTGGTCGATACCGACGCGGAAGTGGTGGTCCGCGACGGCCGCGTGCTCATTCCCGTGCCGGCCGGCGCCAAGAAGAAACTGCCCGGCATCGTGTACGACGAGTCGGCCAGCGGCAAGACGGCCTTCGTCGAACCGCTGGAAATCATCGAACTGGGCAATCAGATCCGCGAACTGCAGTTCGACGAGCAGCGTGAGATTGCCCGCATCCTCTTCGAATTCACCGAATTCCTGCGACCCTACCTCGGCGGCCTGATCGCCGCCTCCGAATACATCGGCGAGATCGATTTCATCCGGTCAAAAGCCCTGGTGGCACTCGACATGATCGCCGGCATGCCCATCCTCTCCGAAGGGGGCGGGCTCAACCTGCGCCGGGCCCGCCATCCGCTGCTCGAAGCCTCGCTCCGGCGCGAGAAGAAAGAGATCGTGCCGCTGACCCTCTCACTGACGCGCGACAAGCACATCCTGCTGATCTCCGGCCCGAATGCCGGCGGCAAGTCGGTGTGCCTCAAGACGGTGGGCCTGCTGCAATACATGTTCCAGTGGGGCATGCTCATCCCGACCTCCGAGGTGAGCGAGATGATGATCTTCGACAGCATCTTCATCGACATCGGCGACGACCAGTCGCTGGAAAACGACCTGAGTACCTACAGCTCGCATCTGAAGAACATGCGTGAGATCCTGACGCATGCCACGGCTTCGTCGCTCGTGCTGATCGACGAATTCGGCAGCGGAACGGAGCCGGCGGCGGGCGGAGCCATCGCCGAAGCGGTGCTCGCCCGGCTCGACGAGATGGGTGTCTATGGTGTGATCACGACCCACTACACCAATCTTAAACTCTACGCCGACAAGAGCTCCGGCGTGGTCAACGGCGCCATGCTTTTCGACGGAGCCGCCATCAAGCCGCTCTTCCAGCTCCAGCAGGGAATGCCCGGCAACTCCTTCGCCTTCGAACTGGCCCGCAAGATGGGCCTGCCCGGCGAAGTGGTCAAGGATGCCGAAGAGCGGGCCGGCAGTGAATTCGTCAACATCGAACGCAACCTGCGGCAGATCGCCCGCAGCCGCCGCGCCCTCGACGAGAAACTGGCCCGCATCAAGACGACCGACAAGACCCTCGAGAGCCTGACCGACAAGTATGAGAAGGAACTCAGTGAGGTCAAAGCGCTGAAGAAGAGCATTCTGGACGAAGCTAAAAAAGAGGCGCAGGAAATTCTCGCCGAAGCCAACAAGCAGGTCGAGCGCACCATCCGCGAGATCCGCGAGGCGCAGGCCGAACGCGAAAAGACGCGCACCGCCCGCGAGAACCTGGCCAAGTTCAAGGAAGAGATCCAGGCGGAGCATCCCAGCCAGAACGACGCGGCCATCGAGCGCAAGATGCAGCAGATCGTCGCGCGGAAGGAGCGTGAGCGCCAGCGGAAGGTAAAACGCGGGGAGATTCCCGGTCAGGCCGGGAATGACGGAAAAGCCGCTACCCGTAAGGACAAGGCCGCTGTGGATGACAGCCCGCTCCAGGTCGGCGACAAGGTCCGGCTCAAGGACAACGACATGGTGGGTGAAGTCACGCAGATCGCCGCCAAATACATCTCCGTCTCGATCGGCAGCATCATCTCGAAGATCGCCCCCGGCAAAGTGGAGAAGATCTCGAACCAGCAGTACAAGGAAAAATCCCGCAGTACGTTCCGCCCCGTCATCCACTATGACAGCGAGTCGATCAGCCGGCGCAAACTGGAGTTCCGCCCCACGATCGACATCCGCGGCGAACGGCTCAACGACGCCCTGGAGATCGTGATGCACTTCATCGACGACGCCACGATGGTCGGCGTCGGCCAGGTCAAGATCCTGCACGGCAAGGGCAACGGGGTGCTGCGCGAGGAAATCCGCAAATATCTGAAGACCGTTCCGGCCGTCGCCTCCTTCCGCGACGAGGCCGTCCAGCAGGGCGGCGCCGGCATCACGGTGGTTGAAATGGACATCTGAAAGCTATGAAACGAATCCTGATCCTTACGGCGGCCCTGTGCTGCCTGCTGGGCCTGACCGCCTGCCAGTCTCCCGAAAAGCGCGCGCAGGCGACGGCCGAACAGTTCCTGACTGCCTTTTATGCGGGCGAATACGGCGCAGCGGCTGATTTCTGTACACCAGCCTGTGCGGCGCGGCTGTCCAAAGTCTCCGCCGTCCAGAACGCCGTTCCCGACGAGATCGCACAAAAAATGAAAGAGGCCGTCAGCGAGACCTCTTTCAAAATCGTTTTTGTCGAAGTGGATGAGGAAGCCGGTACGGCCGTCGTCCACTATGCGCTCACGGTGCCTGGCATCGAAGGAGCGGTGTCCAAGCAGCTGCGTTTACAGCTGGAAGGCCGCGCGGCAGCGGTCGACGGCATCGAGTAGCTCCCAGCCGAAGAACTGCACTTTCCGGCGGACGATTTCGCCGTCGCGGATCATTTCCACTTCCTGCACGTACGGGTCGCGGCCCATATGGCCGTAGGCGGCCGTGGGCTCGTAGATCGGGTTGGTCAGGCCGAATTTTTCGACGATGGCCGCCGGTCGCAGGTCGAACAGGCTGTTGATCTTTTCGGCGATCGCTCCGTCGCTGAGGTCGACGTGCGCCGTACCGTAGGTGTTGACATAGATGCTCACGGGCCGGGCCACGCCGATGGCGTAGGAGACCTGGATGAGCAGTTCGTCGGCCACGCCGGCGGCCACCAGGTTCTTGGCGATGTAGCGGGTGGCATAGGCCGCGCTGCGGTCCACCTTGCTGGGGTCCTTGCCCGAGAACGCACCGCCGCCGTGGGCGCCGCGGCCGCCGTAGGTGTCCACGATGATCTTGCGGCCGGTCAGGCCGGTGTCGCCGTGCGGCCCGCCGATGATGAACTGGCCGGTGGGGTTCACGTGCAGGATCATGTTGTCCTGGAACAGGGCCGCGTTGGCCTGGCTCAGCCGTGCCTTGACGCGCGGGATGAGAATCGTCTCGACATCCTGGCGGATCCGCGCCTGGTCGGCGTCGGGGTCGTGCTGGGTGGAAAGGACAAGCGTATGGATGCGGTGCGCCGTGTGGTCGTCGTTGTATTCGACCGTGTACTGGCACTTGGCGTCGGGCCGCAGATAAGGCATCGGGGAGGGGACTTCCCGGCGGATGCGGGCCAGCTCGATGAGCGTGACGTGGGCCAGGGTGAGCGGGAGCGGCATGAATTCCGGCGTCTCGTTGCAGGCGTAACCGAACATCATGCCCTGGTCGCCGGCGCCCTGGTCTTCTTTGTCGGCGCGGTTGACGCCCTGGGCGATGTCGGCGCTCTGCTCGTGCAGGGCGGAGATCACGGCGCAGGAGTCCGCGTCGAAATGGTATTCACCCTTCGTGTAGCCGATGCGGCGGATGGTGCGCCGCACCACGCTCTGGATATCGACCCAGGCGTCGTGCGAGGTGACTTCGCCGCCTACGACGGCGAGGCCGGTGCTCACGAAGGTTTCACATGCGACGTGCGATGCCGGGTCCTGGCGGAGGAAGTCATCGAGAACAGCGTCGGAAATTTGGTCGGCCACTTTGTCCGGGTGGCCTTCTGAAACGGATTCAGAGGTAAATAGATACATAATTTTAGCCTTTTTTTAGCGTGGTTGGCAAGCAGTCAAATCCATCCACAGGGTTTTTAATGGACGGCAAAGGTAGATATTAATTTCCAGAAACAAAAAATATTGCTACTTTTGCAGCAAAGTTTCAAGCTGCAGAAATGAAACCTTCCAGACTGCTTATTTTCTTTGCTGTCTTGGCGTTCGCTTTGTCCGCGTGCGGGCAGCCCGAACCCGAGAAGCAGACTGTTTCCGTGTCTCCCGCAACCGTTTCCTTCAAGACCCAAGGCGGTTCTGAAAAAATTTCGGTCACTTCGAATTCGAATTGGTATGTCCAGTCGGACGCCAGTTGGGTCAAGCTCTCGGCAAGCGCCGGCAGCGGCAACGGCACCGTGATTGTTACCACCGATGCCAATACGGGCGAGGCCCGCTACGCGACCCTGACGTTCACGACCTCCGACCAGGCTGTCACGGTCAGCGTCTCGCAGGATATGTATGTGGAAGCCGGCCCGGCGGAAAAATCCATCCGCGAGGTCCGCTCCCTTTATAAAGGAAGCGACTATACGATCAATGACAACATCGTCATCGAAGGACTGGTGGTCAGCGACTACCGGCGTGACACCGACGGCGGCCTGAACAATTATACGTCGGCCAAGACGATCATCATCAGCGACGGCGACGCCGGCATCATGCTCTACTGCCAGAACGACAACAAGGATATCACGCGCGGCCAGCGTGTCCGTGTCCGGCTGAAAGGCCAGACGCTTTCGGTCTACAATAATGGCGCCCTCCAGGTCAACGGCCTGCCGAACGGCAATATCGCGGTGAGTGGAAACGCAACGCCGGCTGCCAAAGAGATTACGGTCGAGCAGCTCCTGACGGGTGACTACGAGTGTATGTACGTAGCTGTCAAGGATGTGCAGGTCGCCCAGGAACACATGGGCAAGACCTTTGCCACGTCCGATGCCAATACCTCCATCAAATTCGTCGGAAAGAACGGCGGCGAATTCGATCTCTTTACCTCACGCTACGCGACTTTCCGCAACGAAACCGTCCCTTCCGGCAGCGGTGTGCTCAAAGGCATCGCCGGCAAATACGGCAGCCGTTTCCAGCTTTCTGTTTCGGATAAGAACGACTACGCCGGCCTGACCGGCGAGCGTTTCGGCGGCGTCGCCCGTTTCTCCCTCGAAACGACCGACAAGACCGTCAGCGGCGATGCAGGTACCTTCAATATTACGCTGGCCTCCTCGGTGGCCTGGAAGGCATCCTCGTCCCATCCGGACTTCTCCGTCAGCCCGGCCTCCGGCACGGAAGGCGGCCAGGTGACCGTGACCTACCGGGACAATCCCAGCAGTTCGGTTACCCGTACGGCCGTCATCACCTTCACCACGGAAGATGCCGCCATTTCGCAGAAGGAACTCAAATTCTCCATCACCCAGCAGCCTTTCGAAGCGCTGGTGCCCAGCCCTGTGCAGAACTGGCTGGAACTGCCCGCCCTCCCGGCTTCGGATCCCGATGCGGCTTTCTTCAGCCACGACATGAGTTACAACGGCCAGACCGTGCGCAACTACTCCTTCCTGCTCGACCTTCCGGGCCGTGTCTCGCGCTGGGTGGCCTATCCGCTCTACAAGGGCATGACCACGGGCAGCACCCGTACCGACAAATGGGAATACGATCCGCTGGTACCCAAACGCTACCAGGGCAATGCCTACCGGAGTTATACCGGCTATGACCGCGGCCATCAGCTGCCCTCCGCCGACCGGCTCTGCAGCGCCGCGGCCAACGAGCAGACCTTCTATTTCACGAACATCACGCCGCAGAATGCCGACCTGAACCAGGGACTCTGGGAGCGGCTGGAGGTGCAGGTCCGCGGCCAGATCAATTCCTGCGACACCCTTTACGTCGTCACCGGCTGCGTGCTGACGACGGCGTCCGATCCTTCGCGCAAGACGGTGAACGATGCAGACGGCAATCCCGTGGCGGTTCCCAAGGCCTATTACAAAGTGCTGCTGAAATATACCTCCGGAACTGCCAACGGCGGCTATTCCGCCATCGGTTTCTGGATGGAGAACAAGGCATACGGCGAAACGGCCCTGAGCCGTTCTTTCGTCCGGACCGTGGACGAGATCGAAACCCTCACGGGCATCGATTTCTTCCACAACCTGAATGATGCGTATGAAAAAGAGGCGGAGGCCCGATACGATGCTTCCTCCTGGGGACTATAGACTGAACATAACTATTTCTATATTCTATAAACTTTAAACAACATCCATGAAAAAAACATTCAAGTTTTTTCTCTGTGCCGCAGCTTTTCTGCTGATGGCCATCCCTTCCTTCGCCCAGATCACCACGGCGAACCTCGCGGGACAGGTCCTCGATGAAAGCGGCGAGCCTCTGATCGGTGCGGCGGTCGTCGCCGTGCACACCCCTTCCGGTACCCAGTACTATGCGGTGACCAACGAAGACGGACGCTATGCCATCCAGGGTATGCGTACCGGCGGTCCTTACGAGGTGACCTATTCCCTGATCGGTTGCCAGACTGTCGTGGTCCCCGACATCGTGCTGTCGCTGGCTGAAACCTACCAGCAGAACGTCACGCTGAAGACGGCTACCGAGCTTCTCAACGAAGCCATCGTCGTGGCTTCCGCCCTGTCCAAATTCTCCACGGAGAAGACGGGTGCCGCCACGAACATCTCCAACCAGCAGATTACCAACCTGCCGAGCGTGAGCCGTGCCATCACCGACGTGACCCGCCTGTCGCCGTACGGCGGCAACGGCATGAGCTTCGCCGGTGCCGACGGCCGTATGGCCAACTTCACCGTGGATGGTGCGAACTTCAACAACAACTTCGGTTTGAGCGACAAGCTCCCCGGCGGCGGCAGCCCGATCTCCATCGACGCCATCGAGGAACTCCAGGTCGTGATCTCCCCCTACGATGTCCGCCAGACCAACTTCATCGGCGGTGGTGTGAACGCCATTACCAAGTCCGGTACCAACACCTTCCGGGGAAGTGCCTATGTCTATCATAAGAACGAAAACATGCAGGGTGATGCCGTGTACGGTGAGCAGATCACGGGCGCCCGCAACAAGAACCGTTCGACGACCTACGGCTTCACGGCCGGCGGCCCGATCGTGAAGAACAAACTCTTCTTCTTCGTCAACGGTGAGTATTCCAAGATTCCGTCGATCGTCAACCGCTGGCGCGGTTCCACCGACGGCGTGGCCGATCCGGACAACTATGTCTCCCGCACCCGCCTGAGCGACCTGCAGCGGGTTTCCGAATATGTCAAGAGCAAATACGGCTATGACACGGGTTCCTGGACCGACTTCCCGGCCGACGAGAACAACATGAAGATCCTCGCCCGCCTCGACTGGAACATCAGCCAGAAACACAAACTGGCCCTCCGCTACAACTATACGAAGAATAATGTCTGGAATTCGCCGAACGGCAGTTCCATGGACGGCGGCTCGCGTATGTCCGGCGCCCGTATGTCGCAGTATTCGATGTCCTTCGCCAACGCGATGTACTCGATGCAGAACATCGTGAGCACCTGGTCCCTCGACCTCAACAGCCGCTTGTCCGACAACCTGTCGAACCAGTTCCTGGCCACCTTCTCCAAACTCGACGACGTCCGCGGAACGAATTCCGATGAATTCCCGTTCATCGACATCCTGGACGACAGCCAGAGCAACAACTACATGGCCCTCGGTTATGAGCTGTTCACCTGGAACAACGCCGTGCACAATACCATCGCCAACGTGAAGGACGATATCACCTGGTACAAGGGCAACCACAAGCTGACGGCCGGTATCAGCTATGAATATCAGATGGCCGACAACCAGTATATGCGCAACGGTACGGGTTATTACCGCTACCGGACTGTCGAAGACTTCCTCAGCGGCGCCACGCCGGAGGTGGTCTGCCTCACCTATGGTTACGACGGCGAACAGTATCCGGCCGCCCGTGTCCAGTTCCACAAAGCCGGTATCTACGCCCAGGACGATTGGAACGTGACCGACCGCTTCAAGCTGACCTACGGTGTCCGCATCGACGGCCTGTTCTTCGACAACGGCGACCTGCTGACCAACCAGGCGATCATGAACCTGAGTTACTATCCGCGCATTTACGACTATCAGGAAACCCATATCGATACCGGCAAGTGGCCTACCTCCAAGGTGACCTTCTCGCCGCGCGTGGGCTTCAGCTGGGATGTCTTCGGTGACAAGAGCTTCAAGGTGCGTGGCGGTACGGGCCTCTTCTCCGGCCGTCTGCCGCTGGTGTTCTTCACCAACATGCCGACCAACGGCGGTCTGGTGCAGTACCAGGCCCAGATCAATGCCAAGAACGCCGAGGCCCGCGGCTTCTCGATGGACGTCTTCAACGGCGGCCTCGTGACCGACGCAAACGGCAAGGCCACGGTCGATGCCCTCTACCAGAAACTCATCGGCCTGGGTTATCCCAGCACCGTTTCTTCCAAGGACGGTACGGTTCCTTCCGCCGTCAACGGCGTGGATCCCCGCTTCAGGATGCCGCAGGTCTGGAAGAGCTCCCTGGCCTTCGACTACAGCTTCCCGACTTCTTTCCCGTTCACCTTCACGGCTGAAGGTATCTTCAACAAGACCATCAATGCCGTGGCGATCTCCGACTGGAGCATCAAGAACGTCGCCGGTTTCGCCCGCTTCAACGGCGCCGACAACCGTCCTATCTATCCGTCCAACTATCGTACGGGCACCAAAGCCTTCGTCCTGGAGAACACGGACAAGGGTTATGGCTGGAGCGCCAGCGCCCAGATCAACATGCGCCCGATCGAGAGCCTGAGCCTCATGGCTGCCTACACGCACACCGTGAACAAGGAAATCACCGGTATGCCGGGTTCCGCCGCCGAGAGTGCCTTCACCTATGTGCCGACCAACGAGGGCCCGAACTACATCAAGCTGCACAACTCGCAGTATGTGACGCCGGACCGTGTGGTCGCCTCCCTGACGCACCACGACAAGAGCGGCAACCACTACAGCTTCATCTATGAAGCCTGGCGTGGCGGTTACAACTACAGCTACATGACCACCAACGACATGAACGGCGACGGCTACAACTACGACGCCCTCTACATCCCGACCGACGAAGAGGTCTCTTCCCGTGCCTTCCGCTTCAAATCGAGCGACGACCAGACCCGTTTCATGGACTTCGTCCACAACGACAAGTACCTGAGCAGCCATCAGGGCCAGTATGCTGAAGGTTACAGCGTGTACAGCCCGTGGGTCCATCGCGTGGACTTCAGCTACAAGCACGACTTCACCGTCAAGTGCGGCAAAAACACCAATACCCTGCAGCTCTGCCTCGACCTGAAGAACGTCCTCAACCTGTTCAACTCCAGCTGGGGTGTGAGCAAGTATCTCAACCCGGCCATCGGTTCCGACGCCCGCATCCTCAAATATGAAGGTGTCGATGCCGACGGTTACGCCACGTTCTCCACGCCGTCCGCCATCAGCGGTACGACCGAGACTTTCGTCCCGAACCACGCGCTCGGCCAGTGCTGGTACGCCTCCGTGGGTATCAAGTATCTGTTTAACTAATAATAAGATTGCAATATGAAAATCAAGAATATCCTTGTTTCCCTGCTTGCCTTTGTCGCATTTGCAGTCGCTTGCAACCAGATCGACCCCGACCACTATCTCTCCGAGATCAAGCTGGATTCCTCTTATCTGGCCTTCCCTGCGGACGGTGGCAGCGTGTCCGTCAAATATGTCGCCACGGGATCCTGGACGATAGCCGGTCTTCCCGAATTCATCTCGGCTTCCCCGGCTTCCGGCGGTGCCGGTGAAGGTTCCATCAGCTTCACGGCTTCGGCTGCCAAAGATACCCGCGACGGCAGCTTCTCCATCACGGCGGGCGACAAGACCCAGATCGTGAACTACATCCAGGTCACACAGAAAAGTGAACCCGTTACGTTGACCGTCAAACAGGCCCTGGACATCATCCGACCCCTTGGTGACGGCGACGTGGCCGGCGGTACTTTCCGTGTGAAAGGTATTGTCTGCCGGATCAACGAGATCAGCAAACAGTACGGCAATGCCACCTATTTCCTGTCCGATGACGGATCCTATTCGGGTTCCAGCATCAGCGACTGCAACTGGCTCGAGGTTTACCGCGGCCTGTGGCTCAACGGCGGTGCTTTCACGAGCGGCGACGAGTTCTCGGTCGGTGATGAGATCACGATCGAAGGCCTGCTGATGAACTACAAAGGCACGCCGGAGACCAAGGAGAAGGAAGCCTTCGTCGTTTCCGTCAACAAGTCGCTCATCAAGATCGACACCGTCGAGCCTGAGAACGCCACCGTGCCTGCCGAAGGCGGTGAATTCACCGTGACCCTCGCCAATAAGGGCAACGGCCTCTACATCGATATGCCCGAGAATCTGGACTGGCTCACGATTTCCGCCATCGCCGGCAATGTCGTGAAGTTCCGCGCCGCGCCCAACGCCGGCGGCGACCGTACGGCTACGATCACCTTCCGTACCACCGACGGCAAGAAGGATTATACCACGCAGCAGACCTTCACCCAGAAGGGCTCCATCGTGGCTGTCAGCGTGGCTGACTTCCTGGCTGCCGAAGTGGGTGCCGGTCCGTTCCGCCTGACGGGCGTCATTTCCGCCACCTATGCCAGCGACAAGCAGGGCCAGAGCTTCTATATCCGCGACTGGTCTGGCGAGACGCTTGTCTATCGTGTCGACAACTTCAAGGATTCCGGCCTGAAGGTCGGTGACATCGTGTCTGTGGTCGGCAAACGCGGCGCCTACAACAACAACCCGCAGCTGGTCAACGGCACGATCGAGTCGACCGTGGCTACGGTCCAGGAGATCAGCATTGCCGACTTCCTGACCAAACCGGATGACAAGAATGTCTATTATATGGTGACCGGTACGATCAGCTCGCTCAAGGGCAGCAACGGCAAGGACAACGACTACGGCAACCTGTACATTACGGACGGCACCAACGAGCTCTATGTCTATGGCTGCTATCCGGGTTACGGTGCGACGGGCGACAACCGGAAGTACTTCATCCGTAACAACAACATCCAGGTGGGCGACAAGCTGACGATGATCGGCTACAAGGATACCTACAACGGACTCATCGAGCTCTGCGGCGGTATCTACTTCAGCCACGTTCCCGCGAACTAGGCAAGAAGCCCGCGCAAGCCGGGCATAACGATAAGGACAGGATGTTCTCCTTCGGGCAGGACATCCTGTTTTTTTGTACTATTTTACGATAATCCGCGTTTTTTTTGTCAAAAATCGCTACTTTTGCAGCCGTCAAGTGTATTATTTTTAATAACAACCTATGAAACAGACACTTAAGCTTTTCGTTCTTGCAGCGCTCGGGCTTTTCGCCACGCTGACGCTCCATGCGCAGATGACGACCTCTTCCCTGAGCGGTAAGATTACCGATGCACAGGGTGCCGTTCCCGGCGTGGCGGTCGTGGCCGTCCACACCCCTTCGGGAACGCAGTACTATGCCCTCTCCAACAATGAGGGCCGCTACACCATCCAGGGCATGCGCCCGGGTGGCCCCTACGAAGTCACCGTCCAGCTTCTTGGCTACAAGACGGTTGTCTTTGAAGACATTACCCTCAAACTGAGTGAGACTTACACGCAGGACATCGTCCTGGAAGACGCTGCTGAACAGCTGCAGGAAGTGGTGGTGGTCGCTTCGACCACGAAGTTCGGTTCCGAAAAGACCGGCGCTTCGACCAACGTGTCCAACCGCGAGATGATGAACCTGCCGAACTCCAACCGCAGCCTGGCCGCCATCACCAAGCTCTCCCCGTATGCCAACGGCATGAGCTTCGCCGGCAGCGACGGCCGTTCCACCAACTTCACGGTTGACGGTGCGAACTTCAACAACAACTTCGGTCTGAGCTCCAGCCTGCCGGGCGGCGGTACGCCGATCTCCCTCGACGCCATCGAGGAAATCCAGCTCGTGGTCGCTCCCTTCGACGTGCGTCAGTCCAACTTCGTGGGCGGCGGTATCAACGCCATCACCAAGTCGGGTACCAACACCTTCAAGGGCACCGTTTACGGCTACTATCACAATGAGACACTCCGTGGCAACAAGATCGCCGGCGAAGACCTCGGCGACCGCGATGCCGAACTCATCCGCACCATCGGTGCCACGCTCGGCGGCCCGATCATCAAGAACAAACTCTTCTTCTTCACCAACTTCGAGATGAACGACCAGCCGGGTCAGGCCATCCGGACCAACGGTATCGGGAAGGGCATCACCGAGGCCCAGCTGAAGGCTGTCCAGGACAAGCTGGTCAAAGACTACGGCTACAATCCGGGCTCCTACACGGACTTCCCGGGCGGCACCCAGAACATGAAGATCCTGGCCCGCATTGACTGGAACATCAGCCAGAGCCACAAGCTGGCCCTGCGTTTCAACCATACCAAGAACCTGACCTGGTACGCCCCCAACGGCAACTCCTGCGACGACGCCTTCCGCAACCGCGGCTTCAACCGCGCCAGCGACCAGGCCCAGCCGTTCTCCAACAACATGTACAGCCAGCAGAACAACGTGACCTCCTTCGCCGCCGAGCTCAACAGCCGTTTCGGCGAAAAGGCCGCCAACCAGCTGATCGCCACCTACTCCTTCATCAATGACCAGCGCGGATCGAACTCCGACATCTTCCCGCACGTGGACATCATGGAGAACGGAGACCTTTCCAGCGGCAACTTCAAGCCGGCCACCTCGTTCGGCTACGAGCTGTTCACCTACAAGAACGGTGTGACCAACAAGGTGTGGAACGTCACCGACAACTTCACCTACTATGCAGGTGCGCACAAGATCACGGCCGGTGCCAACTTCGAGCACATGTTCGCCGACAACTCCTATATCCGCAACGGTACGGGCTACTACCGCTTCGCCAGCGTGGACGACTTCCTCAACGGTGCCCGTCCGCTCAGCTTCGCGCTGTACTATGCCTATGACAACTCCCCGGAGACCGCCCAGATCACGTACAACCAGCTGGGTGTCTATGTGCAGGACGACTGGAACGTCACCGACCGCTTCAAGCTCAACTACGGTGTCCGTTTCGATACGATCATGTACGACGATTCCGACCTGATCACCAACAATGCCATCCTGGCCTACAAGATGGGTTCCAACGCCGTCGATACCGGCCACTGGCCGAAGACCACCGTCCAGGTGAACCCGCGTATCGGTTTCAACTGGGATGTCATGGGTGACAAGAGCCTGACCGTCCGCGGTGGTACCGGTATGTTCCAGGGCCGTCTCCCGCTGGTGTTCTTCACCAACATGCCGACCAACTCGGGTATGATCCTCAACCAGGCCGTCTTCTCCGGCCGTCTGTCGAACGGTGCCGTGACCTACACCGATGAGGTGGCATCGGCACTTGACAAACTGGTCGCCGGCGGCAAGATCATGACCGACACCGACCAGATCAAGAACGTCCTCGGCCTGAAACGCACCATTTCCGCGAGCGAAGGCAACCTGACCGGAACCATCAACGGTGTGGACCGGAACTTCAAGATGCCGCAGGTCTGGAAGAGCTCCCTGGCTATCGACTGGAATGTCCCGACCGAATTCCCGATGACCCTCACCGCCGAAGGCATCTTCAACAAGACGATCCACGGCGTCCGTCTCGTCGACTGGAACATCAACGACGCCACCGTCGAGAGCGGCGCCCGCTTCTCCGGCCCGGACAAACGCTACAACTACAACGCCATCGGCAATTACAAGTACGGCAAATCGACCGCTTATGTGCTGACCAACACCAACAAGGGTTATGGCTGGATCGCCAACGTGACCCTGCGTGCCACGCCGGTGCGCAACCTCGACCTGATGGTCGCCTACACGCACACCGTCAACAAGGAGATCTCCGGCATGCCGGGCTCCAACGCCACCAGCGCCTATACCGGCCTGTATTCGGTCAACGGCCCGAACTTCGCGACCCTGCAGAGCTCGCAGTACGTGGTGCCTGACAAAGTGATGGCCAATATCAGCTACTTCCTGCCCTTCAAGGTATTCGGCGGAAACGGCCTGCACCTGAACCTCTACTACTCGGGCTACAGCGCCGGCAACTACAGCTACATCTATTCGAACGACATGAACGGCGACGGTATCGCTGCCGACATGATGTACATCCCGGCTTCGAAAGATGAATTGCGTTTCGCCAGCGACGCCGACAAGAACGCCTTCTGGGCTTTCCTCGAGCAGGACAAGTATCTGAGCAGCCACAAGGGCCAGTATGCCGAGGCTTATGCCGCCGCAGCCCCCTGGACGCACCGCTTCGACGCCCGCATCGCCGAGGACTTCGCCTTCAAGATCGGCAAGACCAAGCACAACTTCCAGCTGAGCGTGAGCATCGACAACATCGGCAACATGATCAACTCCTCCTGGGGTGTCACCCGCTGGTCGTGCTACACCACTTCGAACGGCACTTTCACCAACCCGGTGCTGAAACTCAGCGCGGTTGAGGACGGTACCCCGGTGTTTTCCATGAACAAAGTCGGTGATTCTTATCCGACCCAGACCTGGAACAAGTACTACAAGAACCCTTCCGAGTGCTGGCAGCTCCTCTTCGGTCTGAAATACTACTTCAACTAGACTGACACTCGTTACTAAGTGAAGATGCCCGGTGGTAGCCGGGCATCTTTTTATTATCTTTGCGTATATGAAACGAATCCTTTTCCTTCTCCTGCTGTGGCTTGGTCTGCCGGCGGCTGCGCAGGTGACGACCGCTTCGATCAGCGGACGGATCTTCGACGAGAACGGCCCGATCGAAGGCGTGACCGTGGTGGCCATCCATCAGCCGACCAATACGCAGTATTATGCCACGACCGGACGCGGCGGCTGGTATCAGCTGCTCGACGTGCTCCCCGGCGGTCCCTATACCCTCCGTGTCCATTATTTCAGTTACAAGCCCCTGACTGTCCGGAACCTGTATACCTACGCCGGGCAGAACGTTGTCGTGGATGCCGACCTGGAGGCGGGAACGTCTGAAATCCGGATTGATGAAGCGGCCACGTCGCTGCGGCTGGGCGCTTCACTGGGCGGAGGTGCCGTGCCGGTCTCGCCGCTGGGATTCGACCTGGTGTCGCAGGAGATTGACACACCGGTTCCGTTCGACGTGCGGCAGGAAGCGCCGCTGGAGGGCGTCAGCCGGCTGCGGATGCCCCCGACGGGCACGAACCGTTTCCACGGTTCCGCCTATGCTTATTATGGCGCAATGCCCTCCCTGTTCGGTATGCTGCCCGGCTTGACGTCCGGTGTGGCGACAGGTATGACAGGGGCAGGAGGCCTGACATTGTCTGCGCCTTTGGCAAGCGAAGACTACCAGTTGTTCGCCGGTATCCAGTATGATGGTGTTTCCGGGTTCAATGGTTCCGGCCGTTTCGATGCCCGGCTCGGCAGTGCAAACCGGCTGGATGTGAGCGGCGGCCGGCTCGACGGCGCGGATGCCTGGGCTTCTGCGGGGTTGACGACTTCGCTCCGGGACGGCGCCGCGTCCAACCGCGCGCAGGCCGGCTGGTACGGCACGGCGGGCGGACGGCAGCTGCTCTTTGCCGACGATTTCACGCTGGCGTTGGGCCGGCAGCGCCTGCTGCTGGGTGTTCGGGCTGCCCACAGCGATGATTTTGCGCTGGATTCATCCGCCACACAATTCGACGTCTATCTCCAGGATGTAATCCGGATGGGACGGCGGATGACGCTGCAGGCAGGCCTTCGTTTCAGTTTCCCCTTCGCCTTCTCACCGCGCCTGAGCCTGAACTGGGATCTGCTGGGCAACGGGGCCCTGCTGCTGCGCGCCGGGACGGCGGTTTATGCTGTCCACGGGGCCGGTTCGGTCTGGAAGAATCTGGCTGCGGTCGATACCCGGCTGCCCGGCCGCTTCTACCTGACCCTGGAGGGCATCTATGGCCAGACCTGGGAGAAAGCGTACTATATTTCTTACCAGAATATCCTCGACAGCCATTACGCCTTGACGGCGCGGCTGGAGCGTCCGCTTGCGGACCGCTTCTGGGCCCTTGCCGCTTATACGCGCAGTGACGGTGTCATCCGCAACCGGACGCTGGGCGGCCTTTCCTACCGTGCGGAATACGGCAGCCGTTTCGCCACGACGGCCACATTGCTCTACAGCGGATACAGTTATCAAGGCCCTGACTATTCAAGCAGCCAGCTTCCGGCACCGAGCAGCCAGCTTCCGGCACCGGAAGTCAGCCGCTGGCTCCACTGCATCGAAGCCCGCCTGTCCCAGGATCTTTCCATCGAGATTGCCGACCGGCTCCACACCCTCCAGCTGACAGCCTACGCCCGCTACAACGGCCAGGCCGCCTACCTCTTCGGCGGCATCCGTTACAGCCTGTAGCTGCACCCGCCGCCGGCTACCCGCTTTCCGCCGCTCGCTCCCCGCTCCCTCTGTCACGACACAGACCGCACAGCCATCCTGTCTGTGTCGCAGCGGCTTGAGCTACGATTTCCCCGTTTCCCCCGCCACGACACAGACAGAACGCCTCGCTCATCTGTGTCGCGAGAGAGAAGATGACGCAACGCAACGCGAAAAGACATCGCCGTCGCTCTCAATCGGTAAAAGGGTACTCCGTACAGAGGCAACGCCGCAATTGCGGTATCGTGACCGTTTTCTTGTAGGCAAGGGGTATCGCCTTCCAAAGTTTGTTACCCAAGTCATTACGCTGGGTACGTGTGAGACTGTAAACCGACGGCGTCAGGTCCTGGCTGCGGGTCAAACGCGGAAGGTAGTCGTTGTCGATAATCTGACAGAGTTCCATATCCGTCAGCCTGTTGGAATTGACGCTCCCGTGTTCGTTGCGAAGACACTCCGCAACATCCAGTTCTTTTACGCCTGTTTCAATCAGGGCGAGCGTAATGTCCGGCGTTTTTGTCTTGTCAGCCTTTTGTTCGTCAATCCACTTTTGGTCGCTGATCCTGTTCATCTGGAACAAGAAATTGCGGGGCGATACATAAATCTTTTCAACATGGGATGTGTCCAGAATATCTTCCCGCAGGAGCAGGCCGGAAGCATTCATCCGATAACCAGTCGGCACGCTTGAGCGGTCGGGAAGAAATTTGTATCGTAATTCAGACGGCATCAGCATTTCCGGCGAAGTCCTGCCAAGATCTTTCCGGAAGAAAGCATTCGCGGAACAATGCGGGTATCCAAAGGGTGTCGCTGTTATACCATGATGCAGTCCCTGACGAAGCACATAGTTCAAAGCGACTGTAATGTGGTACAACCCGTCAATGGGCAGGGTAAAGACTCTCCTTTCTCCCAGTCGTCCCTTTCTTTCATACTTTGCATTGAAATACCGGGTGTAGGCATAGCGGTCAATGCGAATTAATTCATTAAGCCTGTCCGTGAACGCCAGTCCATGAAAATGTGTTGACAGGAACCCTTCTGCCAAAAGACTGGATTCCGTCTCCAAGCTGGCTTCCGCCAGACAGTTGAACCCGTGGTTGAAATCAGCCTCGTTCCGGTACATTACTTCTTGATGGGAAGCGAGGGAAAAATGAAAGATTTCTCTCATTGCATTTCGTTGTTTAGATGGCCACACAAATCGTTTACACATATCTCCCGAGGCGTTGGGCGGATTCGCCGGCAGAAATGCTCCTTGCAAAGATAATAGCTTTTTGGACAAATTCCGTATATTTGTGTCAACAAGCAAGACAAATGTTATGATTTCTTTTACCTGTGACTATTCCGAAGGGGCGCATCCGGAGATTCTCGCGCGCCTGGCCCAGACCAATCTCGAACAACTGCCCGGCTACGGCGTCGATCACTACTGCGAGAGTGCCAAAGAGAAGATCCGCGCCGCGTGCGATGCGCCGGAGGCAGAAGTCTTTTTCCTGGTGGGTGGCACGCAGACCAATTCGACAATCATTGCGGCGATGCTGCGCGACTATGAAGGCGTCGTTTCGGCGGATACGGGGCATATCGGCGTGCACGAAGCGGGTGCCGTGGAATACACCGGGCACAAGGTGCTGACAGTCCCGGGACATCAGGGCAAGATGGATCCGGTCGAGCTGCGGGCTTACCTGACGGCGGCCACGACCGATCCGAACTATGAACACATGGTGTTCCCCGGGATGGTTTATATCTCTTTCCCCTCAGAATACGGAACGCTGTACACCCGCCGGGAACTGGAGGAAATCAAAGGCATCTGCGAATCCTTCTCGCTTCCGCTGATGATCGACGGCGCCCGCCTGGGGTACGGGCTCACTAGCCCCGCCTGTGAGCTGACGCTCCCGGACATTGCACGGCTCTGCGACGTATTCTATATCGGCGGAACCAAAGTAGGATGCTTCTGCGGCGAGGCCGTGGTCTTCCCCCGTGGCAATGCGCCGAAACATTTCTATACAATCACCAAACAGCACGGGGCCATGATGGCCAAAGGCCGGCTACTGGGTATCCAGTTCGATACGCTCTTCACCGACAATCTGTATTTCACCATCAGCCGCCACGCCATTGACATGGCCATGAAACTCAAGGAAATGCTGCGCGAGAAAGGCTGCCGCTTCTTCATCGATTCGCCGACCAACCAGCAGTTTGTCGTTTTGGAGAACCGGAAGTTGGAAGCGTTGTCGAAACACGTATCCTTCGACCTGTGGGACCGGATCGACCCCGACCATACGGCCATTCGTTTCGCCACCAGCTGGGCAACCCCGCCGGAGCACATCGAAGAGCTCCGGAAGTGGCTGTAAATCGCATCGATGCTTCACTGTTTCGTTTCGCTGCTTCCTCCGCGACACAGATGCGTGGGGAGTTCGGTCTGTGTCGTGACAGCTACGAAGCGGTGGGAAGCCGTAGTCAAGCGGCTGGGAGAAATCGGATTGGAAAGGCGGCTGAGCGGCGATAGTGCAGCTACGAGGCGGCTACAGGGCGGCGGCGGTGACGGTGCGAAGCGCGTCGATATTAGATGCTATCTACGGCGGTGCGGAGCGCGTCCCATAATTCGGGGTGGCGGGAGAAGGCTTCCAGGGAGAAGAAGCAGATGCCGTCGGCGCCTCCGTCGCGGGCCAGCTGGATGCAACGGGCGAAACCACCGTCTCTCGGGACGAGTACGCCGGCATAGAGCCGTGCCGGATTTCCTGCCGCAGAAAGCTCGGTAACGCCTTCCCGGACGGCGGTTTCAATCCATTCTTCCGTTTTGTCGTAGTAGGGGTAGTAGATCATCGGCAGCAGGGCGTCGGCGTGGCGGAACTGCGGCCAGTCCTGCCGGACAAGCTTGCGCGATTCTTCGGGCGAAGCGAAGACGGCGGCGGAAGCCGTTTTCCCGCAGGAACGGATTTCCTCCAGCAGCGCGTCTGCCAGCTGGGCCATCGAATCCCAGCGGAACTGCATCCATTCTTCGCAGGCCGAAGGGTCTTCCAGTTGCAGCGGGTCGATGCCGGTCTGCGCCTGGAACTTGGCCCGGCATTCCTCGCAGTAGCAGCAGTCCCACTGCGGATAGACCTTGTCCTGAACGACGCCCCGGGAGGCATGCAGCCCGTAGGGCAGGATGGCGTCGGGGTAACGGATGAAATCGAGGTGGATGCCGTCGAGCCCTTCTATTTCAGCGAGTTCATGGACCCTGTCCTTGAGATATTCCGTTACGCCTTCATGATTGGGGCAGAGAAAGCGGTAGTGCTTGCGCCCGTACATCTCGATCTCGGCAAGCGATTCGCCCAGGCCGTTGGTCTGGTACCATTCCGGATGCGCGTCCAGCAGATTCGCCTCGCAGCGGTTGGTGGTCCACATCCAGGCGTGCAGTTCCAGGCCGTATTTCTTTGCGTAAGGCACGGCCCGGCGCAGGATGACCAGCGCGGCGCTGTCGCGGAATGCGGTGGTGTCGCCCAGCAGCGTCGGATAGCCGCCGTGGCATTCTAGGTAAATACCGGAGATTCCGGCGGCTGCTGCCTGGGAAAAATAGTTTTCGAGTACGTCGTCGGGCATGTCCAGTTTCCCGGACATCCATGCATATACCTTGAACGGATGCTCCCGCTGTCCGCATGCCGTTGCTGTCATTCCGATCAGCAACAGGACCAGAAAGAACCAGGTAATCTTCTTCATATCACAAATATAAGTAAAAACTGCCAATGGAGGGTGATAAAAGCTGGCGGAAGGTATCGATTATTGTTGTAACTTTACCCAATTCTTTCGAAAGAACAATAAAAACAAATAAGCAAAAGCATGAAACGTATTTTCCTCTTCGCTCTTCTGGCCGTTACCGGCCTGATGGCGGCCTCGGAAGCCCGGGCGCAGGAATCCCCGCGCTGGCTCCGCAAGAATGCCATTTCTCCCGATGGCAAACAAGTCGCTTTCTCCTACAAGGGCGACATCTACGTTGTCGGCGTCCAGGGCGGAACCGCCCGGGCCCTGACCACCAATCCGGCCTATGATTCCGACCCTGTCTGGACACCGGACGGCAAACAGCTCTATTTCAGCTCCTACCGCGAAGGCAGCAAGGACATCTTCTGCGTGGCGGCCGAGGGCGGCACCCCGAAACGCATCACCGACTATCCCGGAAACGAGACCCCGAAGGCCGTGCTGCCCGACGGACGCATCGCCTTTACGGCCAATCTCCAGCCGGATGTGCATTTCGACGGCTTCCCCGGCGATCCGCAGGTCTGGGCCGCCGCCGGCGACGGCAGCCGTCCGCAGCTGCTGACCTCCGTCACGATGTCGGAACTGAGCGTCCGCCCCGACGGCGCCATGCTCTATGAAGACTACAAGGGCTATGAGGATCCGCTCCGCAAACACCATACTTCTTCGGTCACCCGCGATATCTGGCTGTTCAAGGACGGCACTTTCACCCAGCTCTCGCAGTTCAACGGTGAGGACCGTCAGCCGGTCTGGGCCGCCGACGGCGACACGTTCTACTATCTGAGCGAGCAGGGCGGCAAGACCATCAACCTGTTCCGGAGCAGCGTCAGCAATCCGGCCAAGTCCGTGCAGCTGACCCGCTATGAAAAGGATCCGGTGCGTTACGTCTCCGTGGCGCAGGACGGGACGCTGACCTATTCCCAGAACGGCGACCTCTATGTCCTCAAGGAAGGCGGCCAGCCCCGCAAGCTCGACATCAGCGTCATCCGCGACGAGAACGAGCGTGACATGGTGAAGATGAACTTCACGGGCGGTGCCACGGCGATGGCCGTCTCGCCCGACGGCAAGGAGATCGCGATGGTCATCCGCGGCGATGTCTTCGTGACTTCCACCGAATACCGCACCACCCGCCGCATCACCAATACCCCGGAACAGGAACGCGGCGTGAGCTTTTCCAAGGACGGCCGCGAGCTCTACTACGCCGCTGAGCGCGGCGGCTGCTGGGGCATCTGGCGCACCGTGCTGACCGAAAAGAACGACAAGCTCTTCACCTATGCCGTCAAGACGAAGGAGGAGCTCTTCTCCGAGCCCGGCGAGACCAGCTTCCAGCCGGTCGTCTCGCCCGACGGAAAATGGGTGGCCTACCTGCGCGACCGCACGGAGATCGTGGTCAAGCCCACCAAGGGCGGCAAGGTCAAATCGCTGCTCAAAGGCGTCAACTATTCCTACAGCGACGGCGACCAGAGCTTCGCCTGGAGCCCGGACAGCGAATATCTGCTGGCCACCGACATGTCCAACGGCGGCTGGAACAATACGGACATCGCCCTGATCGAGCTGAGTACCGGCAAGGTCACCGACCTGACCCGGAGCGGTTACACCGACGGCGGCTTCCGCTGGGCCCTCGGCGGCAAGGCGATGACCTGGGAATCCGACAAGAACGGCTACCGCAGCCACGGCAGCTGGGGTGCGCACGATGACGTGTACATCATGTTCTTCGACGGCAAGGCGATGACTTCCTTCAACCAGGACAAAGAAGACGAGGAAATCGAGAAGCTGCTCAGCGGCAAGAGCGAGAAGCAGCTGGCCAAGGAAGAGAAGAAGGACTCCCTGGCCCAGGAGAAGCCCAAGAAACTGGAACTGATGCTCGAAGGCCGCGAGTATCGTGTGCAGCGGCTCACCTCCTCGAGTGCCGCCTACGGCGACCACATCCTTTCGAAGGACGGCCGCAAGCTCTATTACGTCTCTCCGCTTGAGAGCGGCATGGGCCTGTGCGTGAAAGACTTGCGTGAAGGCAGCGTCAAGGTGCTCGCCCGCGGCGTCTCGGGCCGCATCACCCCTTCGGCCGACGGAAGCGAGATTTACGTATTCTCCGGCCGCGGCATCACGAAGGTGACCCTCTCTGGCGGCCAGACCAAGCAGATCGGCTTCTCGGGCGACTTCGAATTCCGTCCCAAGGCTGAGCGCGAATACATGTTCGGCCACATCTGGAAACAGGTGAAGGAGAAATTCTACGATCCGGACCTCCACGGCATCGACTGGGACTATTACCACGACAACTATGCGCAGTTCCTGCCGTACATCGACAACTACTTCGATTTCCAGGAGATGCTCTCCGAGATGCTGGGCGAACTCAACGGTTCGCACACCGGTGCGCGTTACCGCCCTGCGGGCGGTGAATCGCTCGGCCGCCTGGGCGTGCTCTACGACTACGGCTATGCCGGCGACGGCCTGCGGATCGCCGAAGTGCTGCCGGGCGGCGTGCTGAACCTGGCCGACAGCAAGATCAAGGCGGGCGACCTGGTCATGGCCATCGACGGCCACGCCGTCAAGGCGGGCGAGAACTGGTTCCCGCTCCTGGCGGGCAAGGCCGGCAAGAAGATCGTCGTGACGGTCCGCAAGGACGGCAAGGACGAAGACCTGATCGTCAAGCCTGTGGCCAATGAATCGGCGCTGCTCTACCGCCGCTGGGTCCGCCAGCGCGAGGAGATGGTGGAACGCCTCTCCGGCGGCCGCATCGGTTATGTCCACGTGCAGGGAATGGATTCGCCTTCCTTCCGCGAAGTCTATTCGAAGGCGCTGGGCAAATACCGCACTTGTGACGCCCTGATCGTGGACATCCGCCACAACGGCGGCGGCTGGCTCCACGACGACCTGGTCACCTTCCTGGGCGGCAAGGCCTATGTCGAATGGCGTCCGCGGGGCCAGTACATCGGCACCGAACCCTACAGCAAGTGGACCAAGCCGTCCTGCGTCCTGATGGGCGAGGACTGCTACTCCGACGCTTCCGGCTTCCCCTATGCCTACCGGGCCCTCGGCCTGGGCAAGCTCATCGGCATGCCGGTGCCCGGCACGATGACCGCCGTGTGGTGGGAGACGCAGATCAACCCGTCCATCGTCTTCGGCATTCCGCAGGTGGGTGGCTGGGTTCCTGCCCAGTATTACATGGAGAATCACCAGCTGGAACCGGACATCCGCGTGGCCAACGATCCGGCCTCTTCGCTGCGCGGAGAGGACAAGCAGCTGGAAGCCGCCGTCCAGGAAATGCTCCGAACGGTGAACAAGTAATAGGATAATCCCGCCAGATTTTGTATCTTTGCCGAAATATCCCTAAATCCAGCGCGTGATGAATACCGACAAGATTGTTATGGAAGGACTGACCTACGACGACGTACTGCTCATTCCTGCCCGCTCCGAAGTACTTCCCCGGGAAGTTGACATCCAGACCCAGTTCACCCGGGACATCCGGATCCAGGTGCCGATCGTCTCGGCGGCCATGGATACCGTGACCGATGCCAACCTGGCCATCGCCATCGCCCGGGAGGGCGGCATCGGCGTCATCCACAAGAATATGCCGATTGAAGCCCAGATGGAGCACGTCCGCAAGGTCAAGCGCGCTGAAAACGGAATGATCTACGATCCGGTGACCATCGATGTGGAGGCCTGCGTGGGCGACGCCCTGCGCTTGATGGCCCAGTACCACATCGGTGGCATCCCGGTCGTGGACCCGGCTCACCACCTGATCGGCATCGTAACCAACCGCGACCTCCGTTTCCAGGACAATCCGGCCACGCCCATCCGCGAGGTGATGACCTGCGAGAACCTGATCACGGTCGGTCCGAAGACGACGATTCCCGAAGCCACCGAGGTGCTGCGCAAGAACCGCATCGAGAAACTGCCCGTGGTTGACAGTTCCAACCGGCTGGTCGGCCTGATCACCTACCGGGACATCACCAAGATCAAGGACAATCCCAAAGCCAGCAAGGACAGCCTGGGCCGCCTGCGCGTGGCCGCGGCCGTGGGCATCAATTCCCACAGCCTCGAAGACGTGGAGCGCCTGGTGAGCGTCCATACCGACGCCGTGGTCCTCGACACGGCCCACGGCCACTCGGTCGGCGTCCTGAACACCATCAAGAAGATCCGTGCGGCCTTCCCCGACCTGCAGATCGTGGCCGGCAACATCGCCACGGCCGAAGCCGCCCGCGCCCTGCGCGACTGCGGCGTCGATGCCGTCAAGGTCGGCATCGGCCCCGGTTCCATCTGCACGACCCGCATCATCGCCGGCATCGGCGTCCCGCAGCTGACCGCCGTGATGGAGACCAGCGAAGCTCTCAAGGGCAGCGGCATCCCGGTGATCGCCGACGGCGGCATCCGCTATTCGGGCGACATCGTCAAGGCCCTGGCGGCCGGCGCCAGCACCATCATGGCCGGCTCGCTGTTTGCCGGCGTGGAGGAGGCTCCGGGCGAGGCTATCATCCTCAATGGCCGTAAATTCAAGTCCTACCGCGGCATGGGCTCGCTCGAAGCGATGCAGAAAGGCTCCAAGGACCGCTATTTCCAGGACATGGAAGAGGATATCAAGAAGCTCGTTCCCGAGGGAATCGTGGCACAGGTGCCCTATAAAGGCACGCTGGGCGAGGTGATTTACCAGCTGATCGGCGGCCTGCGCGCCGGCATGGGCTACTGCGGCGCGAAGGACCTGGCCGCCCTGCGCGAAGCCAAGTTCGTGAAGATCACGGCTGCGGGCATGGTGGAAAGCCATCCGCACGATGTGACCATCACCCGCGAAGCGCCGAACTACTCCACCCGTTAAGTTTGGCGCAGGACTTGCTGCAAGCGGAATGCTTGTTTTGATTATGAAGATGAAAAAGATACTTACAGCCGCTTTGCTGCTGCTGGCCGTCCTGCCGTTGCGGGGCCAGAAATACGACGGCGTCATCGACAAGTCCGTCGCCCTGATCGGAAACGATATCGTGATGCTCTCCGAAATCGAGGCGGAAGCCCAGATGGAGCGCGCCCGCGGCCTGGCGGTCGACAAGACCGCCCGCTGCGAGATTCTTGAGAATTTCCTGGTCTCGAAGCTTTTCCTGACGCAGGCCCGTCTCGACTCGCTGGTCGTCAACGACGCCCAGGTGTCGGCGATGCTCGAGCAGCGCATGAACGAGGTGGTGATGACCCTCGGCGGTGAACAGAAGACCGAAGAGTATTTCGGCAAACCGCTCTACAAGCTCCGCCAGGAGTGGCAGTCCGCCCTGAGCGACCAGTCGCTCATCCAGGAGATGCAGCGCAACGTGGCGCAGGACATTCCGAAAGTCACCCCGAGTGACGTCAAGAAATATGTCGAGGAGACCCCGGCGGAAGACCTTCCGATGGTCAGCACCAAATACCGGATCCGCCAGATCGGCCTGTATCCCGACAAGGAAGCGGCCGAGCTGGCCGTCAAGGAGCAGCTGGTCGGCCTGCGCGAGCGCATCGTGAACGGGGAGCGCTTCTCTACGCTGGCGCGGCTCTATTCGCAGGATCCGGGCAGCGTGGCCAAGGGCGGCGAGCTGGGCATGGCCTCCAAGTCGATCTTCTGGCCGGCCTTCTCCGACGCCGCCATGTCGCTCAAGGTGGGACAGGTCTCGCAGGTCGTGGAGACGCCCGACGGCTTCCACATCATCCAGCTCATCGAGCGGGAAGGAGACAAGTTCAATGCGCGCCACATCCTCATCAAGCCGCAGTACACCTCCGAAGACCGAAGCCGCGCCTTCCAGCGGCTCGACAGCATCCGCAACCTGGTGGTCGAGGGGAAAATGAGCTTTGCCGACGCGGCCCGTTCCTTCTCCGAGGAGCGGCACAGCGCCACCAGCGGCGGCCTGATGGCCGACGAGTATTCCGGTTCTTCCTATTTCGAGAAGGACCAGCTCAAGCCCGCCGACTACAATGTCCTGCGCAACATGCAGGAAGGCGACGTGTCCGAGCCCTTCGAGTCGCTCGACAACGAAGGCCGCAACGGCAACACCATCTACAAGATCCTCTACCTGGAGCGGGTGATCCCGGCTCATGTGGCCACATTCCAGGAAGACTACAACACCCTGCTGGAAGAAGTCAACCAGAAGAATTCCCTGGCTGCCATCGACAAATTCATCGAGGAGAAGCAGAAAACCACCTACATCGTCATCGACCCGATGTTCCAGGGCTGTGACTTCCAGCGCAAGGGCTGGATCAAATAACGGCGCAGGATGGACCGCCTTTTCCGACGGATGATGCTTGTCGTGCTGCTGGCGCTTGCCGGCAGCGGTTTTTCCCGGGCACAGAATGCGTCCGAGGAAAGCGTCTTCCGTCTGGTCCAGGCCGAACGGGCCGAGCAGTATGAGAAATACGGCCTGAACTACCGCCTGGTCAAGGGGCACGCCCGCTTCCTGCACAACGACACCTATCTGCTGTGTGACTCCGCTTCCTGGAACGTGGACGCCAAGTTCATCGAGGCCTACGGCAACGTGCAGATCATCCAGAACAACACGATGCTCAAGAGCGAGGAGATGCTCTACTGGATCGATGACAGCAAGGCGCAGTTCCGCGGCCCGCTGGTGGAACTCTTCGACAAGGACGGCAATACGCTGCGCACCTCGAAACTGATATACAACACCAAGGACAGCGTGGCCATCTTCGAGTACGGCGGCGCACTCAAGGACAAGGACGGCAATGTCATCGAGAGCAGCAGAGGGACCTATGACAGCAAGGAAGGACTCTTCACCTTCGAGGAGCGCGTGGAAATCTATATGGACACGGTCGAGATCAAGACCCAGACGCTCCGCTATTTCACCGAAGAGGAGAAAGCCTACTTCGGAAAGAACACCTACACCTGGCGGGACGAGGGTTTCCTGCGGGCCGACGGCGGCTGGTATGACCGCAAGAACCAGATCCTTCACTACAACGACCACGTGTTCATGTTCGACCCGAATTATGACGCCTGGGCCGATGAAGTCTATTACTACCAGTACGACGGGGCGGCCGACCTGTTCAACAATGCCCAGGTGCTCGATACGACCAACAAGAGCATCTTCCTGGGCGACCACCTGAAATATACGCCCGCCGCGGACTCTTCCTCTGCCAGCGGCCTGCTGACCGGCAATCCGGCCATCATCTATTTCGGCGAGAACGAGAACCATGAGGTGGATACGATCTTTACCCGCGCGGACACCTTTTTCGTGTACGCCGTGCCGCGCTGCGATATACCGGAAGAAGAGCTGAAAGAATCCCAGAAGCGGCTGGAAGACATCACCTACGACGCCCTGGGCAAGAAGCGCGAGGAGGATGCGAAAGTCCATGAGGAGGAGCGCATCAAGAAGCTGCGGGAAGTCGGGAAACTGCCGCCCGAATGGCTGGAGAAGCAGCAGCAGGCGACCGCCGACTCGCTGGCCCGCCTGGCCCGTCTCGATTCGCTGGTGACGGTCGGGGCGCTCGATTCCCTGACCGCCGCTTCCGGCAGCTTGCGCGCCAATCTCTCGTCCGTCGATTCCCTCATCAAGGCGGGATTTGCAGCCCTCGCGCCGCCTGTTCCCCCCAAGGATACCACCCGCCTCCTCCCGACCGACTCGACGTCCGTCATTCCCGGCTCGACCGGGAATCTCCCCGATTCCTCCGCCGTCGCCCCTGCCACCCCCCGCGACACGACGCCCGTCCGTTACGTGCATGCCTGGAACAATGTGAAGATGTACCGCAGCGACCTGCAGGCCGTCTGCGATTCGGTGGTCTTTTCCGAAATCGACTCCATCGCGCGGCTCTATGGCACGCCCGCGCTCTGGAACCAGGTCACCAATCAGCTGACCGCCGAGGAGATGCAGCTCCTGATGCGCGGCGGCTCGCTCGAGCGCGGCAGTATGATCACCAATGCCTGGCTCATCTCGGAGCAGGACAGCACGCATTACAACCAGATCAAGAGCACCGAGATGCAGGGCTGGTTCCGCGACAACAAACTTTACCGTTTCGATGCGCTGGGCGGCGTGTCGGCCATCTTCTATATGACCGACGAAGAGGTGATCACGACCGTCAATGTCAAGGAATCCAGGACGCTGACGGCCGCCATGAAAGACAACCAGGCCCAGCGGCTGCTTTACGTGGATGCCATCAAGAGCGATGTCTATCCCGTTGGCGACCTGGAGCCGTCCAAGCAGCGGCTCAAGAATTTCAAATGGCGGGGCGACGAGCGTCCCGTCTCGCCGGAAGCCATTACCCGGCGGAAAATCCGGCAGACGGAGCGGCCCCAGTACGAGGGCATGCGCCGTCCGCTCTATCGCGAGACCAACAAATTCTTCGACAACTATCTTTTCGATCTCTTCGAGAAGATCGATGCCCAGAAGAAAGCCGAATATGAGCGCCGTCAGGCCGAACAGGACAGCCTTGCGCGGCTGGACAGCCTGGCCCGGCTGACGATTCCCGACCAGGCTCCGGTTCAGGTCGATGACCTGATCGCCCCCGGCGATTCAACGATATTCATGCCCGACACTTTGTCCGTCGTTCCCGACTCGCTCACCGTCGTTCCCGACTCGCTCGCCGTCATGCCCGACCCGATCGGGCATCCCGACACCGCGGACGTGATCGCCGGCAAGCCGCAGCGGGTCCTTATCCCTGACGACAGGCCCGTCCGTCCGCAGCGTCCGGCGCGCGATTCCGCCGCCGTCATTCCCGGTTCGACCGGGAATCTCACCACCGCCAGCCCCGAGACGGTGGTACATACCGAACAGCTCAGCCGCGCCGAAAAACGCGCCCTGCGGCGCGCGGAGCGGCAGGCCCGCCGCGAAGCCCGGAGGGCTGCACGACAAGCTCGCCGTGCCGCCCGCGCCGCCGCCCGATTAGCAAAGAAACTCCCGAAATATGAAACAACTGATCAAGAATAAAGAATTCGGCGGCGAGAGGCCGCTTTTCGAACTTCACGACGCCCGTCTGGAGAACATCACCATCGTCGACGGTGAATCGGGCATCAAGCATTGCAGCGACCTGGAAGCCGACGGCTGCAAGTTTTATGGCAAATATCCCTGGTGGCACGTGGACCGCTGCCTGATCACCAACTGCTATTTCGCTCCGGGCTCGCGCTCGGCCATCTGGTACACCAACGACCTGACCATGCGCGACTGCACCATCGACGGACCGAAGTTCTTCCGCGAGATGAAGAACGTGTCGCTCGAACGCGTGCTGATCACCGACGCCGACGAGACCTTCTGGAAGGTGGACGGTCTGAAGATCAAGGATGTGGAACTGCGGGGCGGCACCTATCCCTTCATGTTCTCCCGCAATATCGAAGTGGACGGCCTTGTCAGCGATGCCAAATATGTGTTCCAGTACTGCCGGGATGTGGTTATCCGCAACGCCAAAATCACCACGAAGGACTCCTTCTGGGAGTGTGAGAACGTGACCATCTACGACTCCGAACTCAATGGGGAATACCTGGCCTGGCACTCGAAGAACGTACGGCTGGTCAACTGCAAGCTCAGCGGCGAGCAACTGCTCTGCTATGCCGACGGCCTGATCCTGGAGAACTGCACTTTCGATGCCGCCTGCGACCGCGTGTTCGAGTATTCGACGGTCGAGGCCGACATCCGCGGTCATATCGAGAACATCAAGAACCCGACCTCCGGCCATATCGTGGCCGACAGCATCGGCAGCATCACCCTCGACGAAAACATCCGTCAGCCCGCCGACTGCGTAATCGAGCTGCGACAGTAGGCCGCAGGTCCTGCACCGGCCCTTTTACCTTAACCGCTCTTTCCGCGCTGCAATGTACACATCAGTCAATCAATCGTTTATGGAAAGTGACCCCTCACTTTTTGAAGGGGGTCGGTTTGCCTAAAAGGCTGATGATCAAATGCGTCCGTTGCAGCGAAAAATTCGACTATGAAACAGAATTTCGACAGCGAAACCCCGTTTGATACGCGCTTTGATTTTGATACGCCGGTGGAGCGTCGCGGAAGCGGCTGCTACAAGTGGGATGAACCGCTCGGCGAGGGGGCGCCCGCCGATTTCATCCCGCTGTGGGTGGCCGATATGGATTTCCCGACGGCACCGCCTGTGCGCCGTGCCGTCGAGGCGCGGGCCGCACACGGCGTCTTCGGCTATACCCAGGTGGGGAAGGACTACTACGAAGCCATTCTTTCGTGGTTTTCCCGCCGCCACGGCTGGCTGATCGACCGGGAGGATATCCTCTATACCTCCGGGGTCGTACCGGCCCTTTCGTGCGCGATAAAGGCCCTGGCGATGCCCGGCGAACAGGTCGTCGTCCTTTCGCCCGTGTACAATTGCTTCTTCTCGAGCATCCGCAACAACGGCTGCCAGGTCCTTGAATGTCCGCTCCTGTATGAAGAGGCCACCTACCATGTGGACTGGGATGCCTTCGAAGCCTGCTGCGCCCAGGAAAAGACCACGCTCTTCCTCCTGTGCAACCCCCATAACCCCGCCGGCCGCGTCTGGACGCCCGACGAACTGGCCCGGATGAACGACATCTGCCTGCGTCACGGCGTCACCGTCGTCAGCGACGAGATCCATTGCGAACTCGTCATGCCGGGCTACCGCTTTACGCCCTTTGCCGCCGTCAGCCCCGCCTGCCGCGACAATGCCGTCGTGCTCAATTCCCCGTCGAAGTCGTTCAACACCGCCGGCCTGCAGATCGCCAATATCATCTGCCACAACGCGGAATGGCGCCGCCGTATCGACCGGGCCATCAACATCAACGAAGTCTGCGACGTCAATCCCTTCGGCCCCGTCGCCCTGGTCGCCGCCTACACCGACCCCGGATCCGAAGCCTGGCTCGACGCCCTGAACCACTACATCCAGGGCAACTACAACCTCCTCTGCGACTTCTTCGCCCGGGAATTCCCCGCCTTCACCGTCACCCGCCTGGAAGGCACCTACCTTGCCTGGCTGGACGTGCATCGTCTCCTTCAGCCCGGCTTGACCGACAGCGTCATGCCCGGCTTGCCCGGGCATCTCACCGACGCCCTCGCCGACCGCCTCCTTGCCGAAGCCCGCGTCAAAGTCGCCTCCGGGACCCTCTACGGCCCCCGCACCGGCGAAGGCTTCCTCCGCCTGAACCTCGCCACCCAGCGCGCCCGCCTCGCCGAAGCCCTGCAGCGGATGCAGCCGGTGCTTGCCGGTTTCCTCCGCGATTGACCAGCCTTTTCCGCTTTGATTTGATATAGACGCTATGGACAATCCGCTTCTCTGGTTTTTCATTGCCGCCGTCGCGGCGGTCGTTGTTTCAATCCTGGTCACACGGGCCATCGTCCGCGGCCGCCTTTCCTCCGGGATAGCCCGCCTTGAATCGGACCTGGAGCATCTTCGCAGCGACAAGGAGGCCCTGCAGAAAGAACTTTCTTCGCTGAAGGAAGGGGAGCAGGAACGCGTCCGCAAGGCTGTGGAAGAGGCCAGCGCCGCAAAAGATGAGGTGATAGCGGCGCGCGACAAAGCCCATAACGAAGCGATGGCCACGCTCCGGGAGCAGTTCGCCGATGCGCTTTCCCAGATGAAGGTGCAGGCGAAGGATGCGACGGACGAACTGCTGCGTTCCCGCCAGAAGGAATTTCGCGAGACGTCCGCCGAGGCGATCGGAAACCTCCTCTCCCCAGTCCGTGAAAAGATTGAGGAGCTGCGCAAGGAAATGAAGGACAACAGCCAGGTCCACCGCGCTGCGGAGAGTTCCATCAAGAGCGATGTCCAGACGCTGATGGACTATACGGGGCGCGTGGCGCACAGCACCGATGAACTCACCGCAGCCTTCAAGTATGGTAACAAAATCCAGGGTACCTGGGGCGAGACAATCCTGGAAGAACTGCTTACGTCGCAAGGCCTTACCAAGGGCGTTCACTTCGATGTGCAACCGACATTAAGCGACAGCACCGGCGGAAAGCCACTCCGTCCCGACGTGATCATCCACCTGGACCGGCGCCGCGAAGTCATCGTCGATGCCAAGACGTCCATGAAGGACTACATCGCCTATGTCAACGCGGAAAGTGAAGAAGAGCGCGCCCGTCATCTGAAGGCCCACATCGACAGCATAAAGAGCCATGTAAAGGAGCTCTCCGACAAGCACTACGCCTCGTTCATCCAGCCGCCGAAGATGTCGGCAGGCTATGTCATCATGTTCGTCCCGAACATGGGTGCCCTCTGGACGGCACTCAATGCGGCGCCCGACCTGTGGCGCTGGGCGGCGGCGCAGAACGTCTATATCGCCGACGAACAGTCGCTTTACGGCGCATTGAAGATCGTGCAGCTTACCTGGACGCAGGTGGCCCAGGCGGAGAACCATGAGAAGGTGTTCCGTCTGGCGGACGAGATGATGGACCGGGTGGAGAAGTTCCTCGAGTCCTACGACGCCGTCGGCACGGCGCTGAAGAACGCCGCATCTGCGTACGAGGACGGCCGGCGGAAACTGGCCCCCGGCGGCCACAGCATCTGCACGACCGCCGCCAAACTTGCGAAACTCGGTGCGAAGCAAGGCAAGCACATCGAAAAAGCCCTGCTGGACGTCGAGGATATCGCGCTTCTCGAGGAAGGGGACCGGGAGTAAAAAAACTTACCCCCGACCGCTTCCGGTCGGGGGTAAGTGTCAATGGGCAGACGGCCTTTAATCCTTGTATCCCGGATTCTGCTGGAGTTCGGGGTAGGAGACGCGGGCGTCGCTGGAGATCGGCATCACGGCTTTGGCGTCGCCGGCCTTCAGGCTGTGGAGGTAGGCGGAGCCGTTGCGGAACTCGTGCGGGTCGTTGGGGTCGCAGACCAGTTCGCCGCCGGTACGCATCACGTCGAAGAAGCGATGGCCTTCGCCGATGAATTCTTTCTGGCGTTCGATCTGGATGAGTTCCTTCGTGGCGGTCACGTCGGCTGCCGTCGCGTCGGCGCGTTTGCGCACGGCGTTGAGGTAGCGGCTGGCATCGGCGGTGTTGCCGCCGGCGAGCGCTGCTTCGGCCGCGATCAGGTAGGCCTCGGTGATACGCAGCACGCGCGGATTGTTGCGGCGGAAGGTGTAGCCCTGGTCCTTGTTGCCGATGAACTTGCGGAGCCAGTATTCACCGCTCTTGCGGCCGCCCGTGGCCGGGTCGTCATACTGGATCATCTGGCCGCGGACATCGTTCGGGGTATCCTTGAAGAGGTTGCGCCACTTGAGGGTCGGGATCAGGCTGCCGCCGGCATTGGAGTCGTCGAACCACATGTTGTGGTAGATGGTGTAGAAGCCGCCGTCGGAGTCGATGTCGCCCTGCACGGAAACGAGCAGTTCGAGCACGGATTCCAGGTCACCTTCCTTGCCCCAGTAGTTGGCATAGCCGTCACCGCTGACCATCCGGTAGGGGGAATTGCTGATCACGTCGGTCGCTGCCGCCAGGGCTTCAGAGTTGCGTCCCATGTACAGGTAAACGCGGGCTTCCAGCAGGCGGGCCGCCCAGTAGTTGAAGTGACCCAGGTTCGTGTCTTTCGACAGGAGGCCTTTGGCGCTGGTCAGGTCGGCCAGGACCTGTTCGTAGGTCTGGGCGACGGTGCTGCGCGGCAGGCGGGCTTCCTTCGGACCGATGGTCTCGGTGATGAGCACGGCGCCCAGGGAGGCTCCGTTGTCATAGGTGTAGGTCTGTCCGTAGAGGCGGGCCAGGTCGAAGTAGCAGAGGGCGCGGACCGCGTAGGCCTGGCCGGTGTAGTCGTTCTTCTTGGCCTGGTCGCTCGTGCTGGCGGCCTCGCAGGCGTCGATGTTCTCGATGAAGGTGTTGCAGCGCATGATCACATTGTAGTAGTTCTCCCACAGGGTCCCGAAATAGGAGCTCTGGGTGGATTCATACTGCCAGGTGTAGATCACGGCGCCGGTTCCGTCGGACGTGCGCGGGTAGATGTTGTCGGCCCGCAGGTCGCCCATGTACGGGATATAGGTACCGTAGAGGGTGTAGTACTTCAGCGGCGTATAGAGTCCGTTGCAGGCTACGCTCGCATCGGCGAGCGTCACCATCGCGTTCTTGTCCACCACCGCATTGGTCGGCGTGGTGTCCAGGAATCCCTCGCAGGCAGTCAGGCCGAGCAGCATGACCGCCGCAAAAGCCAGATGTTTGATATATCTTTTCATGTCTTTCAGGATTAAGGGTTCACTAGAATGTCAGGTCAAGGCCGAGAGTCACGGTGCGCATGGCCGGCATCGAGTAGTTGTAGTAGCCGCTCGACTTGATTTCCGGGTCGATGTTCAGGCCGGAGAAGGTCAGCAGGTTGGTACCGGCCACATAGATGCGGGCGCCGGCAAGTCCGAGCTTGCTGTTGAAACCGCGCGGGAGGTTGTAGGAGAGGGTCAGGTTCTTCAGACGGAGGAAGTCACCTTTCTTCAGATACTTGCTCGAGTAGTAGTAGCCGCCCTGTCCGTTGTCGCGGATACGGCGCGGGACGTTGGTGTTGGTGTTGGTCGGCGTCCAGGCGTTCAGCTGGTCCTTGCCGATGTTGCGGTGGAAGTCGTAGTAACCGTCGTTCTCCATCTGCTCCACACCTTCATCCCAGATGTAGTGGCCGTACTTGTAGGACCAGGCCATGTCAAGGGTGAGGCCACGGTATCCCACGTTGAGGTTGAAGCCGCCGAAGCCTTTCGGAATGGCGCTCATGCCTTCCAGGATCATGTTGCTGGAGTTGTTGCGGTTGGTCGGGTAGTAGTTGAAGGTATCCTCGGGAATGGTGCCGCCTTTCTCGATGACGGTGCCGTTCTTCAGGACCACGGTCTGGTCGGCCGTTTCGCCCTTCTCGTACCAGGAACCTTCGGCATACATCGGGTTACCGGCTTTCAGGCGGCTGTTGCCCATGTAGTTGTCTTCCTGGCAGACACCCAGGTAATTGCGGGTGCGGTACTGGTAGAACGGATAGCCGGCCTGCCAGACGTGCGGCGTGTCGGCGATGGATTCACCTTCCTCGGAGAGGGAGAGGATCTCGTTGTGGACGTGCGACCAGTTGGCGCCGACCGAGAGGTTCCATCCATTCTTGTTGCGCAGGATGTCCCAGCCGACGGCGATCTCCCAGCCGCGGTTGACCATCGAGCCGATGTTCATCAGCGTGGAGGTGAAACCGGTGGTGGAAGGCACCGAAGCGTCGAGGAGCAGGTCGGTGGTCAGCTTGTTGAAGTACTCGACCGTCAGGTCAACCTGGTCGAACAGGCGCAGGTCCATACCGACGTTCCAGTTGTGGTTCTTCTCCCAGGAGAGGTCGGAGTTGGCCAGGTTGCCCGGGTAGCTGGCGCCGTTGCTGCCGTAGCTCGTGTAGTTGTACACGGACATGTAGCCGAAGTAGTCGGAAGGCAGGGTGCCGGAGGTACCGTAGGATCCGCGGATCTTACCGTCGCTCAGCCAGGCGGAGTTCTTCAGGAATTCCTCGTTGGAGAAGCGCCACGATGCGCTGACGGACCAGAAGTTACCCCAGCGGGTTTCAGGCGCGAGTTTCGAGCTGCCGTCGCGGCGGAACGTGCCGGTCAGGTAATAGCGGGCGCCGTAGTCGTAGCTCACGCTGCCCAGGGCGGAGAGCAGGGTGCACAGGCGCGAGTAGGTGTAGCCGTCGTCGAAGTTCGAAGCCAGATACGATTCGGTGGCGCCCATGTAGGAAAAGTCGATCTTGTTGAGGCGGGTGTACTCGAATTTCTCGCGTTCAGCCTCCCAGGCGGCCATGGCGGCGAAATGATGTTCACCCCAGGTCTTGTCGAAATTCAGCTGCGTGGAGCTTACCAGGCGGTGCACATTGCGGTGCCGGTCGCCCATGTAGCCGCCCACGTCGCTGTAGGCATAGAAGTTCGGGTGGCCATAGAGCCAGCCGAAACGGTCGTGCATGTAGAGCCAGTCTTCGCCGACGGTCGATTTGAGACGCAGGAAGTCGGTGAACTTGACTTCGGCCCAGCCCTTGAGGATCAGACGGTGCTGCCAGGCGTCGTTGATCTGCTTGTCGTAGGTCTGCACCGGGTTGACGGTGGCGAAGCTGGGGCTCCAGCGCTCGAGATACAGGTCGCCCGTATCTTTATAGGCGTAAGGCCAGCGTTCGTTGAGGACCACTTTCCAGATGAAGAACGGGTTGTCCTTGGTCGAATAGCCTTCCTGGTGACCGGTCTGGTACTGCCAGGAGAACTGGGTGGTGCCGCCCACCTTGAGCCAGTTGTTCACATTGGCTTCGGCGTTGATGGTGGTGGAGAAACGCTTCAGGTAGTCGATGGTGACCACGCCCTGCTGGTCGGTCCAGCCGACCGAGGCGTACACCTTGCCTTTCTCACCGCCGCCCGAGAGGCTCAGTTCATAATTCTGGGCGATACCGGTGCGGAAGAGGACGTCTTCCCAGTCCTTATAAATATACTTGCTTTCGTCCTTGGCGGGATAGTTCTTGGCAACCTTGTCGTTCACATAGGCCTCGATGCTGCCGTAACTCTTCCAGGAAGACGGGTTGTCCTCGGCGTAGTTGGTCCAGGCCATCCGGTGCAGCGATTCGGTTTCGGCATCGTTCGCCAGCGGGTAGTTGTTATAGGCGAAGTAGGAGAAACCGGCGCTGGCCTTGAAGTTGGTGGTCAGCTTGCCGGCCTTGCCCTTCTTGGTGGTGATCAGGATCACACCGTTGGAGGCGCGGGAACCGTAGAGGGAGGCCGCCGCGGCGTCCTTCAGGATGGTGATGGACTCGATATCGCTCGGGTTGAGGAAGTTCATCGCGCTGGTGGAGATGTTGCCGGAGGAGTAGTCGCCGCTGGTGGCGGGTACGCCGTCGATGACGTAGAGCGGCTGGTTGCCGGCGTTGAAGGAGCCGAAACCACGGATGGAGATATCGGCCTCGGAACCGGGCTGGCCGGAATAGGAGGCCACCTGTACGCCAGGCGCCTTACCGGCAAGGACCTGCTCAAAACTCACGACCGGTGCGTCTTTGATGGATTCCTGCTTGACCACGGCTGCGGAGCCGGAGTAGGAACCTTTCTTGACTGTACCGTAAGCCACGACCATCGCCTCTTCCAGGGATTCCCGGTCGGGGGCGAGGATGACGTTGACCGCAGGTTTGCCGTCCCATTGGACTTCCTGGGTCAAGAAACCGACAGATGAGAACTCCAGAATGGCACCCGGAGTGACGGCGGTGATCGTATAGACACCGTTTTCGTCCGTGGCCACGCCATTCATCGTTCCTTTCACCACGACACTGGCGAAGGGAATGGGGCTTCCATCTTCTGAAGAAGTGACGCGTCCCGTCACCTTGTTCTGCGCTAACGCGGTGCTGCAGATGAGCACCAGAAGCGCGGCTGCAAATAGTTTCTTCATAAGCGGATTGTTAGTTTGGTTATGGTTAAGTTCGGTTTTCAAGTCTTTCCTACAAATTTAATAATAATTTTTTTGAAATCCTGCAAATCACTTCAGACCTTTTTTTCGGGCCGGATCTGCGTCTGAACGCATCCAGACGCGTTTTTCTTTCTTTTTTAAGGATTTCCGACCCGCCTGCTTGTATTGTTGAAGCAGATCGGTTTCGATATAACGCATTTATAATCTTTTTCTGAAAAATTGTGAATTTTCCGCCCGTCCGGATTTACATGCGGAATTTACAAATATGGATTTTATTGCCGCAGAATGCTGGTTTTTGCGAATTTTTTTGTATAAATTTGTAGAAATCTCTGAAAAACCGGAAAACTATACTATAATTTAACCCAAAAAACTGCTTATGAAGAAACTTTTGATCATTGCGCTGACGCTGCTGTCATGCAGTTCGTTGTTCGCGCAGAGCAGGGTCACCGGCAAGGTGACTTCTTCGCAGGACGGGACACCCATCCCCTTCGCCAGCATCGTGGTAAAGGGCACGATGACGGGTGTCGCATCCAATGAGAACGGTGCGTACGTCCTCGACAACGTGCCGTCCAATGCAGTCCTGGTATTCTCCTCCATCGGTTTCAACGACCTGGAGGTGATGGTAAATGGAAGGGGCGTCGTTGACGCAGCCCTATCTCCCAATGCGGAATCGCTGGAGGAGACGATCGTCGTCGCCTACGGTACCGCAAAGAAAGGAACATACACCGGTGCGGCTTCCGTGGTCAAGCAGGAAGCCATCAAGGATGTTCCTACCGTATCTTTCGAGCAGGCGCTCAACGGAAAGGTCGCCGGCATGCAGATTACGGGCAGTTCCGGTCAGGCCGGTTCGGCCGCTTCGATCCGCATCCGCGGTATCGGTTCCATGAATGCGTCGAATGAGCCGCTCTATGTCATCGACGGCGTCCCGGCCCAGTCGGGTGACGGTGGCCAGATGAGTGACTACATCTATTCGACCAACAACGTAATGAACTCCCTCAACCCGAGTGATATCGAATCCATCACGGTCCTGAAGGATGCTGCGGCTTCCGCCCTGTACGGCTCGCGTGCTGCAAACGGTGTGATCCTGGTTACCACCAAACGGGGCAAGGAAGGCCGTCCGACGGTTTCTTTCAAGGCTTCGGTCGGTATCACGCCGGACTGGGCCGTGAAGAACTTCGAGCCCGCCTCCGTGTATGACAACGTCAACGCCCTCTACACCATCTTCCATGATGCGGCTACGCGTGTGGACGGTCTGACTGATGCCGAGGCGACGGACGATGCCATCAGAATGCTGAACAGCCGCTGGAACCGTTTCGGCTACCAGCTGTCTCCCACGGGCACGGGTGCCTATGACCCGGTGAAGATCGAGGCCCACACCGACGGCCAGATCTCCCGTACCGACAAGAACGGCAACCTCATCTTCTTCGACTGGATGGACGCCTATTTCCGCAAGGCCATCTACCAGACCTACGACCTGAGCGTGAGCGGCGGTACGCAGAACAGCAACTACTACACCTCTTTCTCATATACGAAAGACCAGGGACGCGTTTACATCAACGGCTTCGACCGTATCAGCGGCCGCGTGAACCTCAACCAGAAAGTGGGCAAGCATTTCGAACTGGCCACGAATGTGGCGGTGGCGAGCACCAACCGCACGGGCTTCAACGATACCATCAACAACTCCGACAACTACTTCATGCAGTCGGTCAACCTGTTGTGGCCCCTCTACTGGCCGGACAATTACAAAGACGGGTCGCCCTGGACCTCCCGCTACCAGAGCTATGGCTACAACCTGCTGTACTACAACAATCTGTGGGAAAACAGCTCCAAGAGCCTGAAACTCTCCGTCAACGAGACGGCGACCATCAAGTTCACCGACTGGCTGAATTTCCGCACGGTCTTCTCCTATGACGACACCCGCTACCGCGACCACATCTATTACAGCCCCGAGCACTATTCGGGTACGGCTGACAACGGCCGCGTGAACGAGATGTCCACCATCTACCAGAAGATCGTCTCCTCCTCCACGCTGAACTTCAACAAGAGCTTCGGCAACCATACGCTTTCGGCCCTCGTCGGCTTCGAGGCTGAGAAGAACCAGACCGATTTCCACCGTTCCACCGGTAAGGACCTCCCGGTCAGCGCCCTCCACACTGTTTCCACGGCCGGTTCCCTCGACGCCAGCGGCTACAACTGGGGCAACTCGATGATGTCGATCCTCTCCCGCCTGGAATACAACTACGGCGGCAAGTACTATGCTTCGGCTTCCTTCCGTCGTGACGGTTCCTCCCGTCTGGGTCCGGATACCCGCTGGGGTAACTTCTGGTCCGTGGCCGGTTCCTGGCGTATCAGCGAGGAAGAATTCATGAAGGGACAGGATGTCATCGACAACCTGCGTCTCCGTGCTTCCTATGGCATCAACGGTACGCTGCCGAGCAGCAACTACGGCTGGCGTTCGCTTGCCGGCTACAGCTACCAGTATATGGGCTCCCCGGGCGGCGCCCTGGTCAATGCGGCCGATGCCAACCTGTCCTGGGAAACCAGCTATACCTACAACCTCGCCCTCGAATTCGGTCTGTTCAACAACCGCCTGAGCGGTAGCGTCGAATACTTCAACCGCGATTCGAAGGACTTGCTGCAGGACGTGCCGATCTCCACGATCACCGGCTTCTCCTCCACGCTGCAGAACATCGGTGAGATCAACAACCACGGTTTCGAGGTGGAAATCAACGGTGACATCATCCGCAACAACCACTTCCGTTGGAGCGCCGGCATCAATGCCTCCTTCATCCGCTCGCGCGTGACGAAGCTGTACGACGACGCCGACATTATCTGGTACGACCCGACGGGCGGCGACGGCAACACGCAGTTCCTCTACCGGGTCGGCGAATCGACCCTGGCCATCTACGGCCGTGAATGGGCGGGTGTCAATCCGGAGAACGGTGACAACCTCTGGTATTCGAACAATGACAAAGCCGACATGCAGCTCAACGGCCGCAACGTCGTGCTTGACTTCAACGACACCGACGAAGTCATCCTGGGCGATGCCAACCCGTTCGCCTACGGCGGCATCAACACCGACATCGAGTGGAAGGGCCTGACCCTCGGCCTGAACTTCCTCTACAAGATCGGCGGTCAGATCTACGACGGTGCGGTTTACCGCCTGGCTGATGACGGTTACTTCTGGAACCGTATCCGCGGCAAGCAGTATCTGGACAACGTCTGGACCCCGACCGACCACAGCGGCATCTACCCGCAGCTCCGCGGCTGTGACCTGGAGGATGCGATGGAATACAGCTCCCGCTGGATGCACGACGGCTCGTTCATCCGTCTGAAGACCGTTTCCCTCGGCTACACCCTGCCGACCAGCCTGGTCAAGAAAGTCGGACTCGACAGGGCCCGCCTCTACTTCAACGGCACCAACCTGCTGACCTTCTCCAAGTACAAATGGGCCGATCCGGAGGTCAACGCCTACGGTACCCGCGCCTTTGAGACTCCTATTGGAAAGACCTACACCTTCGGTATTGAACTCAGCTTCTAAAGGGACCCTCAAAACATTGAATTATGAAAAGGATTTACAACATATTGCTTTCACTGGCCTGCATCCTGATGCTTGCCTCCTGCGAGAACTTCCTTGACATGGCACCGACCAATCAGGCGGACTCCTCGACCTGCCTGACGAGCGCCCAGGATGCCCAGGTCATGCTGAACGGTCTGATTTACAATCTCACGTCCTCCAACTATTACGGTCGCAACTTCCTGCTCTATGGCGACGCCAAGGGCGGTGACATGACCATCTATACGGGCGGTAACCCGGGTGATGCCCTCTACTACTTCAACCACTCCGCTTCCAGCGGCTCCTATTCGGGTTTCTGGTCAACGGGCTATTTCTGCCTGCTGCAGGCCAACAACATCATCAACAACATCGAAAAGATGAAGGCTGACGGCTCGGCAGAAAACCTCGACGATTTCCTGGGCCAGGCACTGACCATCCGCGCCCTGATCCATTTCGACCTGGTGCGCCTCTACGGCAAGCCGTATGACATGGACAAGAGCAGCGTCGGCATCCCGGTCGTCACCGAACAGGTGAATGCGGCTGAAAAACTGCAGCGCGACCCGGTCGAGAAGGCCTACACGCAGATCCTCGCCGACCTCAACGAGGCAGCCCCGCTGCTTTCGAAGCGGGCCAGCCGCGGCTATGTGAACTACTATGCGAACCAGATGATTCTCGGCAAGGTCCATCAGTATATGGGGAACCAGTCCGCTGCGCTGACGGCCTTCGAGAACGTCATCAACAGCAACGTGTATTCCCTCTACACGCCGAACAACTGGGTGGCTTCCTGGACGGGTGAGTTCGGAAGCGAGTCGATCCTCGAATTCGGTATCTATCCGAGCGAGCGTGACCTGGGCACCGGCAGCCTCGGCTGCTACTACATGCGCAAGGGCCACATCAACGCCGCCAACGGTAACTTCTATGCCAGCAAGTACTGGATGGACATCATGAGCCCGAACGACGTGCGCTGGGGCGTGATGGACTGGGACCACTACCACAATGATTCCAGCGTCAGCGCCAACATCAAGGCGCGTTCCGATTACGGAAAGGACTGCTGCTACAAGTATTCGGGCAGCACCAGCCTGGCCGGCGACAAGGGTACCTCCAACTACACGGCCGTCAACATCAAGGTGTTCCGTCTCTCCGAGGCCTACCTGCTTGCTGCGGAAGCCGCGCTTGCCGGCAATAACGCCGCCAAAGCGGCTGAGTACCTGAATGCCATCGCGAAACGCAACCCCGACTACACGCCGTGGACCGCTTCGACCGTTACGGCCGACGAGATCTACAAGGAGTACCGTCGTGAGTTCCTCTGCGAAGGGAAGCTCTTCTTCGAGGCCTGCCGCCTGAACAAGACCGTCACCTTCGAGGACAATGCGTATTATGGCGCTACGGTTTCTTCCCGCCGCGGCCTGACTATCGACCGCAGCAACAACCTGTGCCGTCTCCCGATTTCGATTGACGAGATTCACACGAATCCGGACATCCAGCAGAACCCCGGCTACTCCGGAACGGAATAAATCAGCAGGCTTGAAACTATGAAAACCTTCCAGACTCCCATGGGTGAACTCCAGGTCGAAGTGCTGGGCCACGCTTCCGTGCGGTTCGGCATAGGTGGCAAGACCATCTATGCCGACCCGTACAGCGAGGTCCACGACTTTGCCGGAAATCCCGCTGCCGACCTGATCCTGATCACCCACAACCACTACGACCACTACGACGAGAAGGCCTACGGCAAGATCCAGACGCCGCAGACGAAGTTTATCGTCAGTCAGAACGTGGGCCACGTGGACGGGCGTTACACGGTCCTTGCCAACGACGAGTACTGCTTCTGGGAAGGCATCGGCATCTTTGCCGCCGAAGCCTACAACATCAACCGGCGCAACCCGCAGGGTGAACTCTTTCACCCGCGGGGCGTCGGCAATGGCTATGTGCTCGACTTCGACGGATTCAAAGTCTATCTGGCGGGCGATACCGAGCCGATACCCGAGATGCAGGACCTGCCCCGGATCGACCTGGCTTTCCTGCCGAAGAATCTCCCGTACACGATGACCGACGAGGAATTCATCAAGGCGGCCAATCAGCTCAAGCCGAAGTTCCTCTACGCCTATCACTATTTCGAGATTGACGTCCCGGCGCTCCGCGCAAAATTGGACCCTTCGATTGCGTTGCTGAACTAGCGACTGGAGGCTAAGTACCTCAATGCTAGCTGTTTACACGAAATAGCCCCTCTTCACCGAAGAGGGGCTATTCTTTGTAAAAGATTGGTTGTCAATTGGTTGGTCTCCAGCCTTATTCGATGAAGCCGACGATCTGGCCCTTGACGACCTTCTCGCCCTGCTTGGCGTTGATCGAGACGATGCGGCCGCTCCGGAGGGCCTTGCATTCCTCGACGCCATAGTAGGCCTGGACCCAGCAGGCGGGCTTGCCTTCCTCGATCGGGGTGCCGATGGCCGGCGCGATGGAATCGCCCGACGGATCGACCGTCCAGGTGAGGACACCGGCGGCCGGCGTCTGGATGGGCTGGGCGTTCGGATGCTCCTCGGTGTATTTGGCGATGTCGAAGGCGGGACGCTCCACGACCGGGCGCTCCACGATGATCGGGGCACCGGCTTTGGCGCGTGCGGCTTCCAGGTCGGTCTTGAAACGCTTCTCGGCGGCGCCGCTCTTGTAGTCGCGGTACTGCGTCGGGTGCATGGCCAGTTCGAAGAGTTCCTCGTCGTCCGGACCGAATTCCCAGCCGTTGTCCTTCATTTCCTTGCGATAGACGTCCATATCGTCCGGATAGAGCGCCTGGACGTCGCCTTCGAAGAATTCGAAGCCCTGTTTCTTGGCCAGTTCCTTGATTTCCGGCGCCACGGGTCCGGGCAGCTTGCCGCTCTTGCCCAGGATCATGCCCCAGATGCTCTTGTCGGTCAGCAGGCTGTAGCGCGGTTTGCCCTGCGCCTCGGCCATGATGTTCATCAGGGCGATGTTCTTCACATACTGGCTGAACGGCGTCACGAGCGGCGGATAACCGACCTTCGGCCATACATACTCAACCTCGTCGAAGAGTTTGACCACCAGTTCGTCCAGCGAGACTTCGGGTTTGCCGTTGTTGCGCAGGTACATGTTCACGGCCGGATGGACGCCCTTGAGGTCGGCCATCATCGAACCCATCATGCCGCCCGGCAGGCCGCAGCCCACGAGCAGGGAGGTCAGGTGATGGTTGGTCGGCTCGATGAAGTAGCCCAGGAAGTCGTCGATGAATTTCTGCGTAAGGGCGCGGGCTTCCATGTAGGCTTTCATATTGATGTCCTTCACCTGGAATCCGGCGTCTTTGAGCATGGCCCGGATGGTGATCACGTCCGGATGGATCTTACCCCAGGAGAGCGGCTCCATCGCCACGTCGAGCACATCGACGCCGGCCTTGGAAGCTTCCAGCATGGATGCTACGGAGAAACCGGGGCCCGAGTGGCCGTGATACTGGATGACGATCTTCGGGTGGTTCTTCTTGATGCCTGCGATGATCTGTCCGATCGACCAGGGGCGGCCGATGCCGGCCATGTCCTTGAGGCAGATTTCCTGTGCGCCGGCTTCGATGAGCTTCTCGGCCAGGTTGATGTAGTACTCCACGGTGTGGATGGGGGAGTAGGTGATGCACAGGGAGGCCTGCGGGATCATGCCGCCTTCAATGGCGTACTTGATCGAGGGGATGATGTTGTTGGCATCGTTGAGGCCGTCGAAGATGCGGGTGATGTCCACGCCCTGGGCGTGTTTTACCTTGTACATCAGCTTGCGCACGTCCACCGGGCAGGGGTACATGCGGAGCGCGTTGAGGCCGCGGTCGAGCATGTGCGTCTGGATGCCAGCCTTGTGGAGCGGCTCCGTAAAGGCCCGGACGGCCTTGTTCGGGTTCTGGCCATAGAGAAGCTGGACCTGTTCGAACGCACCACCGTTCGTTTCAACGCGGTCGAAGCAACCCATGTCGATGATTACTGGGGCTATTTCTTTGAGCTGGTCAACACGGGCGGTATATTTGCCGGATGACTGCCACATGTCTCGATAAACGAGCGAAAATTTGATTTCACGAGCCATATCGGGTGGTTTGTATGTAATGATTTAAATGGATTTCCTCAAAACATTTGGCAAATATAGCGAATTCTTAAGGAAAAAACAATATATTTGCAGTCGGAAACCGGCCTCCGTAGTTTAATGGATAGAATTTCAGATTCCGGTTCTGACGGTTGCGGTTCGATTCCGCACGGGGGTACAAGAAAAGCCAGGCTTGCAAAGCCTGGCTTTTCTTGTACCAGCCGGCGTCAGAGGCGGAAATCGACCTGGATCGGCCGGTGGTCGGAGGGGTGCCAGAAGTTGGAGATCTTCCGGGGATTGCGGACGGGTGTGGTGTATTCGTCGGAGACGATGCTGTCGGAGACCACGCAGTCGAGGACCGGGCGGGTGCAATACACATAGTCGATGCGGGCGCGGCCGCCGGTCGTGGTGTAAAAGTCGTTGGGATGCCGTTCGTGGACCAGGTCCAGATAGGGCGTGTTCTCCCGGATGTAGTCGTGTACCAGCAGGCGGGTGTCGTCTTCCAGATAGTGATAGACCCAGTTGTCCACGCGGGAACGGCTGTTGAAGTCGCCCATCATCAGCCAGTATTCTCCAGCCGCCACTTCCGCCGGAACCGTGCCGATGGTGTGGGAGCAGATATATTCCATCTCCGTCCGGCGGTAATGGTCGCCCTCGTGTGCGGCGCGGCTGCGCTCCCGCTCTTCGACGGGAACCTTGAAGCCATAGGCCTGCGGCCAGGTGTGCAGCGTCACGAGATTGAGCACCTTGCCCCTGACCTTCAGCCGGGCCCAGCCCGCGCCGTGCGAGACCAGCGTGTCGGTATTCCCCGTGATGCGGGCTACCTCTTCGATCGGATAACGCGAAGTGATGACCTGCGGATAGTCGTCCCGCCAGCCGCCCAGGAAGACATACTTGTGGTCGTACCGCCGTGCCAGTTCGCTCCAGTGCTCAGGCAGGTAGCGGTCTTCTTTCGGCATCGGCTTGTCGGTGCTGTCCAGATAGATGGTCGCCGCCTCGCACCAGACGCAGACGTCGGGCCGCCGGGCTTTCACCCAATCGACAAAACGAGTGTAGTTGTCGGGCTGCCCGTCCCACATTCCATTCTGGATGTTCCAATAAATCAGCCGCAGCGGCTTCCCGCCCCGCTTCGCGGCACCCTCCCGCCCGGCAAAAGCCGTCAGGACCAGGCCCCCGACGGACAGCAGGACAACAAGGAAAACGATGCGTTTTTTCATATAGACGAAGTTAGCAACATTGCAGCGGAATTATAGTGCCTTCGGCGGATAGAGGGCGTCCCACCAGGCGGGGTCGTCCTGGAGGTATTTGGCGAACCAGGCCCAGATGGTGTTCTGCCAGTCGAGACGTTTGGCGTAGTCGAGGATGTGGTGGTTCTGGTCCTTGACGGCAACGAAGGCGGTCTCCTTGCCCAGCAGTTTGAGGGCCGTGAACATCTGGATGCTCTCGTTGACGGGGACGTTGGTGTCGGCGTCGCCGTGGACGAAGAGGAGCGGGGTGTTGATCTTGTCGGCCAGGTAGAGCGGGCTGTGGTCCACGTAGAGTTCCCGGTCGGACCAGGGATAGCTGTTCGCCATGGAGGTCTCGCTGTAGGAATAACCCCAGTAGCCGAAGCCCCAGTAACTGGTGTGGTCGCTGATGCCGGCATGCGAGATGGCGCAGGCGAAGCGGTCGGTCAGCGTGGGGATGTACTGGGACATGAATCCGCCGTAGGAGGCGCCGATGCAGCCGATCCGCTCAGGATTGACGAACGGATGTTCGCGGCAGAACTGCTCCGTCCCTTCGATGATGTCCTGTGCCGGACCGTCGCCGGCCGTGTTCACGTGCCGGGCCGACCAGGCCTGTCCGTTGCCGGTCGCGCCGGAAGGCAGCGCCACGACATAGACCACATAGCCCAGCGCCGCATAGGCGTGGTGCGGATAACGGCTCTCGAAGTTGCGGCTCGTCGGGCTGCATCCGCCATAATAATTGACGATCATCGGGTATTTCTTCGAAGGATCGAAATCCGGCGGCAGGTAGAAGCGGCCGTACACGGTTTCGCCTTTGGAATTCTTGAAATTCCACGCCCGGCATTCACCCAGGACCACGTCGCGGAGGATTTCAGCGCTGAGGTCCTCCCGCAGCGTGGATTTGCCCGAGCGGGTGTCCGCCAGGTAAACGCGGTCGGAGTTCGAGGCGCCCTGGCCGTACCAGGCCATGGCGGGCGCCTGCGAGGCCAGGCTGAAGCCTTTGACCAGGTCTTCGGGCGTTTCGACCTGGCGGATGCGGCCACTGCGCGGATCGATGCGGAAGAGGTCGATCCGGTCGCGGTTCTCGGCGGTCAGGTAGATCTGTCCGTCCGCAAGGCTCCAGGCCGAAGCGGATACGCAGGGATCGAAGTCGCGGGTCAGCGGCCGGATTTTCCGCGTCGCGAGGTCCATCAGATAGAGCTGGATGTCGGTCATGCTCGGCGTCTGGCCCTTGCGGACGTTCATGCCGATGCCGCCGAAGGCCTCCGGGCTGCCGGAGAGCAGCACCTGCCTGCCGTCGGGCGAGAAGGCGGCGCTTTGCATGAAGCCGTCGCGGTCCACCAGTTTTTCGGCTTTCAGGCTGGCCAGGTCCATCAGATACAGGGTATAGACGGTGGTCGGCCGTTTCTCCAGGCGTTCTTCGCTGACCAGCAGCAGCGCTTTCGCACCGTCCTGGGAAATGTCGCTCAGCCATACGTTATGATAGCCGTAGGCGAGCCGCTGCATCACACCGGTGGCCAGGTCGTAGCGGGCCGGATAAGCGCGGCTGCGCCAGCCGGGCTGCCGGTCGTCGGGCGAGAGGATCTGGTAGATGTTCTCCCGTTCGGCCGGGCCGTCTTCGTGCATCATATAGAAAAGTGCGTCTTCGGCGGGCGAGAACTGGAAGGGCCCTTCGGGAATGTCTTCTGCGAGGATTTCTTCCTGTCCGGTGGCGGGATCCACGGCCAGGAGCCGTGTCCCGGGGACTTCCTTGCGGGTGAAATAGTATTTGCCGGAGCGGGGCATCCAGTTGAGGCGCTCGCCCGTCCGGGTGAGAACCCGTCCGGTGGCAGTCTCGCTTACCGTGCAGAAGCGCTCCGTCCGGCCGCCTTCCCGGGTGGTCGTATAGGAGGTGATCAGCCAGCGGCCGTCGGGCGAAAGCGCCACGCCGGCGACGCGGGTCCCCAGCAGGACGTCTTTCATCCCGTAGCGGTGGCGGCCGTCTTCCCGCAGGGAGAGGATGCCTTCTTCCGGCGTTTCAAGGGAGACGTCCAGCGACGGTTTCTCCCCGTCTTCCAGCAGGTATTTGATCTCCACCCGGTGGGTCCCCGGATCGAGCTTGAGCGTTCCGCCGGCCGCTTTGCCGTCCACGAAGAGCTGGTGCTCTTTCACAGCCCCTTCGATATGTACGGTCACCGGTGCAAAACGGCTGTTTTCAAAATCAAATGAGATTCGGCCGCAGGCGCTGACAGCCTGGATGGGTTCCGACTTGACGTTGACGGTATCGATCAGCAGCGGCGTACGGACGGGATAGGGGCCGCTATGGCGGAACTGCTTCACGGAGAGCGTTTCGGCAAGCGAAAGCAGGCTGATGCCGAAGAGCAGGAGTACACAGAGGGATAATCGTTTCATGCGAGGCTCGTTTTTTGTTGACGAAGATACGAAAATCTTTATCTTTGCGGCCGAAAAATAGAGACAATATGAAGAAAGCATACGTTTTTCCTGGACAGGGGTCCCAGTTCACAGGCATGGGACAGGAACTCTATGTCCGTGATCCCCAGGCGCGTGATCTCTTCGACGCCGCCGACAGCATCCTGGGTTTCGGCCTGCGTGAGATCATGTTCAGCGGCTCGGCCGACGACCTGAAAGCCACGAAGGTGACCCAGCCCGCCGTCTTCCTGCATTCGGTGGCCGCTGCCCTGAGCGCCGGTATCCGGCCGGACATGGTAGCCGGTCATTCCCTGGGTGAATTCTCGGCCCTCGTAGCGGCCGGCGCCCTCGATTTCGAAGATGGCCTCAAGCTCGTGGCGGTCCGCGCCTTCGCGATGCAGCGCTGCTGCGAAGCCGTGCCCGGCACGATGGCGGCCATCATCGGCGGTGAGACTTCCGTCATCGAGGAAGTCTGCGCCGCAACGCCCGGCACCGTGGTTGCCGCCAACTACAACAACGATGGCCAGATCGTCATCTCCGGCGAGGTGACGGCCGTCGAGGCCGCCTGCGCCGAGCTCAAGGCACGCGGCGTCAAGCGCGCCCTGCCGCTGCAGGTGGGCGGCGCCTTCCATTCCCCGCTGATGGAACCCGCCCGGCAGGAACTGGCCGCCGCCATCGAGGCGACGCGCTTCCACACGCCGAAATGCCCTGTCTATCAGAACGTCGATGCCCTCCCGCACACGGATCCGGCCGAAATCCGCCACAATCTGCTGATGCAGCTTACCTCGCCGGTCCGCTGGACGCAGACCGTCAAGAACATGCTCGCCGACGGCGCGTCGTCGTTCACCGAAGTGGGTCCCGGGACGGTTCTCCAGGGGCTTGTGCGCAAAATTGCGCCGGCCGGGACGGAAATTTCGGGGATTGCTTAAAAATCTTTGTATATTTGCAAGTTAGAATATTTATTAACCCCTTATAGTCGTATGGCAAAAGAAAAAAAATTCATCACTTGTGATGGCAATTTCGCCGCGGCTCACGTGGCGTATCTGTTCAGTGAGCACGCGGCCATCTATCCTATTACCCCGTCTTCTACGATGGCGGAACTCGTGGACGAGTGGGCCGCTTTCGGCAAGAAGAATATGTTCGGCGAGGTCGTCAAGGTGACCGAGATGCAGAGCGAAGGCGGTGCCGCCGGCGCCGTGCACGGTTCCCTGCAGGCCGGCAGCCTGACCACTACCTTCACCGCCTCCCAGGGTCTGCTGCTGATGATCCCCAACATGTACAAGATCGCCGGCGAACTGCTTCCGACCGTTTTCCACGTGTCGGCCCGTACCCTGGCCGCCCAGGCCCTTTCCATCTTCGGCGACCACCAGGACGTGATGAGCGTCCGTCAGACCGGCTTCGCGATGCTGGCCTCCGCCAGCGTGCAGGAAGCCATGGACCTGGCCGCCGTGGCCCATCTGGCCACCCTCAAGTCGAGCGTGCCGTTCGTGCACTTCTTCGACGGTTTCCGCACCTCCCATGAGATCCAGAAGATCGAGATGCTCGAGGCCGAAGACCTCCGTCCGCTGGTGAGCGACAAGGCCCTCGCGCAGTTCCGTGCCAAGGCCCTCAATCCCAACAAGCCCGTTACCCGCGGTACGAACCAGAACCCTGACGTGTTCTTCCAGGCACGGGAAGCCTCCAATCCGTATTACGATGCCGTTCCCGACATCGTCGCCCGCTATATGGGTGAGATCAGCGAACTGACCGGTCGCCACTATCTGCCATTCGACTACTACGGCGCACCGGATGCCGAACATGTCATCATCGCCATGGGCTCGGTCACCGAGACCATCAAGGAAACCATCGACTATCTCTCCGAGACCCGCGGTGAGAAGCTCGGCCTGATCACCGTCCGTCTCTACCGTCCGTTCTCCGCCAAATATTTCCTCCGGGCCCTGCCCAAGACGGCCAAGCGCATTGCCGTGCTCGACCGCACCAAGGAACCCGGCGCCCTGGGCGAACCGCTCTACCTCGACGTGAAGAGCGTCCTGGCCGACCTGGGCGACCGCGCCCCGCTGCTCGTCGGCGGCCGCTACGGCCTCTCCTCCAAGGATACCAGCCCGGCCCAGATCATCGCCGTGTTCGACAACCTCAAGCTCCGCGAACCCAAGAACGGCTTCACCATCGGCATCGTCGATGACGTGACCTTCAAGTCGCTCCCGCTCAAGGAAGAAGTCTCCATCGTCAAGAAAGGCACCTACGAGTGCAAGTTCTTCGGCCTGGGCAGCGACGGCACCGTGGGCGCCAACAAGAACACCATCAAGATCATCGGCGACCATACCCCGAAATACTGCCAGGGCTACTTCGACTACGACTCCAAGAAATCCGGCGGCTACACCTGCTCGCACCTGCGTTTCGGCGACCAGCCGATCCATGCGCCGTACCTGGTGTCCACGCCCGACTTCGTGGCCTGCCACGTGCCTTCCTATCTCTACAAATACGATGTGCTCAAGGGCATCAAGGACGGCGGTTCGCTGCTGCTCAACAGCCTCTGGGACACCGAGGAGACCTTCAAGCGCATCCCTGACTTCGTGAAGAAGACCATCGTGGACAAGCACATCCGCCTCTATCTGATCAACGCCACCAAGATCGCGGCTGAGATCGGCCTGGGCGGCCGCACCAACACGATCCTGCAGAGCGCCTTCTTCAAGATCACCGGCATCATCCCTTACGAAGAGGCCGTCGCCTACATGAAGAAAGCCATCGACAAGTCCTACGGCAAGAAGGGCGAGAACGTGGTGAAGATGAACTACGCGGCCGTGGATCGCGGCGGCGACTACGTCGAGGTCGAGATTCCGGAATCTTGGAAGAACGCCTGCGGCAAGTTCGTCAACGCCAACTATGAGCGCCTGGCCCCCGAATTCATCCGCAACGTGGCCGACGTGGTCGCCTCCCAGAACGGCAACGACCTTCCGGTGAGCACCTTCTCCGGCGACATGGTGGACGGTACGATTCCCGCCGGTACGGCAGCCTATGAGAAGCGCGGCACGGCCGTCGTGGTTCCGGAATGGAACCCGGCCAACTGCATCCAGTGCAACCAGTGCGCCTTCGTCTGCCCGCACGCCGCTATCCGTCCGTTCCTGATGACCGCCGCCGAGGCCGAGAAAGCCCCGCAGGGCATCAAGCGCAAACCCGGCGTCGCCCAGTTCAAGGACTATACCTTCACGATGCAGGTCTCTCCGCTCGACTGCACGGGCTGCGGCAACTGCGCCGACGTGTGCCCGGCCAAGGAGAAGGCCCTCGTGATGAAGAGCCTCGACAGCCAGACTGTCGAACAGGCCAATTTCGATTACCTGCACGCCAACGTGGGCTACAAGGAAGACGTCGCCCCCAAGGCCGCCAATGTCAAGAACTCGCAGTTCGCCCAGCCGCTCTTCGAGTTCTCGGGTGCCTGCGCCGGTTGCGGCGAGACCCCGTACATCAAGGCCATCACCCAGCTCTTCGGCGACCGCATGATGATCGCCAACGCCACGGGCTGCTCTTCGATCTACAGCGCCGCCTTCCCGTCCTCGCCGTTCTGCAAGAACGCCGAAGGCCACGGTCCGGCCTGGCAGAACTCCCTCTTCGAGGACAACGCCGAATTCGGCCTGGGCATGCACCTGGGTTCCGACCGCGTCCGCGCAACGGTTGCCCGCCTGATGCAGGAAGGCCTGCAGTGCAACTGCTGCTCTTCCGAGATCAAGGCCCTGTTCGAGCAGTGGCTCGGCGCCCGCAATGACGCGACCGTCACGCGCAAGATCTGCGACCAGCTCGTTCCGCTGATGAAGGAATGCGGCTGCGACATCTGCAAGCAGCTCCTCGAACTCCAGAACTTCATCCCGGCCCGCAGCCAGTGGATCTTCGGCGGTGACGGTTGGGCTTATGACATCGGATACGGCGGCCTCGACCATGTGCTGGCTTCCGGCGAGAATGTCAATGTCCTCGTGCTCGACACCGAGGTGTACTCCAACACGGGCGGCCAGTCGTCCAAATCGACGCCGGCCGGCGCCGTGGCCAAGTTCGCCACCTCCGGCAAGAAGATCCGCAAGAAGGATCTCGGCATGATGGCCATCAGCTACGGCTACGTCTATGTGGCGCAGGTGGCGATGGGTGCTTCGCAGGCCCAGTTCCTCAATGCCATCAAAGAGGCCGAGGCGTATGACGGCCCGTCGCTGATCATCGCCTACGCCCCGTGCATCAACCACGGCCTGAAGGCCGGCATGGGTCACAGCCAGGCTGAAGAGAAACGTGCCGTCGAGTGCGGTTACTGGCATCTGTACCGCTACAACCCGGCCGCCGAAGCTGCCGGCAAGAACCCGTTCACCCTCGACAGCAAGGCCGATCCCGACTGGAGCAAGTTCCAGGATTTCCTCAAGGGCGAGGTCCGCTACGCTTCGCTGATGAAGTCCTTCCCCGAGAACGCGGCCGAACTCTTCGGCAAGACCGAAGAATTCGCCAAGTTGCGCCTGTCCACATACAAACGCCTCGCCGGCGTCGAGTAGGGGCTTCGATGCCATGAATGATGAATGGCGGTCTGGTTCAGGCCGCCATTCATTATTTATTTATTCGATGATGTAAACTTGCGTGTAGTGGTGGCTGGCCACATAGTCGAACGCGGAGAAATGGCGCGGACTTGTGAGCGGGAACTGGAGGGCCGGATGGTCTCCGACGGTGGTCAGGAAGGTATTCCGGAAGTCCGCTGTCACTTCGCAAAGAAGTACCTTGTCCAAAAGATTGTCCATGTCCTTGAATACGAAGAAAGCCATCTTCCGGCTGTAACTCACCTGGATCTCCCGGATCCAGGACCACTCGAAGAAGCCCAGCTGGCAGTTGGCCGGAAACAACCTGAGGCTGATCGACTCCGAAGAATCGATGTGCCAGAGCCAGATGCCTTTGTCGTTGATTCCGATGGATGCCTTGTTCGAGATGGGTAGTTTTCCCAGTAATGCAACAGTGGGCGACGTGGCCGTGAAGTCAAAACTCCCGGATACGTCTTTGTAGGATTTCTTCGAATAAGTGTTGTGCTTCATCTTTTACAAGTAGACAAAGATAATGAAAAGTGTCAAGAAATCGTACGATAATGAAAAAAATACGCTTAACTTTGATGGATGATCCCGCTTAAATACATACGGCGATGAAGAAGAATCTGCTGCTTCTGCTTGTGACGATCCTATTTGTGACGCATGGATCTGCCCAGGAATTCGATGCGGTCTATCCCGCGACGGAATACGCCGTCAAGTTTGGCCCCCGGCTGTACTATGGCGCGATTCGCCCTGTATGGACGGGGCAGGACACTTTTGTATATACGACGAATGAGCCGGGTGGGGAAGCCTGGTACCGCATGGTCGGAACCCGGAAAGAGAAAATCGCCAGGGAGGTCTATGAAGACGCAGTCAAGCAGAGCCGGCAGCGTCATTATGATCCTTCCGACGAGAGCCAGTATGCCGTCCGGAAAGAGATTCGCGTCGTCTCTCCGGACAGCGCGCTGGTCGCTTTCGTGCGGGACCACAACCTGTGGGTAAGCCAGGTCGATGGCAGCGAAGCCTGCCAGCTGAGCTTCGACGGCACCGAGGGCGATGCGTATGCCGAAATCCAGTGGTCGCCCGACGCGAAGAAAATCGCAGCCTTGAAGAAGCAGGTGTTCCCGGAGCGCCAGATCATCCTGAGGGAGTCCCGTCCCGAAGATCAGATCCAGCCGCGCTATCGCTATCTGGACTATGCAAAGCCCGGGGACCGGCTGCCGCAGGGCGTTCCGGCCCTGTTCGACGTAGCAGGGCGGAAAGCAATCCCGCTGGACCGTGACATCCCGCTGGACCAGTATTTCCTGATTCTCGGCCAGTGGTCTCCCGATTCCCGTTTCTTTACGTATGAATACAACCAGCGCGGTCACCAGCTGTATGAACTTGCCGCCGTGGACGCCGACTCCGGCCGGGTGCGCACCCTGGCCCGGGAAGAGACGGACACATTCGTGTATTACTATGACCTCTGGCGCTATTTCTTCAAAGATGGGAAACACGGTCTGTGGATATCTGAACGGGACGACTGGCGTCACTTGTATCTGATTGATACCTATACGCTTGAGATGCGACAGCTCACCCGTGGCCCGTGGAATGTCCGTGAGATTCACCACGTGGACGAAGCGGGCGGCTTCATCCTGGCCAGCGCCAACGGCCTGGCCGCCGCCCGGGGAGAGGACCCGTACAACAAACACGTCATCCGGATCGACATCGCAACGGGTGCCGTGACGGACCTGACGCCGGAAAACGCCAATCACGCGGTCAGTTTCAACAAGGATTTCTCGACTTTCGTGGACAGTTACTCGCGCCCTGACCTTCCCGCCACCACGGTCCTTCGGGACGCAAAGGATGGCAAAGTCCTGACGCTCATCCAGCGGCAGGACATCTCCGAAGTCCTCGGAGAAGGGTTCACATTGCCCGAAGTATTTACCGCCAAAGGCCGCGACGGGGCAACCGACATCTGGGGCACCATTTACCGTCCGTTCAAGTTCGATCCCAAGAAGAAGTATCCGGTCGTCGAATATATCTATGCAGGACCGCACGACTCCCATGTGGATAAGAACTTTATGGCTTATCCCCCGCGCTTCTATCGCCTGCTGGAACTGGGTTTCATCGTGGTGACGATCGACGGAATGGGTACGGACAACCGCTCGAAGTCCTTCCAGGACGTCGCCTGGCGCAATATCGGAGACGCCGGATTCCCGGACCGTATCCGCTGGATCCAGGCCGCCGCGAAGAAATACAAGTATATGGATCTTGACAAGCTCGGCATATACGGCTACTCCGCAGGTGGCCAGAATGCGATGGCCGCCTTGCTTTTCCATCCCGAATTCTACAAAGTGGCCGTGGCCCTGTGCGGCTGCCACGACAACCGGATGGATAAAATCTGGTGGAACGAGCAATGGATGGGCTACCCCATCGGCCCGTGGTACAGCGAAAGTTCCAACGTGGACAACGCCTGGCGGCTGGAAGGAAAACTCCTGCTGATCAATGGCGAAATGGATGACAACGTAGATCCGGCCTCGACCCTGCAAGTCGTCTCCGAACTGATCAGACACAACAAGGACTTCGAACAGCTCTACATCCCCGGTTATTCCCACAACCTCGGCGCCGACTGGATCACCCGCCGCATCTACGAATTCTTCTACCGCAACTGCCGGTGACGCAGGGCGCAGCCTTCCGGAATAAAAAAAGACCCGGCCGGAAAGGCCAGGTCTTTGGGGTGGATGATGGGACTCGAACCCACGACACTCGGAACCACAATCCGATGCTCTACCAGCTGAACTACATCCACCATATACCCATCGGGAACGATGGGACTGCAAAGATAGCGTTTTTCCGATCACTTCTCCAAATTTTTTTTACGTTCTGCAATCCGCTCCCCCTTTTTTGCGCTGCAACGGACGCACTTGAGTGTCAGCTATTTGCGCAAGTTGACCCCCTCGGTTTTAGAGGGGGTCAACTTCTGTAAGTCGCTGATTTACTGATGTGTACATTGCGGCGCAAGAAGGGGCGCGAGGAGGCTCAGAAGGCCGTGAAGCGGACGGCGGCGCTGTGGCCGTTGGCGTCGATGACCGTCAGGGTGTGGGGCCCGGGTTCGGGGACGATGCGGAGTTTGTGCTCGCCGTGGGCGGTCTGGCCCAGATAGCCGCCGTCGAGGTGCCAGTAGAGGGTGGCGTCGGGATCGCTGTGGGCGGCGGACAGGACGATGCCCTGGCTCCGGGCGTCGAGGGCGACGGGGGCGGCGATGCGCATGCCGTCCTGCGGGTAGATGATCTCGACGGCCCCGGAGCGCCGGTAACCGGCGTAGTCCGGATGGAAAGGCGGCAGCGGATGGTATCCGCTGTGCGAACGCATATAATACCACTCCTGGGCCGGCGGGAGTACGAAGCGCGAGACGTTGCGGATTTCGGCCACGGGCCAGCAGTCGCTGTTCACCTGCCAGGCCTCGTCGGGACTCAGGTGGACCAGCTTGTGGTAGGGACAGGGATCGGGACGGTGCGGCGCCCGCGGTGCCCGGACGCTTACGACACCGTCGGCCTCACACAGGTCGGTGGCGGGATGGCCGCTGAGGGCGCAGCAGACCACTTCTTCCAATTCGTCGGCCGGTTCGGAAAACCATCCGGTGGCGGGGAGCAGGTTGAAGAGGTCGAACATCACGGGTGCGGCATAGCCGACGCCGGTGAGCAGCGGCCGGCCTTCGCCGTCGCAATTCCCGGCCCAGACGGCTACGACATAGTCGGGGGTCACCCCGACACTCCAGGCGTCGCGGTTGCCGTAGCTGGTCCCCGTCTTCCAGGCCACCGTCCGGGATGAGCTGAAAGACTGCCAGTCGCCTTCTTCCTCCGGCCGGTTGACTTCGGTCAGCGCATCGAAGGTGCACCAGAGGGCGCCGCGCGAGAGCGGCGGGACGCCGCCCCGGGCGCTGCCGCCCCGCTCCCCGCCGCCAGGCGTCCATCCCTCGCCCCGCAGTTCCCGTGCAAGCGCTGCATAGACGGCCGCCAGTTCGCCGAGTTTGATCTCAGCCCCGCCCAGGATGAGCGACAGGCCGTAGATGTCCGCCCCGCGGGTGATGGTCGTAAAGCCCAGGCGTCCGAGCAGGTCGATGAATTTCTCGACGCCGTAGTCCTGCAGCATCCGTACGGACGGGACATTGAGCGAGCGCCGGATCACGTCGCGGGCAGGGACGGCTCCGTCGAAGGTGTGGTTGAAGTTGTTGGGGGAAAAATCTTTGTAATGAAAGGGGATGTCGGAGACCAGCATATCGGGCAGCAGGTCGCCTTCGTCGAGCATGGCGGCATAGAGCAGCGGTTTGAGCGTGCTGCCGCTGCTGCGTGGCGCCTGCACGACATCGACATTGTCGCCATGCGCCCGGGAATCGTGCCCGGCGTTGCCGACATAAACTACCGGCTGGCCCGTTCGTACGTCGAGGATCACGGCGGCCAGATTGTACACTTCATTGGTGGCGAATACCTCGCTGTGCCGCGCGACCACCGCCTCGGCCCGCTGCTGCAGGCCATAGTCGAGGGCGCTCCCGAACAAGCGGTCTCCTTCCTGCCGCCGCATCGTTTCCAGATAATGATAGGCAATCTCGGGCAGGGCGTAGGGTTTGTCGGGCAGCGGCTCGTCCTTGGCCAGTTCGCATTCGAGCGGGTCCAGGACGCCGGCCGCCAAAAGTTTGTCGAGCAGGAAATTGCGTTTGGCCAGCAGCAGGTCACGGCGGCTGCCGGGATGGATAAGGGCCGGGGCGTTGGGCAGCACGGCCAGCGTGGCGCTCTCGGCCCAGGAGAGTTCGTCGGCCGGCCGCCCGAAGTAGCGCCACGCGGCCGCCTCCAACCCCACGACGTTGCCGCCGAACGGCGCGTGGGCAGCGTACAGCGCCAGGATCTCGTCTTTGCTGCGGTAGGCTTCCAGCCGCAAGGCCAGGGCCATTTCGAGCAGTTTCTCCCGGACGGTGCGGGGCTGGCTGCCGCGGCTCAGGCGGATGACCTGCATGGTCAGGGTGCTGGCGCCGCTGCGCACCTCGCCTTTGCGGGTGTTCAGGCGAAGGGCCCGGGCTACGGCGAGCGGGTCGATGCCGGGATGATGGCGGAATCGTTTGTCTTCAAAGGCGATGATGCAACGCGCGAATTTCTCGGGCACGCTGTCCGCAGCCGGAAAACGCCACTGGCCGTCGGCGGCGATGCGGGCCCCCAGCAGCCTTCCGTCCCGGCTCTCCAGCACGGCGCACACGGGGTCGTCGAACAGGTCTCTCGGACGCAGGAGCAAGGCTATCAATACGAAGAGAGATAGCAGTGCTAAAATCAGCAAGATAGACTTTTTATTCCGCACGAAAATGATTACATTTGCAATGATTGTAGCAAATTTAACAAAAACCTGGCATCTTCGGCCTATGCAGAAACGATTTCTCATCATACTCGTCCTGCTTTCGTCCTTGCCCGCCGTGTTTGCACAGCCACGCAGCGGGATGGTGACGGAACCGCTGGACTCGGCCTGGGTGGACCGTTCAAAATATGGTCGTCCTAATTTGCGTGGTAACAATCTTGTGTCCGGATTGGACAGCGCGCTGACTCGCTTTTACTTCCCCTATGGAATCGAATGGTTTGCCGATTTGCGCCATAGCCTTCGTACTGGACAGCCGGTCGATCATTATTCTCGAGTAGGAGATGCTTTTGCAGACTAGAATCAAACATATAATAACTATGAAAAGAATTGCATTTATCCTGAGTTTCGCGCTGTTGCTGCTCGCTGCGGCCAGCTGCGGCAGCGGTGCCTCCGGCGACAGTGTCGCCAGCTACTCCAAGGAGATCCGGGTCGATGATCCGGTGACCATCCGCCTCTTTGACGCCTTTTCGCTGAAAGACGGCGACCAGGCGCTTGAAGTTGCCAAAAAGGCCATCAGCGTGTCGCCGAAGGTCGATTTTGACGTGCAGGTCGTGGATGCGCAGACCCTCTGCATCATCCCGAAGGAACCCCTGGCCTACAATACGACCTACAAGGTCTCGGCCGACTTCGGCAAGATGGCCGGCGTCTCCGGCGGCAAGCAGACCTTCGAGGTGACCACCCTGGCGCCGGTGCTGCTGTTCGACTATAGCAAGCTGACCGGCTATTCGGGCATCGACGACCGCTATCAGATTGAACTGGTGGTCACTTCGCCCGAGAGCCTCGACGGCAAATATCTGGAGAGCGGCTTCTCCGTCAAGGGAGCCGACGCCTCTGTGGCCTGGGTCCACGCCGAAGACGGCCGTACCCATACCGCCACCATCGGCAATATCGCTGCCGGCGAGCGCAAGAGCGCCCTCGAACTGGTCCACAAATGGCCCCAGTATGCCGCAGAAGGCAGCCGCCGCTACGAGATTCCGGCCAAAGGCCAGTTCGTGGTGGTGGAGAGCGAGGTGAAAGCCGATCCTTACGCCTATGAGATCGCTTTCTCCGCTGCCCTTGATCCCAAACAGGACCTCCAGAGCCTGGTTTCGATGCCGGGTGCGGGCAAGCTTTCATTCATTGTCAAGGAAAATGTGCTCCGCATCGTGCCGGCCACGAAAGCCCAGGAGAAGCAGTTCCTCTCCATCGGCAAATCCATCCGCAGCGTCAAGGGCCAGAAACTGGACACGGATTTCGAGCGCACGTTCGAGATTCCTTCCGGCGAGCCGATGGTGCGTTTCATCACCCGGGGCTCCGTGCTCCCGTCTTCCGGCGAGATGAACCTGCCTTTCCAGGCCATCAACTACGGCAAGGCCCGGGTGCGCGTCAAACGCATCTATGAGAACAACGTGCTGCAGTTCCTCCAGGACAACGGGCTGAACGATACCTACTGCTATACCGAAAACGTGGCCCGCGTGGTCCTCGACACCACCCTGGTGCTGGGCGAGACCAATTCCGCGAAGTTGCGCAACCTCAATACCTACGGCCTGCACCTGGCGGACCTGGTCAAGATGGAACGCGGCGCCATCTACCGCATCGAGCTGCGCGGCGCCGAGCCGCTGGCCGAATTTGATGACGACCACTACGAAAGTGATTATTATTTCGGCAGCTATGACGACTATGAAAACCGCGTCCGCAACATTCTGGTCTCCGACCTGTCTGTCATCGCCAAGGGTTCGGACAAGGGTGAGTATACGGTCTTTGTGACAGATATTCTCTCGGCCCGCCCGGTGAACGGCGCCAAAGTGGTGCTCTATAACGCTGTCAACCAGGTGGTCGGCGAGGGATCGACTTCCTCGGACGGCCGTTTCTCCTGCAAGGTGGCCGATGACAAGGTGCGCACGGTCATCGTGAGCAAGGGCAATGACAAGTCCTACCTGTCGATGGCTTCCGGTGCTTCGGTGTCGATGAGCAGCTTCGACGTGGACGGCAATGCCTCCCGCAAGGGCCAGAAGGGCTTCATCTTCGGCGAACGCGGCGTCTGGCGTCCGGGCGACGACATCCACCTGACCTTCATCTCGATGCTCGACGAGGGCGTCCTGCCCGCCGGCCATCCCGTGACGGCCGTCCTGAGCAACCCCCAGGGACAGACCATCAGCACGCTGGTCAACAACACGGGTTTCGACGGCATGTACAGCTTTACCTTCACCACCCGTCCCGACGCGCCGACCGGCAACTGGGAAGTGGCGGTGACCGCCGGCGGCCAGACCTGGTACAAGACGGTCAAAGTAGAGACGGTCAAGCCCAACAACATCGTCATTGACCTCAAACTCAACGACAAGCCGGCCGTTCCCGCCAAGGCCGTCCGCGGCGACATCGCCGCCCGCTGGCTGGTGGGCAATCCGGCCAAGGACCTCGAAACCCGCGTGGAAGTCGATCTCTCGCGCGGCCGCACGAGCTTCGACGGCTACAAGGGCTATGTGTTCGAAGACCGTTCCCGCAGTTTCTCGGGTGAAAGCAAGGAACTTTATAAAGGCAAGACCGACGGGATGGGCCTGCTGGCCTTCAATGCCAGCCTCGGCCAGCTGGGCCGCGTGCCCGGCATGCTGACGGCCCTGTTCACCACCCGCGTGTTCGAGAAGGGCGGCGACTTCAGCATCGACCGCTTCACGACCACGGTTTCGCCGTACGATACCTACGTCGGCCTGTATGTGCCCGAACAGGAAAGCGCCTGGGGCGAGTCGTTCCTCGACAAGGCCAAGACCAATACCTTCAAGCTGGCCGCCGTCAGTGCAAGCGGAAAACCCGTTTCCCAGACCGTCAAGGTAGGGGTCGAAATCTACAAGATAGGCTGGAGCTGGTGGTGGAGTTCTTCGTATGAAGGGCTCGCATCCTATGCCAAGGATTCCTACAACGAACCGTATAAGGAAATGTCGGTGACGCTCACCGGCGGCGCCGGCGAGTTCAAGCTCGACCTTTCGAAGGAAGACAGCGGATTCTATTTCATCCGCGTGACCGACCTGGCCGGCGGCCATGCCGCTTCGGCCGTGACGATGGTCCGCAACAGCTACGAGTCGGCGGCCGATGCCAATTCGGACGCCGCCATCCGCCTGCCGATGAGCATCAACAAGGAGAAATTCAGCGTCGGTGAGACGGCGCAGCTGACCATTCCTTCCACCAGCGGCGCCCGTGCCCTGGTCTCCATCGAGAAAGGCGAGCGTGTGATCAAGACCTTCTGGGTGGACTGCAAAGGCGAGAAGACCGACATTGCCATTCCGGTCGAATCGGGCATGGCGCCGAACGTCTATGCCACGGTCTCGCTGATCCAGCCCTACAACAATGCCGACAATGACGCGCCGATCCGCCTGTTCGGCGTGCAGCGCATCCTGGTGGAAGAAGGTGCCACGCACCTCAAACCGGTGATCGACATCGCCGGCGAGATCCAGCCTGAAAAGGAAGTCTCCTTCTCCGTCAAGGAGCAGGACGGCCGTCCGATGAGCTACGTCGTGGCCCTGGTCGATGAAGGCCTGCTGAGTCTCACGCGCTTCAAGACGCCCGATCCGTGGAAGTCGTTCTATGCGACCGAAGCCCTCGGCGTCCGCACCTGGGACCTCTACGACCTGGTGATCGGTGCCTACGGCGCCCGGATGGAGCAGCTCTTCGCCATCGGCGGTGACGGCGAGGGCGACGCCCCGGTCACCCCGAACACCCAGGCCGAGCGCTTCAAACCGGTGTCGATGTTCCTGGGCCCCTTCACGGTGAAAGCCAAATCTACCGGCAAGCATACCGTGAAGCTGCCGCAGTACATCGGACAGCTGCGGGCGATGGTCATCGCCACCGACGGCCAGGCGATGGGTTCCGCTGAAAAGAATGTGATGGTCACCAAGCCGGTGATGGTCAAGGCCACGCTGCCGCGCGTGATCGGAACCGATGAAGAGGTGGTCCTGCCGGTGACCGTATTTACCAACAAAGACGGCATCGGAAACGTATCCGTCGAGGTGAAGGCCGAAGGCGCGCTCAGTGTCGTCGGCAGCAGCACGGCATCGGTCAATGCCGCCAAGGCCGGCGAACAGCTGGTGTATTTCACCCTGAAGGGCTCCGACCTTGCCGGTATCGGCAAGATCCGCACCGTCGCCAAGAGCTCCAGCGACAGCTCGGCCGAAGACCTGGAGATCGACATCCGCGAACCCAACCCGCGTACCACCAACTCGGTCGTGAAGCTGGTCGAGGGCGGCAAGTCGGTCAAGCTGCCGTTCGCCCTGGCGGGCCGTCCCGGCACCAACGAGGTGAACGTGGAAGCCTCCACCATCCCGCCGATCGACCTGGAATACCGCCTGGGCTACCTGATCGCCTACCCGCACGGCTGCCTTGAGCAGACCACTTCCTCGGCCTTCCCGCAGCTTTATCTGGGTGACCTGATGGACCTCAAGGCCGAAGACCGCACCAAGATCGAAAAGAATGTCAAGGCTACAATCAACCGGCTGAGCCTCTTTGCCATCCCTTCGGGCGGCATGACCTACTGGCCGGGTATGTCGGCCTATCAGGGCGCGAGCGTATGGGCGACGATCTATGCCACCCACTTCATGATCGAGGCGCAGAAAGCGGGTTATGCCGTACCGGCCCAGCTCCGCAAGTCGAACCTGAACTTCCTCAAGACCGTGGCCTCCGGCAAGAGCTACGACGCGGACTCCCGCGCCTACGCCTGCTATGTGCTGGCCCTGGCCGGCACGCCGGACCGCGGCGACATGAACCGCCTGCGCGAAGACCTGGCCAAACTGCCCGAGTCGAGCGCCCTGCTGCTGGCCGGCGCCTATGTGCTGGACGGCAAGAAGGATGTTGCGCGCAATGTCCTGCAAGGCAAGAAGGCCGCCGCCGCGGGATACGACCGCTTCTCGGCCAATTTCGACAGCGAGGAGCGCGTGTACGCCATCGCTGCGATGGTCCATTCGGCGGTCGGCGACAAGGCTGCTGCCTTCAAGGATGTGGAGAAACTCTCTTCCTGGCTCAATGACCGCAAGCACTATATGAGCACGCAGAGCACCTCGTGGGCCCTGCGCGCCGTGGCCGACTACATGAAGAACAATGCCGCCGACGGGCTGAACGTCAGCGTCAAGGCCGGGCACAGTTCTTCCACGCTCAAGGGCAACAAGGCCATCGCCCAGGGTTCGCTCGATGCCGGGAACGGCAGTTCGCTCGACCTGGAGATCAGCAATTCCGCCAAAGCGCCGGTCTATGTGGTGGTCAGTTCCACCGGTGTTCCCGAGAAGGGTGAGGAAGTCGCGCGCGCCGACGGCCTGCAACTGTCGGTCAAGTACACCCTGCCCGACGGTACGCCGATCGATCCTTCGCAGATCGAGCAGGGCACGGACTTCCTGGTCTATACCTATATTACCAATACGAGTTCCACGACCGACTACACCAACCTGGCGCTGACGCAGATCTTCCCGTCGGGCTGGGAGATCCACGTGGACCGCATCGAGGGCTTCTACCAGGATTTCCGCGACGACCGCATCTACTCCTACCTCTACCAGGGCAGGAACTCGACTTCCTACCTCAAGACCCGGGTGACGGCCACCTACAAGGGCCGCTTCTACCTGCCGTCCGTGGTCTGCGAGGCGATGTACGACAACACCGTCGGCGCCTCCGTCCCCGGCCGCTGGGTTGAGGTTAAATAGTTTTGATGCCGGGGTATTGCTGTTTTGAGAACGTGGCCGCCCGTGGCCCTATGAACGGGAGGGGCCCAAGCTTGCTTGGGAGGGACGAGCCGGCTTGCCGGCGAAGGTGAACAAAACAGCAATACCCCGGCATCAAAAACCTGGAGGCGAAAAAAAATTGCAAAAATTTTAAAATAATTTTGTGAATTAAAAAAAACGCCTTACATTTGCAGCCCGTTTCGGAAAGAACGGGAAGTTCATTGAAAGAATAGGAAGAACAAGTACAAGCAAGTACCGATTTTAACACGATTAAAATCAAGAAAGAGCAAAGCGTTGATTCTTTTGTTTAAGGAATTGAAAGTTGCAGGGTCCGACTAAGAGTTATATAAAATTATACAATGAAGAGTTTGATCCTGGCTCAGGATGAACGCTAGCGGCAGGCTTAACACATGCAAGTCGAGGGGCAGCGCGAGGTAGCAATACCTTGGC
>CADAOB010000002.1 GCA_902789445.1 uncultured Bacteroidia bacterium | reverse complement strand
GAAGCGCAGGTCGTCGAGGATTTCGCGGGCCTTTTCGGGCAGGCCGTCTTTCTTGACCAGCGGCAGGACGGCCAGTTTGACCGGAGCCAGGCAGGCGGGCAGCCGCAGCACGACACGCTCTTCGCCGTTATCGAGTTTCTCTTCGGTGTAGGCCGACGAGAGGACGGCCAGGAAGGAGCGGTCGAGGCCGATCGAGGTTTCGATGACATACGGCGTGTAGCTCTCGTTGGTCTCGGGATCGAAATACTGGATCTTGCGGCCGCTGTATTTCTGATGCTGCGACAGGTCGAAGTCCGTACGGCTGTGGATGCCTTCGAGCTCCTTGAATCCGAAGGGGAATTCAAACTCGATGTCCGTGGCGGCATTGGCGTAGTGCGCCAGCTTCTCGTGGTCGTGGAAACGGTATTTCTCGTCACCCAGGCCCAGGGCTTTGTGCCAGGCCAGACGCGTCTCTTTCCATTTGTTGAACCACTGCATCTCTTCGCCGGGACGGACGAAGAACTGCATCTCCATCTGCTCGAACTCGCGCATGCGGAAGATGAACTGCCGGGCCACGATCTCATTGCGGAAGGCCTTGCCGATCTGGGCGATGCCGAAAGGAATCTTCATGCGGCCAGTCTTCTGGACATTCAGGAAATTGACGAAGATGCCCTGCGCGGTTTCCGGACGGAGGTAGATCGTTCCCACGCCGCCGTCCACATTGCCCAGCTGGGTGCTGAACATCAGGTTGAACTGACGGACGTCGGTCCAGTTCTTGGTGCCGGAGATGGGGCAGGCGATCTCGCAGTCCACGATGATCTGGCGGAGTTCCTTCAGGTCATTGTCGTTGAGGGCCTTGGTCATCCGGGCGTGGACTTCGTCGTATTTGGCTTTGCTGCGCAGGACGTTCGGATTGGTGGCGCGGAACTGCTCCTCGTTGAAAGCTTCGCCGAATTTGCGGCGGCCTTTCTCCACCTCCTTGTTCATCTTCTCTTCGAGCTTGGCCAGATAGTCCTCGATCAGGACGTCGGCGCGGTAGCGCTTCTTGGAATCCTTGTTGTCGATGAGCGGATCGTTGAAGGCGCCCACGTGGCCGGAGGCCTCCCAGATGCGCGGATGCATGAAGATGGCCGAGTCGATGCCGACGATGTTGTCGTTGAGGTGGACCATCGCTTCCCACCAGTAGCGCTTGATATTGTTTTTCATTTCCACGCCCATCTGGCCGTAGTCGTACACGGCGCTCAGACCGTCGTAGATTTCGGAGGACTGGAAAATGAAACCGTACTCTTTTGCGTGCGCGACAAGCGTCTTGAAAACTTCTTCTTGTGTCATATCGTTATGTCATTTAATAATTCTTTTACATAGGGCCGCTCCCAAAGCTGGGGATGCGGAATCGTCAGGCGGTCGGTGTGGATCTGGCGGTCGTCAAACAGGACAATGTCGATGTCGATGGTCCGGTCGTGGAAGATCCGGCGGCCCTGGGCGTCGTATTCCGGCTGGTGGCGGGGCCGTCCCAGACGGAATTCGATGTCCTGGCAGATGTCGAGCAAAGCTTCCGGCTCGATTGCGCAATCGAAGCAGACGGCCTGATTGAGAAAGGCCGAACCGTCGAAACCGATGGCCTCGGTTTCCAGCACCTGCGAACAGAGCATATCGACCTTCAAGGCCTCCGCCAGCAGGGCCTTCGCCTGCTCAAGGTTCCATTCCCGGTCTCCCAGGTTCGATCCCAACACCAGATAGATCATAGCATGCCCAGTTCGAGTTTGGCTTCTTCGCTCATCCGGTCGGTCGTCCACTCCGGCTCGAAGACCAGGTCCACCTGGACATCTTTGACGCCCGGCACGTCGGCCACGGCTTCCCGTACCTGCGCCACCACATCGTCGGCGATCGGGCAGTTGGGTGCCGTGAGCGTCATCCGGATGAACACCTGGCCATCGGCATCGGCCTGGATGTCGTAGATCAGGCCCAGGTCGTAGATATTGACCGGGATCTCCGGATCATAGACCTGGCGCAAGGCCACGATGACGTCGGATTCCAGGTCGTTCTTCCCGGCCGGACGGGCGGCCTGATCCACCGCTGCCGCCGCATATCCCTTGATGGTCTGGATCATCGACACCAGCCCGTTGGCTCGCGTCGGGGAAAGATTCTCCCGCAGACCGATCTTCTCGATGAACGCCTCGTCCGCTGCCAGGATCGCTTCGGGCGTCTGCCCGTTATAGACTTTCAGCAGCAAAGAGATGATGCCTTTGGTGATGATGGCGTCGCTGTCAGCGGCAAAAAACAATTTCCCCTCCTCCTGTCGGCAGGAGAGCCAGACCCGCGACTGGCAGCCGCGGATCAGATGGTCGTCGGTCTTGTCTTTCTCGTCGATCAGCGGCATATTCTTGCCCAGTTCGATGAGATATTCATATTTGTCCATCCAGTCGGTGAAGACGGCGAACTCTTCGACAATGTCGGCTTGTATTTCTTGAATCGTATTCATTTCACTAAGCTATCGGAGCATCGCGGCGGCCCGGCGGAGCGCCGCCAGGAAGGTTTCACATTCCGCGAGCGTATTGTAAGGCGCCAGCGAGGCGCGCAGCATCGACGTCTGGCCGAAGCGCCGCAGCAGGGGTTCGGCACACATATGGCCCGAGCGGACGGCAATGCCCATCTTGTCGAGAATCTGGGCCAGGTCGGCCGGGAACGCACCGTCCAGCGTAAAGGAAAAGAGCGGAATCTTCCGCTGGCGGTCGCGCGGCAGGCCGTAGATGCGCAGGCCGGGAATGCGGGGCAGTTCTTCCAGCAGGAAATCACGCATGGCGCACTGATTGTCCTGCAGCTGCGGGTCTTCAGCCAGCTGGCGGGCCGTTTCCAATGCCGGCGCGAAGCAGGCTCCTGCAACGAAATTGGGCGTACCGGCCTCGAACTTGAGCGGCAGCGGCGCGAAGGTGGTCTTTTCGAAACGGACGGTCTCAATCATCTCACCGCCCCCCATATACGGCGGCATTTCCGCCAGCCAGCGGGTCTTTCCGTAGAGGACGCCGATACCGGTGGGCGCGTAGATCTTATGGCCGGAAAATGCGTAAAAATCACAATCAAGCGCCTGTACGTCAACCTTCTCGTGAACAATTCCCTGGGCGCCGTCCAGCAGGACGGGAACCTCGTAGCGATGGGCTGTTTCGATGATTTCCCGCACGGGGTTCACGATGCCCAGTACATTGGAGATATGGGCGACGGCCAGCAGTTTGATGCGGCCGGCCGCTTTTTCGAGGCGCTGTTGCAGCACTTCCACCGAGATTTCCCCCGCCTCATCGACCGGAAGCACTTCGAGCGAAGCGCCGCAGCGCTCGCAGGCCAGCTGCCAGGAGACAATGTTGCTGTGATGTTCGGCTTCGGAGACCAGGATCCGGTCGCCCGGCGCGACATATCGCTGACAGAAACAAGTGGCCACCAGATTGATCGAGGCGGTCGTACCGCTGGTAAAGATGACGTTCTCCCGGCCGGGCGCATTCAGGTAGCTGCGGACGGCTTCCCGGCCGGCTTCGTAGAAGTCGGTCGCCTCGGCACCCAGTTTATGGACAGCCCGGTGCACATTGCCGTCGGCTTCCACGCAGAGCCGCTGCTGGAGGTCCAGCACAGCCTGCGGGCGCTGGGCCGTCGCCGCGTTGTCAAAATAGACGAGCGGTTTGCCGTAAATCTGCCGGTCCAGGGCCGGAAAAAAACGTCTTGCATCCATATAATCCTGCAAAATTAACTATTTTTACAGAAAATTTACGAAAACACCCGCTTATGTACGAATATATCACCGGCCGCCTCGAAGAAATCACCCCGACCGACGCCATCGTCGAAGCCTGCGGCATCGGCTACGACCTGGTCATCTCCCTGAGTACCTTCTCGAAATTGCAAAGTGCGCAAGGCCAGACCGTCAAACTGTACACCTACCACCAGGTCCGCGAAGACGACGAATCGCTCTTCGGTTTCGCCGACCGCGGCGAGCGCAGTGTCTTCACCCAACTGATCTCCGTCAGCGGGGTCGGCGCCGGCTCCGCCCGGATGATCCTCTCGGCGATGACCGCCGACGAGGTGAAAGAAGCCATCCTCACCGGCGACGTGAACCGTTTCAAAGCCGTCAAAGGCATCGGCCTGAAGACCGCCCAACGCATCATCATCGACCTGAAGGACAAGATCGGCAAAGGCGGCGGCGAATTCTCCTTCGAAACGGCTCCTGCCAGCTCCCCGGTCCGCGAAGAGGCGTTCGGCGCCTTGACGATGCTGGGCTTTGCCAAGCCGGCCATCGAAAAGACCCTCGACAAACTCCTGAAAGAAAAACCCGACTACACCGTCGAAGAACTCATCAAGCGCGCCCTCAAACTGATGTAATCCGCTTTTCGCTGCGCCCGATGTCCCAAAAAATGGGACATCAAGCGCAAAAACGCCGTAATTTGCTCCCGATGTCCCGTTTTTGGGGACATCGGGAGCATTCCGTCGCGCGCACCCCGTCGTGCAAGCCTGCGCAACAGCAGGCCGAAGCGACAGCAGGCCGAAGCGGCAGGTCTGGGCAGAGCCCAGTAGAAAATAATAACCAAGGGGAACCTCTGGCGAGGTTCCCCTTGAACACATCACATTTTTGATTTTTTACAAATCAGATTATTTGCTCGTACTGCGCAGCAGAAAGGAGCGTATCAAATTCCGACGGGTCGGAGCATTTGATCTTGATCATCCATCCTTCACCATAAGGATCGGAGTTCACGAGTTCAGGAGCACCTTCCAGGGCGGGATTGACTTCCACCACTTCGCCGGAAACCGGCATGAAAGCGTCCGCGACCGTCTTGACAGCCTCGATGGCACCGAACACTTCCTCTTTGGCAAGCGTCTCGCCTTCGGTCTGGATGTCGACAAATACGATGTCACCCAGTTCGCTCTGGGCAAAATCGGTAATACCCACGACGGCAAGGTCGCCTTCCTGGCGTACCCACTCGTGATCTTTCGTGTATTTAAGTTCAGCAGGTATATTCATTTTTTTCCTATTTAAACTATCAATGCGCAAATATAATAAAATTTTTCTTTTACCACAAGATTTTTAGCTGTTTCTTTCCCTTTTCCTACTTCAACCACGAGGTCCTTCCCATTCCACATGTATCCCCTTTTCCTTTCTCTTTCCCCCGTTCAACGCGCAGGAGGCGGCATCCCACTATCCCGCACCCTGCCAGAGCCCCCGCCGAGCCCAATCAACCCTGGTCTGACAACCGCCAGTGGCCATACCCACGGGCTCGCACCCCGGCTGAAACCCTCCGAGCCCGCTCTACCCTCGTCTGACAACCACCAGTGGCCTTCCCCACGGGCTCGCACCCCGGCTGAGACCCTCCGAGCCCGCTCAACCCCCGTCCGACAACCGCCAGTGGCCATCCCCACGGGCTCGCACCCTGCCTGAGACCCTCCGAGCCCGCTCTACCCTCGTCTGACAACCACCAGTGGCCATTCCCACGGGATCGCACCCTGCCAGAGACCCTCCGAGCCCGCTCTACCCTCGTCTGAAAACCACCAGTGGCCAACCTCGCGGGCTCGCACCCCGTCTGAGACCCTCCGAGCCCGCTCTACCCTCGTCTGACAACCACCAGTGACCATCCCCACGGGCTCGCACCCCGCCAAACAACCTCGGCGTTCGCCAATCTCACGACTGGCTGTCTCTAGCAGCCCTAGGATAATACTTCGTAAAATATTGATTATTTGGTATTTGCCTATTTCTTTCTGTTCCAAATGGAACAGAAAGAAATAGGGCCGAGAATGGTTTTTATTCGAGGTCTCAAAAAGATGCTTAGCTAATTGCTGATAATCAGCTGTTTGCTGATTTCTTTCTGTCCCAGTGGGGACAGAAAGACGCGGGAAAATGCGTGAGAACGTGGGGGAACGCAAAGGGACGCGAAAGAACGCGGGGGAACGCGGAGGAGAAACCTTGTTGTCTGCAACGAGCAGCCGGCCTGACTGTCACTGCTGTCGGTCACCGACCGGGGGGGGGCCGGGGGCTGGCAGTCCAGGACCGGGAGGGACGGCAGTCCTGGGCCGGGGGCGGCATACCGTTGCCAGATTTTGGTGTGACACACAACGAATTGGGGTGGGGTAGGTCTGGGCCGAAGGGGGTCCGGCAGTCCTAGGCCGGGAGGGACGGCAGTCACGGGCCGGGAGGTCCCGGCCTACCACACCTACCCCAATAAGGTGGCCGCGGTATTGCGGGTACGGGTATTTACTTCCAGTCGGTAATCGTACGGGTTTCTGTGCCGATGCCGCGGTATTGCCAGCTGCCGAAAGAGCCGCCGCCGGTGGCGGGCTGCTTGAACGACATTTCCTTCATCATCGTCTTGCCGCCAAAGGAATAGATGAGATACGCGCCTTTGTAGCGGGCGGTTACCGCGCCCAGTTCGTTGTGGTCGTAGTTCCAGCCGGCATCGCGGATGATGACTTTCTTGATACTCACCTCTTTCGACAATGCGCCGGAATTCATGGCCAGTGACTTGAATGTCGCTTCAAGGCTGGCGTCGCTCATGCCCGGTTTGGGGATCTCGGCCATCGTCATCGCGCTGGCCGCTGCCTTTGCCGCCGAACCGTTCGCAAGATAGAACTCCATCTTCTTGGCCTGAATCTCTTCATTCTGGGACATGTGCTTCTTTGCCAGGGCCTGGCAGCGCTCCTGCTCCTTCGCGTCACCACTTGACAGGGCTGAGTGGGCGGCCATCAGGGCACACGTTTCCATATACTCGACGGCGTCGATATAGAAGAACTTGCCGGCCTTCTGCCGGTCCTGATACCTCGACCATATCCAGTCGGCCATGAAGACCAGGAGATCAAAGGGAGACTCTTTCACAATAACGGATTCGGCAAGGGCTTTCATCCGCCGGTTTCGGGCGAGCTGGTCACTGACGGTTTCGATCATCGGATAGACTTTTCCGTCGTTGTATCGGATTACCTTTTCCGTCCCGTTGTAAGGACCGCCATAAGACACCGCCGACTCGGAAGAAATATCCAGGATCGTACAGGCATGAAGGAAATGGTTGAACGGATTGCTCGATCCCGGATCGGCGATGACTTCGGCAAAACCGGCATGCATCGCGTGCTCCCCATACAGGACATATTCTCCGTCATGGCCCGGTGTGCCGCCGAAGAATGTACCGACCCGGGTCCAGCCTACGCCGTATTCATCCTGCGCCTTGTACATAAACCACTTGTAGCACTGGTCATTGAATTCTTTGGGAGAATTTTTGGCATTCGGATCGGCTTCGACATAATAGAAATAACGGTTATCTCCTTGATAGTACGGCTTATAGATGAAGAGGGCCGGATCCAGCTGCTCGTACATGGCGCGAATATGGGAAGTCGGTTTGCTATAGCCGTCCCGGATGGTCTGCTCGGAAGCCCCAGGGTCGGCGGCGATGGCCGCCGCGGAAGGCTTCAGGTTCTGGGCGCGGACAGGCACGACAAGCAGCAGTGCGCAAAGAAATAAAATTGCGAATCGAATCTGTTTCATAACAACGTGTTTTTCAATTACTTCACATAGAATTTTGCACCGCCGACGCCGTAGGCATGGAGAGTACCGTAGTTGCCGCCACCCATGTAGTCTTCGGCCCAGGAGACGCGCGTGGCCTGCTTGCCCCGTTTGGTCTGGACCAGGGAATAACCGTAAATGACACGGCGGAGGATGTTGCCCGCAGCGTCGCGCTGCACCTCCCAGCCGTCCGAAGTCACGACACAGTCCACGACCTTGTCGGTGATGGCCTTCTCCAGCGGGAGCACCTTGGCCTTCATCGAGGCGTTCATCGCACCGGCCCTGGGCATCGGTTCGTATTTGACCTCAATCTTGTCGTTGTTGCCAAGTGCCTGGCTTACTGCACTCAAATAGAAATGGCAGGTCTGATAGGAACGCTCGAAATTGTCCTGATGATATTTGTCGGTATACATTTCCTTGAGCAGGTCCAGGATACCATTCTCATACATCAGCCCGATATTCCGGACCAGCGCCATCGCAACACTCGGAACATACAGTTCATCGTCATCCAGGACCACCGGAACGAAGCCGCCGCCGAACGGCCGCTCGCAGAAATAAAAGACGCCGTTTACCATACAAGCTGCATAGGTGCTCACATCTTTCTTTTTCAGGGCTTTCGGTACGTGCTTCGTCCAAAGACCCGTTTCACATTCCGGTGCAGGGGTCAGCGCATAAGCCCATTCTCCCCGCTCGTTGCGGTTCATCCGGACATTCGTGTGCTGTTCGGCGATCTGGCCGAGCCGGAGCATGAATTCCAGGAACACTTTGCATTCATCAATCAGAGACTTTTCCAGCGCCGCATCTTTCGGCCGCTTCCCTTCGGCCATTTCATCGGTAACCTGCAGGTCCCACTTGATCCGCCGACAGAGCTGCCCGGCGAATTCCTTGATCTGGTCCGGTTTGTAGTATATGAACTCCCAGGCCGTCTGATTGAGGATGTCGCCCGTGCTGCTGTCTCGATCGGTGGGCGTCAACGCCAGCAGCGCATGCCGCTCCGGCCCCTGATTACCGTTCTGCGCCCCAGCGGGAAAGCTTGCCAGCATGGCACACACCAAAAAAAATACAAGAGTTATCTTCTTCATAGTTATGAATTTTAAGCATTATAGGTTTCTGTGATGATATCCGCATAGCGTTTGAGCAGGTTGCGGCGCTTGGGCTTGAGCGTCTGCGAAAGCATCTCGTTGTCGGCGGTCCATTCGTCGAAGACGAAATGTGGTTTCTTGAGGTTCTCGTGGGCCGCCACTTTGGCGTTGACGGCAGCTACCTCCCTGTTTAAAAATTCGATAATTTGCTTATTATCAAGTAATTGCTCTTTTGTTTCGGCTTTAATCCCCTGGGACTGGGCATATTCGCGCACTTTGGCATACGACGGGATGATGATGGCCGACGCGAACTTTTCGTTGGCGCCGAAAACAAAGGCATTGTCAATGTATTCACTTTCGCGCAGGAGTGTTTCCAGTACCTGCGGGGCAATGTACTTGCCGGAAGAAAGTTTGAAGATTTCCTTCTTCCGGTCGGTAATCTTGAGGTATTTGCCATCCACCAGATAACCGATGTCACCGGTGTGGAGCCAGCCGTCCGCATCGATGATTTCTTTCGTTGCTTCGGGGTTTTTGTAGTAACCCAGCATCACGTGCGGGCCGCGGGTCAGAATTTCGCCGTCTTCGGCGAAGGAAAGTTCCGTCCCATCCATCGCCTTGCCCACGGTCCCGATGACATTGTATTTGTCGGCCGGCGAATTGACGGCGATGACCGGAGAGGTCTCCGTCATGCCGTAGCCCTCGAAGATATAGAGCTTGGCCGCATTGAATGTCCGGACAATCTTGGCCTGGATGGACGAGCCCCCGCTGACCACCAGCATCTCGTGTCCGCCCAGATTCTCGCGCCACTTGCTGTAAACCAACTTGTCGAAAAGTTTCTGTTTCTGCAGGTAGAACCAGCCTGTATTCTCATTGTCGAAGGTATTGGCATACTTCCAGGCGGCATCGTAGATCTTGCGCTTGAAACCTGTGAGTTTCTTGCCGGCGTCCTCCAGTTTGCCGTACATCATTTCAAGTACGCGCGGTACGGCACAGAAGCCGTCTGCATGGCAGTCTTTCAGGTCCGATGCGATGGTTGCCAGGCTTTCGGCGTAATAGATGCTGATGGCCAGCTCCTGGTATTCGTAGTTCATCGTACGCTCGTACACGTGGCAAAGGGGCAGGAAACTCACCATCTTGTGGCTATAGTTCTTGGTCTGCCGGATCGCATGGCCGTGTGAATTGAACATCATGTTGCGATGCGAGAGCATCACACCTTTCGGCAGGCCGGTGGTACCGGACGTATAGACGATGCTTGCACACTCATCCGGGCTGATGGTTTTCTTGTTTTCTTCCACCACCGGGGCAAAACGCGCCTTGTTTTCGCGTCCCAATTCATAGAGTTTGGCCAGGGACATCACCTCATCGGAATCGTCCATCATCAGGAAGCGGATCTCCCGGTCCACCTGGGCAGCAATCGGCGCCACACGCTTGTAAAGGGCCGGCGTACCCACGACAATCAATTCCACATCGGAATGATTGAAGATATGCAGGTAATCATCTTTGCTGAGGGTGCTGTAAACCGGAATATGGATCATCCGCGCCAGATTGATGCCCATATCCATAAAATTCCATTCCGGGCGGTTGTTGGTGATCGTAATCACCTTGGTACCCGGTTTGAATCCCAGGGCCAGGAGGCCATACGCCACCGTATGGGAGATTTCGTAGTACTGATCAATACTGTACTTGATCCATTTCCCCCGTGTGCGGCGGGCCAGGATGTCATCCTTGGGTGGATAGCTCTTGAGATTCTCGAGCAAATCGAAGGTGCGCAGGATTTCCATAGTGTTACAGGCGTGTTACAAAAATTTAGATACGCAATTTACAAAAAATTTCTGAATACTTAATTAACACCGACTAAGTATTTTTATATAATTCTATTATGACATGGCGGCTCCGGTTTTTCACCTCGCTCGCAGAAAAATGCTCGCTCGGCAAAAAACCATCCGCGGCTACGTATCCGAGCAATGTTCCACGTGGAACATTGGATACTAACGCCCGAAATAAACAAGAAGGACAGAAATGTCGGCGGGAGAGACTCCAGAAATCCGCGAGGCTTGCGCAATCGTACGAGGACGATAGCGGTCAAGTTTGATCCGACACTCCATCGAAAGCGCCGTTATCTTGAAAAAGTCGAAATCTTCTGGGATAGTCAGATTCTCGAGGCGATGAATCTTTTCGGCTTGCAGCCTCTCCCGTTCGATGTATCCGGCATACTTGATACGGATTTCCGCGGCATCATAAACCTCTTTTTCGTCAAAGCGAATGACGGCGGGTTCTTCCCTACCTGCCCAAGGCATCTGCAACGGCAACAAATCAGATACCCGGTCAAGACGGGTATGACCTTCTACAGTTCCACGTGGAACATTCGAGACAAATGGGAGGAGATCCGACAAGGTAACATCGGGCCGAACGAGGAGATCGGAGGCTCGTTTGGAACTATCAATCGGCGTAGATCTGACTTTGAGAAGATACGGATTGATTACCTCGGGTTTCAAAGAAGTCTCATCAAGGCATTTTGTAAGATGGTCAACCGCTTCCCATTTGCTTTGTAAGACTTGCCAACGAAAAACATCCACCAGACCGATGCTACGGCCTATAGGTGTAAGACGACGGTCGGCGTCGTCCTGCCGCAGTAAGATTCGGAACTCGGCACGGGAGGTAAACATCCGGTAGGGTTCATCGACACCTTTTGTGATCAGGTCGTCAATCAGGACACCGATATACGCCTCATCGCGTTTCAAGACCAGCGGCTCTTTGCCAGCGAGCTTGAGGTGGGCATTGATACCGGCCATCAAGCCCTGTGCCGCCGCCTCTTCGTAACCGGTTGTTCCGTTGACCTGGCCCGCAAGATACAGCCCGGGGATGACCCGCGATTCGAGCGTCGCCTGAAGTTGCGTCGGATCAAAGAAGTCATATTCAACGGCATAAGCCGGCCGGAAGATCCGCACGGATTCCAGACCCTCAATGGCTCGCAGCGCTTCGATCTGAACTTCCAGGGGAAGCGACGACGAAAAACCCTGCAGATAATATTCATAGGTATTCCACCCTTCCGGTTCAAGAAAGAGCAGATGGGAATCCTTGTCGGCGAAAGTCCGGAGCTTGTCTTCAATAGACGGGCAATAACGCGGACCAATGCCGTGAATCTTCCCCGTAAAGAGCGGAGACCGGTCGAAACCGGTACGCAGGATGTCGTGAACCCGCGTATTCGTATGGACCTGGTAGCAGCACTTCTGCTCCCTACCCTGCTGGATGGCCGTCGGAACCGGAAGGTAAGAAAAACGCTCCGGGACTGGGTCGCCATCTTGTCGCTCAAGCCGGGAAAGGTCGAGCGACCGGACATCGATCCGGGGCGGCGTGCCGGTCTTCATCCGACCGACCGACAGGCCGCGTGCGGCCAGTTGTGCGGAAAGTCCTTTCGAAGGCAACTCCCCTAATCTGCCCCCTTCCGTCATTTCAGTTCCCACAAAAAGACGGCCTTCGAGGAAAGTCCCAGCCGTCAGAATGACGGATTTGGCGCCAAATTCAGCACCCATCCCCAGTCGGACCCCGGAAATTTTCGATTCTCGGAAGGTTAATTCGACGACAGAATCTTGCCAAATGTCTAAGCCACAGGTATTTTCGAGTACATAACGCCAGTTCAGCGAAAAGTTCAATTTGTCACATTGGGCGCGGGGACTCCACATCGCAGGACCCTTCGAACGGTTGAGCATCCGGAACTGGATGGTCGAAGCGTCCGTCACGATGCCGGAGCATCCACCGAGCGCATCGATCTCCCGGACAAGCTGTCCTTTGGCAATGCCACCAATGGCCGGGTTGCACGACATCTGGGCAATCTTGTTCATGTCCTGGGTCACCAGCAAGACACGCGACCCAAGGCGCGCAGCCGCGACGGCCGCTTCGCACCCTGCATGACCCGCACCTACTACAATAATGTCGTACTCGGCTACCATCCGTAAAACCCCCTACTCCCCTGCCCGCATGGCATCCAGCAATTTCAAGGCGCGGTTTTCCGCCGCGCGCATCCGGCGCTGCTTCCACTCCGACACGTCATCGTACCCGACCAGGTGCAGCAGGCCATGGACAATCACGCGGTGAAGTTCGCGCTCGAAGCCCTCTCCGTAAGCCGCGCCATTTGCCTTGACCGTATCGATACTGATATAAATATCGGCACTCACCCCTTTCCTACCCGTCTCCTGGAAGAAGTCGTCGGAGTTGTCGAAAGTGATGATGTCCGTAAAATAGTCGTGGTCCAGAAATTGCTGGTTGATAGCCAGCAGGTACGGATCGGAGCAAAAAATGTAGTTAAGTTCGCCCAAAACGTGGCCGTTTTCCTGGGCAACCTGCTTCAACCATTTGCTTATCAGACGTTTGCCTTTCAGCGTGAAAGTCGTGTCTTCCGTGAAATACCGAATCATAAAAATTTATACCTTTGCGGATTACAAATGACAAAATTACATAAAATCAAAAACTACTCAAACAAATAATCATTATGTCTAAAGTTACAGTCATCGGCGCCGGCAACGTGGGCGCTACCTGTGCAAACGCCATTGCACATCTGAAGATCTGCTCGGATCTCGTTCTTCTCGACATCAAGGAAGGTCTCTCCGAGGGTAAGGCTATCGATATGATGCAGACCGCCAAAATGTACGGCTTCAACACCCGTATCAAAGGCGTCACCAACGACTATGCGGCTACCCGCAACTCCGACGTGGTCGTGGTTACCTCGGGTATCCCCCGCAAACCGGGCATGACCCGCGAGGAACTCATCGGCGTGAACGCCGGCATCGTCAACGGCGTGGTTTCCAACGCGCTGAAGTATTCCCCGAAAGCCATCTTCATCATCATCTCCAACCCGATGGACACGATGACCTACCTGACCCTCAAGGCCACCGGCCTGCCGAAGAGCCGCGTCATCGGCATGGGCGGCCAGCTCGACAGCAACCGCTTCTGCTACTATCTGAGCCAGGCGCTGAAAGCCGCTCCGAGCGATGTTGAAGGTATCGTGATCGGCGGACACGGCGACACCACGATGATCCCGCTGCTGAGCAAAGCTACCTGCAAGAGCATGCCTGTGACCAAACTCCTGGGCAAAGCCGTCGCACAGAAAGTCGTTGCTGACACGATGGTCGGCGGTGCAACCCTGACCAAACTCCTGGGCACCTCCGCCTGGTACGCACCGGGTGCATCCTGCGCTGCCATGGTCAAGTCCATCCTCCTCGACGAGAAGAAAGTATTCCCGTGCTGCTGCTACCTCGAAGGCGAATACGGCCAGGAAGACCTCTGCATCGGCGTCCCTGCCGTCATCGGCAAGAAAGGCTGCGAGAAGATCCTCAAGTATGATCTGACCGCTGAAGAGAAGGCCGCTTTCGAAAAGAGCGCTGCTGCCGTGAAGATTGTTAATAACGTGCTTTACGAGAGCAAGATTTTATCTCGCTAATTATCAGCGGTTTGGCCGAAAAAGCCGAAAAGTTGTCAACAATTTTTTGAAAGAAAAATTGGATTAATTGATTTTTTCTTCTTAATTTTGGGTACTAGTGTCGTTTACGGCGCGAAACTTGAAAGAAACAAAAGAAAAAAACGTAACGATATGGAAAGCAAAATTACTCCCAAAGCAGATCTGCAGAAGAAGAACTTGATGTTCCTTGAGATCGGCCTGATCGCATCGCTTGCCATCTGCCTTCTCGCATTCGAGTGGTCCACTTCTGACAAGGTCGAAACGATGGACCTGACGGCTCAGACCCAGACCATCGAAGAAGAAGAGATCATCAACACGCAGGAACAGCAGGAAGTCCCCCCGGAGATTCCGAAGGTTCCGGTACTTTCCGACATCATCGACATCGTGGACGATGACATCCAGGTCAACGACGACCTCTTCATCGACATGGAAGACAACGCCAACCTCGGTGTTGAAATCATGGACTACCACGCAGCCGTCGAGGAAGAAGTGGTCGAAGAGGAAGCCATTCCGTTCGCACTCGTGGAGGAGAAACCGAAATTCCAGGGCGGTGACGCCAACACGTTCTCCGCTTGGGTCAACAAGAACCTCCAGTATCCTGAAATCGCCAAGGAAAACGGCGTGCAGGGCCGCGTGACGCTCCAGTTCACGGTCAACACCGACGGTTCCGTCAGCGACGTGAAGGTGCTGCGTGGCGTGGACTCCTCGCTTGACAAAGAGGCTGTCCGTATCGTCAAGATGTCTCCGAAGTGGACGCCTGGCAAACAGAGAGAGCGTCCGGTGAAAGTGGTCTACAACTTCCCGGTCGTGTTCCAGCTCCGCTAAACAAGGCTTTTTTACACAACGAATGGCTGCCTCTTTCGAGGCAGCCATTTATTATTTCAAAATCGGCTGTTTCATCGCCTGGAGGACCGATTCGATGGGAAGGGCGGGGACGAAGGCGCCGTCACGGCCTTTCATATCGGTGGCCATAAAGAGGGAATTCCAGAGGGCTTCGGCCGTGGCTTCGATGGTCGCTTCGAAGAGCGGGCTCATATCGTCGTTGTGGAGCAGGGTGGGATAGTAGCGCTCCGTGTTCTCGTCGATCAGGTTCTCCGGATTGACGCTCACGGCAATCACATAGTCGCCGCTGCCGTTGGAGGCGATACCGCCCGTCTTGGCGATGCCCATCATCGCGCGTTTGGCCAGGCGCTCCAGGTTGCGGGCGTCCAGCGGGGCGTCGGTGAAGACAACCATCATACAGGAACCGTCGGGGCTCATCAGATAGTCGGGATTTTCGACGCTCTTCTTATAGCTGTACTGGCCCAGGCGCTGCCCGACAGGGACACCGTCGATCTCGAGGATGCCACCGTAATTGGTCTGCACCAGGACGCCGACCGTATAGCCGCCCAGATCGGCCGGCAACACGCGCGAGGAAGTACCGATACCGCCTTTCCAACCGAAGCAGATCGTGCCCGTACCGGCGCCGACACAGCCTTCTTCCACCGGACCGCTCTTGGCGCTGAGGATGGCTTTCACCACATCGTCGGCCTTGACGTGGCGGCCGCGGATGTCGTTGAGCCCGCCGTCGTTGGTTTCACCGACAATGGCGTTGACACTGCGTACATTTTCATTGCCCGGCTGGTTGAGCGTGTAGTTCAGAACGCCTTCGATGCCTTGGGCTACCGACAAGGTATTCGTCAGTACGATAGGGGTTTCGATGTTGCCAAGTTCCTTGACCTGCGTCACGCCGGCCAGTTTGCCGAAGCCGTTGCCCGCAAAAATGGCGGCAGGACATTTCTTGCGGAAGATATTGCCGTCGTGCGGCACGATGGCCGTGACGCCGGTCCGGACGTTGTCGCCTTCAATGATCGTAACCTGGCCGACCTTGACGCCCGGGACGTCGGTGATGGCATTGTAGGTTCCCGTTTTGAAAATCCCCGGCTCGATGCCGAAATCACGGATGCGGCCGCGGCCGGAAGTCTGTGCGAATGCGCTCACGCAAAGCGCCAGCAGCACGAAGGAAAGGCAAAATCTCTTCATAGCAGCGTTATTTTTTACAAATATAATCGTATTTTTGCAAATATGTATGAGACCGTTGACAACAGCATCGTGACCGCCGTGTTCGTGGCGATCATCACCCAGCAGCAGGACGAGGCGCAGGTCAAGGAGTATCTTGACGAACTGCAGTTCCTGGCCCTGACCGCGGGGGTGGTGGGGGAGAAGCGTTTCACCCAGCGGCTGGACCATCCCAATCCGAGGACCTATATCGGAGCAGGTAAATTACAGGAAATCAAAGACTACGTCCGGGCAAACGAGATCGATTACGTCCTTTTCGACGACGAGCTTTCGCCTTCCCAGATGCGCAATATCGAGCGGGAAATCAATGCAAAATGGCCCGATCACCACTGCAGCGTCGTGGACCGGACCGGCCTGATTCTCGACATCTTCGCCGACCGCGCCCAGACCGCCTACGCCAAGACGCAGGTGGAACTGGCGCAATACCAGTATCTGTATCCCCGCCTGACCGGCATGTGGACGCACCTGGAACGGCAGCGCGGCGGCAAGGGCGGCCTCAACATGCGCGGCCCGGGTGAAAGCCAGCTGGAGACCGACCGGCGCATCGTGCTGGACAAGATCTCGCGGCTCAAGGAACAGCTCAAGAAGATCGACCGCCAGATGGCCTCCCAGCGCTCGAACCGCGGCCAGATGGTGCGGATTTCGCTGGTGGGTTATACCAACGTGGGCAAGAGCACCATCATGAACCTGCTGGCCAAGAGCGACGTGTTTGCCGAAAACAAGCTGTTCGCCACGCTGGACACGACCGTGCGCAAGGTTGTCATCGAAAACGTGCCATTCCTGCTCAGCGACACGGTGGGTTTCATCCGCAAACTTCCCACGCAGCTGGTCGAATCGTTCAAGAGTACGCTCGATGAAGTGCGGGAAGCGGATATCCTGATGCATGTGGTGGATATCTCCCATCCGAACTTCGAAGACCAGATCCGCGTCGTGAGCCAGACGCTCAAGGACATCGGTGCGCAGGACAAGCCGGTCTATATGGTATTCAACAAGATCGACGCCTACCATTACGAGCCGTACGATGAGTTCTCGCTGCAGGAAAAACAGATGAAGAACTATTCGCTCGATGAACTCAAACATACCTGGATCTCACGGGAGCATACACCATGCATCTTCCTGTCGGCCCTGGAGAAAACGGGCATAGACAAACTCCGCAACGATCTTTACAAGATGGTTGCGGAGATTCATGCGGGACGCTACCCGTTCAACAATTTTCTCTGGTAAGAAGCGCGACCACAGCGTCCAGCCGCTCGACGAAGGAATTGTGTCCCGTACCCGGAACCAGTTCATAACGGACCTTCGGGAAGGATTCCTTCATCGTTTCCACTTTTTCCAGCGGCAGGAAGTTGTCGTGATCCCCATGGACCAGCATCAGGGGAACGGGCGGAGCCTGCATCACGGATTGCAGGTCCGGCCGCGTCCGAAGCCCTTCCAGAGAGGCAATGATGCCCTCCGGATCGTGTGTCTCACAAAGTTCGACGGTCTCGCGGATCTTTTCGTCACAGGCGCGGAGATTCTCTTCCGCATACATTTTGGGAATCGAAAGAGCGGCCAGCGAGAGCAGTTTTCCATCCGCAATCATTTGTTCTTCACGCTGACGGTCAGCCTGCTTTTCCGGAGAATCCGCATAGGGATTCGAATGGAGCAAGATGGCGGCCTGCGCCCGTTCCGGAAAATCTTTGAGGAACTGGAGCGTCACATAACCGCCCATGGAATGACCGGCGATGACCGCCTTGTCCACACCGCATTTGTCGAGGACAGCGGCCACGACGCGGGCCTGGAATTCCAGCGAATTGACCCGGTGGCCGGCCTCGTCGGCAGGCGCGGAATCGGTCAGTCCGTGGCCGGGCATATCGATGACGATCACGCGATAGCGGTCTTTCAATGCCTCCACCAGTTCGGTGTAGATATACATGGTCTCGAGATAGCCGTGCAGGAGGACGAGAGACCCCGGCTTGACCGGGCATCTTTCGTCGCGCGTATCCCAGACATGGACCGTGATGCCGGCAGCAGTGGTGAAAAACTCCATATTATTCAATGATAAGGGGTTGAATACTGACTGCCTTGCCTTCGCAAGGGCCGTCGACGACGATCTTGACAGCCTTGACCGCTTTTTCCGGGCAGATGCGAACCCGGTTGTACATATCGAAGCTTCCTGCCGGCACAAACTGATCGCTGCCGGCATAGCAGACCTCGACATGACCTTGCGTGATGCCGAAGAACTGGTTCACCGGGTCGTTGGTCTGGACGGTAATCGCGTGGCAGGTCAAGGGTTCTTCGAAGGTGAAGAGCACCTGGTCGCCTTTCTGCGGCGGATTGGCGGTCCGCATATATTTGCGCTTCTCGTACAGCGCCAGGTTCTCGACAGGCAGCCGCTTGACTGCTTCCATGGAAGAACTGACCTTGACAGCTGGTTTCAAATACTTGCGGGCACCCGGAACCTCAACCGTAATGCTCTTCACATCGGCATAGAACGTGGCGAAACGCAACCGTTCGGGATGGTCGGTCACAATCCGGCCGGTCACGACCGGCGAACTGACGGTCGGCTCCGTGCCGTCGAAGGTATAACGGACGACCATATTGGGATAAGGGCAGCGCACATTGCCCTGTGCATCGACATACGGTGCCGGAATCCGGAATCGGATCCCCATATTCCACATCCTTTCAAAATGGGTCCGGGACAGGCGGCCATCGAAATCGGCATAGTTGCGTTGTTCCTGCGGCGTCCAGGCGGCTTCCGCCATGGCGCAGAGTCTCGGGAAGATCTGGTATTCGGAGAAATGGGGCGGATAGTACAACATCTCGGTCCAGAGACCTCCCTGCAGGCCGCGGATCAGTTTGTCCTTGCCGTCCGACAGGTCAAGGTGCTGCATCGGATCGAAGGAGTAAACCTTTTCAATATCGATGATCGCAGCCCAGGTATGGCCGCGTTCGGCGGACGTATGCTTCATGTCGAAATAGAGATACTCGCAGTTCTGGGTGACGACCGGATAGCCGGCATCCAGGGCTTTCTGCATCACTTTCTGGTTGTGCCAGACCAGCACCAGATTGTCGCGGCCGATGGTCTTGGCTTCCACCACGTCTTCCCAGGCTTCCACCTTCTTGCCGTATTTGGCCAGCATCTTCTGCATCCGTTCCCCGAAATAACCCAGCAGCTGGCGCTCTTCGGTATATCCGAGTTTTTTCATCAGCGCCTGGCAGTCGGGGCAGTATTTCCACGATTCGGTGACGACCTCTTCGACGCCGATGTGGATGTATTTCGAAGGAAAGAGCCCGGCGACTTCCTTGAAGATGTTGTCGAGCATCTTATAGGTATGTTCGCTGCTGACGCAGATGACATTGCGGGTTTCACCCTGGACGCTGAGGAGTTCTTCCCCATGATGGCAGAGGATCTCGGGATAGGTCGTTGCCAGCGCCTTGGAGTGTCCCGGAAGATCGATTTCGGGAATGATCTCGATGTTGCGCTGCGAAGCATAGGCGACGATTTCCCGGATGTCGTCCTGGGTATAGAAACCGCCATAGCGTTCTTCCCCGGAATTATAGGCCGGCATCAGCACTTCGTCACGGCCGCGCCAGGCACCTTCCTGCGTCAGTTTGGGATACTTCTTGATCTCGATCCGCCAGCCGTTGTCATCGACCAGATGCCAGTGGAACTTGTTGATCTTATGGTAAGCCAGCCAATCGAGATGGCGGAGGATATAGGCCTTGTCAAAGAAGTTGCGCGAGACATCGAGCATGCTGCCGCGCCATTCGAAGCGGGGCTGGTCCTGGATCTCCATGCACGGAACCTCCCACTGCCGGATGAGCATGGCATCCGGACCTTCGGCGCGCCGGTACACCTGTGCGGGCAGCATCTGAAGCAGGGTCTGGATGGCATAGAACTCGCCGGCACGGGTCGAAGAACTGACCAGGATCCGGGAAGGGGAGACCTCGATGGCGTATCCCTCCTCGGGGAACGATTTGACGCGGACAAACTCGATGCTGCGGTCGCCTTCGCGTACCCAGCTGTCTCCCAGAGGATTGAATACCCGTGCAAGATGGGTTTGCAGATAACTTGCGTTGAACGGATCGCCTCCGACGATCCGGACATTTTTGTCGAAGGTAAAGTGTGCATCCGCATCGCTGCTGTACTGCACGCGGACGGGTTGGGGAACAAAATCGATGCGCCTCTCGGCAAAGAGCGGCGTCTGCAGCAAAACTGCCAGCATTGTAAATGCGATAATATTATTAATCTTCATCTTTAGGAACCACGACATTAGCCATATAACTCATTTGCCTGCCACTTGTGCTCACACAGCGGATATAGGCCTTTCCGCTGTCGAACAATTGAAGATTGACAGTCCATTGGTCCAGTCCTTTTCCTCCCTTGAAACGGAAACGGTATTCACCGCGGGAAGCAGCACTGAAATCTTTCGCCATATCCACTTTTTCCTTCTCGAAAACGATGGAAATTTCATCGGAAGACATCATGGGCATCCGGCTGTCACCGATGAAGGGAAGCCGGGTGGTCACGGTTTCATCATCGACGCGGAGCGCATATTCACCCGTCGAAGCACGGGAAGGATAACCGAAGGGCATGATCTCGGTAATATCCAGAATGAACTCGCTGTCTTCGATGGCATCTACCAGAGCCTCACGCTCCTGGGCCGTCTGCCGGGCAACCCCGCAAGAAAGCGCAACTGAGCTCATCAGAAGGCAGAAAAGGATGATTTTGCATGTTTTCATCATTGTAAATCCTAAAATTTCGTCAGTAAAGATACAAATAATTGCAAATATCTTTGATTTTTCCGACATTTGTATGTTTTTGAAACACTTAAATTAGATCATATATGACTGAATTGATTTCTAAGGTTCCGGAAGGACCGCTCGAACTGAAATGGTCGAAGCATAAAGCCGACATCAAAGTCGTGAGTCCTGCCAACAAGCGCAAAATGGAGATCATCGTGATCGGTACCGGTCTGGGCGGAGCGTCTGCAGCTGCTTCCCTGGGTGAACTGGGTTACAATGTCAAGGTGTTCTGCATCAGCGATTCCCCGCGTCGTGCGCACTCCATCGCCGCACAGGGTGGTATCAACGCCGCCAAAAACTACCAGAACGACAACGACTCCGTCTATCGTCTGTTCTACGACACCATCAAAGGCGGCGACTACCGCAGCCGTGAAGCCAACGTGTACCGCCTGGCCGAGGTGAGCAACAACATCATCGACCAGTGCGTCGCCCAGGGCGTTCCCTTTGCCCGCGACTACGGCGGACTGCTCGACAACCGTTCGTTCGGCGGTGCGCAGGTCTCCCGTACCTTCTACGCCCGCGGCCAGACCGGACAGCAGCTGCTGCTGGGTGCCTATGCCGCCCTCAACCGTGCCATCGCCAATGGCCACGTGAAGTCTTATCCGCGCCATGAGATGCTCGACCTGGTCATCATCAATGGCGAAGCCAAAGGCATCATCGCCCGCAACCTGACCAACGGCAAGATCGAGCGTTTCGGCGCCCACGCCGTGGTCCTGGCTTCCGGCGGTTACGGCAATACCTATTTCCTGAGCACCAATGCCATGAACTCCAACGGTTCGGCCGCATGGCAGTGCTATAAGAAAGGTGCATTCTTCGCAAATCCCTGCTTCGCGCAGATCCACCCGACCTGCATCCCGATCCACGGGGACCAGCAGTCCAAGCTGACCCTGATGTCCGAATCGCTCCGCAACGACGGCCGCATCTGGGTTCCCAAGAAACTCGAAGACGCCAAGAAACTCCAGGAAGGCAAGATCAAAGGTTCCCAGATTCCGGAAGAAGACCGCGACTACTACCTCGAGCGCCGCTACCCGGCTTTCGGCAACCTCGTCCCGCGTGACGTGGCTTCCCGTGCCGCCAAGGAGCGCTGCGACGCAGGTTATGGCGTGAACAACACCGGCAAGGCCGTGTTCCTCGATTTCCAGGATGCTTTCAAGCGCCTCGGCCGCGACGTCGTGGACCAGCGCTACGGAAACCTCTTCGACATGTACAAGGAAATCACCGACGTGGATCCGCACGAAGAACCGATGATGATCTATCCGGCCATCCACTATACGATGGGCGGTCTGTGGGTTGACTACAACCTGATGACCACCATTCCGGGTCTGTATGCCATCGGTGAGGCCAACTTCTCCGACCACGGCGGCAACCGCCTCGGCGCTTCGGCCCTGATGCAGGGTCTGGCCGACGGCTACTTCATCCTGCCGTACACCATCGGTGACTACCTGGCCAGCAAGTTCAAGGAACCGAAGACCGACACCAACGCGCCGGAATTCGAAGCCGCCGAGAAAGCGGTCCAGGCCAAGATCGACAAGCTGATGAACATCAAGGGCACCAAGACCGTGGATGCTTTCCACAAGGAACTGGGCCACATCATGTGGGAATATGTCGGCATGGCCCGCAACGAAGCCGGCCTGAAGAAAGCCATTGAACTGATCCAGAACCTAAAGAAGGAATTCTGGTCCAATGTCTATGTAGCCGGTGAGACGGGCGTGTTCAACCAGGAACTCGAAAAAGCCCTCCGCGTGGCCGACTTCCTTGAAATCGGCGAACTGATGGCCCGTGACGCCCTCAACCGCAATGAATCCTGCGGCGGTCACTTCCGTGAGGAAATGCAGACCGAAGAAGGTGAGACCAAGCGTGACGATGTCAACTACATGTATGTTTCCGCCTGGGAGTACAAGGGTGATGACAAGACGCCGGAACTCCACAAGGAGCCGCTCAAGTTTGAATTCGCTCACGTGGCGACCCGCAACTACAAAGACTAATCTTTAGAAAGAAGTGATATGAATTTTACGTTGAAAGTTTGGCGTCAGAGAGACGCGAAAAGCAAAGGACACTTTGAGACCTATCAGGTGAAGGACATCTCGGAAGGCACTTCTTTCCTGGAGATGATGGATATCCTCAACGAGCAGCTGATCCGTGAAAAAATCGACCCGGTCAAGTTCGATGCCGGCTGCCACGGCAAGCAGAGCGGCCCCGTGTCGTTCGACCATGACTGCCGCGAGGGTATCTGCGGTGCCTGCTCGCTCTACATCAACGGCCGTGCCCACGGTCCGGAGAGCGGCGTGACCACCTGCCAGCTCTATATGCGCAAATTCAAGGATGGCAGCACCATCACCATCGAACCCTGGCGCAGCCGCGGTTTCCCGGTGATCAAGGACCTGGTCGTGGACCGTGGCGCCTACGACAAGATCCTGCAGGCCGGCGGCTTCATCAGCGTCAATACCGGCGGTGTGCCTGATGCCAATGCGATTCCCATTCCGAAGAAGAATGCCGATGAAAGCATGGATGCAGCCTCCTGCGTCGGTTGCGGCGCCTGCGCGGCTACCTGCAAGAACGGTTCGGCCATGCTCTTCGTGGCGGCCCGCGTAAGTTCGCTCGCCCTGCTTCCGCAAGGCAAGATCGAAGGCGCACGCCGTGCGAAAGCCATGGTAGCCAAGATGGACGAGCTGGGCTTCGGTGCCTGCACCAACACCCGTGCCTGCGAAATGGAATGCCCGAAGCATATTACGGTCAGCCATATCGCCCGCCTCAACCGGGAATTCCTCAAGGCGAAGTTCAAAGACTAGTTGAAAACCTTGGGAATTTGTTGATATTTCCGGCCGCTGTTGAAAAAGGACAGACAGGAACGCACTTATCCGACGATTCTCAACAAGCCGCTTTTCAACAAACCGTCCCGGATGGATTATCCACAAAACCGACACCCGTTTCATCCATAGGAGGAACGGGTGTTTGTTTTCTGTTGAAAAAATCGGGGAAAACTTGGAAAGAAAGAATTATCAACAGTTTCAACAGGCTAAGAAATACCCGGAAAGTCTTTTTAAAAAATTTTATTTATTAAATTTGTGCTGTTGACAAAGATTTGACGTGATGGCAGACGAATTCAATCCGCGGACGGAACTTACCTATAAAGAAAACGAGTTCGACAAGATGATCCGGCCCCAGTCCTTCGACCAGTTTTCCGGTCAGGACAAGGTGCTCGACAATCTGAAGATCTTCGTCAAGGCTGCCATGCTTCGCGGGGAAGCGCTCGACCATGTTCTTTTCCACGGTCCTCCGGGCCTTGGAAAGACGACGCTGGCCCATATTGTAGCCCAGGAACTGGGGGTGAACCTGAAAATCACTTCCGGTCCCATCCTCGACAAACCCGGCGACCTGGCCGGGCTGCTGACTTCCCTGGAAAACGGGGATGTCCTGTTCATCGATGAGATTCACCGGCTCAGTCCCATTGTGGAGGAATACCTCTATTCCGCGATGGAAGACTACCGGATCGATATCATGATCGACAAGGGTCCGGGCGCGCGCAGCGTGCAGATCTCACTCAATCCCTTCACGCTGATCGGAGCCACCACCCGAAGCGGCCTGCTGACTTCGCCGCTCCGGGCCCGTTTCGGCATCCAGTGCCATCTGGAATACTATGACGCCCCGGTTCTTTTCAACATCATCAAGCGAAGCGCCAGCATCCTGGACATCGGCATCGAAGACGAGGCAGCCCGCGAAATCGCCCTCCGCAGCCGCGGTACGCCGCGTATCGCCAATTCGCTGCTGCGCCGGGTGCGGGATTTCGCCCAGGTGCGGGGCAACGGCACGATTGACCTGGAGATCGCACGTTTCGCACTCAATGCGCTCAATATCGACACCCGCGGCCTGGACGCCATCGACAACAAGATCCTCAGCACGATCATCGACAAGTTCGGCGGCGGTCCGGTCGGGGCCGGTACCATCGCCACAGCCATCAGTGAAGATGTCGGTACATTGGAAGAAGTCTATGAACCCTTCCTGATCAAAGAAGGATTCCTCACCAGAACGCCACGTGGTCGTGTCGTGACGGAATTGGCATACAAACATTTAGGAAAATTCAATCCCAATTATGAAAAAGATCTTTTCTCTTAGCCTGCTGCTGATCGCAGCGCTGTTTTCCACCCTGGAAGCCGATGCCTGCACTTCGGCCATCTTTACTGGAAAAGCCACACCCGACGGTCGTCCGCTGCTCTGGAAGCACCGCGATACGGGCGAACTGAATAACCGCATCGAATACTTCCCGGCCGGAAACGGACGCAAATACGGTTTCATCGGCCTGGTCAACAGCGACGTCCAGGACGGAGAGGTCTGGACCGGAACCAATGAAGCCGGTTTTTCCATCATGAATACCGCTTCCTACAATCTTCAGGTTGAAAAAGCCGATTTCGAAGATCAGGAAGGCGTTGTGATGTATCAGGCGCTGGCAAGCTGCCGGACCCTGCAGGATTTTGAAAAAATGCTCGACAAGATGAAGAAGCCCCGCGGAGTGGAAGCCAATTTCGGCGTGATCGACGCGGAAGGCGGTGCTGCCTATTATGAAGTGAACAACACGACCTGGACCAAGATCGACGTGAACGATCCGAAGATCGCTCCCGAAGGTTTTCTGGTCTATACCAATCACTCCTATACCGGCCGCAAAGATGATGGAATGGGATATGTCCGTTACAATACGGCCAACGAAATCTTCCACAAGGCCTGGATCCAGGGTGTGGACGTTACGCCGCAGTGGATTTTCAACAACCTGTCCCGCAGCTACTATCACTCGCTGCTGGGCGTGGACCTCAACAAGAATCCGGAACTCGCTCCGGAAGGCTGGTACATCGACCAGGATTTCATTCCGCGCCGCAGCACCAGCGCCTCGATTGTGGTCAAAGGCGTCAAAAAAGGTGAGAATCCCGACCTGACCGTGATGTGGACCGTTCTCGGTTATCCGCCGTGCGGTATCGCCATTCCGCTTTTCGCCGCAGCAGGTGCCGACCAGCCGGCTTATATGTGCAAGACGGCAGAGAGCGACAACTGCCTGATGTGCGACCAGGCGCTCGAACGCCGCGCCCGCATCTTCCCGCTCAAGCGCGGCAATGGAAAGAACTATTTCGACGTTGCACTGGCCCAGTTCTATATGCATGCGCTGTACAGGCTGGAAGATAACAATTTCCAGGTGACGGAAAAGATGATGGAGAAGCAGTATAAAGCCGGCGGCATCAACAAGGCAGATATCAAGCGTCTCTACGACAGCATCCTGTCGGAGGAACCCGCACTATGATCTGTTCCGCGAAAGCCGTCTATATCGCCAATGCCGTGAAGCGCGCCCCTGAAGGTGCGCTTCACGTCGTGATTGCAGACAACAAGAAACTGGCCTATTACCTGGCTTCCGACCTTGACAATTTTTTCTGCGAGGAGAATCTGTTCTATTTTCCCTCTTCCGCTGAAAAGTCGGAGTATAAGAAAAGTACGGCGCTGCTGCAGCGCACGGCAGCCCTTTCCGCCATTGCGAAATGGGACAAGAGTCCGGTCGTCCCGAAAGAAGGATCCTACCAGATAACGCGGGAACTCTGGAAGAAAGAAATTATTTCCTCCACGGTCATCGTAACCTATACCGATGCCATGGGCGAGCGGGTGCTTCGGACCAAATCCATCCGTTCTTCTTTGCTGACGCTGCGGAAAGGCGAATCCCTATCCCGCGACGTTATCAGTGAAACCCTTTTCAACGACGGTTTCCGGAAGGCTGATTTTGTGACGGAGCCCGGAGAATTCGCCCTCCGCGGTTCACTGGTGGATATTTTCTCTTTTGCCGATGAAAAGCCTTTCCGCATCGATTTCTTCGGTGATGAGATCGAATCGATTCGCTATTTCAATCCGGACAACCAGTTGTCCGTCGGCGATCCGCTGCCGTCGGTGGCCATTTATCCGAATCTCGATGAAATCGGCCAGGAAAGCGAACACGCGAGCTTTCAGGATATCCTGCCGGAAGGAACCACCATCTGGGACCTGCGCGACAATATCCTGGAGAAGGAAGATGACGGCATCCTGCCCCAACCGGCTTTTGCCAAGAACTTCGAGATGCTCTCCGACGATATCGTCCATCATCAGATCCAGGGCTACAAGGTCACCATCCTTTCCCCGAACGAAAGCCAGACGCGGCGTCTGAAAGAAATCCTGCGCGGCGTAAAACCGGACTTCCTGCCGGTTTCGCTGCATGAGGGATATATCGACAAAGCCTCCAGAAACTGTTATTATACCGACCATCAGATTTTCGAGCGCTACCACAAGATCAGCATCCGCCGGCAGGTGGAGCGTTCGGAACAGATGACCATCAATGACCTCAATGCCCTGCGCATCGGTGATTACATCGTCCATATCGACCACGGTGTCGGACAGTACGGGGGTCTGGTCAAGACCAATCTGAACGGTCATGTCCAGGAAGCCGTCAAACTCATCTATGCCGGCGGCGACGTGGTGTTCGTATCCATCCACTCGCTGCACCGCATTTCCAAGTTCAAGTCCCGCGACGGAGAGCCGCCCAAAATCTACCGGCTCGGAAGCAAGGCCTGGGAAAACCTCAAGCGCAATACCAAGTCGAAAGTCAAGGATATCGCGGAAGACCTCATCAAACTCTATTCGGAGCGGCAGCAGGCACGCGGTTTCGCCTTTTCGCCGGATTCGTATCTGCAGCAGGAACTCGAATCGTCCTTCATGTATGAAGATACGCCCGACCAGGCTACAGCCACCGAAGCAGTCAAATCGGATATGGAAAGCCTGCATCCGATGGACCGGCTGGTCTGCGGCGACGTGGGCTTCGGCAAGACGGAAGTGGCCATCCGCGCCGCTTTCAAAGCCGTATGTGACAGCAAACAGGTGGCGGTGCTGGTTCCCACGACGATCCTCGCCCTGCAGCATTACCAGACCTTCAAGTCGCGTCTAAAGAACTTCCCGGTCAATGTGGATTACATCAGCCGCCTGCGTACCGCAAAGGAAATCAAGCAGATTGCAGAAAATATCGCTTCCGGGAAGACAGATATCCTCATCGGAACGCACCGAATCTTGAACAGCAGCCTCAAGTTCAAGGACCTGGGCCTGCTGATCATCGATGAAGAGCAGAAATTCGGTGTCACGGCCAAAGAAAAAATCCGCCAGATGAAAACATCGGTCGATACGCTCACGCTCACAGCCACGCCGATTCCGCGCACCCTGCAGTTCTCGCTGCTGGGCGCCCGCGACCTTTCCATTATCAACACGCCGCCGCCCAACCGCATCCCCGTCACCACGGAAGTCATCCGTTTCGATGAAGAGTACCTGGCCGACATCCTGAACCGGGAACTCGAACGCGGCGGACAGGTCTATTTCGTGCACAACCGTGTGGATGACATCTTCGCCGTGCGGGACAAGCTGCACCGCATCTGTCCCCGTGCCGAAATCTGTGTGGCGCACGGACAGATGGAAGCCCGGGAACTGGAGGGAAAGATCCTGGAATTCATCAACGGGGACTATGACATCCTGCTGTCCACCACAATCATCGAAAACGGCATCGACATTCCCAATGCCAATACGATGATCGTGGACCGGGCGCACCGCTTCGGCTTGAGCGACCTGCACCAGCTCCGCGGAAGGGTGGGGCGCAGCAATGTCAAAGCCTACTGCTATCTTATTGTGCCGGAAGAGGAAACCCTGACCGACGATGCCCGCCGGCGCATCCGCGCCCTGGAAGCCTTCAGCGACCTCGGAAGCGGCTTCAACATCGCGATGCAGGATCTGGATATCCGCGGAGCCGGCAATCTGCTCGGCGCCGAACAATCCGGCTTCATGGCCGAAATGGGATTCGAGACATACATGCGGATCCTCAAGGAAGCCATGAATGAACTGGTGCTCTCCCACAGCGGTTCCGCCGCGGATGAAGAACCCGTGCTGCAGCGGATTGCCTACGAAATCGATACCCAGGTCGATACGGACCTTGAACTGATGATCCCGGACTGGTACGTCAATGTACCTTCTGAAAAGATCCGTCTCTACAAGGAACTCGACAACATCAAATCGGAAGACCTGCTCAAGCGCTTTACCGCCAATCTCGCCGACCGTTTCGGGGCGCCGGTGCCCACACCGGTCCTGGAACTGATCGATGTGGTGCGCCTGCGGATGACGGCCGCCAAGCTGGGCATCGAACGGATCGTACTTAAAAATAACGTGATGCTGGCCTGGTTCATCGCCGACAGAAACCATCCTTTCTTCCAGTCGGAGCGCTTCGGCACGATCCTGCAGCAGCTGGCCGCCCGCCGCGACGGCATCAGTCTGCAGGAATCGGCCGGCAAACTGCATTTCAAAGTGAAGGATGTCAAGTCTGTGCAGGCAGCCGCCAAGGTTCTGTCGTCCTTTTTGGTATAATCTTTGAATTTTTACTACCTTTGCATTTCGCACGCGCAAAAAACAGTATGGTAAAGAAGACAAAGATACTGCTTGCGGCCCTTGCGGCCTTCCTGCTGACAGCGGCCATCCAGCCCGCCCGGGCCCAGGACCCTGTAGCCGGAAACGGTTTTTCGCCCTATTCCCTTTTCGGAATCGGAGACCTGATCCGGCAGGGGACGAGCTATAATCTTTCGATGGGCGGCATCGGGATCGGAGACCGCAACGTCCGATACATGAATCTGCTCAATCCTGCCGGAATCACGGCGCGGGAAGCCAAGTCCTTCATGATGGACTTCGGTCTGGAGAACCGCAACGTGCTCTATCAGGGAAACGCCGCCACTTCGCTCAGTGAAACGGCCTCGGGCGTCCTGAAGTCCGGCAACAACACCTTCAACATGCATCATGTCGCGGTGTCGCTGCCTATCGCCCGTGCGGGTGCCTTCAAGCTGGGCATCGCACCCTACAGCACCGTATCGTACAAGTTCCAGGCGGACGAAACCTCTGACGCGCTGATTGCCGAGGCAGGGGATATCCGCTATACGAAGGAAGGTTCGGGCGGCATCTACCAGGTTTTCCTGGGTGCGGGCGTGACCCTGTGGAAGCGGCTCAGCCTGGGTGCGGACGCCGATTATTATTTCGGCAAGATCGACCGCAACAGTTCCGCTACGTTCCGCAGCAGTTCGTCCTATCGCTCCCTGTCTTCCGGCTGGCGCTACAACGTGAGCTGCTTCGGCGGAAAATTCGGCCTGCAGTATGAGCAGCCTTTTTCCAATACGACCAGTGCGGTCATCGGCCTCACCTATACGCTTCCGACACGCCTGCGGGGTGAAGAGACACGCTATGCCTACGGAGAGACATCCACTGTGACCGATACCATCATCAGCCGGACAGGCACCCTCGACAGCTACCGCATGCCCGCGGAACTGGGTGCAGGCATCACGATCCGCGGGGCGGACAAGTGGATGGTCGGATTCGACTATACGCGCGCCGACTGGAACGGCATCGATTTCGGCGGCTATCCGGGTGTTGATTTTGCAACGGGCGTCGCCCAGAGTTTCCGTGGTGGTTTCGAGATTACGCCCAACCGTTATGATGTGCGCCGCGGCCACTGGCTGCGCCGGCTCACCTACCGGGCAGGCGTTTATCATGAACTCTCCCACCTCTGCCTGAACGGAAGCCAGATTGCCGCGACCGGCATCACGGCGGGCGTGGGCATCCCGGTTTTCCGCTATTACAACAGCATCAATGTGGGTCTTGAACTCGGCCAGCGGGGCACTTTGAAGAACAATCTGGTCCGCGAACGTTATTTTTTATTCACGCTTTCGTTCAATTTGCACGATATTTGGTTCATCCCTACATTGTACAACTAAATTTGCTAATTTTGCCACTAAACACGATAACGATGAAAAAGATTGCCATCATCCTGATGACCCTGGTGCTTGCCGTACCGACTTTCGCTCAGGGACGATTCGGAAAAGACAGTGCCGAGTGCACGAAGTATCTCTCCTACTACCAGGAGCTTTACAAACAGAAGAATTACGAGGAAGCGGCTCCGTTCTGGAGGAAGGCATTCAGTCTCTGCCCGCCCACGGCGAGCCAGAACATGCTCATCTATGGTCAGACAATCATCCGCTACGAGATCAACAAGAACCGCAAGGATCCTGTCCGCTACCGCCAACTGGTCGATACCCTGCTGATGCTGAGTGACGTGCGTGCTGCCAATTATCCGAATTACGCCGTCAAGAGCCTGGACAACAAAGCCGTTGACGTGGCCAACTATCTGGGATCAGACTATGAGGCGCAGTATACTTATCTGCTGGACGTCCTTGACAAGATCAAGGGCGAAGCCCGTCCTGTGGCATTTGTCACCCAGATGAAGGCGGCGGTCGAGATGTACCGCAACCAGAAACTGGACGCCGAAGGCGTGATGAACAACTACACCAAGATTTCCGGCTATCTCGACGAAAAGATTGACAAGAGCAACGATCCGGAATACCGCAGCGCCAAGCAGGATGTCGAAAGCCTGCTGATCGACAGCGGCGTGGCTTCCTGCGACAACCTGGTCGCCCTCTACACCCCGCGTTTCCAGGCCAATCCGAGTGACGAAGCCCTCCTGACCAACATGGTCAAGATGCTCTCCAAGAGCGAGTGCATGAACACGGAGCTCTTCCTGCAGTCGATCGTCGCCCTCAACGAGATCAATCCGACGGCCAGTTCGGTTTACGGTCTCTACCGCCTGTATTCTTCGCGTGACGAGAACACCAAGGCCGCTGAAGCCCTCGAGCGCGCCATCAGCCTGGTCAATCCGGACGATATCGCCACCAAGGCGGAATACACCTTCGAACTGGCGACCTACTACTTCAAGAAATGCGGCAAGGCCGCTCCGGCTGTCGCCAAGGCCAAAGAGGCTGCTGAACTCGACGAGTCTTACCGCGGCAAAGCTTACCTGCTGATCGGTACCGTCTGGGGTGGCCAGAAATGCGGCGGTGACGAAGTCAACAGCCGTGCCAACTTCTGGGTGGCCGTGGACTACCTGCAGCGCGCTGCTGCTGCCGATCCTTCCGTGGCAGACGACGCCAACTCGCTGGCAGCCCAGTACCGGCGTTACTTCCCGAAGACCGAGGATGCCTTCTTCCTCGACATCACCGACGGCAGCCGCTATACCGTCAGCTGCGGCGGCATGACCGAGAGCACGACCGTCCGTACCAACAAGTAATTGAACAGACAGATTCATAACAGATTTCAACGGGTGGCCGTCGCCTTTGCGGCGGCCATCCTGTTGTTTTCCTGCAAGGAAGCGGGAGAAGAGAATTTCGATTTCGAACAGACGCCGGTCCAGGTCGTGCACGACATGCAGATCCTGCAGACCAATCTCGGCGAGGCGGAAATGCGGATGCGGGCACCGCTGATGAAACGTTACAATTTCGAGAAAGACTCGATCGTCCAGTCCTACGAACTCTATACCGACGGCTTCTTCGTCGATGCTTACACCGAAAACGGCCAGCTGGAGACCACGATCATCGCCGACCAGGCCCGGCACGTGACCACCGAAGGCCAGGAATCCTGGAGTGCTTTTGGTAACGTCGTGGTTACCAACCATATAAAAGGTGAGCGGATGGAGACGGACACCATCTACTGGAACAAGGAAGAACATCAGATCTATACCGACTGCTACGTCAAGCTCACCAACGACAGCGGCCTGATGCAGGGATTCGGGATGACATCCGACGAAAGGGCGCGCAATTCCGTTATCCTGCGGCCTTTCGACTGGTATGCCGTGGACCGGGATTCCACCTACCGTTTCGTCGATACCGTCAATACAATGGGTCCTTCGCGCAAAAAAAATTGAAATTTTTGCATTTTCCAACGCAACGTTTTACCCCCTTTTTGCATCTATTATCTGATTTTTGTGTACTTTTGCACCTCGTCCCGCAAAGGGCCTAATGGAAAAGTAGATAAAAATTAATAACTAAAACTAAACGTAAAATGGCGGTATTAGAGAAAATTCGCGTCAAATTCGGAATTTTGATCACGGTTCTCGTAGCGCTGGCCTTGTTGTCGTTCATCATTGATCCTCAGACACTCAGGTCCGCCGCGGACCGTTTCTCCTCAGACAACAAAGTAGGTTCCATGAACGGCAAGTCCGTTTCATACAAGGAGTTCTACGAACAACTCAACACCTACACCGAGATTGCCAAGATGATGGGCCAGAACCCTTCTTCGGAAGAGCAGCAGTCCCAGCTGCGCGATGCAGCCTGGCAGTCGATCTTCGAAAATGAAGTCCTCATCCCGAAGGCCGGTGCTGCCGGTCTTGCTGTCGGTGAGGAAGAAATGCTGGACCTTACGCAGGGCAAAGACATCTCCCCGGTGCTCCTGCAGCAGGGTCTCTTCAACGACCAGAACGGAAGTTTCAGCCGGGAAGCCCTGGCCAATTTCGTCCAGACCATCGATGCCGATGAGACCGGTCAGTATGCCAACCTCTGGTCCTTCCTCGAAGAAAATGTCTATCGCGAGCGTCTTTTTGCCAAATATGCATCCCTGGTCGAGAAAAGTGATTTCCTGACGGATCTTGAAAAGAACCGCCTGATGAACGAGAGCAATGTGACGGCAGACGTGGATTTCGTTTTTTCCCCGATCACGTATTCCGATACTACGATTACGGTCAGCAGTGATGAGATCCGCAGTTACTATAACGAGCATAAGGAACAGTACAAGCAGCCGGCCAACCGCGACATCGAATATGTGATGTGGGAAGTGGTACCTTCAGCCCAGGATTTCGCCGATACGAAAGAAGAGTTCGACGAACTGCTGGCTGAATTCGCCACTGCCGACAATCTGAAGAGCTTTGTCACCCTCCATTCTGACAACAAGTTCAATCCGTACTATTTCACCGAGGACCAGCTCTCCGTCATGCCGGAATTCCAGCAGACGGCTTTCCATGAGCCGGTCGGTACGGTCAGCCCTGTCCGCACGGAAGACGATGCTTACGCCGCCATGCGTGTCAACGATGTCAAGATGATGGCCGACAGCGCCCATGTATATTATAAGGTATTCGCCCTTTCGCAGGAAGCCGATGCCGACGCTTTCGTGGCCGAGCAGCTCCGGAAGACCGATGTGGCGCAGTTCAGCGAACTGGGCTGGGTTACGCAGGAAGGCCTGATGTCCAATAATCTCACGGACCTGACGCCGGTCTTCGATGCGGCGCAGAAGGTCTTCAAGGTAAAGAGTGTTGCGGCGCAGACCATTTTCGCCCTCTACGTCGACCAGCGCACCAAGCCGCAGCGCAAGGTGCAGATCGCCACGCTCCTCAAGCGCGTCCTTCCTTCCGACGAGACGTATCGCGACTTCCAGATGAAGGCGGTGGAGTTCGCGGATGCCTGCGGCGGCAAGCTGGCCAACTTCCAGCGGATTGCCCAGGAACAGGATCTGCCGGTCATACCTATTAATAATATGGTTGAGGCCAACCGTCGGATCGGCCCTGCCGACAACGCCCGGGAGGTTGTTTCGTGGGTATTTGACAAGAAAACCAAGGCGGGCGACGTGTCCGACCTGAAGATCGTCGATAACAAGTACTACTTTGTCACGGCCGTGACAAAGACCCGCAAGGAAGGTTACACCGACATCAACGAGGCTGCCACGCAGATCCGCATGCTGCTGTCTTCACGCAAGAGCGTGGAAAAACGGCTGGAAGAAGTCCGTGGCGAGATTGCCGGCCTGAATTCGCTTGAGCAGATTGCCGAAAAGCTTGGGACCACTGTCAGCCATGCGCCCGGCCTCTCCTTCGGATCGGTTCAGTACGGCCAGAACGACCCCGCTTTCATCGGAGCCGTCGCGGCTGCGCCCCAGGGAACCATCCAGAGCGTAGGCGGTGCAATCGGTGTCTATGTGTTTGAGGTGATGGACCGTAGCACGGGAAGTTTCTTCTCCGACGCAGATGCGGCGACCCAGCTTTCGCGCAAGGCGGCTTATCACACCAATGTGCTGCAACGTGTAATTGCCAATGAAGCAGATATTAAAGATAACCGAGCCCGATTTTTTTAACATTTTTTCAACAATCCGTTGAAAAATTCCCCTAAAATTTGGACAATCAAAAATTATTGTCTAATTTTGAGGCGATAAACTGTGTAGATATTTTAATGTTTAACCAAAAATAATAAACACACTTAACAAATTTTTTTATGAAAAAGATTATTTATTCACTGGTGATTATGATTGCTGCCGGCAGTCTTTTCACTTCCTGTATCCAGCAGGTTGAGCCGGAAGGCATCAAGGCCCTCCGCGAAGCCAAGGCTCGGTACTACGACGCACTCTCTCAGCTGCGTGGCAAGGACGGTGTCCTCCGCGAGGCTGAGGCTGCCCTGAAGCAGGCTGAGGCCGCTCTGAAGCAGGCTGAAGCTGCTCATCAGCAGGCTGTTACGGATGCCTACACGAAGATGCAGGCTCTGGAGCGTGAACTGAAAGAACTCGAAATCGCCGAGAAGACGATGGAGAATGAACTCCGCGCTGCTCAGATCGAAGCTGAGATCGACGCCATCCAGAAAGAGATGGAGCTCGCCAACAAGCAGCACGAGATCGACCTGATCAACAAGCAGGCTGAGAAAGCCCAGGCTGAAGAGGCTCTCCGCGTTGTCCTCCGCGACATCGCCCTCCAGGCTCAGGACCTGACCGCTGCCGAGAAGGAAGCTGTCCTTGGTGCTGCCGAGGCTTACCTCGCCATCTGGGAAGAAGTCCAGGATCAGAAGATCAAGGTGATGGAAGCCGAGAAGGCTCTCGCCGATGCCAAACGTGCCAAAGAGATTGGCCAGTACAATCCGGACTATGCTTGGGACAGCGAAACGCACTCCTATCAGAACCTCGTTGACCTCTACAGCCGCGCCATTGAGCGTGCCAAGGGTTACATCGCCGAAGACGAAGAGGCCCTCAAGAATGTTCCTGAGCTCCCTGACGTGGATGCTTGGAATGCTGAACTGCAGGCCTATCAGGCTACTGCTGACGCTGCTGAATACAGCCGTCACGAACTGACCCAGGAAGCTGCCGCTTACTATGTGACCTATGTGCACGACGGTGTGAAGGCTTACAACGACGCCATCGACGCCTGGGTTGAAGAGCACGAAGCTGTCGCCAATCCTGGCAAAGCCCCCGAAGCTCCGAAGGAGAAAGATTATCCTGCTTCCAAGTATGGTCTGAACGACACCATTACCGTTCCTGCCCTCGAGCAGAAGACCACCCCGGCTTATGCCAAGTTCGAATATCTCCTCGACAGCTACATGACCCAGGAATCCCCGGTCTCCAAGGCTGATCCGAAGAACAAGATGATCTTCATCAACTCTGAAGGTAACTATGACGTGGTTGCCAACATCGCCATGAAGGAATTCATCCTTGGTGACGAATACGGTGATGTGAAGACCCAGAAGGTCACCATCGACAAGACCAAATACGAAGCTGACTACGGTCTCTTCGGTGCTGTCTCCGTGCTGCTCCGTGACAAGGTGCTGAACCCGGACGTTCCCGCCGATCCTGAGAAGGCTCGCGAAGCTGCCGACAAGGCCCTCGCCGCTTGGCAGGCTGACCATGACACCCTCGCTGCCGGTCTGCTCGCTTACCAGCCGTACATTGACGCCCTCAAAGCTTACAACGACCTCAAGAACGCTGAGGAAACCAATGGTGACAAGATGGTTAAAGCCGTCGACGCCCTGATGGAAGCCCTCAACTCCGTGAACGCCGCCGACCTGTCGAAGAACGACTCGGTCCGCATCGCTGACGCCGTGGCTGCTTATGCCAAGGCCCGTGAGGACTACTTCGACTATGCTTGGGATCCGGAAGGAGCTGACCAGTTCGACCGTAAGTTCTACTGGTATGGCAATGGCATCGGTGACACCCTGAACATTGCTTTCCGTGACATCACCTATGCCAAACTCGCTGACAAGAACTCCAAGTTCGGCAAGACTGTCAAAGATCCGCAGGGCGACTTTGCCGCGAAGAATACGACGATTGCCCACATCATCTATCAGTTGGTCAACACGACCTTCGGCAATGAGATCGGCAACAACGATGCTCCTTGGAGCTTCAGCCTCGCCAACATCAACGACGACAACTGCAAGGCGTTCTACACCCTTTACAAATATGTCCCTGAGTCCGCTCCGGGTGCTGGTGACGCTCACTTCGTGCTGAACGACGGTATGGATACTCCGTACAGCTCTGCTGCCGTGACGGCTGCCAAGAAGGCTGTCGACGATGCGATCGCTGGCTACCAGGATTGCTACGAGCGCTACTGGAACGAGACCTGGCCGGCTGCCGGTACCATCACTTCCGACATGGACGAGAAGGCTATCAAGGCTGCCATCGAGGCCAACCCCGATACCGATATCGAGAGCTACACCCTCGCTACCTTCACCGAGCCGTTCATCATCCCGAACGCTTGGGAATCCGCCAATGTCCCGACCGGAACGAACGCCCTCGGCGCCATCCTCGGTTCTGTTGACAAGGCCGCTACCCAGCCGAAGGCTGCCAACCTGACCTTCTTCGGTGGCTCCGACGACTCCGTGGTCTTCGGTACCGCTGCTGACCCGACCGACCTCAATGTCTATCTGTACGCTGAATACCTCTATCAGCTCGCGCTGAACCCGGCCGTTGGTGACATCGCCGAGATCCAGGCTTGGGTTGAGGCCGTTGCCGCTGCGTTCGACGCTCAGGCTGAAGACGCTGCTGCTGCTGCCAAGAAGGCTTACGACAAGGCTGTCGAGCAGTACAACAAGGACAAAGCCGCTTACGACAAGAAGAAAGCTGCTTACGATGAGTACCAGGCTGCCCTGAAGGAATTCACCGGCACCCGTAAGGTTGACGGCAAAGACGTCATCAACGGCCTGAAGAAGATCACCGGCAGCTATCCTGACGTTGCTTCCATCCAGTACAAGTTCGAACTCGTTGACGTGATCGACGGTGAATGGATTGAGACCCTCGGTGGCAAACAGCTTGAACTCGCCAACCAGTACTTCCCTGAATTCCCTGCCAAACTGAACGAATGGTATGAGGAGAACGAGAAGATCGATGACGATATCGCTCACGCCCAGATCCTGATCGCTGCCCTGAAGCCGGCTTACTTCGCCGCTGCCAAGGCCGCCGGTTATGCCGAAGATCTCGATGCTGCCAACTATGACGAGTTGATCGAGAACTACAAGGCTGCCCGTAAGGCTTACGTTGACGCCATCAAGGCTGACATCGAAGCTCAGGAAGCTGCGATCGACGCCAACATGAAGCTCATCGCTGACTTCGAAAGCGCTGACAGCCAGGCTGACATCGACATCGCCAAGGCTCAGGCCGACCTCGACAAGGAGAACAAGAAGCTCTCCACGATGGAGGAAGTCCTGAAGGGTGCCCGCGAGAACCTCGAGCGCATCTTCCAGTACCTCGAGACCCTCGACGTGAACTTCGTGATCATCCCGACAGGCGATACTGTCGATCCGATCATCCCGTAATTAAACTTATCTTAACGCAACAAAAAAACGTTTCCTAAAACGGACAATATGTTGAAAAGATTAAGCATACTTATCATGACGCTCCTCCTGGTTGTGCCTGCAATGGCACAACCTCAGGAGAGTTGTGAGTGTGTGTTTGGACCGAAGGCGGGACAGTGGCAGTTCAACTTCAATGTTGGCGCCGGCCAGTTCTTCAACGACTTCACGGGGCTGTACTACATGCTTCCGGAAGAAGACGGTACTGCAATGGGAATCGGCATCAACGCCGAGACCATCGGTACGAACTACGGCCTGGGCAACGCCTACATCAGCAGTGACCTGTCTACGACGCTTGCCAACACGGGAAGCCTCAACTACACGTTGAAGAACTTCTCCGTGGGTGCGAAGTATTTCATCACGGACCACATCAACATCAACCTCAGCGGTGCGTATATCATGAATATCCAGCCTGACAAGCCGTTCATTGAAGGCGAGAGCTTCTCGCTGAACCGCGACGACTTCGGACTGAATACCGATCCGAGCTATACGCCTGCCAAAGTGGATGTGAGTGACATCTACGCGAGCAAAGCCATCCTTGGCGCGGTGACCAACCGTCTGTTCGTGCAGCTGGGAAGTGAGTACTACTTCAACACGAAGAACCAGCGTATCTTCCCTTACCTGGGCATTTTCGGCCAGTTCAAGATGGCCCGCATCGAGAGTTACTATCCGTACACGGGTATGAACTACGACAATGAAGTCCACGATGCGGCCCTTGTCGGCGATCCTGCCTTCGAGGAAGTTGACCTTTGGCTCGTCAATCGTGGCGGCCAGGCGCTGGGCTTCGGTGGCGGCATCAACTTCGGTGTTGAATATGCGCTGATGGAAGGCCTGTTCATCGGGGCTGAGGTTGCTCCGGTCTGCTACCAGTACACGCTGCTGCACCTGCAGATCGCCGGCCAGGATGCCTACTATGCGATGAACCACAACCTTCGCGCTTTCGCCTATCCACAACTCACAATTGGTGTAAGATTCTAAAACCTCGCGGGATGGCCGGCCTCGTACCGGCAGTCTCAACAGTACTGATAAATCGAGGGTGACCCTGCAAGGTCACCCTTCATTTTTTATAGCTGTTCATCGCTTCTACCGGTGAAAGCTTGGCAGCGGCTCTTGCCGGAGCGAGACCAAAGATAAGACCGACAGTCAGCGCGATTATCAGGCCTGTACATGCAGCACGCGGTGTCAAGCCGAAGCTTATTCCATTTTTGAGCGTCAGATTCAAGCTTTCAAAGAGCAAAGCCGTAAGCCCGATTCCCAGGATACTTCCCAACAAGGACAGCGCTATGGATTCTTCCAGAAATGTGCGGATGATTGTCTCTCTTTTCGCCCCCAAGGCTCTGCGGATACCTATTTGCGGACGCCTTTCTTCCACTGAGACATACATCATGTTCGCTATTCCGAATCCTCCGGAAAGCAAGGCAAACAGGCCGATAATCCATCCCAGTTTCGCTGCGAGCGTGAACAGACTGTTCATTTCTTCCATCAGGAAGGACAGTTTATTCAAAGCGAAATTATCCGGGTCAAGCGGGGTAAGTCTTCTTGCAGTCCGCATAAGGCTCCGGATTGCTTCCCTGTCCGCGGCTGAGAGCAGGATACTGCTCCTTATGACGGGGCCCTGCTGCCCACGGGCGGGAATCAGCCTCAGCGCGTCGATGTCAACGGGGCTTACCGTCGTCAGGCCCGCTTTCCCGAAAATGCCGATCACTTCGTATCGTTGGCCGTCGAGCCAGATTTTCTCGCCGAGATTTGCTTCTGCCTCTGCGCCTACGACTGTCACGGCAGCACCTTCTGCAAGTTCTACGGGGGTGAATCCGCGGCCTTGTACGATCGTTTGCGGTACGAGCAGCCGCCAGTCGCCCGCTACGCCTACCGTATGGATGCCATAGGATACAAAGGCAATCTGTTGGTAAGCCTGCTGTCCCTTCTCCTTCAGGAAGCGGTAATCCTGCCAGCTGACGGCCGGTCTCCCCGCATACATCCACCAGCGGAAACTTCCGTCTTCATCAAGGTCTGGCTCTAGCGGTTCGCGGTCCACAAACAGAATATCGCTGCCGTATGCCGCAAAACCTTCCCGCACGGAGGCCTGGAGGGAATCGACCAGGGTCAGGGCGGCCACGATTGAAAAGATACCGACGGCGACGCCCAGCAGCGAGAGCAGCGTACGGAAGCGGTCGGCCTTCAGTTCCCTGAAGGCCTGCAGGAATGAATCGGTCATCACAAATCTTTCGCTTCGGTCTTATTACAGTCCGATTTTCTTTTTGAGTCCCCGCAGGGCATCGAAAGCGTCCAGCGGCGACATTTTGTTGATATCCATGCGGGCGAGTTCATCCTTGATGTCCAGCAGCAACGGGTCATCAAGCTGGTAGAGCGACAGCTGGACGCCTTGGGAGGCCGCAGCGGCGCGCTCGCCCGAAAGGTCGGGGGCGGCCGATTCCAGCTCACGGAGTTTCTTTTCGGCCCGGTACACGACGTCCGAGGGCATACCGGCCAGTCGGGCGACATGGATGCCGAAGCTGTGCGCAACGCCGCCGGGCTGCAGCTTCCGCAGGAAAATGACCTGTCCGTCCATTTCCTTGACGGCAATGTGGTAATTGCGGACGCGGGCACAACGTTTCTCAAGTTCGTTGAGTTCGTGGTAGTGGGTGGCGAAGAGCGTTTTGGCCCTGGAGCGGGCGTGGAGGTACTCCACGATGGACCAGGCGATGGACATGCCGTCGAAGGTGCTGGTGCCGCGTCCGATCTCGTCGAGCAAGACCAGGGAGCGGTCGGACAGGTTGTTCAGGATGGTGGCGGTCTCCAGCATCTCGACCATGAAGGTCGATTCTCCCCGGGAAATATTGTCCGAAGCGCCGACCCGGGTGAAAATCTTGTCAACAATGCCCATTTTCAGGCTTTTTGCGGGCACAAAGCAGCCTGTCTGGGCTAGGAGACAGACCAGGGCGGTCTGCCGCAGAAACGCCGATTTTCCGGCCATATTCGGGCCGGTGAGGATGATGATCTGCTGGCCGCTGCTGTCCAGATGCAGGTCGTTGGCCACATATTCTTCGCCGTCGGGCATCAGCTGTTCGATGACGGGATGGCGTCCCTGCTTGATGTCGAGCGTCAGCGAGTCATCCAGGACGGGACGGCAATAATGCCGGTCGTCCGCGAGCAGCGCGAATCCCGCGAGCACGTCGAGCTGGGCGAGCGTGCCGGCGTTGTGCTGGATGGCGGGGATTTCCCGGCGGACGGCCTCGACCAGTTCGCCGTACAGCCGTGTTTCCAGTTCGAGGATGCGCTGTTCGGCACCGAGGATGGTCTCTTCGTATTGTTTGAGTTCGGCGGTAATATAGCGTTCGGCACCGACCAGGGTCTGTTTGCGGATCCACTCGGCAGGAACCTTGTCCTTGAACGCATTGCGCACTTCCAGATAGTAGCCGAAGACGTTGTTGTAGCCGATCTTCAGGGACGAGATTCCGGTCGCATCGCGTTCGCGCTGCTGGATGTCGAGCAGGATCTGCCGGCCGTTGTGCAGCGTGTCGCGGAGCGTGTCCAGGTCGGCTGATATGCCGGCAGCGATGACGTCGCCCTTGCCCAGGGCGGCGGCGGCATCGGGCAGCAGCGTCCGGGTGATCCGTTCGGAGAGCGCCGTACAGTCATCCAGCGACTCGCACCAGGCGGCCAGTTCCGGCTTGGCGATGGTCGCACGGATGGCGGCGCTGCTGTGCAGGGCGCGGGCCAGCTGCAGCGCTTCGCGCGGCAGCAGCCGCCCTGCCGCCGCTTTGGCCACGATGCGTTCCAGGTCGCCGACTTCCCCGAGTTCTTCCCGGACGGCCGTACGCATTTCCCCGTCGGACAGGAAGGCGTCCACGGTGTCGTAGCGTTCGTTGAGCCGTGCAATATCCTTGAGCGGCATCGAGAGCCAGGCGCGAAGCAGGCGCTTTCCCATCGGGGTGCAGCACCGGTCCACGGCTTCAATGAGGGAACGGCCTTCGGCACCGGCCAGCGACTGGAACACTTCCAGGTTGCGGAGCGTAAAGCGGTCCATCCAGACATAGGCGCCCTCGTCGATGCGGGACAGGGACTTGATGTGCCCCAGCGCCGTATGCTGCGTCATTTCCAGATAAAAGAGAATGGCGCCGGCCGCAGCGATGCCCTGCGGCATACCCTCCACGCCGAATCCCTTGAGGGAACCGGTTTCCAGCTGGGAGCAGACTTTCTTGTAGGCGGCTTCCGGCACGAATGTCCAGGGATCGAGCGGCGTTATGCAGGCACGGTTGCCGAAGCGCTGGCGGAATCCGTCGAGGAAGGAGCGTTCGACCAGGATCTCGTGGGGCGCCATGGTGCTGAGCAGGACATCGGCATATTCGAGCGAACCCTGGGTCAGCCGGAAACTGCCGGTCGAAATGTCCAGGAAGGCCATGCCGGCTTCTTTCCCGCTGAAAGACAGGGCGGCCAGCCAGTTGTTTTCCCCGGCTTTGAGCAGATTGTCGTTGTAGGCCACACCCGGCGTGACAAGTTCCGTCACGCCCCGCTTCACCAGTTTCTTGGTCAGTTTCGGGTCTTCCAGCTGGTCGCAGACGGCTACTTTGCAGCCCGCCTGGACCAGGCGGGGCAGGTAGTTGTCGATGGCGTGGTAGGGGATACCGGCCATTTCGATGAAACTGCCGCCACCGGAGGACTTCCGCGTGAGCACGATACCCAGCAGGCGGCTTGCCTTGAGGGCGTCATCGCCGTAGGTTTCATAGAAATCGCCGACGCGATACAGCAGGATCGCTTCGGGATACTGGGCCTTGATCTCGAAATATTGCTTGAGCATGGGCGTAGCCGGAGAGGCTTCCGCTGGTTTTTTCTCTTTCATTGCGAACAAAAATACCGAAAAAATCGACGCAGAATACTATCTTTGTAGGAGAATTTTCGACAGGAAAGTCGAATTGATGCGCAACAAAACCGATAAAACCATAAAAAAATGAAAAAACGCCTTCTTGCTGCCGGCCTTATGGCCGCCCTGCTGCTTTCCGGCTGCCAAAAGCCCGAAAAGGAATTTGAAAAAGATATGGAAGCATATCTTGCTGAAATCGAAGCCGTCGGCGTCAGCTGCGCCGTCGTGAAGGACAACCAGATCATTTACCATCATAATTTCGGGGTGAAAGACCTCGCGACAAAGGAGCCTGTGGATGACCAGACGATCTTCCGCATCGCCTCCATCTCCAAGTCTTTCACCGCCACCAGCCTGCTCCAGCAGGTCGAACAGGGCCGCGTGAAGCTGACCGACGACGTGAGTGACCTGATCGGTTTCAAGGTGCGGAATCCCAAGTTCCCCGATACCCCGATCACGCTGGAGATGCTGCTTTCCCACACGTCGAGCATCAATGACGACCTGGGCTACTGGTCCACCATCGACATCATCAACCCGGATGTCAATCCCGATGCCGGCAAATGCTATAACGACTATGAGCCGGGCAGCGGCAGCTACGAGTACTGCAACCTCAACCTCAATATGGCCGGTACCATCCTGGAACGGGTCTCGGGCGAACGCTTCGACCAGTATGTGGTCAATCACGTGCTCCGTCCGCTGGACCTGTACGGCGGCTATTGCGTGGACTCGCTCGACAAGAGCCGTTTCGCACACCTCTATGACTGGAATGCGAAAGAGGGCAAGTTCGTGGACAATTACGCCGACGCCTATGCCCCGCGCAGCGAGCAGGTGGCCAACTATACGATGGGCCACGATGCCCTGATCTTCTCGCCGACCGGCGGCATGAAGATATCCGCCCTCGACCTGGCCCGCTACATGACGATGCACATGAATTACGGTACCACGCCCGACGGGGTCCGGATCATCTCCGAAGAGAGCTCCCGCAACATGCAGGTCGAACGTTCCGAGGCCCAGCACTATGGCTTGAATCTCTGGCTGGCCGACGATTATGTGCCCGGTGTCACCCTCGTGGGCCATACGGGCGGCGCCTACGGCCTGAGCAGCGCCATGTTCTTCAATCCTGAAGAAAAGTATGGCTTTGTGCTCATCTGCAGCGGTGCCCACGACGGCGAGGGACAGGACAATGTCCTCCACCAGGGTATCGCCCGGATGTATAAGTATTTCATCGCCAAGTGATGCAGCCTGTCCGGCCCAAGAAAGCCCTCGGGCAGCATTTCCTCACCGACCAAAGTGTCGCACAGGCCATCGTGGCTGCACTCCGCAGCCGCGGGCCTGTGCTGGAGGTCGGTCCGGGGACCGGCGTGCTCACGCAGTATCTGCTCCAGGATCCCGGAATCGGGCTGAAAGTCGTGGAAATCGACGGCGAGTCGGTCCGCTACCTGCTGGAACACTTTCCCAAGCTGGCGCCGTCGCTGTATGAGGCCGATTTCCTGAAGCTCGACCTGACGCGGCTGTTTCCGGCCGACTTTGCCGTTATCGGCAATTTTCCCTACAATATTTCCTCGCAGATCTTCTTCAAGGTGCTGGACTACCGCCAGCAGGTACCGGAAGTGGTGTGCATGGTGCAGAAAGAAGTGGCCGAGCGCCTTGCGGCCGGCCCCGGCTCGAAGACCTACGGCATCCTGTCCGTCCTGCTCCAGGCCTGGTATGACATCGAATACCTGTTCACGGTCGGGGAGGGGTCTTTCCTGCCGCCGCCCAAGGTCAAAAGTGCCGTCATCCGGCTGACCCGGAACGGGCGGACCACGCTCGACTGCGACGAAGAGCTCTTTAAAAAAGTGGTCAAGACGACATTCAACCAGCGCCGCAAGACCATCCGGAATTCCCTGAAACCCGTTTTGGCGACCCTGCCCAAGCTGCCGGATTACATCCCGTATCTCGATGCACGTCCCGAACAACTTTCCGTCGAAGAATTTGTTGAATTGACAAAATCCGTATCTTTGTAGAAAAGATACGTGCTATGTGGCGGGAGATTTTCACGGCCCTGGTGGCCGTCGTGATGTTCTGGAATGTCGAAAACCTGTTCGATCCTTTCGACGATCCTCTGAAAAACGATGACGAGTTCACGTCCGTTGCCCAGCGGCACTGGACGTGGCCGCGCTTTGAAGCCAAGCGCGACGGTATTGCGCAGACGATCCTGGCGGCAGGGGATGTGTGGGGTGAACTGCCCGCACTCGTAGGCCTGGCCGAGGTGGAGAACCGGCTGGTGGTGTCCCAGCTGGTGCGCAAGACACTGCTTGAAGAGCTGGGCTATGGTTTCGTGCACCGGGAGTCGCCGGATGAGCGCGGCATCGATGTGGCGCTGCTTTACCGGAAGGATGTTTTCCGCGTGGCGGCGGTGGATTCTTTACAGGTGCCGGGCGTTGTGACGCGGGACATCCTGTATGTGCGGCTGAATGAGATCCCCGGCTCCGACCGGGCATCGCTGCATGTCTTTGTCGTCCATCTTCCTTCCAAACGGGGCGGTGCCCGCACCTCGGACGGACGACGCGCAGCGGCCCTGGCGGTGCTGGAGGCGGCCGCCGATTCCCTGCTTGCAGAAGATCCGCAGCGCCGGATCGTCGTGATGGGCGATTTCAACGATACCGGGGTTTGCGTACGCGGCCTGCTTCCCGCATTCCGGGATACATCGTCGGACGCCCCTGACGCGCCGGGCACACTGAAATATCACGGCCGCTGGGAGCAGATCGACCATTTTTTCGTTTCCCCCGCGCTGGAAGCGGCCATGCGGGTCTTTGCGCCCCCTTTCCTGCTGGAGCCCGACAAGGCATGGCTGGGCGTCAAACCGCGTCGGACCTACAGCGGTCCGCGTTACAATGGCGGGCTGTCCGACCATCTTCCGATTGTTTTGCGGATAAATCGTTGAAAAATTCGTATATTTGAAGTTATGAAGCAATATCTCGACCTGCTGCGGCATATTGAAAAAAACGGCGTCTTCAAGGGCGACCGGACCGGGACCGGCACGACCAGCGTTTTCGGCTACCAGATGCGCTTTGACCTGTCCGAAGGTTTTCCGCTGCTGACCACCAAGAAAGTCCACTTGAAATCCATCATCTATGAACTGCTCTGGTTCATCGCCGGCGACACCAACATCCGTTACCTGAAGGAACACGGTGTTTCCATCTGGGATGAATGGGCGGATGAAAACGGTGAACTGGGCCCTGTGTACGGACACCAGTGGCGCTCCTGGCCCGCGCCGGACGGCCGGACCATCGACCAGCTTTCCGACGTGGTGGCGCAGATCCGGCGCAATCCCGACAGCCGGCGCCTGATCGTCTCAGCCTGGAATCCCGCAGAAGTGGACAAGATGGCCCTGCCGCCCTGCCATACGCTGTTCCAATTCTATGTCTCGCAAGGGCGTCTCAGTTGCCAGCTCTATCAGCGCAGCGCCGATGTTTTCCTGGGCGTCCCCTTCAATATCGCTTCGTATGCCCTGCTGACGATGATGGTGGCGCAGGTCTGCGACCTGAAGCCGGGCGATTTCGTGCACACTTTCGGGGATGTCCACATCTATTCGAACCATCACGAGCAAGTGGCGCTCCAGCTATCCCGCGAGCCGCGCCCGCTTCCGACCATGACCCTTAATCCCGCACGGAAAAACCTGCTGGATTTTGTTTATGAAGATTTCACCCTGACCGGCTACGATCCCTGGCCGGCCATCAAAGCCCCCGTTGCCGTATGAAAGATAACATCAGCCTGATCGGCGCAGCCGCCGAAAACAACGCCATCGGATACCGCGGCCTGATACCGTGGCACATTTCCGCCGATTTCCAGTATTTCAAACGCATTACGATGGGCCATCCGGTCATCATGGGTCTAGCCACCTGGCGTTCGTTCAACGGCCGTCCGCTTCCGGGCCGGCGCAATCTGGTTGTCTCAGACCAGCCGGTGACCGAAGCCGACCGGGCCTCCGGCGCGGAATTCTTTTCCTCGCCCGACGATGCCCTCGCCGCGGCCGCCGGAGCCCGCGAGATATTCATCATCGGCGGTGGCATGATGTACCGCCAGATGATCGGGCGGGCCGACCGGGTGTACGTGACGCGCATCCATACGGTCGTGGAACCGGCAGATGCCTTCTTCCCCGACATCGATCCCGCCCAGTGGCAGGAAGTCCTCCGAAGTATCCGTTATCACGATGAAGCCTCGGGTTTCGACTATACATTCCTGCTCTATGAAAGACGCAAATAGTGCGCAGCCTGCGCATCATCACGGTTCCCGCGATAATTTCGGCAGTTCTTTCGGCGTCCTGGTCGCCCTGGCCGGTTCCGCCGTAGGACTGGGAAATCTCTGGCGCTTTCCCTACCTGGTCGGCGAAAACGGCGGTGCGGCTTTTATCATCATCTATCTGGCATTCGTCATCCTGATCGGCATTCCGATCCTGATGTCCGAATTCATCATCGGGCGCCGGAGCCAGGCCAATGCCCGGGGGGCTTTCAAGAAGCTGGCGCCGGAAAGCCGCTGGGGTTTTGCGGGCATTCTGGCGGTCTTGTGCTGCGTGATGATCCTCTCGTTTTATTCCGTTGTCGGCGGCTGGGGCATCGAGTATCTTTTCAAAGCCTTCCGCTTTGACTTCACACGGGGCGGTGACAGTGCGGCGCTCTCCTCCATTTTCTCGGATTTTGCTGCGTCGTCCTGGCAGCCGCTGGTCTGCCATACGATATTCCTCTTGCTATCAGGCCTGATTGTCATCCTGGGCGTCAAGAATGGCATCGAGAAGTTCTCGAAAGTGATGATGCCACTGTTGTTCCTGATCATCATCGGCATAGCCGTACGTTCGCTCACGCTGCCGGGCGCCGGGGCCGGCATTGACTATCTCTTCAAACCGGATTGGTCGGAAGTGACGGCCAATACTTTCCTGGCAGCCCTCGGACAGGCGTTTTTCTCGCTCTCGCTGGGCAGCGGAATGGCCATCACCTACGGTTCGTATGTTTCCCGCAAGGAGAAGATTGTGTCCATATCCGCGCAGACGGCCCTTGCCGACACTTTGTTTGCCTTGATTGCAGGCTGTGCCATCATGCCGGCCGTTTTTGCCTATGGCATCAGTCCCGGCGAAGGTCCCGGTCTGGTGTTCATCACGTTGCCGCATATTTTCAGCCAGCTTCCCCTGGGTGGTGTCATTGCGATCCTTTTCTTTGTCGCACTGCTGCTTGCCGCTGTGACTTCTTCGATCTCGCTGCTGGAGGTCATCGTCGCTTTCTGCATCGAAGAGTTCCATATCAAGCGGCGCAGCGCTGTCGCGATCAGTCTGTCCGTACTCTGGATCCTGGGCTGCCTGTGCTCTCTGTCACAAGGTGTCTTGAGCGACTGGAAGCTGTTCGGCAAGACGATTTTCGATTTCTTCGACTTTGTCTCTGCTAATGTCCTGATGCTCATCGGTGGCCTGCTGGTCGTCCTCTTTGTGGGCTGGAAACTCGGCCGTCAGGTGATCCACGATGAACTGACCAACAGCGGGGCCCTCCGTATACCCGCCTGGCTCATCGATACGATCACCTTCCTGGTCCGCTATCTGGCTCCCGCCGCCATCGTCACGATTGCAATCTTTCAGTGGATATAGCGGGCGTTCAGAAAACAAAAGAAGGGTGACCATCCGGTCACCCTTCTTTTGTTTGTTTGGTCTGTCAGGCTTTATTTGGCCTTTTCAGCCTTTGCAATCTTCTTGCGGTTGAGGTCGTACATGATCGGCGTACCGATGAAGATCGAAGCGTAGGTACCGACAATCACGCCCAGGGCCAGGGAGACCGAGAAGCCGCGGATGCTTTCGCCGCCGAAGATGGCGATGGCGATCAGCACGAGCAGCGTACTGACGGAGGTGTTGATGGTACGCGACAGGGTCGAGTTCAGAGCTTCGTTGATGTTCTGTTCGAGCGGCCGTTTCGGGAACAGGGTCCGGTACTCACGGATACGGTCGAAGATCACCACGTTGTCGTTGATCGAGTAACCGATGATGGTCAGCACAGCCGCGATGAAGGTCTGGTCCACGTCGAGGGTGAACGGCAGGATGCCGCTGAAGATCGAGTAGAAGCCGATGACGATGATCGAGTTGTGGATCAGCGAGCTGACACCGCCAAGACCCCAGGTCCAGTTCTTGAACCGGATGGCGATGTAACCGAAGATCACAATCAGGGCGATGATCACGGCGATCACGGCGTCGCGTTTCATCTCGCTGGCGATGGAGGCATCCACGCGGTCGCTCGAAATGATACCGTTCGGGTTTTCAAGTGTGGAGGTGAAGCCTTCGAGGGTCAGGTCGTTGGCGTAGAAGCCTTTGAGGGCATTATAGAGTTTGCCTTCAATGAGGCGGTCCGTCTCGGAGGACTTGTCGCCGACCATGTATTTGGTGGTGATACGCATCTGGGAGGCACCACCGAACTGTTTGACTTCGGAGGATTCGCCGAACTCGTCGAGGAGGGCTGCACGCACCTGCTCAGGCGTGACCTGCTGGTCGAAACGGACCGTGTAGGTACGGCCGCCGCTGAAGTCCACACCCAGGGAGAAGCCCTTGGTGAAGATGAACACCAGGCAGATGAGGCAGACGGCGCCGGAGATCAGGTAGGTCATCTTCCGTTTGCCGAGGAAGTCGATATGCGTGTTCTTGAGGAAGTTCTTCGACCAGTTGGAGTAGAAGGAGATGTCCTTGCCGCGTTTGAGCTGCGATTCGAAGATCAGTCGGGTGATGAAGATGGAGGTCAGCACCGAGGTGATGATACCGATGACCAGCACGGCGGCGAAGCCCTTGATGGTACCGCTGCCGAAGATGTAGAGGATGATACCGGTGAGGATCGTCGTGATCTGGCCGTCGAGGATGGCCGAGTAGGCGTTCTTGTAACCGTCGCTGATGGCCAGGCGCAGGGCCTTGCCGGCGTTGAGTTCTTCCTTGACGCGCTCGTAGATGATCACGTTGGCGTCAACGGCCATACCCATCGTCAACACGAGACCGGCGATACCCGAAAGTGTGAACACCGTACCGAAGGAGGCCAGGGCGCCGAAGAGGAAGAGCACGTTGCAGAGCAGTGCGATATCGGCGGCCACACCGGCCTTGCGGTAGAAGATGATCATATAGATCAGGATCAGGATGAAGGCGATGATGAACGAGATCATACCGGCACGGATGGAAGCGCTACCCAGGGACGGGCCGACCACCTGCTCCTGGACGATGCGGGCGGGGGTGGACAGCTTACCGGATTTGAGCACGTTGGCAAGGTCGTCGGCATCCTGCTGGGTGAAGTTGCCCGAGATCGAGGAGTTGCCGCCGCTGATCTTGCTCTGGACGTTCGGGTAGGAATAGACCTGGCCGTCCATGACGATGGCGATCTGGTGGCCGACGTTCTCGCCGGTGATGTTTTCCCACTCGATGGCGCCTTTGCTGTTCATGGCCATGCTGACTTCCGGCGCACCGGTCATCTGGTTGTAGTTGACGCTGGCCGAAGCGATGTATTTGCCGTCGAGGGCGGGACCCTTGCCAACATGGCTCTTGAGGGCGATCAGTTCATAATAGGTATCGGGAAGGACGTTTTCCCCGACGAAAGCCTTGAAGCTCCAGGCCGGGACGAAGTCGCCCGGGAAGAGGCCGCGGTTGGCGGCAAGCCAGGCGTTGATCTGGGCGGTGTCGCGATAGTGGGCGATACCCAGCAGGGCGGAATTGCCGCCGAACATCTGGAGACGGCTGAAGACCGGGTTGGCCTTGCGGATATAATCCTCGGTTTCGCTGGCTTTCTCGTCGCTGGCGGCGGCCAGTTCAGCTTCGAGGCTCTTTTCCTCGGCGGGCTTTTCAGCCACCTTGGTTTCCTCGCTGCCCTCAGCGGATTCCAGCGCCTCGTTCTGGAGACGGATGGTCTCGTTGAGTTCCTGGAGGTAGGGCTGGATCTCCTGGGCGGTGTAGGTCTCCCAGAATTCGAGGGAGGCGGTACCCTGCAGGAGCTTGCGCACGCGCTCCGGCTCCTTCACGCCCGGAAGCTCGACCAGGATGCGGCCGGTGCCGGCCACTTTCTGGATGTTGGGCTGTGCCACACCGAACTGGTTGACACGGCGCTCGACCACCTGGTAGGAGTTGTCGATGGCGCTCTTGGCCTCGTCCTTGAGCAGGGCGATGATCTCGTCGTTGGTCGCCTTCGATTTGTTCTTCACGTCACCGCTGAGCTTGTCGAGGTCGATGTCGAAAGACAGGCGTTTGCCGGGAGCCACTTCGTCCCAGGCGACCGCGAACAGGGAGATGAAGTCTTCATGGGTCTGGTCGGCACGCTCCTGGGCGAGGGCCATGGCCTTGTTGAATTCTTCCGTTGTCTTTTCGCGGGCGCAGGAACGCACGAGTTCGGCCAGGTCGAGCTGAAGGACGATGTTCATACCGCCTTTCAGGTCAAGACCGAGGTTGAGTTCCTTCTCCTTGACATTCTTGTACGTGTAATTGAAGTAAACCTTCTTGCTTGCGATGGAGTCGAGGTAAGCCTTGTTGGCGTTCGTCCGGACGGAGTCGAGGTAGAATGCCCGGTTCAGTTCGGAAACCTCTGCAAACGAAGGACTCTGCTGCACCTGCTCGATGACTTTGTCGGCAGCTTTGGCAGCCTTGCTTTCCTGTATGGCGGTCGCAGCCGTGAAAGACAGCTGGAACACACAGGCCAAGCCGATGAGAATGGCCACAAATGTAATGGCGCCTTTGCTTTGCATAAATGTGTTATTTTTAAATTAATATTTCAAATACGCTTTTATTCGAAAGTAGCCTGCAAAATTACACTTTTTTCCCAATATCTAAAGGATTTACCTAAATTTGTTGTCGAAAAATCTGCCCCAAGTCAATGAAAAGATTGTTTTTGACGCTATCGAGTGCCTTGATGCTGACGACGTTGCTGCACGGACAGGCTGTGGACAGCCTGGCCTTGAAGCGCCAGATCGAGGCGGAAAACCAGCAAGTGCTCATGCAATATGCCGCCCACCCGGCCGTGGTGGCTGAAAAACGGGTGGCGCGCAGTGATTTTTTCCTCTGGTACAGCCACCTGGCCGATCGGGGCTGGGGCAGTGACCGGAACTGGTATCCGCAGGAAACACAGGTCCTATACCTGGCGCGGCAGACGCCTGCCGGCGACTACGATATCGTCCGCAGCGAGCCGGTCGATACCACGCGCTGGAGTACGCCGGAGCCCGTGTGCGACGAAGCCGTCTCCCCGGGCAACGAGATTTTCCCGATGCTTTCCCCCGACGGCCGCCGGCTGTATTTTGCCTCGGACGGCCTGTTCGGGATGGGTGGCTATGACCTCTATGTCGCCACCTGGGATCCGCAGCGACAGGTCTGGGGACACGTCCAGAACATGGGATTTCCCTTTAATTCAGCGGCGGACGACCTGCTGTTCTGCGACACGCCCGACGGCCGCTACAGCCTGATGGCCTCGAACCGCTCCTGCGCGAAAGATTCGATGGTGATCTATGTCCTGCGGCAGGAGACCCCGGTCTATGCGCCGCTCAAGAGCGGAGAGGCGCAGCGACTCGCCGCGCTGTCCGTCACGCAGCCTGACGGGGGCTACGCGTTTGCAAAGCGCAGTTTCGGCCCGGTCCCGAAGATCGATTTCGAAGAACCGGTCGAGGTTTTCGACTATGAATTTACGACATCCGGCCCGGGGGCCTTTGCGGAAAACAACAATCTGCCCGCCGGCCTGGTCTATCAGATCCAACTGTTCGTGTCGGGTTCGAAGCCTTCCGTACGGCAGTTGAAAGGCATCAGCCCGGTGTACGTCCATCCCCAGCGTTCCGGCAAGAAACTTTGCGCGGCCGGCCTCTTCCGGACCTATACCGAAGCGGAGCTGGCGCTGCCGGCCGTCCGGCGGCTTTTCCCCACGGCCTTCGTCATCGCCTTTGACAACGGCAAGCCGTTGTCCCTCTCGAAGGCCCGTAAACAAGAATCCTCGGTGAAAGTCATCACCGAGGAAGTCAGGATTGTAAAATAATCAGGGGGCGCTAAGCGTTTTTCAGCTTTTCCTCGAGGCGGGCGGCTGCTTCTTTCTGTCCGAAGTTGTTGTAGATGCGGACCAGGTAGAAGTAGATCGTCGCCGCGTCATCAGCCAGTTTCTTGCTCAGGATGTCGTCGGGTCCCGGACCGGTCGGCATCGAGTAATAGAGGATGGTCTTGAGCGTTTCATCGGCGAGCTGGTCTCCCACGGCGACGGCTTTCTCGGCTTTTCCGAGGCGGAAGTAGTTTTCGATAAGTGTCAGGACCGACCACTCGTTGAGGCCGCGGAGCAGGGAGACATTGTACGGGAAGTTCTTGGCGGGCATCGAGGCGATGCACTTGTCGAGCACTTCTTCGGCTTTCTGGTTCTCACCCCGTTCAATCAGGGCCGTAGAAGCCGTGGCGAAAATGTCGCGCACCGGAACGACGGCGCTGAAGGTGAAAATATTCTGGTAGTCCCAGTGAACCGTGGTGTCGGCCATCGATTCGAGACGGTAGGTGTTCATGATCAGGTCGTAGAGCCGGTCGGCATCGACCGTGGCTTCCCGGTCGGAATAATCGTTGAGGAAAGGGACCAGTTTATATACGAAGCCGTCGAACTGCAACCAGGGCTCGAGTCCCAGTTTGGTTCCTTCCAGGCGGGAGACAAAGCAGATGGGGCGCGACCAGTCGTAGTTTGCCAGGATGTCGAGCAGGATGAGGTCGAACTTGGTAATATTGTTACCGTTGATATTCAGGGTGATGTAGTCCTGGATGCTGTCGCGCATGCTTTCCTTCACGATGCCGGCGGCGATGGCGTTGTCCTTGTCGACGGGCACGAGCAGTTTGTGGCCCGGGACGAAATCCTGTCCCTCACGGGTGTAGCGTTCGTCCTTGAAGATGCCGATGGCTTCGGAAGCCAGGATCGGGCGGTCCACCACGTCGATCACCGGACAGAAGTCGTTGGTTCCGTAGAGGTACTGTTTGCGTGGAATGGAAATGTTCAGCGGCGCGGAATCGTAGAAACGGCACTTCATCTGGTCGATGTACCAGTCGGTGCCCAGCAGCGAGGAGTTGACGATGCGCACGTCGGTGCGGATGCCTTCCACTTCCTGGGCATACCAGAGCGGGAAGGTGTCGTTGTCGCCGTGGGTGACCAGCAGGGCATTGGGACCGCAGTTGTTGAGGTGGTTGTAGGCCATGTCGCGGGCGGTGTAGCGGCCGCTGCGGTCGTGGTCGTCCCAGTTCTGGCAGCCCATCAGCACCGGTACCACCAGGCCGAGGACTACGGCCAGCGCGGCGGCGGGCATGCCGTCTTCCTTCTTGGTCAGTTTCTCGAACCAGGCCTGCAGGGCCAGCACACCCAGTCCGATCCACAGGGCGAACACGTAGAAGGAACCCGCGTATGCGTAGTCACGCTCGCGTACCTGGAAAGGATTCTGGTTGAGGTACACCACGATGGCCAGGCCGGTGAGCAGGAAGAGCAGGCCGGTAACCCAGCTGTTGCGCGGGTCGTGACGCAGCTGGAAGAAGAAGCCGATCAGGCCCAGGATCAGCGGCAGGAAGAAATAGTGGTTCTTACCCCGGTTGTGGACGATGAAGTCGGGGCCTTCGCTCTGGTCGCCCAGGCGCAGCTGGTCGATGAACTTGATGCCGCTTTCCCAGTTGCCGCGGCTCAGGTCGCCGGGTGTGTCGCTGTGGATGTCGTTCTGCCGGCCCACGAAATTCCACAGGAAGTAGCGGACGTACATGTGGTTGACCTGGTAGTCGAAGAAGAAACGCAGGTTGTCGGCCATCGAGGGCTCCTGGAAGTTGACCCCCCGGCCGTAAACCATGGCGCGGCGGGTCTTGTATTTGGTGACATAGCTCTTGTAGAAGGCCTTGTCTTCCTCCTTGAAGGCATTCCACATGCGCGGGAAAAGCATCTTCGCGCTGGAGGGGAAGGTGGCGTCCACGTTCGTGGCGTGGTAGTATTTTCCGTCGAGCGGCGTGTAGTAGGGCTTCTCCTGGATCTCGTAGGGCGAGTTGAAGGATTGCCCGTAGATGATCGGCGTGGAACCGTACTGTTCGCGGCCCAGGTAGCGGATCAGGGTATAGGGATTGTCGGGCTGGTACTCGTTCATCGGCGTTCCGGCGCTGGAACGGATGATGGTTACAGTAAAGAGCGAGTAGCCGATCACGATGGTGGTGACCATCAGGGTGATGGTGTGGGCCATGGCTTTGTCTTTCCGGCGGAAGGCCCACAGCAGGAAGAAGCAGGTGGCCATGAAGAGCACCATGAAGACCGTGGCGCCGACATTGAACTTGGCGCCGAATCCATTGACGAAGAGGCGGTCCACGCCGGCGGCCAGGCGCGGCAGGTAGGGAATGATGCCGAAGAGCACGACGGCCAGGATCACGCCCGAAAGCGCCAGCACGCCGAGCAGGTGCCAGAAGGTGACGGGCTGCTGGTGCTTTTTATAATAAATAAGGAATACGATGGCCGGAATGGTCAGCAGGTTGAGCAGGTGGACACCGATGGACAGGCCCATCAGGAAGCAGATGAGGATGAGCCAGCGGTTGGCATACGGCGTATCGGCTTCTTCTTCCCATTTGAGCGCCGCCCAGAAGACCACGGCGGTGAAGAGCGAAGACATCGCATAGACTTCCCCTTCTACGGCCGAGAACCAGAACGTATCGGAAAAACAGTAGGCGAAAGCGCCCACGATCCCTGCGCCGAAGAGCGCGAGGGCACCGGCTTTGGTGAGTGTCCGTCCCCGCTTCTCCTGGAGCCTGCGTCCGAAGTGGACGATGGTCAGGTAGAGGAAGAAGATGGTCAGGCCGGAGCAGAGGGCGCTCATCGCATTGACGGCGACGGCGGCGTGGGCGGCTCCGGAGACGATCGTGAAGATGCGGGCGAACAGGTTGAAGACCATGTTGCCGGGGGCGTGGCCGACTTCCAGTTTGTAGGACGAGGCGATGAATTCACCGCAGTCCCAGAAACTGGTGGTGGGCTCGATGGTGAGCAGATAGACCAGCGAGGCAAGTACGGCTACGGCCAGCGAGATGATCCGGTTGATCCTGTTGAACTGTTTTTTATCCATAAACAAGTGATTTTTCGTGCAAACAACAAAGATAAAGGTTTTATCACTAACTTTGCGAAAATTTTGCAAGGACGATGCCACAAGACTGGAAAGATATCCTGATGAGCCGTTATGCCGACGAGCTGGCAGCCCTGCCGGAAGAAGCGCCGGCGGAAATCCCTGTACAGCCGCAGCGGAAACAACGGCTGGTGGTGTCGATTGACCGCCGCCGCCGTGCCGGCAAGCAGGTGACGCTGGTGAGCGGTTTCGACGGAGATGAGGCTTCCCTGGCGGCGTTGGGGACCTTGTTGCGCAAGCGCCTCGGCGTAGGCGGCTCTGCCGCAGACGGGGAAATCCTGCTTCAGGGCGACGTCCGCGACAAAGTAGTATCCCTTTTGAAAGAGATGGGCCACGCGGCCAAACGCGGGAATTGATGAGAGAACTGCCCGATCCCTATGTCCTGGCCTTCCTGTTGCTGGCTGCGGTGGCGCTGATGCTGTCGTACAACCGGCTGCTGGTTGCGGTGCGTGGCGGCGTTTCCTGTCTCCACGGCCTCAACGGTACGCAGGAAATGCTGGGCAACAAATATATCTGCAGTTCCGTCCGCCTGGCCTTCTTCCTGCTGGTTCCTTTTTACGCCTTGACACTGGTGCTCGCCGGCATCAGCACGGCGGGCTACGCCTGGACGCTTGCCGCGCTGGCCGCCCTGCTGCTTTTCCGGAAGCTGGCCTGCCTGCTGATGGGCTGGCTGGGTTCCCGGCCGGGCGCCTTCCGTGCCGTCGAACGGACCGGCTACGCGCTGGGCGTGCTGGTGATTCTTTTTTCCGTGCCGGCGCTCCTGGTGGGCTGGCTCGCACCCGAATCACCCCGCTGGCTGCTCTGGGGGCTTGTTTTACTGCCTTTTGCCGCCGGGCTTTATTACTATTTCCGGCGGGGGCTTTCGCTACTTTTGCAAACAGAATTTTCTCCTTTTTTCTGGGTTTTGTATCTTTGCGCTTTGGAAATTTTACCGATTTGTGTGGTAGTTAACAGATTGTTCAATGGAAATTAAACGCGTACTCATCTCGCAACCCGAGCCGACGGGGGCATCCCCCTATTCCGACCTGACAAGCAAGAAAGGCCTGACTATCGATTTCCGTCCTTTCTTCCGGGTTGAAGGGGTTTCCGTCCGTGATTTTGTCGCGCAACGGGTGACCATCCTCGACTATACGGCCATCGTCTTTACGTCACGTCTGGCCATTGACTCCTTTTTCCACATCTGTGAACAGATGCGGGTGAATGTCCCTGAAACGATGAAGTATTTCTGCCAGAGCGAGACCATCGCCGTCTATCTGCAGAAGTACATCGTCTATCGTAAACGCAAGATTTTCTTCGGTGCGGGCACGGTCGCCTCGATGGTCCAGTCCATCGGCGCCAAGCACCGGAGCGAAAACTTCCTGATTGCGTGCACCGACCAGCTCAAGCCGGAAGTCCACAAGCTTTTCACCAAGGAAAAGCTCAAACACGGCAGCGCCGTCTTCGTGCGTACAGTCAGCAACGACATCCGCGACATCGACATCCACAGCTACCAGATCGTGGCCTTCTACAGTCCGGCCGACATCAAGTCGCTGCTGGAAGCCTGGCCTGACTTCAAGCAGGAGTCGCTGGTTTTCGCCACCTTCGGACCTTCGACGGCCCGTGCGGCGGAAGAAGCGGGGCTTCAGGTGGAGATCAAGGCGCCGGCTCCCAATGCGCCTTCCATCGCCGACGCGATCAGCAACTATCTGGGATGAATGAACGACAGATCCTCTCGCTGCTGAAGACGGGACAGGTCGTGTTCCGCTATCCGCTGAAAGTCCACTTTCAGGAGGGCGCGGGGGATTTTGGCGTATCGGTTCCCAAACGGAATTTCAAGCGGGCTGTCCGGCGCAACCTGCTCAAACGCCGCATCCGCGAGGCTTTCCGGCTGAATGTCGGGCGCCTGGGCGGCCGCAGCTACGACATTTTCATCTATTACGTGGGCAAACAGGTGGAAGACTATGAAAGAATCGACAAAAGCCTCGCTCAGGTCCTGGACGATCTGGCTGCCCGTTAAGCTGATCCGCCTCTACCAGATCTTCCTGTCGCCCTACATGGGGCGGCAGTGCCGCTATACGCCCACCTGCTCGAATTATGCGCTCGAGGCGTTGCGCAAGCACGGCCTGCTGCGCGGCAGCTGGCTGGCCATCCGCCGCATCCTCCGCTGCGCCCCCTGGGGCGGTTCCGGTTACGATCCGGTGCCGTAGGAAACAGTGTTTTGCCTTCAGTCTCGCAGCTATCGGTCAAAAACCTTCCGCTACGCTCCATCCCTCCCATCGCAAGCGATGGGCCCCTCCCGTTCACATAGCCACGGGCGGCTATGGGTTTTTGACTCGATAGCTGACTCGACTTTCCGGCAAAACCAATAACAAGGGGATGGTAGTTTCGGGCAAAGTCCCTTCACGGAGTTTTTGCGGGAGGGGCTTGTGCGGATAGCCGTAGCGGATGTGAAGGGCTTTGCCTGAAACTACGGCTGGAGACCGCCAAGCGGGGTTAATCTTTTAGCGAATAGCCGAAGCGGTTCATGATGGCTTCGCGGTCGTTGATGTTGTCCACGTCTTTGGTCATCGAGAGGATTTCGGCGCGGGGATAATCCTTGATGCGCAGGATGATCAGGCCGTCGAGGCTGTAGTTGAACAGCGGATCGACATTGAAGGCGATGATGCGCGCATTGACCTTCATGTATTTCTTGACCAGCGTCGGCATCCGGTAGGTATTGTCGGACAGGCGCATCAGGAAGCGGTCGAACTTCTCGAAATTGTCCATCTTCTTGCGCAGCAGCTCCCGCGGATTGATCTTCAGGTAGTCCGGTTCGAACGGGGTGGTCGGCAGGGCCGAATTTTCCGGCAGCAGGGCGTTGTGCTTGTTCTCCAGATAATAGACCATCAGGCTCTGGTAGAACTTCGGATAGCTGTTGCTGATGCTCACCGGGCCGATGAAATAGACCGCGTCTGGATAGCGCATCAGGCTGTGCATCAAACCTTTTAGGAGAAGCATCAGCGGAAGCGCCTCCTTCTGGTATTCCAGGCTGACGAAGGAGCGGCCCAGCTCGATGGTCTCGCGCAGCGTGGATTCAAAATCCTTGGAATACGTAAACAGGGAACTGGTGTAGAAACCCTCCACGCCGCCGTGCTGCTCGAAGATTTCGCTGCCGATGCCCAGGCGGTAGCCGCCGGCAATGCGCTTGCGCTTGGCATCCCAGAGGATCAGATGCTTGTAGTATTTGTCGTAGTCGTCCACGTCGATGGCCTGGTTGCTGCCTTCGCCCGTGGCCCGGAACGCCTCTTCGCGACGGCGGCCCAATTCGATCATCGCCACGGGAATTTCGTCGGCCTCGGCCAGGTAGCATTGGTAGTTGGCCACGTCAAAGAGTTTCTTGCCGCCGTTCTTGAGCCGGTCGAATTCCTTGACGACGGCTTTCTTGTCGCGCGGCAGGGAGATGGGCGTGACCATCTCCGGCGGTTTCATGAGCTCTTCGTTGGGATTGTTGAATTCCGCCTCCATGGCATAGACGCGGCTGCGCAGGTAGCCGCCCAGCTGCTCCAGATCCGGAAATTCGGCCAGCTCGTTGGGCATGATCGCTTTGCCGATGCGCATCGGGATGGTCTTGCCCTTCTTGTTGAACAGTTCGTTGGGCAGGTTGAGGGTGCGGAGCATCGGGTGGATGCGGCCGACGAAATGGAACCATTTCGAATTCTGCGCCTCGAAATAGACCGGGATGACCGGCACGTTCGCGTTTCGGATCAGCTTGATGACCGAAGCCGGCCAGCGAATGTCCTCCACCACGTGCCGTTTCAGCGCACTGCGGTTCTTCGCCCGCTGGTAGGTAGAGACTTCTCCGGCCGGGAACAGGCCAAGCGAGCCGCCGGCGGCCAGATGTTCCTTGGCGAAGCGCAGGCCGGCCAGGCTGCTGCGGGCCGACACGCTGTCGGAGAAGGGATTGACGGCGATGAAAGACTCTTTGAGCGAGGGGATCATCGTCAGCAGGAAATTGGCCATGATCTTGAAATCGGTACGCATCGTGCCGATGACCGTATTCATCAGCATGCCGTCTGCCGAGCCGATGGGGTGGTTGGCGATGACGATGAAAGGGCCGTCCTGCGGAATGTAGTTGTATTGTTGCGGCTTGAGGTCGTAGTGGATGCCGATGTCCTTGAGAATATGGGCTGAAAATTCCGGTCCCTGGTATTGTTTGCAGCGGTCGTTCGCCTTGTTGACTTTGTTGAATCCCAGGATCCACATCGCGAAGGTCGCGATCAGCCATCCGACAGGTCCCCGCATGTGGATGACCTGCATAATGTCGGATTTATTGATTATCTTTGTTTTTGTCTTTTTCATAGTTATAAGCGCCAAATAGCAAAGTTAATATTTTTTAATGAATGTCAGAGATAAAATAGCATATCTTCCGCACGATCCGGGCGTGTACCGCTACCTCGACGCCAGCGGCACCGTCATCTATGTGGGCAAGGCAAAAGACCTCAAACGGCGTGTCTCCCAGTATTTCCGTCCGCCTGAACAGCTGGACCGCAAGACGCGCGCGCTGGTCGAACATATCGCCGACCTCCACTATACCGTGGTCGAGACGGAAGAAGATGCGCTGCTGCTGGAAAACAACCTCATCAAGCAATTGCAGCCCCACTACAACATCCTGCTCAAGGATGACAAGACCTATCCCTGGATCTGTATCCGCAATGAACCGTTTCCCCGCGTGATGCTGACGCGGCGCTATATCCAGGACGGTTCGCTGTACTACGGCCCTTACGCCTCCGTCCAGCACGCGCGGCGCCTGCTCGACCTGATGGGGAATCTCTACAAACTCCGGATCTGTGCGCATCCCCTTACCCCTGAGCAGATTGCCGCAGGGAAGGTGCGCTGCTGCCTGAACTATCATCTCGAAAAATGCGCCGGCCCCTGCGAAGGCCTTTTCAGTGAAGCGGAGTACGGCGCCCAGATCGAGGAGATCAAGAAGCTGCTGAGCGGCCGAACCCGCGAACTGCTGGCCTCCTGCCGGGAGAAGATGCTTGCGGCCGCCGCGCAGCTGCGCTTCGAGGAAGCCCAGGAATGGAAAGAGCGCCTCGCCCTGCTGGATGCCCATCACGAGCGGGAAAAAGCCGTGGGACACGGCATCCTCGACATGGAGACCTACAAGCTCCTGAAGGAAAAGACGCTGCCGCGCCGGATCGAAAAATCCGAGAAAGTGCTCGCCCAGCTCCAGAAAGACCTTGGCATGAAGGAACTGCCGCGCCACATCGAGTGCTTCGACAACTCGAATATCCAGGGAACGAACCCCGTGGCTGCCTGTGTGGTGTTCAAGGATGCGCTGCCCAGCAAGCGCGACTATCGCCACTTCAAGATCAAGACCGTGGTGGGCGCCAACGACTTCGCGTCTATGAAAGAAGTGGTCAACCGGCGCTATTCACGGTTGATGGCCGAAGGGGAGGAGCTGCCGCAGCTGATTGTCATCGACGGAGGAAAAGGCCAGCTCAGTTTCGCGCTCGAAGCGCTGTGGGAGCTGGGGATCGCCGACCAGGTGTTCGTGGTCGGCCTGGCCGAACGCCTGGAGGAAGTCATTGTGCCGGGTGACCCGCTCCCCCTGTTCCTGGACCGCAATTCCAGTTCCCTGCGCGTGCTGATGCACATCCGGGACGAGGCGCACCGCTTCGGCATCACCTTCCACCGGGACTTGCGGAGCAAGGAACAGACAAGCAGCGCCCTGCGCGCGATCCCGGGCGTCGGGCCCAAGACCGAGGAGAAGCTTCTGAAACATTTCCGGAGCGTCAAACGGATGAAAGAAGCTTCGCTGGAGGAACTTACGGCCGTGGTTGGCCCGAAGCTCGCTTCGCTAATCCATTCCACTGAATGAGGCCGTAAACGGCATTGGCCAGGAAGAAGGCGAACATCACGAGCATCAGCGCTGCGTGTGCTTCGCCGCGCACCGTGGCGACCGTCCATTTGATCACCTGTACCGCATCGAGGACGATCCAGATGTACCACTGCTCCGCGATGGCCTTGACCATCATGTACATGGCCAGGATCGAGACCACCGTGGTCACGGCATCGAGCCAGGGCTGCGAGTCGCCGATGGCCGGCAGGCCGAGGATCCAGGCAAAGAGCGGAATCAGGACGGCGGCGGCGGCCAGCAGCGCGAGCGCCTGCCGTCGCGTCAGGTGGACGGCGTTGACCGCGCCGCTCTCCGCATTCTGGTTCTTCTTCCACTGCGCCCAGCCCACGAACTGCATCGGCAGGTAATAGAGCAGGTAGATCGCCGCGTCGGCATAGAGCTTCGAATGCCAGGCGATATAGACATAGATGGCGTTGTAAACGATGCCGAAGGCGTAATTCCAGATATTGCCTTTGGCGCAGAGCACCAGGTTGATGATGCCGGTCACGGCTACGATGAAACCGATGGTGTCCCAGCCTTCGCCCAGGAGGGAGGAGGCGATGCTGACGGCCGTGGTCCCCAGGATCAGGAACCAGTCGAAACCGCTCAGCTTGCGTGCGTTGTTCATATGCTTGTCAGAGTCCGGTTGTCAGGATAAAACGGAAGTTGCCATAATCGCCGGGTACGTGCGGCCGTGCATAGCGGACGCCGAACTGGAACTCCTTGCCGATGCGGAAGATGCGGGTGTTGACCAGCAGGGCGGAACCGTAGGAGAGGAAATGCTTGGGCTCCATCCGGGTGATGCGCCCCTCTTCCACGAAAGGATGGCTTTTGTCGTAGGCCACATCGACGAAGGGGATCAGGATGAAGCGTTTCAGGTAGAAGAAAAGGCCGCCGTCGAGATCGCCGGCGTAGATGGGCAGGGCGTATTCGAAGGTGGCCCGCCGGTAGTTCATCAGGATCTCGTTGGCATAGCCGTTGGGGCGGCGCACGAGGTTGTAGTCAGGGCTGTAGAAGAGGGAGCCTTCCGGCTGGAACTGCCTGGCATAGGAGAGCTTGAATCCGTCTTCCTTGCCGAAGCCCGGCAGATAGACCCAGGTGTTGAGGGCGCCGACGCTCCGCCGGGCCACCCCTTCACCCAGTTTTACCTGACCGCTCAGCTGGAAACCGAAACCCAGCCGCGGCGTCACACGCGCCTGCGGCATCGAAAGCCGGGTGTCGAAACGCAGCGTCGCGACCAGCATTTCCGTGTTCTGGCTGGAAAAACCGGTGTCTGCGCCTTGCTCCATGTAGCGGTAGGCATCGTTGGTCAAGTAGTAGTTGAGCTGGGGCCTGAGCGTGGTAATCCATCCGCCGCGGGTGAAATTCAAGGGAATGGAGACCTGGGCGTTGATGCCCAGCGCCGGCTTGGACAGGGTGTCGAGCTGGATCTGCGGGGCGCCGTCCGGCCGGTAGTGGACATCGGAGAAGGTGCGGCTCCGCTCGTTGTAGTCGACGGCAAGGGAAAACTCCGGATAGAGGCCGGTGTAACGGATGAAGGCATGTCCGCCGTGGTGACCCCGGTGGTAGGAGTAGCCGAGCGTGGTGACCAGCGTACCGAGCTGGTTCTGTGAAAGGATCGTGGCTCCCGGCGCGACGAATTCATACCAGTTGCTGAAATGCTGGCTGTCAAAGCTGCCCAGATCGTTCATCAGCCGGTCCACATTGGCATAGAACGGGGCCCAGGAATGGATGTGGAAGCCGTTGAGCGTCTTGCTGTAGCGTCGGGTCTGGAGGCTGTCGATATGCCGTCGGAGCATGATTTCCTCCATCACGGAGAGCGTCCTGGCTTCCTTCTTTGCCTGCCGGCTGTTGGTTTCGGCGATATCGTCCTTGTAGGGCATCAGGAAATTGGCGTGATGGCGGGTAATGCTGTCGAAGGGAATGGCTACGGGCTGATAACCCAGCTTGTCGTAATCGGCATACCGGAGCACCCCGTCTTCTCCGAGCGATGGCTTTTCAGCGCTGAAACGGGTGGACCCCAGCCTTTTAAGCTCGTTTTTGAGCGGCTGGAAGCTGTACAGGTTGCTTATGCCGTCGAGGTCGGAAACAAAATACAGCAGGCTGTCGCCGGCGGCCTGCAGGTCGCGGATCATCCGCGACTGCGGCTTGACGACCCGGTGCCAGAGGCTGTCGTGCCGGAAGATCCCCATCCCCTCCTTCGTGACGATGGAGGCATAGATGCCGTCTTTGAGTTGGGCCACGCCCGTAACCTGCCCGTTTTCCGGCGCCTCGATCCGGTCGAGGAACTTGCCGTCGCGGTCCAGGATCACCACGTCACTGCCGCCGCTGATGCGGTACTCCGCGGCCAGAATCGAATCGCGGCCGGCCGAAGGGGCCGGGTTCAGATAGCGGCTGCGGCGGGTGAGGGTTTCGAAACGGTTCTTCTCGGCGTCATAGCGGCGGATGACCGACCAGCTGCGGTGTTCCCAGCGGGGATCGGGCACGATTTCCGAGAAGAGAAGCGAATGGTCGCTGTCGGGCACCAGCGTGCTGGTGTTGCCCGACAGGGGATGCCGGTAGCGCCGTTTTCCGACGGAGTCGATGCTGACCAGCCGGCGTTCGTATTGCATGCCGGCCATCGTGGCATAGGTCTGGTCTCCCAGCAGGACGGGGTTCGAGATTTCCGTATAGACGGAGTCCCGCCTGGCCTGCAGGGGCACAGCCGGGGTATAGGGTGCCCGGAGTTTGTATTCCCAGCGCCAGCGCTCCGTATTGCGGGCGATGGCCGAGCGCCAGTTCTTGCGGCCGGTCAGGCCGGAAGCCCGGATGTAGGCCCGGTGCGAGACGCTGAAGACGCGCCACCAGTCGCGGACCTGGGTTCCCATGATGTCGCCGGTGACGGTGTAATTGTGCGAATTGTAGCGCATCGTGCTGACAATCATGTAGCCGAGCGGGTATTTTCCGGGGGTGTAGTAGCGGAAGGAGCCGTAACGCCAGTCGGCCCAGGTGCGGAAATCTCCGTCCACGAACGAAGCCCGGAAGAATTTCAGGAATTCCGGATCCCGGCCGCGGCCCGCGTCGGTCAGGTCCGTTTCATTCTGGACGGCATCGCCTTCCGTCAACACCCGCGTGGGGTAGAGGCCGATGCCGATGGCGCTGCCCTGTTCGCCGAGCAGGATGTTCAATACTTTGTAGATGCCCTGGGTGTAGTGGGACATCTGGCCGACATGCCGGCCTTCGTGGACGGCGAGCTGGGTTTCCCAGTCGAGGGCGTAGAGCGGGGTTCCGGGAGGCGTGGTATAGAGTTCGATGCGGCGGGGAGACCAGGATACCATGCCGTTGCTGTACATGTTGTACGGCTGCAGGATGATCGGCATCCGCGGCGTCTCGACGTGGAGCCCTGTCAGCGAGGCGTCCCGGTATTTCTCGAAAGTGAAGAGATATTCCCGGGCGAGCGAGTCGATTTCCCGGGGGTAGATCAGATCGAAATGATCGCCTTTGAGCCGGCTCCATTTCGTGCCGGCGGGTGCCGAACCCGTCAGCACGTATTGCGCGTGCAGGGGGAGGCAGGCAGCCAGCAGCAGGATTCCGGTGAGTATGACGAACTTTCTGTTCATAAAATCGCAAATATAAGACAAAAACCGTTCCCGAGCGCCCAAAAACCGTTATCTTTGTAGAATATGCAACGAATCGGAAGGACACGATGGATGCTGTAATCGCCTATGTGGACGGCAATGACCCGCTCTGGCAGCAGGATTACCGGGCGGCGAACCGGCAGGCGGCCCTGAGCAAGCGCTACCGCGACTGGGGGACGCTCCCGTTTCTCCTGCGCGGGATCCAACGGCACATGCCCTTCATCGAGCGCGTCTTCCTGGTCGTGTCGCGGGAGAGTCAGGTACCCGCGTGGGCAGACCGTTCGCATCTGCGGGTGGTGTTGCACGCAGACATCATTCCGCCGGCCTTTCTTCCAACCTTCAACAGCACGACCATCGAGCTGTTCCTGCACCGGATTCCCGGGCTCTCGGAGCAATATCTCTATTTCAACGACGACATTTTTCCGGTCCGGGATGCCGCCCCTGATGATTTTTTCCCCGACGGCAAGCCGGCCATCGGCTTTGCCCGCCATCTGTTGGCCCTCAATCTTTACAAGCGGCAGACGCGCAAGTCGGACCGCCTGGCCCGCGAAGCGCTGGGCCTGCGCCCCGGCCTGTTTTTCCTGCGGCCCCAGCACAGTTGTACCCCGATGCTGCGCAGTGCCTGCGAGGCGGTTTTCGACCGGGTCGGCCCGCAGATCCTCGCTTCGCTGTCGCCGCTGCGGGAACCCTTCAATGTCAACCAGTATCTCTTTCTCGACTATCAGTATCTGAGCGGACGGGGCCTTTCGCGGCGGATTTCCAAGCGGCACATTTCCCTGGCGGCGGTTACGCCCGAGCGGCTGACGCAGGCGATCGTTTCACCGGAGCGGAAACTGGTGTGCCTCAACGATGTGGAGATGGGCCCGGAGCGCTTCCAGGCGCTTCGGACAGCCATGCTCGAGGCTTTCTCCCTGCATTTTCCTGAAAAATCCATTTACGAACGATGAACGACGAACTCTTCATGCGCGAAGCGCTGCGCGCTGCGCGCGAGGCGGCAGCCGAGCGCGAAGTGCCCATCGGCGGCGTGGTGGTCTGCGGCGGGCGCATCATTGCCCGCGCCCACAATCTTACCGAGCGGCTGACCGATGTGACGGCCCACGCCGAGATGCAACTCATCGGGATGGCGGCCGATTATCTGGGCGGCAAGTATCTGAATGACTGTACGCTCTATGTTACGGTGGAACCCTGTCCGATGTGTGCCGCCGCCCTTGCCTGGGCCCAGCTGGGCCGCCTGGTCTATGGCGCCGCCGATCCCAAACGGGGTTACACCCTCTTCAGCCCGTCGCTCCTGCATCCCCGCACGGAAGTCACCGCCGGCGTCCTGGCCTCCGAAGCCGCCAGCCTGATGACCGACTTCTTCAAACAACAGCGCTGAGGTCTATCGCGTCAGCCGCCGGGTGAGCAGCGAGATGAGCCAGCCGATCAGGGCGACCCCCAGCACGATCAAGAGGATGTCCGTGAACTGTACGACCACGGGATAGGCGTCCACGACGAAATTGCCCGGCATTTTCACCAGGCCGAAATGCTGCTGAAGCCAGCAGACGAGCAGGCCCGCCGCCACGCCCACGGCAATGCCCAGCAGCGAGATCATCCACCCTTCCCGGACGAAGATCTGGCTGACCAACGCATCGTCGGCGCCCATGGCCCGCAGGGTGGCGATATCGTCGCGTTTTTCGATGATGAGCATCGAAAGCGAGCCGAAGATATTGAACGAGACGATCAGCATCACGAAGAGCAGGATCAGGTAAATGGCCACCTTCTCATATTTGAGCAGCTTGTACAGCGTACTGTTCTGCTGCTGTTTGTCGCGCACCGTGAAATCGTCGCCAAGCCGCTCCCGGACAGCGGAGAGCATCTCGCGCGTAGCAATGCCCCGGCGGTTGAGGCCCTTGTCTTCCAGATAGATCTCTATGCCGGATACTTCGTCATCGTATTCCAGCAGTTCACGCAGGGCGTCCAGGGGCAGGAACATGTATTTCTGGTCGAAATTCTGTTCGAGGCTCACGATTCCCGCCAGGTGGAGACGTTCCTGCCGCAGCGAGGCGAGCGGGTTGAGGAGGTCCACCTGCCGGGTGCGGCTCGGGAACCAGGCCGTCAGCGGCTGTAGGAACGCCGGCCGGGCGCCAAGTTCCAGTGCAACGGTCCGGCCGAGCACCACCTGGTTCAAGTCGCCGTACGTCAAGGCGAAATCCCCTTCCGTGACATGGTCGCGGAGCCGGGTCGTCTGCTCGAAAAGCGAATCGACGCCGCGCGCCACGACCACCTTGTTGCGCTCCCCGTACTGGATGAAGACGCTCTCCTCCAGCACGCCGCAGGCGGCCTTCACCCGCGGATCACGGCCGAGGAAATCGAAACGGCTGTCATAGGAAAAGACTTTCCCTTTGGCCGGTGTGATCAGGATATCGGCGGTATAACTGTCGTTCAGCTCGCGGACAATGCTGTCGAAACCGTTGTAGATCGACAGGATAATCACCAGCGCGGCGCATCCGACTGCGATACCGGCCGCCGATATGATCGAGATGATATTGATCACACCCAGCGACTTTTTCGCAAAGAGATAGCGCCGTGCGATGAACCGGGAGAGCTTCATCTGTCCGCCCGGGATTTATTTCTTCAGCAATTCATCGATGTGCTCCACATAGTCGAGCGAGTCGTCGAGATAGAAGACCAGCTCGGGCACGATGCGGAGTTGCTTCGACACCCGGCGGCCCAGTTCGCCGCGCAGGCGGGAGTTCTCTTCCGAGAGTTGTTGCATGACACCCTGCGCCTTGGCGGAAGGGAAGATGCTGACATAGACCTTGGCCAGGGCCAGGTCGGGCGTGATCTTCACGCCGCTGACCGTAAGCAGGGCGCCGTCATAGGCGGCCATGCCGCGTCCGCGGATGATTTCCGCAAGATCCTTCTGGATCTGGCGCGCCACTTTCTGCTGTCTTGTGGTTTCGCTTTCCATCACGCAAAATTCAGGATATAGTAGTTCTTCTTGCCTTTCTGGACCAGGATGTATTTTCCGTCGAGCAGGTGGTCCGTGGACAGCTGGAGCGCCGCATCGGCGACCTTCTCCTTGTTGATGCTCAGGCCGCCACCCTGGATCATCTTGCGGCATTCGCCCTTGCTGGGGAAGATGTCGGTCCGGACGGCCAGCATCTCCAGGATGTCGCAGGGCAGGCTGTCTTTGGCCAGGCTGAACTGCGGCACATTGTTGAATACCGAAAGGAAGGTCCGCTCGTCCAGGGCCTTGAGGGCCTCGACGGTGCCCTTCCCGAAGAGCATCTGCGAAGCGGCCACGGCATTGTCGTATTCTTTCTGTCCGTGGACCATCACCGTTACTTCCCGGGCCAGGATCTTCTGCAGCTCGCGGCGTTCCGGCGCTTCCCGGTGGGCGGCGATGGCCGCCTCGATGGTCTCCCGGTCGAGCATCGTGAAGATCTTGATGTAGCGTTCGGCATCCTCGTCGCTGACGTTGAGCCAGAACTGGTAGAATTCATACGGCGAGGTGCGTTCGGCGTCCAGCCAGACATTGCCCTTCTCGGTCTTGCCGAATTTGGTGCCGTCGGCCTTGCGGATCAGCGGGCAGGTCAGGGCGAAGGCTTCGCCGCCGTCCATGCGGCGGATCAGCTCGCTGCCGGTGGTGATGTTGCCCCACTGGTCGCTGCCGCCCAGCTGCAGGACGCAGCCCTTGTTCTTCCAGAGCCAGTAGAAATCGTAACCTTGCATCAGCTGATAGCTGAATTCGGTGAACGACATGCCTTCGCTCGAATCGCGCGAGAGGCGTTTCTTCACGGAATCCTTGGCCATCATATAGTTGACCGTGATATGCTTGCCGATGTCGCGGATGAAGTTGATGAAGGTGTAGTCCTTCATCCAGTCGTAGTTGTTGACCAGTTCCGCCTTGTTGGGGGCGTCGGAGTCGAAATCCAGGAAGCGCGCCAGCTGGGCCTTGATGCAGGCCACATTGTGGTTGAGCGTCGCTTCGTCGAGCAGGTTGCGCTCGGCCGATTTCATCGACGGGTCGCCGATCATGCCGGTTGCGCCGCCCACCAGGGCGAAAGGCTTGTGCCCGCAGTTCTGGAAATGTTTGAGGATCATCACGCTGACCAGATGACCGATATGCAGCGAATCCGCCGTAGGGTCGATGCCGACATAGGCCGCCTGCGGTCCTTCCATGAGTTTCTCTTCGGTTCCGGGCATGATGTCCTGGATCATGCCGCGCCACTCAAGTTCCTTGACAAAATTCTTCATTGCTCGTTATCTCCTTATCTTTTTAACCGACAACCCATACCATCACGTGGTTCTCAATGACCTCGTAGCTGAGCTCGAACTCCAGTTCCGTGCCGTCCTTGTGGGTGAAGGTGGCATAGATCTCGCCTTCATCGCGGGGATTGAAGCGTTCGACTTCGATCTGCTCGGCAAAGTCCACGCCAGAGAGCGACATCCGTTTGTAGATCGCCTCCTTGGCGCACCAGTAGATGGCCAGCTGGAGGTTCTTCTTGCGTTCGTCCAGGTCGTCGAGTTCGTCCTCGCTGAGGGCTTTCTTCTCAACGGCGGAAAAATCCCGGTCGAGGCATTCGATGTCGATGCCCAGGTCTTCGTCGGGATGCAGCAGGATGGCGACAAAGCGGTTGGTGTGCGAGATGCTGATCTCCATCGCCGTGTTCTGCAGATACGGCTTTCCGTTGTCGTGGTGGCCCAGGTAGAGCTTCTCCGGGAAGATCTCGTTGAGGAGCGCGCGGGTCGCAAGTTTCTCCTTGCGGCGGGCTTCGCTCTTCGTGTAGGAGAGTTCCTCCAGCTCATTGTCAGGAACAGCTGTGGTGGCCATCAGCTCTTCCTCCGTTTCCGTGATTTCCCAGACATAGATCCGGGCGTCGTCGTCGAGTTCTTTTTTCAGGTATAGTGCCATATATCAAATGAAGGCGCCCCTGCCGGCCGATGCGGGCAAGGTACCTTCGTTGGTTGCTTTGTTAAAGGGAAAACACCACGACGGCAGGGGCTCGGATGAGCTCCCGTCAGTGTTTGTCATGCGACTCGGAGGTTCCACTGTGGTGTTCTATTTGGTTTTTTGTTGAGATATCAGGATTCGAACCTGAACAGACAGAACCAAAATCTGTAGTGCTACCATTACACCATATCTCATCCTAATACTGGGGCCAAGGCCCCAGACCCCGCGCTCCGGCCTGCTATCGCACGGGCTCTCCCGCACGGCCTCCGCTAGCGGCTGATGCCGCTTGTGACCCTCGGTGGAGTCCCTTGCGGTTGTGGCCTCCGGTGGTCCGCTGGTGCGGACTTGCGGCCTCCGCTAGCGGCTGATGCCGCTTGGAGCCGACGGCTGGAAATGCAAAGGTATAAATATTTTTTGATTCCCGCTGTTTTCGTGCTCAGATTCCGTCGATTTCCTTCCGGCCGCCAAACTGGCGAAAGAACAGAGGAGACAAGGGGACGATGGGAAGAGCGGAGAACGCTGGAGGCCTGTTGTCAGCAAGACAAAGACAAAAGGGCGGCCTTTCTCCCGAAGACCACCCTTTCGAATGATAATATACTAAAACCTAAACCACTTGATAGATGCGGGGATAGGGCAAAACGTTGCGTCGCAAAAAGCGGTTTTTTTCGGTTTTTTGACCAGATTCGACCTAACAACAATTTTTAGAGCAGTTTTGACAACGAGAGAACTCGCCGCGGAGCCTTTTTTCGACCAAAACCTGCATTCTTTCGCGCAATTCAGGCGACGAGATCTTCTCGACCACTTCGTTGGTGAAGGCCACTTGCTGCAGCAGCCGGGCCTCGGCCACCGGGATGCCGCGCGTCCGCATATAGAACAGTTCGTCGGGGTTGAGGCGGCCGATCGTCGCGCCGTGGCTGCACTTGACGTCATCGGCATAGATTTCCAGTTGCGGACGGGTGTAGGCGCGGGCTGTCGGGCTGACGAGCAGGTTGTGGTTTGCCTGGTAGGCCTCGGTTTTCTGTGCGTCGGGAACGACCTTGATCAGGCCGTCGAAATGTGCGACGCCGTTGTTGTCCAGGATCCCCTTGAAGACCTGGTTGCTGTGGCAGTGCGGCACCTGGTGTGTCAGGAGAATATCGTAGTCCATCCGCTGCTCGCCGTCGGTCAGGTAGAGGCCGCTCAGGGAGCAGGAGGCCCCTTCGCCGCAGAGGCGCGCATCGATGTGGTTGCGGATCACGCCGCCGTGAAGCGAGAGGAAGACCATGTCAAGGGATGCGCCGCCGGCCAGGGAAATGTCGTAGAAGGTCTCGTGGTCGGCCTGGTTGTGCTCGTTCTGCATTACGACAAACTGGGCGCGGGCTTCTTCTTCCAACTCGATCCGGACCCGTTCGACGGTCTTGAAGCGGTCAAGGGAGAAGGTGTGGGCGCACAGGATGATCCGGCCGGCAGATCGGGGACCGAAGTGGAACGACTCGCTGAAGGAGAGTTCCCGGGGGCCTTCCGCACTGCGGATTCCGATGATCTGCAGCATCTTGTCCAGCTGTTCTCCTTCTTCCAGCCGCAAGGCGAGCGGCGCTCCGCCTCCCTGGACGGTGCCGTTGACCAGGAAGAGCTGGCGGGCGTCCCGCAGCGGCACGCGGCAGCGGAATTCCTGCTTGAGTGCAGGGGCGTAGATCAGGTTATTCGCTTTCATGGATGAGCCAGTCGTAACCTTTCTTTTCGATTTCGAGGGCCAGTTCCTTGCCCGCGGTCTTGATGATGCGTCCCTTGTAGAGCACGTGGATCACGTCGGGGACGATGTAGTCGAGCAGGCGCTGGTAGTGGGTGATGACGATGAAAGCGTTGTCGGCGTGCTTGAGCTTGTTCACGCCGGAAGCCACGATGCGCAGGGCATCCACGTCCAGGCCGGAGTCGGTCTCGTCGAGGATGGCCAGGCGGGGTTCGAGCATCGCCATCTGGAAGATTTCGTTGCGTTTCTTCTCGCCGCCCGAGAAGCCCACGTTCACGCCGCGTCCCGAGAAGCTGCTGTCCATCTCCACATAAGCCATCTTTTCGCGCATCAGCTTGAGGAACTGGGCGGCGGTCAGGGGCTCGAGGCCGCGTTGCTTGCGCTGCTCGTTGACGGCGGCTTTCATGAAGTTGACATTGCTCACGCCGGGAATTTCCACAGGATACTGGAAGCCCAGGAAAATGCCGGCCCAGGAGCGTTCCTCGGGCGAAAGGGCCAGCAGGTCGCGGCCGTCGTAGGTGACGGAGCCTTCTGTGACGGTAAAAGTGTCGCGTCCCGCCAGGACGGCCGAGAGGGTGCTCTTGCCGGAGCCGTTGGGCCCCATGATGGCGTGGACTTCACCCGCCTTGATTTCCAGGTTGATGCCGCGGAGAATCTCTTTCTCACCGACGGATGCGTGCAGGTTTTCGATTTGAAGCAAAGTTTTCATCAGGCTTTCCGCTTATACATTTTCTCCCAGTTGTAGAGGGAGACGATACTGTTCACAAGATAAAGCGCACTGACAATCGGCATGAAGATGTTGCCGACCGACAGATGCAGGATGAGTTGGGTGATATTGACGATGATCCAGGCCACCCAGCAGTCCCATTTCTTCTGGGCGCTGAGCAGCTGGGCCATCAGGATCAGCATGGTGACGCACGAATCCAGGTAGGGATGCGGGTCGGCCGGGAAGAGGCGCTGCAGCAGCCATCCCCAGAGTGCGGCCACCAGCAGCACGATGGCTACCGCAAGGACGCGTTCGTACCAGTTCAGCATCGACACTTTCAGCTCCCCCTGCTTCTCGGCACTTACCTCATCCGCCTTGGGGTGGGTCCAGCGGTAGTGGCCCAGGATGTTGATGCCCAGCGATACGGGCTGCAGGAGCAACGAGGCCAGCAGATTTTTCTGCAGGAAAAGGAAGAACAGGGCGGCGGTGTAGAGATAGCCCACCCAGAAATTGTACTTGCTGCCGCGGCCTGCGAGAAAGACGCAGGTCAGGCCCAGCAGCGAGCTCACCAGATCGATCCAGCTGAACGTCATCCGATGCTCCCCTCCAGAGAGACTTGCAGGAGCTTCTGTGCCTCAACGGCGAACTCCATCGGGAGTTTACCCAGGACTTCCTTGGCATAGCCATTGACGATCAGGCCAATGGCGTCTTCCTCCGTGATGCCGCGCTGGCGGCAGTAGAAGAGCTGCTCTTCGCTGATTTTCGAGGTGGTTGCCTCGTGTTCGATGGTGGCGCCCGGATTGTCCGATTCGATGACGGGGAAGGTGTGGGCCCCGCATTTGTCGCCCAGCAGCAGCGAGTCGCACTGCGAGTGGTTGCGGGCACCGTCGGCTCCCGGAAGCACTTTGACCAGGCCGCGGTAGCTGTTCTGGCTGCGGCCGGCCGAGATGCCCTTGCTGACGATGCGGCTGGTGGTGTTCCGTCCGATGTGGATCATCTTGGTGCCGGTGTCGGCCTGCTGGAAATGGTTGGTCACGGCCACGCTGTAGAATTCCGAGAGGGAGTTGTCACCCTTGAGGATGGTGCTCGGGTATTTCCAGGTAATGGCGCTGCCCGTCTCGACCTGGGTCCAGAAGAGGCGGCTGCCGCTTCCCTTACAGATGCCGCGCTTGGTGACGAAATTGTAGATGCCGCCGCGGCCCTGGGCGTCACCGGGATACCAGTTCTGGACCGTGGAGTATTTCACTTCGGCGTCTTTCTCCACGATGATCTCCACCACGGCGGCGTGCAGCTGCGACTCGTCGCGCATCGGGGCGGTGCAGCCTTCCAGATAACTCAGATAGGCGCCCTCGTCGGCCACGATCAGCGTGCGTTCGAACTGGCCGGTGCCGCGGGCGTTGATCCGGAAGTAGCTCGACAGCTCCATCGGGCAGCGAACGCCTTTCGGAATGTAGCAGAACGAGCCGTCGCTGAAGACGGCGCTGTTCAGGGCGCTGTAGAAATTGTCGGCCGCCGGGACGACCGTGGCCAGGTACTTCCGCACGAGCTGCGGATAGTTCTTTACGGCTTCGGAGAAGGAGCAGAAAATGATGCCCTTCTCAGCCAATGTCTCGCTGAAAGTGGTCTTGACCGATACGCTGTCGAAGACGGCATCGACGGCGGTGCCGCTGAGCACGCCCCGTTCCTGAAGCGGAATGCCGAGCTTGTCGAAGGTCTTCTCGATCTCCGGATCGATCTCTTTTTTCTCTCCCGCTTTCTTGGGTGCGGCATAATAGACGATATCCTGGAAGTCGATGGGCGGAATATCGAGGTGCGCCCAGCTGGGCAGCGGCATCTTCTGCCACTGCCGGAAGGCTTTCAGCCGGAATTCCAGAAGCCACGCGGGCTCTTCTTTCTTCCGGGAGATCATCCGGATGATATCTTCATTGAGGCCCTTCGGGATGAAGTCCTGCTCCACAAGCGTCTCAAAGCCGTGTTCATACTCGGCCGAAGTGACCTCTTCTATGATTTTCTCGCTTTCTTTCATCGCAGCGCAAAGATAAGAAAGAATAAAGAATAATTAATACCCCTGCGCATGGATCGGGATTTCGGCGCCTTCGGGGGTGACCAGGACGGGGCCGACGTCGGGCTGGGCGAGGTGGCCGATGACCTCGAAATCGTGGAATTCCTTGCGGAAGGTTTCGTGCTGGCTGATGGGGATGACGAAGAGGAATTTATAGTCGTCGCCGCCGTTCATGGCGGCCGTCACGACATCCATGTCGATCTCTTCCGCCATGGCGAAAGTCTGCGAAGAGATGGGAATCCGCTCCAGATAGACTTTGGCACCCAGGCCCGTGTCGCGGGTCAGGCGGATGACGGCCTCGCCCAGGCCGTGGGTCAGGAAATAGCCGCGGGACGGCAGGACATCCGCTTCCAGGAAGCGCGCGAGCAGGTCCGGCTTGATTTCCGGGCTCAGGTAACTGGCCAGGACCGCTTTGTATTGCGACAGGTCGGGCTGCGCGCCCGTGCCGGTAAAGGCTACCTTTTCCCTCTCGAGGACGTGCAGGCCCATGTAGGCGGCGCCCACGTGGCCGCTCAGGCAGATCAGGTCCCTGTTTCTGGCCTCCGGGATTTTGTCCAGGATTTCCTGCTTCTGGCTGCCGCCGGCCGCCAGGCTGATGCAGAGTCCGTTTACCGAAGGGACCAGGTCGAGGGAAAGATGCTTGACGCCGTGCTCCCGGCAGGCGGCCAGCACGCCTTCCCATAAGGCGGCGACATCTTCGTAGCAGAAACGCTTGGAAAGTCCCAGGATGACCGACAGGGAATCCGGTTGCCGGAGAGCGGCGTACAATTCGCCGAGAATACAGAGCACGGCTTTGTATCCCAAGTGTTTCAACGGCGTATAAACCAAATCGAAGTCGCAGCCCTCAAGCAGGATCTTGTGGGCCGTGGCGGACGTGTTTTCATTCTTGTAACCGCTGTCTTCGAAAAGGCGTTCGAGGGCGGTCTGTTTCCCAATAGCAGCAATTTCAGTACGGGTCATCTTTGGATTTTTCTCCAAAGATACGATTATTTTGTCATTTGACAGGAATATCTCTTGTCGGGACGAGGACCTTGCCCGCTTCGTCGTAAACCGTCAGGTAGATGTGTCCCCGTCGGACTTTGACATCGAGCCGCGACTGGTTGTCATTGACGATGATCGGGAAAGCATTGTTCATCGAACCGGCCGGGATGAAGAAATACTTGTGCAGGTCGGCGCCGATCATCAGGTCGATGCCCGCCTTGTCCAGCAGCGGGAGGAAGTTGCGGTTCATCCAGCCGTGCGGTACAAAGTCGTTGGGGTCGCCCGAATCGATCATGGGCGCATGGATGAGGCAGATCTTGACGGGCGCTTTGCGGAAAGCCGGCTCTTTCATGACTTTCCCGACCCATTCCATCTGCTCGCGCAGGTAGTCTTCGTAGATCCGTTCACCGGTCAGGGCCAGGGAGTTGGCCACGCCGGTCTCACCGGCATCCAGGACAAGGAAGGCAACGGGTCCTTCGCGGAAGGTGTAATAATAGGGTGCCCCTTCCGCTTTCGGGAAGACCTTTTCGACCAGCGTGGCTCCGCTGCCCCGGCCCTCGTGGTTGCCGCGGGCGAAATGGACGGGCAGGTTGGCCCCGTAAGGCCCCAGGGGCGCTACCTCGTACTTGACCAGGCTGTCCAGCGTCCAGTTGCCGGCCGAGATGATGTCGCCGTTGAGGAAGAGGAAATCGTTTTCGGCCAAGTCGATGTCATCCAGCAAGGCAGCATAGTGGTCCAGCCGCATGTGGACGTCGTTGAGGACGGAGAAATGGCATTCCCTGCGATTGGGATCGAAGGTTGTGACGCTGTAGCGGCCGGACAGCATGTCCCGGCCGAAGACCGGCCTGCGCGGATTGGTCGGATCCACGACCCGGTTGCCGACCCGGTAGCCGTACTGCGCGCCGCGGGAAAGGCCCTCGACGCGGACCGTATGGAAGGTGCCGAACAGTTTCCGGCCCGCATAGTCTTCGTAAATCCGGCGTCCGTTGTCGAGCTCGACCCATCCCTGGCAGGGGATGTCGGTCGTCCACAGGACCGTGAAGGCGTTCTCACTCATGTCGGTCACCCAGGGTCCGATGGCCAGGTGCGTCTCCTGCGCCTGGCTGCGCGGCTTTGCGGGAACGACCGTGCTGTCGATCCCCTTGCCGTTCCGGTCCAGGAGGGTGAGGGCGATCCGCTGCGGGTTTACATCCATGTGGATGGCACTCACGGAATGGGGTCCCTCCGTCCAGCGGAAGATGATTTTGTCGGCATTCTGCATGGGCGTGTCGGCGAAGGAGCGGCCGCGGTTGTTGTCGGAAGCGGTGGTCTGGAGATAGACCGTGCCATAACTGCCGTCGGTTGGCTTGCCGTCGTACAGCGCGGGCGTGCGGATGTACACGTGGTTGTTGCCCGAGACGGCCAGGTCCACGCCCAGCTCGTCAAAGATCCGGTGCCAGCGCGTGTATTCGGAACTCCGGCCATTGGTGCCGATAAACCACTCATAGTGCATGCAGACCACCACGAAGGTCGGCGGATTCTCGCTGCCCCGCGCGAGGTTGACGCAGTCGCGGAGCCAGGTGGCCGCGGCTTCGAATTCACCGGGCTTGCTCATGTCTTCCGTATTGAGCATGACAAAGAGCGTGTTGCCGTAGCGGAAGTGGTAGCATACGCCCTCCTGGCCGGAATAACCGTTCTGCGGATAGAAAGATGTATTGGTGAAGTAGTGGTTCGGGATATCGAAGTTGTGGGTGATCTGGGATTCGCGGGTCCAGTTGTCATGATTGCCGTTCACGCGCGCCCAGAAGAATTCGTTGAAATTCTCCTCTTCGAAGAGACGGCGCCAGAAAGAATAGCTGCCGCCCCAGGCCACCACGTCGCCGGGACTGAAGATCCAGTCCAGGGAAGGATCCACGCGCTGCATCGTATCGATCATGGCCATGGCCGCTGCCAGACGGCCGGGAAGCGGCGGATAGCTGTGGAAATCGGAGATGATGCAGGCCGACCAGTTCTCGGCGCCGGCCGTCCGGAAAGAATATTCGGCACTCCGGCACTGCGCCTGATCCCCATCCTTGTTCACGATGACGTATTTGTAGTCGGTATCGGGCCTGAGTCCCGTCAGCATCACGCCGCACTTGGTGAACACCGCATCTTCATACAGGTCACTGCCGTCGGCGGCAGTCGAGAAAACGCCTTTGAAGACATCGACATGACGGTGCTGCGTCGGTGCAATTTCGCGGGCCGACGCCCATGCCTTGTCGGCGGCCTCGGTCAGCAGGACGCAGGTGTGCTTGACGAGGGTGTCGCAAGCCCAGCTGATGCCCATGGAGGTCGAGGCATCCTCTCCCGGCCCCGTCGAAATACTGTAAATCTGCGACGTAACGGGAAGGTTGAGGATTGCAGGCGGGTTGCTGCCTGTCAGCGTGCTTGCAGACAGGCCCAGCAGGACGGTGAGCAGAAGGGTGGGGAAAAAAGTTTTCATGTTGGCAAAGTTAAGAAAAAGGGCGCTGAATGCGCAATTGTTTATTAGCTGTTGAAAAATTGCGTCGGAGAGCCTTGCACACCGCGGGCAATTTGCACTAACTTCGTAGCCTGTTTCCAAGATAAACCCATACGATGAAAACCTATACCTATGAAGAAGCCCTCGCGGCCAGCCGTGCCTATTTCCATGGAGATGAACTGGCTGCGACGGTCTGGATCAACAAGTACGCGATGAAGGATTCCTTCGGGAATCTCTATGAACAGTCGCCCGAGGACATGCACCACCGCCTGGCGAAGGAATTCGCCCGCATCGAGAAGAATTATCCCGATCCGCTCAGCGAAGAGCAGATATTTGCCTTGTTGAAAGATTTCCGCTATGTGATCCCGCAGGGCGGCCCGATGACCGGCATCGGCAACGACCACCAGGTGGCCTCGCTGAGCAACTGTTTCGTGATCGGCCACGACCATCCGGCCGACTCCTACGGCGGCATCCTGATGACCGACCAGGAGCAGGTGCAGCTGATGAAGCGCCGCGGCGGCGTGGGCCACGACCTGTCGCACATCCGCCCGACGGGCAGTCCCGTGCTCAACAGCGCCCTGACTTCCACGGGTGTAGTGCCGTTCATGGAGCGCTTCTCCAATTCCACCCGCGAAGTGGCCCAGGACGGCCGCCGCGGCGCCCTGATGCTCACCATCTCGATCAAGCACCCCGATTCGGAGCGCTTCATCGATGCCAAGATGGAGCAGGGCAAGGTGACCGGCGCCAACGTGTCGGTCAAGATCGATGACGAATTCATGCGGGCCGCACTCTCAGGCACGCCTTACAAGCTTCAATATCCGGTCTATGGCGACAAGCCGAAATATGAGAAGGAGATCGATGCCGCCAAACTCTGGAAGAAGATCATCCACAACGCCTGGAAATCGGCCGAGCCGGGTGTCCTGTTCTGGGATACGGTCCTGCGCGAGTCGGTAGCCGACTGCTACGCCGACGAAGGCTACCGCACGGTGAGTACCAATCCCTGCGGCGAGATTCCGCTCTGTCCCTACGACAGCTGCCGCCTGATTGCGATGAACCTGTATTCCTATGTGAAAGATCCCTTCACGCCGAAGGCCCGCTTCGACATGGACCTGTTCAAGCAGCACGTGGCCCTGACCATGCGCCTGATGGACGACCTGATCGACCTGGAGATGGAGAAGATCGAGCAGATCCTCGCCAAGATCGAGCAGGATCCCGAGGACGACGAAGTCAAGCGCATCGAGCACAACCTCTGGCTCAAGATCCGCAAGAAGACCCTCGGCGGACGCCGGACAGGCCTGGGTATCACGGCGGAAGGCGACATGCTCGCCGCCCTGGGCCTGCGCTATGGCTCGGAGGAAGGCATCGCCTTCGCCGTCCAGGTGCAGAAGACCCTGGCCGTCGAGGCGTACCGCGCCTCCGTCGACATGGCAGCTTCCCGCGGCGCCTTCCCCATCTACAAGGCCGCCAAGGAGGAGCACAACCCGATGATCCTGCGCATCAAGGACGCCGATCCGGCGCTCTACGAGCGGATGGTGAAAACGGGCCGGCGCAACGTCTCGATGCTGACTATCGCCCCGACCGGCACCACCAGCCTGATGACGCAGACCACGTCGGGCATCGAACCCGTGTTCCGTCCGTTCTACCTGCGCCGCAAGAAGGTCAATGCCAACGACAAGAATGTCAAAGTGAGCTTCCGCGACGACAAGGGTGACAGCTACGAGGAATATTATGTCTTCCACCACAAGTTCCTCGACTGGGCCGAAATCGCCGGACACCGCCGCGAAGACGTGCTGCAGATGGATCGCGCCGCCCTCGACGCGCTGGTGGCGGAATCACCCTACCATCAGTCGACGGCCGGCGACGTGGACTGGGTGGCCAAGGTCAAGATGCAGGGCCAGATCCAGAAATGGGTGGACCACAGCATCAGCGTGACCGTCAACCTGCCGGAAGACATCAGTGAGGAAATGGTCGGCCAGGTGTATCGCACGGCCTGGGAGAGCGGCTGCAAGGGCATTACGGTCTATCGCGAAGGCTCGCGCAGCGGCGTGCTCGTTTCCGGCGACAAGGAAAAGGAGAAGAAGGCGGCCATCCGCCCGAAGAAGCGCCCGCAGTCGCTCGAGGCCGACGTCATCCGTTTCCGCAACGGCAATGAACACTGGATCGCGCTGGTAGGCAAGCTGAACGGCCAGCCTTACGAGATTTTTACGGGCATCGTGGACGAAGACACGCGCAGCATCCCGCGCAGCATCGACAAGGGCTGGATCGTCAAGGAAAAAGACCCCAGCACCGGCAAGAGCCGCTACGATTTCCATTTCCAGGACAAATATGGCTATCCCAGCGTGGTGGGCGGCATCTCCCACATGTTCAACAAGGAGTTCTGGAACTATGCCAAACTGATCTCGGGCGTCCTGCGCAACGGCATGCCCATCGTGGACGTGCTCAACCTCGTGCAGGGACTGGAACTGGACAGCGACTCGATCAATACCTGGAAGAACGGGGTGGAGCGCGCGCTCAAGCGCTATATCCCCGATGGCACGCGCGACGAGTCGGGCAAGAAATGCAGCCAGTGCGGCGGCTCGAATCTCGTTTACCAGGAAGGCTGCCTGGTGTGCCTGGACTGCGGCTATTCGAAATGCGGATAGGAGGACGCAAGCGATGCTGCTCTATCCCAATGCAAAGATCAACCTGGGCCTCAATGTCGTACGGAAGCGTTCCGACGGGTATCACGACATTGAGACCCTTTTTTACCCCGTCCCGGACCTGTGCGACATCCTGGAACTGGTCCACGCCGATTCGTTCCGGATGCAGGTCTATGGCGCGCAGATCGAGGGTGAGAATCTCTGCGAAAAGGCCTGGCGGCTGCTGCACGAGCGCTGCGGCATCCCCCCCGTGGAGATTCATCTTTACAAGAAAATCCCGATGGGCGCCGGCCTGGGCGGGGGCTCTGCCGATGCTGCGTTCACGCTGAGCGGCCTCAATACGCTTTTCGGCCTGGGCATTCCGAAGGAAGAGTTGGCCGGCCTGGCCGCGCAACTGGGCAGCGACTGCGCCTTTTTCATCTACAACCGGCCGATGCTGGCCCGGGGCCGCGGCGAGATCCTCACGCCGCTGGATTTCTCGCTGGGCGACCATACGCTGCGCATTTTTCCGCAGGCGGTCTTCGTATCGACACGGGAGGCTTATGCGGGCATTACGCCGCACGAACCGGCAGAACGCATCGAGGCGATCGTCCGGCAGCCCGTCGCAGCCTGGCGCGGGCATCTGGTCAATGATTTCGAGGAGACGGTCTTCGCCCGCCATCCATCCCTGGCCGCGGCCCGGGATGCGCTTTACGCGGACGGGGCGCTCTATGCGGCGATGTCCGGAAGCGGTTCGGCGCTGTTCGGCATTTATTGATGCAGGGTGGCAATCAGCAGATTGAGCGGGGCGTCCTTGAGGATGACCCGCTTTTCTTCGTCAAGCAGGTAGAGGGAAGGGATGGCCCGCAGCCAGTAGTGCGTGCCGCTGTTGAGGATCTGGTCGGCGTCGTAGCCGCAGACCCATTCGGCAGGATAGTTGGGCAGATAGTCGAGCCAGGCCTGCACATCCTCGTCCGGATAGACATTGATCACCAGCAGCCGTCCGTCTTCGAGCATCGACTGCACGAGCAGGCTGTTCGACAGGGCTTCCGTGATTTCCTTGCAGTTGGGGCAGCCTGGATTGCTGAAAAAGAGGATCGTGCGCTGCGGGTGCCGGGCGTCGATAATCGCGTGCAAATGCTCGCGCCGGCCTTTGGGTGAGATGAAACTGAAGTCGGCGGCCGGCTGGCCCGGCCGGTTCAGCTTCAGGCGCGGTTCGATCCAGGCTGCCCGCATCCGCTGCTTTTCCGAAGCCAGCGGCGAACTGAGCAGATGTTCCACGACCGGGATATAGAGTTCTTCGTTGCGGTAGGGACTGTTGGGGTCCAGCAGGAAGCTCTCTTCGAATTCGGTGATGCGCTGCCACTGGAGGCTGTCGCTCTCGGCGATGGCCATCACGCTGTCCTGCATCCGGGCGGCCCGGTCGGGACTTGCGTTGAGCAGTTCGATGACGTATTTCTCAAAGAGGGCACTCTGCGTTGATTGCGAGGAGGCGCCGTATTCCGACAGGGAAGGGCCCTGCGGCCGGTCGGGTTTGCAGGCGCTCAAGAGCAGCAGGAAGGCTGCCAGCAAGGTCAAGTGACATTTTGTCATAGTACGGGTTGTTGGCACTCAATTTGCCATAAGCAGGGGCAAAAGTAAACAATAAAACGTAAAAAATACAAATCATGAACATCAAACCATTAGCAGACAGAGTGCTGATCGAGGCCAAAGAGGCTGAGACCAAGACCGCGAGCGGACTGTATATTCCGGATTCCGCCAAAGAGAAACCGCAGCAGGGAACCGTCATCGCCGTGGGAAGCGGCAAGAAAGATGAACCGATGGAGCTGTGTGTCGGTGACACCGTACTCTATGGCAAATATGCCGGCACGGAAATCACCGTGGACGGCAAGGATTATCTGATTATGCGTCAGAGCGACGTGGTTGCAGTGCTTAAATAACAAGGAGGAAGAATACTATGGCAAAAGACATCAAATTCGATATTGACGCACGGAACCTGATGAAGGAAGGTGCCGACGCGCTGGCCAACGCCGTGAAGGTGACCCTCGGTCCGAAAGGCCGCAATGTTGTCATCGACAAGAAATTCGGTGCCCCGCAGGTGACCAAGGACGGTGTGACCGTCGCCAAGGAAGTCGAGCTGGAAGACCGTTTCCAGAACATGGGTGCCCAGATGGTCAAGGAAGTGGCTTCCAAGACCAACGACCAGGCCGGTGACGGTACGACCACCGCGACGGTCCTCGCCCAGAGCATCATCAACGTCGGCCTGAAGAACGTGGCCGCCGGTGCCAATCCGATGGACCTCAAACGCGGTATCGACAAGGCTGTCGCCGCCGTCGTGGAAGACCTCAAGAAACAGAGCCAGTCGGTCGGTGACGACTACTCGAAGATCGAGCAGGTGGGCACCATCTCCGCCAACAACGACAATTACATCGGCAAGCTGATCGCCGACGCGATGGCCAAGGTCAAGAAAGACGGTGTCATCACCGTGGAAGAGGCCAAGGGTACCGATACCGAGGTGAAGGTCGTGGAAGGCATGCAGTTCGACCGCGGCTACATCTCCGCTTACTTCATGACCAACCCGGACAAGATGGAGGCTGTGCTCGAAGATCCCCAGATCCTGATCACCGACAAGAAGATCTCCACGATGAAAGACCTCATGCCGATCCTCGAACCGATCGCCCGTGAAGGCCGTTCGCTGCTGATCATCGCCGAGGACGTCGATGGCGAAGCCCTGACGACCCTGGTTGTCAACAAACTGCGTGGTACCCTGAAGGTGGCTGCCGTCAAGGCTCCCGGCTTCGGCGACCGTCGCAAGGAAATGCTGCAGGACATCGCTACGCTGACGGGTGCCGTCGTGGTCTCCGAAGAACGCGGCTTCACCCTCGAGAACGTCACGCCCGACATGCTCGGTCGTGCCGAGAAGGTGGTCATCGACAAGGAGAACACCACCATCGTCAACGGTGCCGGCGACAAGGAAGCCATTGCTGACCGTGCCAGCCAGATCCGCAAGCAGATTGCGACCACCACGAGCGACTACGACCGCGAGAAACTCCAGGAGCGCCTGGGCAAGCTCGCCGGCGGTGTGGCCGTCCTCTATGTGGGCGCCGCTTCCGAGGTCGAGATGAAAGAGAAGAAAGACCGCGTCGAGGATGCGCTCAACGCAACCCGCGCCGCTGTTGAAGAAGGCATTATCCCGGGCGGCGGTGTCGCCCTGGTCCGTGCCGAGGCTGCGCTCGCCGCTGTCAAGGGTGACAACGAAGACGAGACCACCGGTATCCACATCGTGGCCCGCGCCATCGAAGAGCCGATCCGTACCATTGCCGCCAATGCCGGCCAGGAAGGCAGCGTGATCGTCCAGAAGGTGAAGGAAGGCAAGGCCGACTTCGGCTACAATGCCCGCACCGACAAGTTCGAGAACCTGCTTTCGACGGGTGTCATCGACCCGACCAAGGTGGTCCGCGTCGCCCTCCAGAATGCCGCTTCCGTGGCCGGTATGTTCCTGACCACCGAGTGCGCACTGGCCGACATCAAGGAAGAGCAGCCCGCCATGCCCCCGATGAACCCGGGTATGGGCGGCATGATGTAAGCCATCGCCTGTTGATAAAAAGCCCGGCTGCGGTCGGGCTTTTTTTTTGTCCCTTCGCGATATTTTCCCTAACTTGCTCGTCCTTTTCAACCCGTCCTGCCCTATGCCGTTCGTACACCTCCACGTCCACACGCAATATTCGATTCTCGACGGTCTTTCCGATATCGGGAAACTCTTCGCCCGCGCCCGCGAGCTGGGGATGCCCGCCCTGGCCATCACCGACCACGGCAACATGTACGGCGTGAAGGAGTTCTTCAAATTCGCCTACGACAAGAGCAACCTGGACGACAACAAGCAGCCGATTGTCAAGCCCATCATCGGATGCGAGGTCTATGTGACCCGTCACTATGACCACCACCTCAAGGACAACGACCACCGGAAGTATTACCATCTCACCCTGCTGGCCAAGAACTACGACGGCTATCGGAACCTGATGAAAATCTGTACGGAGGGCCACGTGCAGGGTATGTACTACAAACCCCGTGTGTCGCACGGGATCCTGGAGCGCTACCACGAAAACCTGATCTGCTGCTCCGCCTGCCTGGCCGGTGAGATTCCCCGCGACATCATGGACGGGAACATCGACGCGGCCCGGGAAGCCATCCGCTGGCACAAACGTGTCTTCGGGGACGATTATTATCTGGAGGTTATGAACCACAAGACCGACATCCCGGGCGTAGGCGACGTCTATGAGGCCCAGATGGTTGTCAATCCCGTGATCTTCCAGCTGGCCGAAGAAGAAGGTGTAAAGGTGGTGGCCACCAACGACGTCCATTTCATCCGGAAAGAGGACGGTCCGGCGCACGACCGGCTCATCTGCCTGACCACCAATTCCGATATCGACGACCCCAAGCGCCTGCGCTATACGCAGCAGGAATATCTCAAGAGCGAAGAAGAGATGGCCGCCCTTTTCCCGGACCATCCGGAAGTGCTGGCCCACACGCTTGAAGTGGCCGACAAGGTGGCGCTCTACAAGATCGACCACGACTACATCCTGCCCAAATACAAGATCGACGCGGCCTTCCTCTCCGAAATCGACCGCCATCTGGAGGAATATGCCGAATTCATCGAAGCCGGCAAGAACGATCCCAAAGGGAACTACCGCGGTGACGATTTCTGCAAGTCCGTCGCCTATCTCTGTCACCTGACCTACGAAGGTGCGAAGATCCGCTACGGCGAAACGCTCACGGACGAGCAGTCCGAACGCATCGCCTTCGAGCTGAAGACCATCTCCTCGATGGGCTTCCCCGACTATTTCCTCATCGTGCAGGATTACATCCGGGCCATGCGCGCCCAGGGCTGGCTCGTCGGACCGGGCCGCGGTTCGGCGGCTGGCAGCGTTGTGGCTTATTGCCTGTGGATCACCAACCTGGACCCGATCAAGTACCAGCTCCTGTTCGAGCGTTTCCTCAATCCGGAGCGCATTTCGATGCCCGATATCGACGTGGACTTCGAGAACCTGGAAGCGGCGCACCGCTATGTCGAAGAGACTTACGGCATCGACCACGTCTCGCGGGTGATCACATTCGGCACGATGCTGGCCAAAGGCGCCATCAAGGACGTGGCCCGCATCAGCCACGTTTCCATCGACGAGAGCAACCGCCTCTCGAAAATGGTGCCGGCCCGCCTGAGCGAGCGCGTGAAGAACGACAAGGGCGAAATCGAAGAAAAGAACGTCAAGATCACCCTCAAGAACTGCTTCCGGCTGGTTCCTGAATTCAAGGAAGAGCTTGCCAAGGAGAACAACGAACTCAACAAGGAAGTGCTCGAATATGCCGAACAGCTGGAAGGCAGCATCCGCCAGGTGGGCATGCACGCCTGCGCGACCATCATCGGCCCGGGCAATCTTTCCGACTACATTCCCATCTGCCTGTCGAAAGACAAGGATACGGGCGAAGATGTGTGGACGTCGCAGTACGACGGCCACTACATCGAGGAATGCGGCCTGCTGAAGATGGACTTCCTGGGGCTCAACACCCTGTCGATCATCCACAAGACGCTCGACCTGATCCGGGAGGGCCACGGGGTGGACATCGACATCGAAGCCATCCCCATCGATGACAAGGCTACCTACGAACTCTACGGCCGCGGCGACACGACCTCGATCTTCCAATTCGAGTCGCCCGGCATGAAGGAATGGCTGCAGCGGCTCCATCCCGAGCGCTTCGAGGACCTGATCGCCATGAATGCCCTCTACCGGCCGGGTCCGATGGATTACATCCCCGATTTCGTGGATCGCAAGCTGGGCCTGAAGCCCATCACCTACGACACGCCCGAAATGGAAGAGTTCCTGCAGGACACCTACGGCATCACGGTCTATCAGGAGCAGGTGATGCTGCTCTCGCAGAAGCTGGCCGGTTTCACCAAAGGCCAGGCCGACAAGCTCCGCAAGGCGATGGGCAAGAAGAAGATCAAGGATATGGAAGAGCTCTATGTCAAGTTCATGGATGGCGGACGCGCCCACGGCCATGACGACAAGCTCCTCAACAAGATCTGGCAGGACTGGCGCGCCTTCGCCGAATACGCCTTCAACAAGAGCCACGCCACCTGCTACGCCTGGGTCAGCTACCAGACCGCCTGGCTCAAGGCGCACTATCCGGCCGAATTCTTCGCCGCCAATATGAGCTGCAACCTCAACGATATGGAGGAGATCACCAAGATCATGGACGATACCCGCCGCTGGCAGATCCAGGTGCTCGGCCCCGATATCAATGAGAGTTCCACGGAATTCACGGTCAACAAGGCCGGCAACATCCGCTTCGGAATGGGTGGCATCAAGGGGGTCGGTGCCAACGTCATCGATGCCGTGATTGCCGAACGGCGGAAGGGGGGTCCCTTCACCAGCATCTTCGACTTCGTGGAGCGGATGCCGCTGGGCGTCATCAACCGGAAAGTCGTGGAATGCCTGGTCTATGCCGGCGCTTTCGACAGTTTCACGGAGATCTCCCGGCCGCAGTTCTTCTACGAGACCGGATCCGGCAAGGATGACACCTATCTGGACGCGCTGCTCCGCTATGCGTCCAAGTACCAGAACGACACGATGTCCGCCACGATGAGCCTGTTCGGGGACATGGAGGAACTCAAGCCCGTGCGTCCTGCCATCCCGCCGCTGGTGCCGGAATACAACGAGATGGAATTTCTCAAGAAGGAGAAGGAATGTGTGGGCATGTACCTGTCGGCCCATCCGCTGGACCGTTTCAAGTTCGAGATCGACACCTTTGCCAATACCACCATCGCCCGCCTCGATGAGATCGACCGCAACCTGCAGACCGACAAGAGCGTACAGAATGCAGAATTCCTGGTGGCCGGCCTGGTTTCAGCGTGCGAGATCCGCTACACCAAGAGCGGCAACAAGCCCTGGTGCCGCTTTACGCTTGAGGATTATACCGGCAGTCATCAGTTCTCGCTCTTCAGCAAGGACTACGAGACCTTCATGAAATATACGCAGGTCCACAGCGCCCTGCTGGTCAAGTGCGTCACGCGGCAGCGCTTCCGCAAGAAAGACGAGCAGGAAGGGGAACCGACCTACGAAATCCGTATTCAGAACATCGTGCTGCTGTCGAATACCAAGGACAGTTTCATCAAGGAATTCCACGTGGAGCTGCCGCTCAAGGATTCCACGCCGGAACTGCGCAGCAAACTGGTCAAGGAATTCAAGCGGCACAAGGGAAACGCCCGCCTGTACATCGACCTGGTCTTCGAGCACGACGGCCAGGAAGACCACTTGTCCCTCTTCTCGAAGAAGATCACCCTTTCGCCTGACTACGCGCTCTACGACTTCCTGAACAAAAACAACCTCCGCCACCGGCTGGTGACGAAGGTTGAGATGTAACTCCCGGTCAGGCCGGGGATGATGTCAGATCAGCGGCTCGGCGGTCATCGCGGCGGGCTGGGGGATTCCCATCAGTTTGAGGATGGTGGGGGCGACGTTGCACAGGGCGCCGTCCTGGACCGTCTTCACGCTGTCGCCGGCGCCGATGACGATGAACTGTACCGTATTGAGGGAATGGGCCGTGTTCGGCGTTCCGTCGGCGTTGACGGCGAAGTCGGCATTGCCGTGGTCGGCCGTCAGCAGGACCACATAGTCTTTTTCCAGGGCTTCTTCGACCACGCGGCCGACCAGCTTGTCAATGCAGGCGACCGCCCGGGTGATGGAGTTGTAGATGCCGGTGTGGCCCACCATGTCGCCGTTGGCGAAGTTCAGGATGATGAGGTCTTCTTTTTCGCTGCGGATGGCGTCGATCAGCTTTTCGGCCACTTCCGGGGCGCTCATCTGCGGCAGCAGGTCGTAGGTCGGCACTTTCGGGGAAGCCACCAGGATGCGGTCTTCGTTCTCGAACTGGGTCTCGCGGCCGCCGTTGAAGAAGAAGGTCACGTGGGCGTATTTCTCGGTTTCGGCGATGCGGAGCTGGCGTTTCCCGGCCTTGGCCACGGTTTCTCCGAGGGTATCCTCGACCAGTTCTTTGTCGAAGAGGATGTGTACGCCGGTGAACGAAGCGTCGTACGGAGTCAGGCAGCAGTAGTAGAGCGGCAGGGTGTGCATCCCTTCTTCGGGCATGTCTTTCTGCGTGAGGACGGTGGTCAGTTCGCGGGCGCGGTCGTTGCGGAAATTGTAGAAGATGATGGCGTCGCCCTCTTCAATCCTGGCCAGGGGTGCGCCGGAGGCGTCGGTGACGACGATCGGCTTGATGAATTCGTCGGTCACGTCGGCGTCATAGGAGGCCTGGATGCCTTCGGTGGCCGAGGTAAAGGCCGTGCCTTTGCCCTCGACCAGCAGGTCGTAGGCTTCCTTGATGCGGTTCCAGCGTTTGTCGCGGTCCATCGCATAGAAGCGGCCGCAGACCGTGGCGACCTTGCCGGTGGTTTCGGCCATTTTCTGTTCCAGCTCGGCGACAAAGCCCTTTCCGCTGCGCGGGTCGGTGTCGCGGCCGTCCATAAAGGCGTGCACAAACACTTTCTCCAGTCCGTATTCCTTGGCTACGCGCAGGAATTCATACACATGGTCGAGCGAAGAGTGAACGCCGCCGTGGGAGGTCAGGCCCATCAGGTGAAGCTTCTTCCCGGAGGCCTTCACATAGTCGAAAGCGGCCTTTATCTCCTTGTTTTCAAGAAGTTTGTGCTGCCGACAGGCGATATTGATCTTCACCAGGTCCTGATAGACGACGCGGCCGGCGCCCAGGTTCATGTGGCCCACTTCGGAGTTGCCCATCTGTCCGTCGGGCAGACCGACATACTCGCCGGAGGCCTGCAGGTGGCTGAAAGGATATTTGGCGCGCAGGGCGTCGATATTCGGCGTACCCTGGGTCCAGATGGCGTTGGAATAGTCGTGACGGCCTTCACCCCAGCCGTCGAGAATCATCAAAAGAACTTTCCTGTTCATATTTTTCGTATATTTGTTATCTTGTATCCGCGCAAAAATAAGGAATATATGGCAACAACGAATCGCAAAGGCAGTAAAAAAGGACAAAATACCAACAAAAGAGGAGGCTCCCCGGTGCGGGAAGGCGCGCTCAAGCGGGCCAAACGCCTGGCTCGCGGAGAGCAGGAGCCGGTACCGGTGCGGGAGCGCCGCTCCAAGTCGTTGGAAGAATTCGAGGGAACCGTCTCGCTCTCCCGCGACGGATTCGGATTTGTAAAGGTTGAGGGGCTGGCGGATGATATTTTCATCCCGATGCGAAAACTGCACTTTGCCCTGAACGGGGACTTCGTAAAGATCGCCGTGTCGAAGCGCCGGCTCCAGGCCGGTGCCAAGGGCCGCAGCCTGGAAGGAGAGGTGGTCAAGATCATCCGGCGCAGCACCAAGCCGCATATCGGCGTGCTGGTCGTGCGCGGCCGGCAGGTCTGGGCCATCGTTGAAAGCAAGAACATGCCCTACGACATCCGCATCGACGTAGCCGGTCCCGACGAACTGCCGGAGATCGGCGGCAAACAGGCGGAGCACGGGATGAAGGTCGCCGTTCTGGTGACCGACTGGCCCAAGCGCAGCCCGGAGCCTGTCGGCCGGATCGTCGATGTGCTGGGCGTTCCCGGTGAAAACGACACCGAGATGCATGCCATCCTGGCCGAATACCAGCTGCCCTACCGCTTCGAGCCCGAAGTGGAGCAGGCGGCCGACAAGATTTCCGAAGCCATCACGGCGAAAGACCTGGCGGGGCGCCGGGACTTCCGGGGCGTGACGACCTTCACCATCGACCCGTCCGATGCCAAGGACTTCGACGATGCCCTGTCCTACCGCAAACTCGAGAACGGAAACGTGGAGGTCGGCGTCCATATCGCCGACGTGACCTATTACGTAACACCCGGATCCCCGGTGGACAAGGAGGCTTTCGCCCGCGGCACCTCGGTCTATCTGGTGGACCGCACCATCCCGATGCTGCCCGAGAAACTTTCCAACAAGCTCTGTTCGCTCCGGCCGCACGAGGACAAGCTCTGCTTCAGCGCTGTCTTCGAGATGAACGCCAAGGCAAAAGTGATCTCCCAGTGGTTCGGGCGCACCGTCATCTGTTCGGACTACCGTTTCGACTACGAGCAGGCCCAGCAGATCATCGAGACGAAGGAAGGCCCGCTCAGCGCCGAAATCCTCGAACTGCACGCACTGGCCGCCATCCTGCGGAAGCAGCGTTTCGACAAAGGCGCCATTTCCTTTGAGCGGCCAGAAATGAAGGTGCTGGTGGATGAAACCGGCAAGCCGGTGGATGTCATCCAGAAAGAGAGCAAGGAAAGCAACTGGCTCATCGAGGAGTTCATGCTGCTGGCCAACCGCTGCGTGGCGGAATATGCCACCAAGAAATGCAAGGCCAAAAATCCCACCTTCGTCTATCGTATCCACGAGAATCCCGATCCCGAAAAACTCGACAATCTGCGCAGCTTCGCCAAGAATTTCGGGCATAAGCTGGGCGATACCTCCGATCCGAAGCAGGCTGCCGGGGCGCTCAACAAGCTGATGAAAGAGGCCAAGGGCAAGCCCGAAGAGAATGCGCTGCAGCTGCTGGCCCTGCGCAGCATGGCCCGTGCGCGCTATTCCACCGACAATGTGGGGCACTACGGCCTGGCCTTCCAATACTATACGCATTTCACCTCGCCCATCCGGCGCTATCCCGATATGATGGTGCACCGCCTGCTGGCGATGTACATGGACGGAGCTTCCTCGCAAGACAAGCTTTACTACGAAGACTGCTGCGAACACGCTTCGGTGCGCGAGCAGATTGCGACGGATGCCGAACGGGCTTCCATCAAGTACAAGATGGTGGAATTCATGCAGGACAAGATCGGCCGGCTCTTTGACGGGCACATCAGCGGCTTGACGGAGTGGGGCATCTATGTGGAGATCGAGCCGACGAAGATCGAAGGCATGGTTTCGCTGCGGGACATCCGTACCGACTGGTATCAGTTTGATGAAGAAAAATATGAAACGCGCGGCAAGGCTTCCGGCCGGGTCTTCCATCTGGGCGACCCGGTCAAAGTCCGGGTGCTGCGTGCCAATCTTGAACAAAAAATCCTGGATTATGAACTCGTTGAAGAATAGTCTTATCAGTTTGATCGCCGCCTTCCTCCTCTTTGCTCCCGCAGGGGCGCAGGAGACGTCTTTATTGTCTGCAGCTGCCTGGCAGCAGGAGCAGGTCGCCGAAGGGATCGTCTTGCGGCAAGCCGCTTTTGAAGGCAGCTTGTTCGGAGCCAACCAGTATCTGTGTGTCCTGGAGATTGCGCCGGGTGCGCGTTTCGACATTGTACCGGCCGACGACAAAACGCTGATCAAGACGACTGACCTGGCTGCACGCACGGGTGCAGTAGCAGCCATCAACGGTTCGTTCTTCAATATGCGGGCGCCGTACGGTTCGGTCAATTACCTGCGGGTGGACGGAAAAGAACTCGCTCCCAATGCGCTCGATTCGTATGAGAATCCGGGCAGCGGCCGCAGCACGCGCCAGACGGCGGCTATCGTCTCGTGGCAGGGCGGTCTCTATGTCGTCAAGGCCGATGACCTGCGTACCTGGGAACGCTATATTGCGGCTGAAGATATTGTGACGACGGGACCGCTGCTGCTGATTGGCGGCCAGATGGAGCCGGTCGTGGCCGATAAATTCAACACCAATCGCCATCCGCGGACGGCCGTCGGCCGTCGCCCTGACGGAACGGTGCTGCTGGTGGTGGCCGATGGCCGGAATGCACAGGCAGCCGGCTTGTCCATGTCCGAGCTGCAGCAGGTGATGGCCGCCCTCGGCTGCCGCGATGCCGTCAACCTCGACGGCGGCGGCTCGACGACGATGGTCGTCCGCGGCCAGGTGGTCAACCACCCTTCCGACAACAAGCAGTTCGACCCCGCCGGCGAGCGCGTGGTGGCCAACGCCATCGTGGTCACCCGCTAATATCACCCGTTTGGCTACTTACCATTCTGCAACCATTTGTCCACCGCCTCGCGCAGCTGCTCATCGTAACGCAGGGCGACGGGAACGGCCGCGCGGTTGAAGTAGTAGCAGGTGACGATCTCCTGCTCGACCAGCGGCAGAATCTCGGCTTTCTTGGCGCGGAGAACCGTTTCTTTATCCATATTGACCTTCTTCTGCAAGGCTTCGATCTCGTCCTTGTAGTTGTCGTAGAGGTCTTCTGCCTGCGCCGCCTTGATCATCTGGTCGAGGGCGGTCTGTGCAGCCGTGCGGGCGTCGAAATCCTGCGCGGCGGCATATTTCACGAATTCTTCGTACTCGGCATCCGTCAGGTGGAAGTCGCGGTCGATCTTTTCGTGTGCCAGGAAGTATTCGATGGCGTAGGAACCGAGGATATCATAATAGACCAGTGAGACGGTCGGGCGGCTGAACGGATGGCCGGCCGCTTCGATGTCCGGGGCGATGCCTCCGTTCGCATCCTTGTCGAGCGAACCGTCTTCGTGGCGGTTGCTGTAGTCGATGGCCTGCACGCAGCGGCCGCTGGGCGTATAGTATTTACCCGTGGTCAGTTTCATCTGGCTGTTGTAGGGCATCGGCCGGATCGACTGGATCAGGCCTTTTCCGTACGAACGCGTTCCGGCGATTGTCGCACGACCCAGGTCCTGGAGGGCGCCGGCCGTAATCTCGGAGGCGGAGGCGGAATTGCCGTTGACCATCACCAGCAGGGGCATCGTGGTATCCACCGGCGCGGAGGTGGTGCGGTATTCCCGGTTCATCTCCGGCACACGGCCTTTCGAGGAGACTACCAGCGTACCCTTGGGAACGAAGAGTGAAACGATGTTGATGGCCTCATCCATCACACCGCCGCCGTTGTCACGCAGGTCGATGACCAGGCGCTCGGCGCCGGCTTCCTTGAGCTTCAGGACATTTTCCTTGAATTCTTCGGCAATCTTGGCCGTAAAGCCGCTGAGCTGGATGTAACCGATCTTGTCGCGGTACAGGCCGGCATAGGTAATGTCCGAAACGTGGATCCGTTCGCGGACTACCACCACATCGACCGTGTCTTTGGTGCGTCCCTTGATCACCTTGAACTTCACTTCCGTACCGGGCTGTCCTTTCATCCGGCCGGAACTCTGCTCGGAGGTCTCGTCATAGACGGGCTTGCCGTCGATCTCGATGATCGTGTCGCCGGGCAGCAGGCCGAATTTGGCGGCCGGCGAATTCTCGTACGGCTCGATGATACGCACCCCCTCGCCGGGTGCCTTGCGGATGAGCGCGCCCACGCCGCCATAGTTTCCGGTAGTCAGCAGTTCGAAATCTTCTCCCTCATCTTCGGAAATATACACCGTATAAGGGTCGAGCGTGGCAAGCATCGCCCGGACGCCGGCGATGATCATTTTGTCGAAATTGACCGTATCCACATACGACTGTGCGACTTCCTTCAGGACTGAATACTCCACCTCCAGGCTCTGTCCGAGCTTGAAATCCTGGCTTTGCGCCATCGTCGGGGCCTGTGCGGCGCCCAGCAGCAGCACCACGGCCGCCGCCACCCTTTTCATCTGTCTTTTCATCTGTGCGAACATATAAGCTACAAAAATAGCAAATTTATCTGTATCTTTACTTTTTCAAAATACCCGTCCATGGATATCATTTTTGCCACCAACAATCCCCATAAACAGGAAGAGGCCCAGGCCATCCTCGGCCCTTCTTTCCAAGTCCATACCCCGGCTGCGCTCGGTCTTCCCGGCGACCTGCCGGAAACCTGCGACACCCTGCGCGGCAACTCCATCCAGAAAGCCTGCGCCGTCTGGAACTGCTTCCAGCAGGACTGTTTCGCCGACGACACCGGCCTGGAGATCGACGCCCTCGGCGGGGCGCCTGGCGTCCATACGGCCCGCTATGCCGGAGAAGACAAGGATCCGGCCGCCAACCGGCGCCGCGTCCTGGCGGAACTGGCCGGGCTTCCGTTCGAAAAACGGACCGCCCGTTTCCGCTGCGTCGTCTCGCTCATCGAAGACGGTGCGCTTACGGTCTTTGAAGGAACTTGCGAGGGGCACATCGCCTTGCAGGAAAGCGAAGGCGTCCAAGGCTTCGGCTATGATTCAATTTTTGTTCCAATCGGACTCGACGTGACGCTTGCCGAGATTTCCATCGAAGAAAAGAATGCACTTTCCCATCGGGGAAAGGCGATGCGGATGCTGCAATGCCATCTCCAGCAACGTCACGGATAGTCGTCCTGCACCTGACGAAGTATTCCGACCACGCGCTGATCCTCCACACGGTCGATTCCGTCGCGGGCCGGTGCAGCTATCTGGTACGCGGCATCAAACGCGGCAACGCCGTGGCTGCCTTTCATCCGCTCAGCCTGCTGGACATCGTCAGCGCCGCCTCTCCGAAAAGTTCGCTGGGCTGGCTGCGCGAATGGGAGCCGGCCCTGGCGCTCCACGATATCCGCGGCAGCCGCGTCAAAAGCTCCCTGGCGATGTTCATCAGCGAGGTGCTGTACCGTAGTTTTACCAACGAACTGTCCGACCCCCGCTTCTTCGACTGGCTGTGCGAAATGATTGCGACGCTCGAATCGGCGGAAGGCAGCGTCGCCAATTTCCACCTCTGGTTCCTGGTCAGCTATGCCGTCCAGATGGGCTTCATGCCGGGCGAGGCCATCGAGCCGGCCGGCATCTTCGCCGCCGACGAAGCGGCGCTTTTCCAGGAAATCCTCCGCAGTTCCTTTGACGAAGCGATGGCCATCCCGCTGTCAGCCGCCCGCCGACAGGCTTTCTCCCGCCGCATGCTCCAATATCTGTCCTGGCACCTGGGCACCACCATCGACGCCCGCAGCCTCGACGTCCTCCACGCCGTACTGGCCTAGCGTGTCTCTGGTCGGCAAGCGCCCCCACCTTTCCCTTCTCTCTTTTTGCTGCAACGGACACATCTGACTATCAGCCTGTTACACAAGTTGATCCCCCTTGTTTACAGGGGGATCAACTTGCATAAGCCGCTGGCTTACTGCTGCGTACATTGCAGCGGAAAAATGGTTAGCGAAATAAGAAGACTTTGTCGCCCCGGCGGACTTTTTCCGGGACGGGGATGGAACAGAGGTCGCCTTTGGCGGCCTCTTCCAGTATATGCCGGTCGTCGAGGCGGATTTCGGAAGGGGCGACCTCGACCACGCCGGTGGTCGGACCGGTGATCAGCAGCGGATCGCCGATGCGGAAGGAGCCCGTCTCCATCTGAATCTCCGCGACGCCCAGCCGGGCGTAGTAGTCCGTCACGCGTCCCAGATAGACTTTCGTGCGGGTGGCCTGGTTGCCGTACACCGTACTCCATTCGCCCAGCCGGGCGCCCTGGTAGTAACCGTCCCAGAAACCGCGGTTGAAGACCGTGGCGAGTTGTGCCTTGAGCGCGGCGCCCAGTTCCGGGGTGAACGTCCCGGCCTCGACGGCGTCGGCCGCTTCGCGGTAGGCCCGTGTGACCGTCTTGACATACTCGCTGCTGCGCGCCCGCCCTTCGATCTTGAAGACCGTGGCGCCCGCATCGGCCATCTTGTCGAGAAATTCGATGGTGCACAGGTCTTTGGGCGACATGATATACTCGTTGTCGATCAGCAGTTGTGAGCCGGTCTGCAGGTCCGTGACCTCGTAGGGATGGCGGCAGACCTGGTAGCAGCTGCCGCGGTTGGCCGAAGCGCCATATTCGTGGAGCGACAGATAGCACTTGCCGGAGATGGCCATGCAGAGTGCGCCGTGGCAGAACATCTCGATCTGCACCGGCCGTCCCGAAGGGCCGCAGATCCCTTCGCGGGCGATGGCATCGCGGATCGTGCGGACCTGCTCCAGCCGGAGCTCCCGGGCCAGTACGACCACGTCGGCGAACTGGCTGTAGTAGCGCAGGGCCTCGCTGTTGGAAATGCTCAGCTGCGTGGAGATGTGTACCTCCAGGCCCAGCCGCCGGGCTTCCGTGATTGCGGCGATATCCGAGGCGATGACGGCGCTTACGCCCGCTTCGCGGGCCGCCTGAAGCGCCCCGCGCATCGCGGGGAGGTCGTCGTCGTAGAGGGTGATGTTGAGGGTCAGGTAGCTGCGGAGTCCGTTCTCCCGGCAGATCCGGCAGACTTCCTGCAGGTCTTCCGGCGCGAAATTGTTGGCCGAGTGCGAGCGCATGTTGAGCTGCCCGATGCCGAAATACACGGAGTCGGCGCCACCCTGGATGGCGGCCTGCAGGCATTCGAAGTTGCCTGCCGGAGCCATGATTTCCAAACGCTTATTTTTCACGGTGGATGAGTTCTTCGGCGAACTGGGCCAGGACACGGGTGCGTGCCGGATCGAAGCCGGACGCGGCGAGTGCATCCATCGCTTTCTTGTGATAGACCAGGATGGCGTCGGCGGCGGCTTCCCGGACGCCGAGTTCGACATAGAGGCCACGGACGGCCTCGACCTTCTCCTGGCGGCGGTCTTCTCCCAGCTGCAGCAGTTTCTCCAGCTGCTGCTTCTGCTCGCCGGCCGCCCGGCGCAGGCATTCCACCAGCAGCCAGGTCTTCTTGTTGTTGACGATGTCGCCGCCGATCTTTTTGCCGAACACCTTTTCGTTGCCGAAGGTGTCAAGGTAGTCGTCGGTGATCTGGAAGGCGATACCCAGCTGGTAACCGAAGTCGTAGAGCGCAGCGCAGGCTTCCTTCGAAGCGCCGCCGATCAGGGCGCCCATCTTTGCGGAGCAGGCCAGCAGGACGGCCGTCTTGAGGCCGATCATCGACAGATAGTCATCCATCGTGATAAAGGGCTGTGTCTCGAAATCCATGTCGTACTGCTGCCCTTCGCAGACTTGCATCGCCGTGGTGGTGAACAGGTCGAGCACCTGCGGAAGGACGGCCTGCGGGGCATAGGCCAGGTATTTGTAGGCCAGGATCGACATCACGTCGCCCGAGAGGATCGCCACGTTCTCGTTCCATTTCTTATAGACGGTGGGGCAGCCGCGGCGCGTGTCGGAGCGGTCCATGATGTCGTCGTGGATGAGGGTGAACTCATGGAAAACTTCCAGGGCCATGGCCGGATAGATCAGGGGATTGCGGAAGTCGTCGCTCAGCAGGTTGGCCGTCAGCAGGCAGAGCTTGGGACGGATGCGCTTGCCGCCGATCGACATCATATAGTCGAGCGGTTCGTAGAGCGTTGCGGGTTCGCGGCTGATCGTGCTCAGTCGGGCGGAATTTTCCAGGATGCGGTCGATCTCTTCGAGGGTGTACATTCTATTAAGTTTTTATCTGGCAAAGGTAGGAAATAAATGCGTCATTCCGTATCTTTGCAGCGATGGAAACAGGTATCGCAACAGTCGTCAAGCATACGGGCAGTCACTATCTGCTCTCCTGCCTGCCGGAGTGGGCGCCTTTCCCGGCGGTCATCCGGGGCAAGCTGCGCCTGGCCGGTTCCAAGGCCACCAACCCCGTGGCCGTCGGCGACCGGGTGGAATTCGAAGGCGAGACCATCACGAAGATCCTTCCCCGCAAGAACTATCTCATCCGCCGCTCCACCAACCTGAGCCGCGAAAGCCACATCATCGCCGCCAACCTGGACCGCGTGTTCCTGCTGGTGACCCTCATCCTGCCCGAGACCAAACTGGCCTTCGTGGACCGCTTCCTGGTCACCTGCGAAGCCTACGGCATCCGTCCCGTCATCCTGATCAACAAAGTGGACCTCTACACGGAGCCGGAGCTTCAGGCAATGCTCGCCGATTTCAAGGCGCTCTACCGCAACGCCGGCTACGAAGTGCTGGAAATCTCCGCGGTCAAAGGAACCGGCCTCCCGCAGGTCCGCTCCCTCTGCCGCGAAGGGCTGACGCTCTTTTCCGGGGCTTCGGGCGTGGGCAAATCCTCCCTGCTGAAAGCCCTCGACCCGACCCTCGACCCGAAGATCGGCGAGATCTCGCTCAGCCACCTGCAGGGCAAGCACACCACCACTTTCTATGAAATGCACCCGCTTTCGGGCGGCGGCTTCGTCATCGATACGCCGGGGATCCGGGGCTTCGGCCTGGTGGACATTGAAACGGAAGAACTGAGCACCTATTTTCCCGAGATGCTGCGCGTGATGGATGACTGCCGTTTCAAGCCCTGCACCCATACGCATGAGCCGGGCTGCGCCGTGAAAGCCGCCGTCGAAGCCGGCACGATCGCCCCCGAGCGCTACAACTCTTACCTGGGCATGCTGGAAGAGGAGAAGAAATACCGCTAATGGCTTTGAGGAATCCCATCAACCGCGAAGTGGTCCGCCTGGCCGTGCCGAGCATCCTGGCCAACATCACGGTGCCGCTGGTGGGGCTTGTGGATACGGCCGTATCCGGGCACCTGGGCGATGCTTCGCTCATCGGCGGCATCGCCATCGGCACGATGCTCTTCGACCTGCTCTACTGGAATATGGGCTTTCTCAGGGTCGGCACGGGCGGCATCACCGCCCAGGCCTATGGCCGGGGCGACCGGAAAGCCGCCATCGGCACCTTCTCGCAGGGGATTGCCACGGCACTGGCCGTCTCGCTGCTGTTGCTGGTCTTGCAATGGGGCTTCGTCGAGCTGATGCTCCGCCTGGTGCCCTGTTCCCCCGAAGTAGGACAGGTGGCCCGCCAGTATTTCTATATCCGCATCTGGGCGGTGCCTGCCACGCTCTCGCTCTTTGTGTTCAAGGGCTGGTTCATCGGGATGCAGAATACGGTTTTCCCGATGATCACGGACCTTTGGGTAAACATCGTCAATATGCTCGCCAGCTGGCTGCTTTCCTTCTACACACCGCTGGGAATCAAAGGTATCGCCTACGGAACGCTCATCGCCCAGTGGACGGGACTCCTGCTGGCGGTCCTGCTGATGCGTTCCCGCTACCGCGACCTGCTGCAGTCGACCACCATCCTGCACAGCATGAAATGGAAGTATTTCAAGCGCTTCTTCTCGATCAACAGCCAGCTTTTCGTGCGCTCGATGATGATGCTGGTGGTCTATGAAGGCTTCACCATCCTGGCGGCCCGCTTCGGGGACGTCGAACTGGCCGTCAGTTCGGTGATGATGCACCTGTTCATGCTTTTCTCCTATTTCGTGGACGGATTCGCCTATGCGGGTGAAGCGATGACGGGGCGTTTCATCGGCGAACGGAATGCGCCGGCGCTGCGGCAGACTGTCAAATATGTCTTCCTCTGGGGTGCGGTCATCGGCCTGCTCTTCACCCTGCTCTACGCGGTTTTCCCCCGCACGGTCATCGGCCTGCTGACCGACAATGCCGAGGTCATCACGGCCAGCGGGCCCTATCTGCCCTGGCTCCTGCTGATGCCGCTGTTCAGCTGTGCGGCCTTCATCTGGGACGGCATCTACATCGGCGCGACGGCCGCCCGCCAGCTGATGCTCTGCATGATCTGGGCAGCCGCCCTCTTCCTGGCCACCTTCTTCCTCTGCGAGCCGCATTTCGGCCCCCAGGCCCTCTATATCGCTTATTTCACCAATCAAGCGGTCCGCTCGCTGTATCTGACATTTTCGTGGAAAAAGATTCGGAATCTTGCGAAATAATTTGCAATTTTGTAGAATTGAATGACACAACAAATAAAAAGCTATGACTATCACCCCCAACGCTCAGAAGTACATCGATCTGGAAGATCGGTACGGTGCTCATAACTATCATCCGCTGCCCGTAGTCCTCTCCAAAGGACAAGGTGCTTTTGTCTGGGATGTCGACGGCAAACGCTATTTCGACTTCCTCTCGGCCTATTCCGCCGTCAACCAGGGACATTGCCATCCGAAGATCGTCAAGGCCCTCTGCGACCAGGCCCAGAACCTGTGCCTGACCTCGCGTGCCTTCTACAACGACTGCCTCGGTCCGTATGAGAAGTTTGCCACCGAATTCTTCGGCTACGACAAGCTCCTCCCGATGAACTCGGGCGCGGAAGCGGTCGAGACGGCCTTGAAGCTGGCCCGCCGCTGGGGATATGTCGTCAAGGGCATTCCCGAAAACGAGGCCCTGATCATCGTCTGCGAAGGCAACTTCCACGGCCGCACCATCACCATCGTCACGATGTCGAACGACCCGGACAGCTACTACAACTACGGTCCGTTCACCCCCGGTTTCATCCGGATCCCGTACGATGATACCGAAGCCCTCCGGAAAGTGCTCGAAGAGAAAGGTGACAAGGTCTGCGCCATGGTGGTGGAGCCCATCCAGGGCGAAGCCGGCGTCTATGTCCCGCACGAGGGTTATATCAAGGAATGCTACGACCTGTGCCACGCCCACAACGTGCTCTTCGTCGCCGACGAAGTCCAGACGGGTATCGCCCGTACGGGCAAGATGTTCGCCTGCGACCACGAAGGCGTCCGTCCCGACATGATCACCATCGGCAAGGCCCTCTCCGGCGGTGTCCTTCCGATCTCCGCCGTCCTGGCCGACGATGAAATCATGCTTACCATCAAGCCGGGAGAACACGGCTCGACCTTCGGCGGATTCCCGCTGGCCGCCAAGGTGGCCGTCGCCGCCCTCGAGGTCATCCGCGACGAACACCTCACCGAGAAGGCCGCCTATCTGGGCAATATCTTCCGCGAGGAGATCGGCAAGATCAAGTCGCCGTACTTCAAGTCGGTCCGCGGCAAGGGCCTGCTCAACGCCGTGATCACCGAGCCGCAGAACGGCATCGAAGCCTGGGACATCTGCCTGAAGATGGCGGAAAAGGGCCTGCTCGCCAAGCCGACCCACCGCCACATCATCCGTTTCGCCCCGCCGTTGGTCATCACCGAGGAACAGCTCCGCGAAGCCGTCGGCATCATCCGCGAAGTTTTCGAGAACATGTAATATCTTTTTATTACTGATTCGCCGTCAAGCAGCTTGCCATCCTCAAGGAAGTTTGTCTTTGAGGATGGCATCTCATTTTTCGTCTCCCCATCCTCATTTGGATGCTTATTTGAGGACGGTGCGTGTTCATCTACAGTGGCATGTACTGGATGTCCGTCATGTATGTCTGTTACATCATCATGTCCTGCTTCGGCATCCGCAACTGGCGCCGCAACGGGGTGTATGTGGATTGACGGCTTTTCATCTTCAAATATAACTTTTTGATTATAGAAATTCACAGGGTTAAATTCGCAAAGCCAACAGCTTTTCTTTCCGCATCTCGGCGAACAGAAAAAGATATGGTATATAAGTCTGATATCCTATGTCTATATGCGTACTCGGTACCAACCCGCCGTTGAAAGACCGGTGTGCGCAGCCATCTTGTGTTATACGGCACCATTCAATCAGACTTTTTGTACAATACAATCCTTTTTTTAGCAATAATACCTTCATCAATGATAAGTTTTTTGTTTTTAACTCTTATTCGCTCTGTTATTGGAAGATAATATACGACATCCCAAGTAATATAATGTGGAAAAGAAATAACGATTCGAGTACCCTTACTTCTCCCGATTGAATAAGAACACGATTCTAATTTTGTGTTCAGTAGGTATGGAACAATTAGACTATCGACTTCAAGAGGGATGGTTCCTCTTACAAAAAAATTGCAACTATCTCCCATTTGTAAAACTAGGCTATCTTGATTAAATTCGTATGGAACATCATTTACTTCAATTGTCCAGTTTATTACAGATGTATCTTTAAGACTATTGTTGAACAAAAAAACGATAGAATCATTATCCCGATGCTCGCCTCTTTCTATGATAAGAGGAATAGAATGGATATCTTGTAATTGACTGTTTAACAAAAGAGTATCCTTCGTGATAAAAAGCCAGGTGCCTTCAGAGTATTCTTTTTTGAATCCCGCTCGATATAAATAAGTAAAATGATTATCTGCATCAAATGTTATCCTAAATGTTGTCGGTATTCTCTTAGGATACTTCCCTCTTTGTCGGGGAACGTATGTCCCAGTGATTGTATGCTCCAATGAACAAGAACTCAACAAATAGATGATAAAAAGAATACAACTCAAATATCTTATTCTCATGGTTTTACTATTATTTATAATTTAATCCCCATTATCAATAGTATTGAAAGTATAAGATGTGGAAGATGCTTCAATTCCTGATAGACCTTTTGATAAATCCTCAAGCGTAGCTATCTGCATATCAATGCTCTGGATAGTCTCTTCCAACCGTCTAACCTTTTTGTCTTCGGATCCAGCATTGATTAATTTATTCAATCGATTTTCTTTTCTACTTTTTTCCAGTGTAAGAGCACGTTGTCTCTCTGTAATGGTCTCAGACAGATTATTAGCTATTGACTTATCTTCTTTTGTTGTCCATTCGCTTCCATAAAGATCGATTCGATTCACCGGATCCCCCGCACAATAAGCATACGGATTGATTCCATAGTACTTCTCCGCCATCGGATCGGGGACGGTCCAGCGAGCGATGCGAGGATCGTAGTGCCTTGCGCCGTAGTCGAGGGTACCCAGGTATGAGGTGCCGAGGGTGTAGTCCTCGAGTTTCTTGCCGTTGTAGAGATAGCGGTTGCTGGTTATGTTGGCATCAGCGAAAGCCAGACCGCGCACGTTCCCGTTCACCGGATAGTTCACCGCGTCGTGCAGCGACGACGCCTGTGGCGACAGCGCGAGGATGGTTAGTAGATGCCGCGGCTTCATAAGCGTCTGGAATTTTGATTCTTTCAAATATACAATATATACCGCGATAATCCAAACAAAGGTATCGCCGAGCGGCAATTCTTTACGGTCCGTTCGTTTTATCTCGTTTCGTGGACGCGAGCAGGATGGGAGAACTGTGCGGTTAGCGGCGCACTCATCCTTTTCGCGGCCAGCAGAGCGGCGACCGACGCCTTTCGCCAAAGTGCGCGCGGCTGACCGGCCATAGATATCGTAAGATACGCTTTTGCTGCGCGCACCCGCAGCTGAAAGGCCGGTGCGCGCACCTCTCCTGGGCTATAAGGCCTCTGGACAGCTTTGTGTGCGCGCACTTTGGCGAAAAAATGATCAGACTTTGTCGAAGTCGAAGTCGAACGGCGGCGGCCTGTCTCGCCAAACTGGCGCACAGCAACTCTGCTCTGGCGTGGCTATCCGCTATGCAGATGTGCGCCATAGCCCGATTTTGATGTGCCCCCCAAAAGTTGGACATAAACAAAAGCATTATGTCCAAAC
>CADAOB010000001.1 GCA_902789445.1 uncultured Bacteroidia bacterium | reverse complement strand
TATGCTAGCTACAGGGACCTGCTTTTCCGGCTTCGCCCATTTTTTCAGCCCCCCATCCTCATTTCAGGCCGTTTTTGAGGATGGCCGGCCGCAATCGCCGGTCAGCCACCCCTATCGTCGGACAGCCGGCCGCAATCGCCGGTCGTCCTACTCCTATCGGGAGGGAAACAGCTGGTTGAGGACCGCCATCGGGAGGCTCAGCATCCGCATGATCTTCGCATTGTCGGCGTTATAGTCGTAACGGAGCAGCCGGGCGAGTTCTATCTTTTCGTTTTTGCCCAGCAGTGACGGCCGCTGACCGGCATGCTTGTCCTTGCAGATCCGTTTGACCACGTCATTCAGTTCGTCGTCGGTATAGAAGACGCTGTCACCGAACACTTTGGCGATATCCCGGTACGACTCGACGTTCTTTGCCAAATGGTTGAAATAGTGCCGGGCATCCCGGAAAACGCCCTCTCCGATATCCAGACGGCAGAAACTCATCGGAGAAAAATACCCATTCGTCACCACGAACGACTCGGGATAGCCGACTTCCCGCGCGTGGACCAGCCGCCGTTTTTCCCGAAGGGTCAGATCGCCGAAGCAGGCATCCTTCCATTTCTGGACGGCAGGCATGAAATAGTAAGCGTTGGCACCATAGGGATACGAAAACGGCGTCTGGCCGGGATCCACGACAAAATTGTTCCGGTTCGTGTAACAAACCTGGTTGCGCAGCGATTCGAGCGTCTCGATCGGAATGGGTTTTTCGCACGTGAAATTAGACAGATCCGTCCGCTGCCCTTTTTCAGCAAGATAGCGTTGAAGCCGCCTCTTGAACATCGCAAAGAAAGCCAGCACGTCATCCTCGCTACCACAAAGGACAACGTGGATATGGTTGCTCATGATAATGAAGGTAATGACCTGCACCGACGGGCAATCGAAAGCGCACATCGCCATGAGCGTCATCGTAAACACATAATCTTCCGGGTCCTTGAAAATAATCGGCTGGCTCTCACCGGGCGTGCACAGGTGCCACACACCGCCATACTGCCTGATCGTCAACGCGAAAACCCTTCCACACCGGTCTTCCTTCTCATAGAAGGAATGCTCTTTCACATCCTTTGCCATATCTGTCATCACTTTTACTTCCAACGCCACCGTGGCTCTGGATAAGACAAAGATACAACGCGAAACGCCGGAAAGCAAGTCTTTCCGCCAAAAAGTGCTCGCCATCCTCATTTTAGGCCGGTTTTGAGGACGGGATGGAAAGACGGCGCAAATTCCTTTGTGCTTCAAGTTACATTTCCGACCTTCGCGTGTTATCTCAGTAGAGAGTTCAGAAGAACCGTGACTGGCTGCCATGGCGCAAGATTATTTGACTGACGCATTCATAAGGCTTCGGCAGAAGCTGAAAGGGATTTCCGGCAGGATGCTGCCGGATGCGGCGGGCGCGGAGGATGTCCTGCAGGACAGCTTCGTGCGGCTCTGGCGAAAGCAGTATCCGATCGGATCGGAGAAAGAGGCGGAAGCCCTGCTTGCCCGGACTGTCCGGAATGCCAGTCTTAACGAACGCCGGAGAGCCAGGTCGGTGCCTTTGGACAGGGATCTCGTGGATGACGGTCCCGATACCACAGACAAGGAAAAGGCTTATGCCGAGATGCACCGTCAAATCGAACAATGCCTGACAGAAACACAACGATATATACTGGAAGAAAAAGAGTATGGCGGACGGACGCTGGAAGATATAGCGAGAGAACTGAAGATGGAGCCTGCAGCGGTAAGGATGCAACTTTCCCGCGCCCGCAAAACGCTTAGAGAAACCTTGAAAAACCGTTTGGAAAATGACCGATAAAGAAAAATACACGCGCTTGATGCAGCGCTACTGGGAAGCGGAGACCACACCGGAGGAGGAGCGGGACCTTGCGCGCTATGCCGCCAGGACGGATGATCCCGCTTTCGACCAGCTCCGGGGCGTGCTCGGATACCTGTCCGTAGGCAGGACGACGCGCGTCCGCAAGGGACGGAGGGTACGGATGTACCCGATTGCCGCGGCAGCCGCAGGCATCGCAGCGGTGATCGCCCTCGCCCTGACGCTGCGCTTTGCCCCGGCACGGCAGGCGGATGATCTCTGCGTCCGTTATGCCTACGGGGTAAAATCTGCCGACAGCGATGCGATTATGACTTCCGTCGAGTCATCGCTTGCCGATTTCTTTGCGGGGGAAACGCCCGCTGAAGTACAATTGTTTGAAATGTTCCAGCGATGAAACAGACAGTACTTTGCTTTACGATGCTGCTCCTGCTCTCGGGTTCGGCCTTCGCCCAGCGGGGCCTCAGTTGCAATGCCGTTTTCCGGGGGAAAGTCGTTCCTCCGCAGCGGATGGTCACCACGGAAGTCCGTGGCGGCGGAATGGCTACCTACAAACTGGATTACTACAAGGGCGTCACCTTCCAGGTGGATACGGCGACCGCCCTGAAAGTAGCGGCGCTCGTCGCTGCAGATACCGGTGCCGCCCGGTCTGTCCAGACGGAAATGACCGGCGAATTGATGACTTATGCCCTTGTGGAACTGAAACCGGATGGCAAGATCAAGCGGTATCTCTGCTACCAGGCCCGGCCCTCAGGCCCCATCTGGAAAGTCACCCTTCTCTACCTGGAAGGCATCGCCACCCTTGAGGACCTGAATTCTATGTTTGAAAAACAAGAAAACGATAAATAATGAAAAAAGTATTGATTTTACTGGCTGCTGTATTGGCGGCACTTCCCGCGGCGGCACAGCATACGGAAAAACTCAACTTCGAAGCCCCTTTGTTCGGGGTTACGAAAAAGAATGTCAAACCGAAGTGGTCGGTCGTGGTCTTCGGCGGCGTGCAGGCGGGGTACAGTTACCGCTTCGTGGAAGATCCGATCCGGTCCTCCGGATTGTTCGGCGAACTGGATCTCATTGATTTCCGTCTGCGGCCGTGGCGCGACGGGAACACTTTTTCCTGGGGACTGTCCCATTCTTTCGATGCCCAGCGTCTTGCCAAGGGAACGGTCTTTGCGCAGGACGGCAGTTTCGTCGGCAAGCCGGCCGGCTGGCTCTGGGCACGCGCGCACGCCGCCGAGTCGGTCACCTCCCTGAATCTGGGTTACGTCCGCGAGTTTGGCGAGTGGAAATTCGGCGTGTTCGTCTCCCCGGGCGTCGGCATCGGAATCCGTCACAACCGCTATTACCTGGCAAGCCCGCTGCGGGACAAAGATGGTGTCATCTTCGATTATACACCGGTCGGCGGAGACTGGCATACCGACAATCTATATACAGATGCGGGCTGGCGCCTTGGAATCAGCGCGGGCATCTGGCACCGTTTCATCGGGCTGACAGCCGGGTGGAATTATCGCAGTGTCCTGCCCGGCCATCAGAACGTCATCTACGCCGGCGTCTCCATCCGCTACTGACCGCATTCCAGCGATTCCGTCGGCCGCCATCCTCAAAATTGCCCCGAAATGAGGATGGAGACCCCAAAAAACGGCTGCCATCCTCAAAAAGTGACCAATTTGAGGATGGCAGCCAATTTTCACCCGGCAGAACCAGCGAGGTTTACTTCCGACGGTCGTGCTCTCGCCTACGGCTCGGGTGGGGCAGCGCCCCAGCGCCATCAGGCGCTAGCGGAAGGCGTCGCGGGGGCCTGGGCGATAGCAGCCTGGAGCGGCGGGGCTTGGGGCGGAGCCCCGTCTAAAAGTCGCAATCAGGCGACCGCCGGAGGCCGGTACTTTGCTAAAACCGGCTGAAGAACGCACAACTCCCGGCGTTAGCAAAGTACTAAGGCCGGGAGGCGCGGGGTTCGGGGCAGCGCCCCGTCTGTCTAAAAGCTATGGTAGTGCGGGCCGAAGCGCTCGAAGGCGGCGCGGTCGAGGGCCTCGCGGGCGTCGGGGTGCGCAATGCTGATGATCAGCTTGGCGCGCTCCTGGAGGCTCTTGCCGTAGAGATCGACGGCACCGTACTCCGTGACCAGCCAGTGGATATGGTTGCGGGTCGTCACGACACCGGCGCCTTCCGTCAGGACCGGGGCGATCTTGCTGATACCCTTGTTGGTAGCAGAAGGCATGGCGATGATGGCCTTGCCGCCTTCGGAGAGCGAAGCGCCGTAGGTGAAGTCAATCTGGCCGCCGACACCGCTGTAGAACTTCGTGCCGAGGGAGTCGGCGCAGACCTGGCCGGTGATGTCCACCTGGAGGGCGGAGTTGATGGCGCAGACCTTCGGGTTCTTGGCGATGATGTACGGATCGTTGGTATAGCCGACATCCATCATGGCCACCATCGGGTTGTCGTCGATGAAGTCATAGACTTCCTGCGAACCCATCAGGAACGTGGAGACCATCTTGCCCTTGTCGATCTTCTTGTTCTTGCCGTTGATGACGCCTTTCTTGACGAGCGGCAGCACGCCGTCGGCGAACATCTCGGTATGGATACCGAGGTTCTTGTGGTCACCCAGCTGGGCAAGCACGGCGTTCGGGATGGCACCGATACCCATCTGCAGGCAGGCGCCGTCTTCCACGAGGTTGGCGCAGTTGATACCGATCTTGGTCTCGATCTCGGACGGCTCGGAGAAGTGGGCCGGCATCAGCGGCGTATTGTCTTCTACGAAGAGGTCGATCATGCTGGCCGGGATGATGGCGTCACCCCAGGCGCGCGGGACGTATTTGTTGACCACGGCGATCACCGTCTTTGCACATTCGATAGCAGCCAGGGTCGCATCGACCGAAGTACCCAGGGAGACATACCCGTGTTTGTCGATGGGAGACACCTGGATCATCGCCACGTCGCAGGGCAGGACACCGCTGCGGTAGAGCTTCTGCGTCTCGCTCAGGAAAATGGGAATGTAGTCGGCCCAGCCGGCCTGGACATTCTTGCGGACATTGCCGCCCACGAAGAAGGCCTGGTGGAAGAACGTGCCATTGAAGCGTTCCTCGGTGTAGGGCGCTTCCCCTTCGGTGTGGAGGTGATGGATGCGGACATCCTTGAGTTCGCCGGCCTCGCCACGGCGGCAGAGGGCCTGAATGAGTACTTGCGGGGCGCTGGCCACGCTGCTCAGATGAATGTGGTCACCGCTCTTGACGACCTTGACGGCCTCGTCGGCGGAGATGAATTTGATATTCTGCATATCGAAAATGGTTAGTTTTGGTTCTTTTATCCTGCAAAGTTAAGAATTTTAGTAATTTTGCGACCATGAAAAGAGAAAAAGAGCTGAAAGCCTTCGAACGGCTGCTCGACATCATGGACGATCTGCGTGAGAAGTGCCCCTGGGACCGCAAGCAGACCCTCGAATCCCTCCGTCCCAATACCATTGAAGAGACCTACGAACTGGCCGATGCCATCCTGGCGCACGACATGCACAACATCGCCAAGGAGCTGGGCGACCTGCTGCTCCACATTGTCTTCTACGCGAAGATCGGATCGGAGACCGGCGACTTCGACATCGCCGACGTCTGCAACATGCTTTGCGACAAACTGGTGTACCGTCATCCCCACGTCTATGGCGACGTACAGGCCGAAACCGCCGGCCAGGTGGTCCAGAACTGGGAACAGCTCAAGCGCAAGGAAAAGGACGGCAACAAGACCGTTCTTTCCGGCGTCCCGAACAGCCTCCCCTCCCTCATCAAGGCCTACCGGATGCAGGACAAGGCCCGCGCCGTCGGTTTCGACTGGGAAAAGAAGGAAGACGTATGGGACAAAGTGGCCGAAGAACTCGGGGAACTGCGCACAGAACTCGCCGGCGACGACAAAGCGCGTCAGGAAGCCGAACTGGGCGATTTCATCTTCTCGGTCGTCAATGCCGCCCGGCTCTATCACCTGAACCCCGACACGGCGCTCGAACACACGAACGTCAAATTCAAACGCCGTTTCACCTATATAGAATTACGCGCAAAGGAACTCGGCCAAGACCTCTCCGACATGACCCTCGCCGAGATGGACGTCCTTTGGGACGAAGCCAAGGCCCGAGAGAACGCCTGACCTTCTGACGGCTGGAGGACAAATCTTTAAGCAACAGCTACTTACAAAAAGTCGCCCTACTTTCTCACGATAGGGCGACTTTTTACATATTGCTGTGATACAGCCGTTTAACCTCCAGATCTATTTAAACCACTCCGTAATGTGGTTCTTGGCATAGAGATAATAGACCAGCAGTCCGATCCAGCTGGTAGCCAGGACGACGACACAGCAGATGACCTTGCCGACCAGCGAGATCGGTTTCTTGCAGATGTCGATAACGGCGAGGATCGCAAGGACCAGGCCGATGATGTAGATGATAGAACCCATAATAATAAAGTATTGATTGATGAATGAATATCGGTCTCAGAGTCGGAAGCTGCCCATCACCGGCCAGTGGTCCGACACAAAGGGCGCGCCGTAGTCAGCTGTGACCACTTCGTAGCGCCAGGCTTCCGCACCCCGGTAGAAAATATGATCGATAATCTGGTCTTCTCCTTCAAGGGGGACCTTGCCCCAATTATTGAAAGTATTGCGATTGTCGGTTTCAGGCGCCGTTTCCCGGCAATTCTGCAGCAGGCCGCGGATCGGGTCCAGGATCGGGTTGTCCCAGTTGGCGTTGAAATCGCCCGTCAGGAAGATGGGATCGCCCGCCGGAACCAGGGCTTTCATCCGCTCCACAATCAGTTTGCCGGCCTCCTCGCGGGCCACCTTGCCCACATGGTCGAAATGCGTGTTGAAGAACCAGACGTCGCGGTCCAGCTTCTTGTCGTGCAGCTGCGCCCAGGTGACGATGCGGCGGCAGGCCCCGTCCCAGCCCAGCGACACGGTATCAGGCGTCTCACTCAGCCAGAAGGTCTCTGTCCGGAGGGTGTCAAAGCGGTCTTTGCGCCAGAAAATGGCATTGGCCTCGCCCCGGTCCAGCCCGTCGTCGCGGCATACGCCGTAGCGCCCGTACTCCGGGAGCTTCTCGTCCAGGAAATTGACTTGATGGATGATGCCCTCCTGAATGCCGAACAGGTCGGGACGGTTCTCCTGAATCATCAGGACGGCGGCATCCCGCCGGTTGTTCCAGCAGTTGTCGCCGTCAAAGGACTCGTTGGGCGAAAGCCGGATATTGAAGGTCATCACACGGATTTCGGAAGCCCGGCCGCCCATGCAGGAAGCAAGCAGCGCAGCGGTGAAAAGCATCGCCAGCAGGAATGCCGGCAGAAAGGACTTTCTCATAGTCAGACTGTTTTTGCAAATATACAAAATTCTCCTTATATTTGGGAGAACTATGAAACACTTCAAAGATACGATGGCCGCGGTCTGGCATTTCTACCGCGACGGCTTCCGCAATATGACTTGGGGCCGGCCTCTCATCTGGCTCATCCTGCTGAAGGTTTTCATTCTTTTCGCCATCCTGCGCGTCTTCTTTTTCAAGCCCGCCCTGTCCGGCCTCGATGACGAAGAGCGGAGCCGGGTCGTCTGTGAACGGATCACCGGCACCCCGGCCGGTCCCGCTTCAGACAACACCTATAACCTATAATCTGTTTGACTATGGATGTAATCGTATGGTCCCGGATCCAATTCGCGATGACCGCCGTGTACCACTGGCTCTTCGTGCCGCTCACCCTCGGGCTAGCGCTGGTGATGGCCGTAATGGAAACGCTCTACGTCATCCGGAAGGATGAATTCTGGAAAAAAACCGCCCAGTATTGGATGAAGCTCTTCGCCATCAACTTCGCCGTCGGCATCGCGACGGGCATCATCCTGGAATTCGAGTTCGGCACGAACTGGAGCAACTACTCCTGGTTCGTGGGCGACATGTTCGGCGCGCCCCTCGCTATTGAGGGAATCCTCGCTTTCTTCATGGAAGCCACCTTCTTCGCCGTGATGTTCTTCGGCTGGGAGAGAGTGAGCAAACGCTTCCACCTGGCCTCCACCTGGCTGACCGGCATCGGCGCTTCGATCTCGGCCTTCTGGATTCTGGTGGCCAACGGCTGGATGCAGAATCCGGTGGGCACCACCTTCAATCCCGACACGGTCCGCAGCGAGATGGCGTCCGCCCAGGCGTTCTGGGAAGTCGTCTCGAATCCCGTGGCAATCAGCAAGTTCTTCCACGCCATCACGAGCGGCTGGGTCACGGGCGGCGTCTTTGTCGTCGGCATTAGCTGCTGGTACCTGCTCAAGAAGCGGCAGCAGAAATTCGCCAAGGCCAGCATCCTGGTCGGCAGCATCGTCGGCATCATCGGCAGCGGCGCCGTGATGCTCTCGGGCGACGCCTCCGGCATCCATGCCGCCGAATTCCAACCGATGAAACTAGCGGCGGCCGAAGGACTGCAGGACGGCGGGCGCCGCGCCGCCTTCACCATCGTGCCCGGCATCAAGATTCCCGGGATGCTCTCCATCCTGGCCACACACGACCTGGACGGCTATGTGCCGGGCATCAACGACATCCTTAACGGATATACCGACAATGAGGGCAATGTCATTCCCTCCGTGGCCGAGAAGATGCAGCGCGGCCGGATGGCGCTCGACGCCCTGGCGCAGTACCGGGCGCTGAAGGACAGCGAGCCCGAAGCCGCGGCCGCCGCCCGTGCCATTCTGGACGAAAACGTGCAGTATATGGGCTACGGGCATCTCGAAAAGCCGGAAGACGTGGTTCCGCCCGTCGGCGTCGTATTCTGGGCATTCCGTTTCATGATCGGCCTGGGCATGCTCCTGCTGCTCGAGATGCTGGTGCTCGGCTGGCTTGCCTGGAAAGACCGGCTCTCCGACAAGAAGTGGCTGCTGATTGCCGCCTTGTGCTGCATCCCGCTCGTCTATATCTGCGGCCAGTCCGGCTGGGTCGTGGCGGAAGTGGGGCGCCAGCCCTGGACCATCCAGGGCCTGCTGCCCGTGAACGTGGCCATCTCCAGTCTGAGCGCCGGCGCGGTCAAGACCACCTTCTTCCTCTTCCTGGCCATCTTCACCCTCTTCCTGGCTATCGAAATCCGCATCATGATCGGCGCTATCCGGAAGGGCCCTGAAACCGAAAACGAATAAAACTATGTCCTATACCTTCTTACAAAACTACTGGTGGTTCCTTATCGCCCTGCTGGGCGGTCTGCTGGTTTTCCTGATGTTCGTCCAGGGAGCCAACCTCCACCTCGGCAACCGGAAACTCTCCGATCTCCAGAAACGGATGATCCTCAACTCGACCGGCCGCAAATGGGAACTGACTTTCACGACGCTGGTCACCTTCGGCGGCGCGTTCTTCGCTTCCTTCCCGCTCTTCTACAGCACCAGTTTCGGCGGCGCCTACTGGGTCTGGGTCCTGATCCTGGTCACGTTCGTGTTCCAGGCCGTATCCTATGAGTTCCAGAACAAGAAGGAGAACCTCATCGGCAGCCAGGCCTTCCGTGTCTTCCTAATGGTCAACGGTTTCCTCGCACCCTTCCTGATCGGTACAACCGTCGGCACCTTCTTCACCGGAAGCGATTTCACCGTCAACAAGGTAGCCATCACCGACTCCGCCGCCCCGGTCATCAGCACCTGGGGCAACGGCTGGCACGGGCTGGAAGCGGTCGGGCAGTTCCACGCCGTCCTGCTCGGTCTTTCGCTGCTGTTCCTAACGGCCATCCTCGGCGCGCTCTACATCCTCAACAACGTGGAGGATGCGACCGTGTGCGGCCAGATGCGCCGCAGCATCAAGTTGAACGCACTCCCCTTCCTCGCCTGCTTCCTGGGCTGGCTCGCCATCCTGCTGCTGCGGGAGGGTTATGCCGTAGACGGGGCAGGCGTGGTCTCGCTGGAAAGATACAAATACCTGCATAATTTCCTGCAGATGCCCGCTGTACTGGTCCTGTTCCTGACGGGCGTGGTGCTCGTGCTGCTGGGCCTGTATCAGGGCGCGTTCTCGAAATCGCTGAAGGGCATCTGGCCCGCCGGCATCGGGACGGTACTCGTCGTCATGGCGGTCTTTTTCGTGGCCGGCTTCAACGGGACGGCCTACTATCCTTCCTGCACCGACCTCCAGAGTTCCCTTACCATCCGCAACAGTTCCTCGAGCCGCTTCACGCTCCAGGTGATGTTCTGGGTCTCGCTGCTGATCCCCTTCGTCGTGGCCTACATCGCCTACGCCTGGCACCAGATGGACCGCAAGAAGATCACGCCCGGCGAAATCACTGGCACGCCGCACAAATACTGAATTTCACCAGGGGGCTGCTCTGAAGCAGCCCCCTGGTGAAAAATTTTATCGATTTTTTTTGCACACTCAAAAAAACTCTCTATCTTTGCAATCCCAATCGAAGAAAACCCCTCGATGGGATCCCGCGGCATCAGCCGCTAGCGGAGACCGTGAGGGAGAGCCTGCGAGATAGCAGGTCGAAGCGGTGGGGTTTGGGGCAGAGCCCCAGTAAATTAGGTGCGGTAGTTCAGCTGGTTAGAATGCCGGCCTGTCACGCCGGAGGTCGCGAGTTCGAGTCTCGTCCGCACCGCTTAAGGATGCTCTACAGACGCTGTAGGGCATCTTTTTTATTATGATTTCGGCGTTTGGTACTAAAATGGTACTATTTGGCCCTTTATCTCGCTACTATTACACTACAACAAAACACCCCTTCTCCCAAAATATCTATAAAATTAGGGATGGGGTGTATTGCAATAATCGGCCCTAAAAGGGAGTGCAATAACCTTGCTGAAATAATGGGGAAGCTACTTCCTTTGCCATTATGGTCTTTTGTGCGTTTGTTAGCCAGGATCGCCCATAATACGTCTAACTTTTATACTAGTGAGTGCAAATGTACTAATTTTTATTTGATGCACAAGAATATTGACAAATAATATGCCAATAAGTTATAATAAGTCTCTGATTACTCTCCCCAATAGAGTCGATAATCATATCCGGAATCAGGATTCGGCAAATCGCAATGATAGGACTTAGAATCGACATCAAAGGGGACTTTGTCAATCTCTTGGTATTTTGCTCCAGAAGGTGCTGTTTCCTTTTTCTTTTGCAGTACAGCCTCTTTATTATAATTTGCACTTACATCCTTTAAAACCACATCGAAACTTATGAGTGAGATTGTCTCGTTGCTCTTTACCATTTGAGAAAGATACTGTTCCGCGGGAGTTACTTTGTCGGTAAGGTTAGTCAATTTGTAATGACAAGTGAAAGCCTGCTTATAATAAAGTGGTGACTTAAAAAGCAACTTTATTGTATCATACCCCTCATCATCTACTCTTATTCTCTCCGTATCGTGTGTGACAGATGTCACTTTAACCATATTCGAATCAACTTTGTCACCTGTCCACTTAAACCTTGTATCTATCACCGTTAATACTGGAACTCGTGATTGGATGTCCTTATATAAATCGAATTCATACTTATTATCTCCTAATCGCACAAGTTTACTGGAAATCCTGTTAACAATGAAATCCTTATCTTCACTAGAAGTGAAAGTTCTCGTACTCCAAGAAAACAAGGTCAAAACAATGGTAATCACTGTAATAGCCAAGCCTACCGTTAGAAAAATCAAGCCCCACTTATTAGCAGGATTATATTCCTTGAAATATAGGTATCCACTTCCAAGAAAGAAAACCGATGGAATAATAAGTAATAGATAACGGCCATCTTTTATTCCTGGTTCAAGCTTGAACAAGAACATTCCCAATAGCGTGATGACTATCAACAAAAAAATGGCAAATGAGATTACAAAATAATAAGCCACAAATTCAGTCCATTTGTCATTGCCAAGAATAATATAAAAGAAACTGAAAATCGTACATACAGAAGTAATGAATAAGAAAAAGTTCCTAAGTACGCTTTTGCTGTTAACTTTTTTTCGAGACATATTGCCGTATTTAACCATAGTGATCTAATACTAAGTCTATCTTTATCACAAAGGTACTTACTAAAAGTCAAATTAACAATAGGATTCGGCTGTCTCTTAAAGTATTTCCTGTTCTGTCAAGTGCGGCCAGGATTCTTTGGGTTTGTCTGGGTCATGAGCTGTCCGTCAGCACGACTTTATTGTCAATACGAGGCAGCAATTATTGATGGTTATCGTTGAAAGGTCCCAAACATATTTATGGCTCTACATAACCTGTTTACAAAGCTAAAAGGCAATTGATTACGGTTTTGCCGAACTGCTTATACGGATATGACATCATATATAGTTTTGAACGTGAGGGAAAGAGAAGTTCGATTTCCCCTCGGTTTAGACTTTCAATATTTTTCGCGACCTCGTCAACAAATATTGCCATTGCCCCTTTGGGGACATAAATTTTCAATGCGAAACGGTAAGCAGAAAAGTCTGGATCCTCTTGTTTCCTTGTTAAAATGGATGTTGTCAAACTCGTGCTCATAGGTCCTGGTTCCACGAATGGAAAATGTGAATCATTCAATTTCTTGAAGTCCCAGAAGTCTATTCTTCCTAACGCTCTATATACAACAATATTGTCAGGGATTCTCGGAGCAGATGCGATAATTCCATTGATTTCTGTATTTAGACTATCGAAATAATCATTTCCGGTTCCATTTGTGCGGAAATACTCGTTTGCATTGTAATATGCACTGCCACAATAGTATGATAATGGGGCATGAGTACTCCAATAATCCGCAAACGCGCCTCTCCTCTGGACATTCTTTATGTAAGAGGTATAGTGTTTAGCCCATTCACCGTACACTCTTTCGCCCCACTTTTTTGCGGCATCGTCATCTGTCCTAAAATCAAGAAAAGAATTCTTATCAATATTCATACATACTATACGACCATATCTAAGTAATGCAAAACACATATCAGGAAAATCTCAATTTTGGAAAAGAGAGACACAAATACTAAACCATTCTGGAGTATAATATGGCGACTTTCTTTCAAAGCTATCAAACCTTACTATCTTCATTAAAACATCAATGGCCGAAAGCAATAAGGGCGCATTTCCACCAGTGTCTTCAGAATATATAAAAGACTATAGAATAGATGTAATTCTCTATCTGGGCATGTCTCACTCAGGGGGGGGGGGCTTCCAGCTGCCAATTCAAAGTTATTCGTTACAGAGTAATTGCGAAGCGTCGAGGAACTCTTCGGAGACGATATCAAATCAAAAAGTTTCTGGCGTCAGAAATTGTACGATGCCCTAATAAATCGGGGCAAAGACGACTAGTCCTTAATCTTTCTTCCCTCATGTTTTAGAGGCATGACAAATGTGCAAGTTCGCCAACCGCAAGCGGTCCGGTAAACTTGCGCATCCAATTTGGATCTCACAACCGCGACACCCGGTCGAGGAGGTAGATAAGCGACGATACTTATGCAAGCGCCACCTTCTACTCTCTCTTCACTTGCCGCAAAGCCATGAAAAGGGTTAATTGCGCTGAGGAATAATCCGGAAACAGCAGTCTTTAAATCGACCGATAAGGATTGCCACTATTTCTATTTTACTTATTCTTCTTGTTATATTCATTAATCTCTCTAGCCAGTTCTTTTAATCTTTTTGTAAAATCAGATGAGCTCCTATCACTATCAACAGGAGATCGTTTTAATGCACTGTCCACAAGTTTCGTAGATGCGTTAAACCACTTTGTATAGCGTTGCTTATCACTAAGAATCATGCAAAGATGATCACAATAATCTTCAATTCTATGGCTATTGAAATCAGGTAGTGAGTACTTTTCACACATCAAACGAAATGCAAGCAAAAGATGATATTTTACTTTTTTGTACTTGCGATCTATCAAATAATCAGTAAAACATTCTGTCATTCTAAAACATGCCAGTGCGCTTGTATAATATAGTGCAGGATTGGTATGGGGAGAAAAAACCTTTTGTCCATTCTTATCAAACTCTTCGACGATACTTCCATAATACCCTCCAACCTTATCTGGTTCTGCTAGAACCATCGAGACAAAAGCCTTAATTAAGAATGGAATAGTTACTATCCTATATTGAGGAATCTGCCCATCTCCATTTTTGTACTGCTTTGAGCGGCGTTCATAGTATAGTTTTTCATATTTGTTTTGAGCAATAAAAAAGTCCTCAATAGCCTTTTGGGACTCAAGTAATGATACGAGTTGTTCTCGCTTCACTTCGGTTTGACTATTATTACCCACAATGATATTTGTCTGAATAACCTTGTCTTCTGAAGATATTAATTTTACTATTAGCTGGAGATCATCAATGTCGACCAGATGCATGTTATTATATAGGACATTGCTTGTCTGGCAGCCGTTTACAATTTGATAATCAGACAAATGAATATTCATCCCCGTGGGGCGCATGGACTTTGCAATAAGCGTAATCCCATTATTCATTGAGGTAAAGAGGTTAAGATTTCCTTCGAGTAACGACTTTGACATCGCCTTATTAACGGCATTATCTCCTTGATAAGCGCGTATATTGTCATTAAAAACACTCTCCCTTATTTCTCCTTGTTCATCAACAATCAGTTTTTTAAACTCAGCGAATTTTACGAAGCATAAATAACTCTCAGTAATGTTCGGGACGTCAGGTAATGTGATTTTTTGTTCAACCTTTATATCCGCCTTCAATTGTTCCTTCGTTTCCTTATACAGTTGAATAATCTCTTTTTTTCCTAACAGATTGCACTCTACTCCTTCAAGATTGAGTAGGTCAGAAGAAAGGAGAAATTCTTTAGTTTTAGCAATTCGTGAGGTAAAATCAGCGTTTTCATTAACTGTCCCACAAGTCGCGTAGAAAATAGAAAGGCGCGGATTCTTGTTATCCGAAAAATCGGCACTCTTTGAATAAACATGTTTAAGCAAATAACGGAATTCGGTTAAGTCTTCGTTACAACTAGGTAATGTTGTCTCTCCAAGAATATCCTTTATAAGATACTCAGCACCATCAAGTGTCTTACCTAAATTTCCGATGTCAAATGATTCCGAGGTTTTAGCTTGAACTAAAAGAATATGTACATGCAAACTATTGTTCGCCGTAAGAAGATCATCAATCTCCTGTGCTGAAGTAACAATTCTCCCGTTAACAACAAGGATTGCTCCATCTATCCCCCAATCATTCCCATTGCCGACATTCAGTTCGTTTATTAGGTCTTTGCTAACGGTATCACTCTTTACATAACGTGAAACCACACAATAAATGACAAATAGTTCGAACGCATCACTATCACTTAACGCACTTAAAGAGAATTGATTCTTAAACTGTTCAAACTGAGATTTCGTTACTATATCCATATCAAATCGTTGTTTTTACTGTTATTACAAAAATATCCAAATGTTTCCGAATTCCCAAACATACTTTTAGTAGAATGGGTATCTCATTTATTGTGTGCACTGCAAAAGTGCCAATCAGAGAAATAAAGAAGCGTCACATTCTGTTAATGATTATTGTTGTATTCTCCAGTCATTTAAGATTTTTGCTTTCCTCCATATGTTTCAACTGTTTTTTTCTTCAGCTTTAGGCTACCACTTCCCGACATCCATGCAGGAAGAAAGAAGATTAGCGCGATGAGGGAGAAGGCCAGGCCACCGATGGTGCCGAGGGCGAAGGCGTACCAGAAGACTTCGTCGGGTCCGTCGAGGAGGAAGGGGATGAGACCGAGGGCGGTAGAGAGGATGGTCAGCAAGGTCGGAACGATCTTGTGATTGAAGGCCTTGACGAATGAGCGACGCTGCGGGTCCTGCAGCCGCCATTCCTGGACGATGTAGATGCCGGCGTTGACGACAAGGCCGGCAAGCATTACCAGCGCAGCGAAGCCGCCCTGGTCGAAGGGGCTGCAGGTGACGGCGAAGATGAGGAAGCAGCCGATGAAGGATACGGGGATCAGGCCGATGATGGACAGCGGCAGGAGCAGCGATTCAAAAAGGATGGCACAGATAAAGTAGATAATGAATACAACCAAAAGGAGGAGCAAGACGTTTTTCCCCTTATCCTCATTCCAACTATACCGGGCTTTCTCGGCACGGTAGCCGACGGGAAGGACTTCACTGTTGAGCCTGACCACTTCTTCATCAATGACTGTTTCTGCCAACGTCTGATTGCCGATGAAATCCCAGGCGACGGTCAAGGCGTACTGATGATCCTGGCGATGGATGTCGTTGCCGCTGTGACGGCGTTCGATGGAGCCGATGTCGGCAAAGCGCAAGGGACGGCCGGCGACATCCAGATATTCGTTCCTCAGGTTCCACACGTCGAAAGATTCCCGGCGGTCTGACACCAGATCAACATTTCGAAGTTCATCACCCGCGTTGACGGTTCCCACCCGGGCGCTGAAAAGCGGGTCACGCAGGGCGGCATAAGCCTCCGTGCGGGAAAGGCCGCGGACGGCAAGGGCGTCGGCGTCCCAGGCCAGAAAATACTCATCAGAGGACAAGGCCCTGCCCCACCACACTTCGCCATAGACGTCCGGCTCGCTGACGCGCGGATTGCGGGACAGCCTTTCTACGGAAGACTGGCAATAGCGGTAGAGGTCGTCGTAGTTGTAGCCTTGGACAACAATGCGCTGGCCCTTGTAAAAGGCTGCGTTGACATTGTTGTTGAAGCTTTGGCCCGTGACGCCGTAGACACTCCAGTTGGCCCCGCCCAGATCGGCGGCCTTGGCCATCACGCGGCCCTTGAGTTCCACGGGAAATGATGTCTTCTCTACTCCCGGCCTGAAATTGACCACGATGGAAGCGTTGCTGTGGCTGGTGACGGAAGTACGGAAGCTCTCTATCTCTTCGAACTGCGCGAGGTAGTTCTCCATGGCGAGCACCACCTCGTTGAGCTGGGCCGTGGTGCAGCCATCGGGCAGCGAAGCGCGGATATAAAGCGAGGGGCGCTCCGTATCGCGATAGAAGTTGCTATTGCCCTGGCGCAGGAAGAGGCCGATGCTGCCGCCAAGGGCCTTGTCGAGCGTACGGCGGAGCGGGTCTTTCATCACCGTGTCCGGCAACTGGCCGAACGGGAGGCCGAAGGCCAGGACCACGAGGACGATGGCGGCCCAGCGCCATTTCTGCACAAAGGCGATGTAACGGCGATACCAGCGGTTCCAGCGGACGGTGCGACAGCCACGCTCCGGCCCACCGCGATGGCGGGCAGTTCCGACTCCAGCAGCGGGAAGCGCACGTCGAACGTACCGTCATCGATGATCACGCAGACCGTGCCGGAGGCCTGCTCCCACGGCTTGACCTTCAGGTTGGCCACCACGCCCGCGAACGGGGCGCGGAGCACGGCGCCGCGAAGGTTCATCTCGGCGGTACGGACTGACAGCTCAGCCGCGGCATAGCCCGACCCGGATGCGGGCGGCCTCCCGCAGGTCTGAAGGGACTTTTGTCGTGTCACTGCCGTAGCCATAGCTCACCAGCCGGTCGAGGTAGTCGAGCCGCGAACGCTCCAGGCCCTGGCGGGCATTCTCGAGCGCGAGCGCCAGCGTCTCGGTGTCGAGCTCGGCGATGGGGCTTCCCTTCTGCACCCGGCTGCCGTTGTGGACATACACCTTCGCCACGGTACCCGGGGCCGCGAAGGCGAGCTCCGCCCTTCGCGCCCCTTCCAGCACACCGTTGCTCACAATCTCCCGCGAGAACACCGTCCGGCGCAACGTCATCGTATCGACCAGGTTCTTCTCGGCCATCGGCACGGCACGCGCCGCTTCGGCGTCATCTGCCTTCCCCTTGCAGGAGAACAGCAGGGGCAGCAGAACGGTTGCCAACCATAGTTGTTTCATCATAATTCTTTTCATCGATGCGGGTCTGTTTGAAATAATCATAGAGCGTCATCTGACGGATGTCGTAGTAGTACTCCCACCAGGCGGCCATGTCCTGAAGATAACGGAGGCTGGCGCTCTCCATCTCGGACTGGGCCATATTGAGCTCAGTGACGCCGGTCGAACCGGCCAGGAAACGGTCGCACGCGGCGGCATATCGGTCGCGGCCCACGGCTTCTGCCTTGCGCGACACCTCACACTGGCTGCCCTGTCGGTTGAATTACATGACTTTCAGCGCGACGTTTTCACGCAGCTGCGCCTCGGCCTGCTCGATCTGTGCCGCCACCACCTCCGCCTGCGACTGCGCCACCTTTACGCGACCCTTCCCCTTGCCCCAGTCAAGGATCGGTACAGACAGTGTCAATCCGACGACTTCCTGGTCGAGCGGATGGCGGTAGGCTTCCGGCAGCTTGTCGCCCACCTGGTTCAAGCCGAAACGGGCGGACAAATTGGCAGACGGACCGGCTGACGCCTTGGCCTGCGCGACGGCACGCGCTGCCGAAAGCGTCCGTATCTCGTGCTCCAGCGAGGTAGAGGAGTTTTCAAAGACTTTTGCCAGCACGTCGTCATAAGGCAAGGTCAGCGTGCCTTCCGATTCCGGCGCCTCCAATACCAGCTCAACCGTCTCGTTATAGCCCAGATAGTTGCGCAGACGCATCATCGCCACCTGCGCCGTGACTGCGCAATCGCTGATCGAGAGGTCATCGTTAAGAAGCTTCAACTCCAACTGCAACACCTCGTCCCGGGTGAGACTACCTAAGCGGAATCGTTCCTGGGCGATGACGTACATCTGCGCCGTGTTCTCGCGGCTGGCGCGGGCGATCTCCAGCCGCCGCTGTGCCAGCAGAAGGTCGAAGAAATAGCCAGCCACTGTCACGGTGATGGCCTCCATCGATTCCACGTACTCCCGCTTGGCCAGCTCGTATTTGCGAGGCTCTATCTTTTTCTCCCAACGGAAACTGTTGTAGCCACTGATGGGCTGGCTGATGCTCACATAAATCGGGTTGGAATTCCAGATGAGCCGGCTCTGTGGCAAAAACCGTTCGAGCCGTCCCAACCCCGTCGTGACGGATACCGTACCGCCCGTCAAGGAGATGTTCTGGTCCAACGACAGTTGGAGCGCATTGTTCAACACATTGCTGCTGACATAGTTGAAGGCACCGGTGGTAGCGTCCTGAAGCGCCGTCAACGAGCGGTAGTATTGTCCCAGCGACCCCGTAAGCTGAAGTGATGGAAGCTGTTCGGCCCGAAACGAACGGTATTCCCAATACCCCGTCAGGAAAGTATGACGCGCCAGCAGCGCCGCCGGCGACTAGTCGTGGGCCGTGGCGATGGCTTCTTCCAACGTAAAACATAGTGGATGAACTGGAGGCGCCCCTTCGTCGCAAGTTCCACCCATCGCGATAGGCAAAGGAAGACAGAGCAACAGCCCTAGAAAAAGTGTGGGGAGCGTTCTCACTACTATCGCAGTTCCGCCAAATAGTAAAAACCATCCTTGTCGATCAATACCGCATAAAAAACACTTTCGGACTCATTGACACAAAAATTCAATATTCCATACTCGTTTATTCGAAAGCGTTTTAGCGCCTTACCTTTCCAATCGAATACGGCAATATTTGTAGGGGCTTTGAATAAGCATTGCATAGCAGGAATGTCTTCATAAGTCGTATATAGCTGTTCATTTGAAGACCAGGCATCACGAAAACACTTAACGGTCTTTTCATTCATACCATTATATGCTCCTTTCTCCCAAATATAATCTGGTTGGATATATCGATGTGTACTTAAAAGACGGATATCTTCAGAAATGTCAAATAACTCCAGAATAGCGCCATAAGCCGTGCCAACCGCCATCTTTGTTTTGTCCGGCGAAACTGATATAATAGGATAATCTCTATATGCTATGTATTTATCTTCAGCTTTGTCAACAGGATAATCATTGAAGGTGCAATATCTGTTAGGAGACCGTAAAGAAATACGAATATCTTTGGAAATATCATGCTCTGAAGTATGTTGCAGCCCCAGGGTAATCAGAAGAGTATCTGACAGAAAAACACGAACAGTAAAAGGTGGGGGCGTGATTCTATTCTCGGTTATCGCATTATTTCCTAGCCGGACAAGAGAATCCAGATTGAATTGGATTATCTTTTTCAGCATAGCGTCATATAGCAACAGGCGATTATCCTCAAGCCACAATTCTCTCAAAGAAACAACCTCTCCCGGGCCTCTTCCTTCATAAAAGAAGTCAGCCAATTTTTCCCCGCTTTCCTTGTCAAACAAATGCAAACTCGATCTTGTCAGTAGATCCTTTTCAAGCACAATCAGGTACTGGTCATATTCTACAATACGCTCAGAAAAACGTGTAATATCGCTATCGTTGAGTATCTTGACCGTCAATACCTTTTCTGTAGAGAATAAAGGAATACAATAATCCGACTGGTTGCGTTGGCAAGCCATCAAGAATAATAAAACGAATACGTATAAATAGATTCTTCGCTTATTGCTCATTTCCTTCTCCATTATGTTCTTGACGCCATTTTCTGATACATTCCGAACACCATCCGGTTACTCCCAGAGATGGGCCATTTACAGACAAAGATGCTTCAATCATTTCACCGCATTTTGGACAATAATCAAAACAATTGTATTGGTATTTCGCACACGTGATTCTTCCTTCCTTTGGAGTATCTTCGGCAAGCGCTTCCAACTCAATAAAAACATTTGAATAAGTTTCGACAGAAAAGATTACGCCTGCTGTCAATAAGCAAATAGTCACGAGAAGGACTGTAAGTTTTCTTCTTTTCATTGCTCTATCGATTTTAATGTATGTAATTTGTTTGATATTTGATTGTGTAACAACTTCATATTTTTGTTCTTGAAATTTACAGGTCGTTGCATAGCCTCCTCACCGACATTGATGGCCTCATTAATCCGTCCCTCACTTTGGTATAGCTCCATTAAAAGATAATACGGATACAGGCGAAAAGGGGTCATCCAGTGCGCTTGGATTAACTCCTTTTCCGCCTCATCAACATTACCTAACTGCATACAGTTTTTCGCCATCAAAATATGGAACATTGAATCAGATGATATTCGTGCCCCCTGACGAAGAATAGCCGTACTATTCTCAAATTGTTTAAGATATTGAAGAACTTGACCATAATCAAAAAGAAAAAAAGCATTGTCAGATAGAACAGGATAGAATCTCTCATATTCTGATAAAACCGCTTCCCCATCTGCCGATATAAAACCACGAATTTGTTTCCATGCTTTTTCACTATTGTGTCTTTCAGTTATCTTGGGTATCTTTAAGGCACAACCAAACAATGAAATTGTCACAAGGCAGACAATTAGTAACGATATCTCCCCCTTCCTGGGCAAAGAGCGAGAAAAAGCATATGCGGTAATCAGCGTAAGAACCAACAACAACTGCCAGACTTCAATCGGGTATGAAGAAAAAGCGACTATAGCCCAAGTTATGGCACCGTATCCCAATATACTGTTGTTTTTCAACAGAACAAAAATGACAAAGAACATTATTGCGATGGCCATAAGCATACCGCCAATACCATACGCCATCCCAAATCGAAGATACTCGTTGTAAGGGTGCTGCGGACATCCTGCGACTCGTATTATCTCATTCTTGCGTTCCCTATCTTTGAAGTATTCGGCCTGCTCATTTCCGAAAGCCCCCATCACATAAGGGAAACCGACACCTGAAACAGGGTTTTTCAGAATTACTCTTGATTCAATATTCCAGATATGCAACCGTCCCAATGCGGAATCTCTTTTAGTCAAGAAAAATGATGAAGTTACTAAAAGGGCACCTACCGATATCAAGAGAATACCATACTTGTGTCCAGATAGAGATCGCCTTAATTGAGGTGTCACATAAAGAAGCGTCACAAAAGTAACCCCTAAAGAAAACCAACCCGTACGGCTTTGCGTCGCTGGTAAAATAAAAGCGCCAGACAACAATGCTGCAATCGACAATGAATCGGAGCTATTGTTTGCAATATCGGCTATAGCCAAAGCCATAGCTACTGCAATAAAACAACCATATGGCCCAGGGTTATAAAATGTTCCCGTTAAATTAAAATGGGGGCTTCTAAACCAAGCGGCGCCGAACAATTGTCCGATTCCAATAATACATTCAAATACAGACAACAAATATATGAAAGCCGCAATATATCGATCTGCCTTATTCTGTTTAATGCAAAAATAGGTAGACAATAATAATAACGAAATCCAATATACACAATAAGTCATTTATGGGAAATTTCTCGAAAAACAAAGTCAAATCGTTTCAGCATTTTCAGATTGGCTGAAGGATTCCCAACAAATACAGGCACACTTGAAGAATCGACAAGAAAGATATGAAAACGATTATCGCGAGGTATGTGAGGATTATTAAGGAGAAAATCGGAGGATGTATCGATAAAGACGGGAAAAAAGTGTTCGTAATGAGATAATTCCTGCAAAACGATTTCTTCCTCTCCGCCCTTAGGATTCATAATTATAGCCACATGCAGCTTGTTATTCCCCATATGCTCTAATTCGTGATATTTTTCTAGCTTGGAAACCACGCAAGCGTTGCAAACGCTGGAATCAACATAGACAACCAGTTTAATTCCTTCAGGTATCTTACAGAAATCACAATATTCACCTCCGATTGTCATTCTCAACGATGTTGGAAAAACAACCGGATGAGATTTCATATCCTGTAAAGCCACCACATCCCTTACGTTATATCCGCAACTAGGAAGAAGGAGGAGTACTACAGCTATATAAAAGAAATGGATCACTCTCTTCATTATTCACCACGTTATTTGCGCAAGGTAATTGTTCCCTTCCCGATCCTTCAGATTTGCATATATCGTCTTTTGCCCTTCATTGACGCAGAAACGGACTATTCCAAAGTTGTCGATCCTGATAAGCGCAACGGGGCTTCCTTTCCAATCAAATACTGCAATTCTGTCGGGAGCCCTGAATAGACAGTTCTTATCAGGAACGTCTTGCCATGTAGTATAAATATATCCATTTGACGATGTAATATCAGTAAAACAACATATGGTATTGTCATTGTATCCCTTGTATATATTATCCTGCCAGTGGTAATCGGGCTTTATATATTTGCGGGTTGCGATATTCGTGATACCGCTTTTTATATCAAACGTTTCAAGGATCGCCCCGATAGAGGAAGCAACTGCCAAACGTTTTTTATCTGGCGATACCGTAAGTAGTGGCCTATGCCGATAAACCTCCCATCTGTCCGCTGCGGAATGAACAGGATAATCATTGTATGTGCTGACTGTCCCATCCTTGTTTACCATAATCCTTATATCATTTGCAGTATCATGCTCCAGATATGATTGATGTCCTAAACTTACCTGGAGTCCTTCAATAATATAATTCCACATCGAAAAAGGAGGTGCAGTATACGGTCGTTCCGATACGGAGGACAGGCCGTTCTGAAGTAAGGAATCTATCGAGAAGGATAATGTCTTCTTCAATATAGTTTCCACCAGGACAACTTCGGCTCCATCCACACAAAGAAGGGAAAACAGTATCCCTTCGCAAGGCCCTCTCCCTTCGTTGATATAATCGCCAAATTTTTGGCCATTCTTCTTGTCATACACGTGGAAATGTGTCAGCGAAAAAGGATCCCGTTCCAGAACTAAAAGATATTCGCCACATTCTGCCACTTTCTTTGCGAAGTCATCCAATGTGTTGATAATATGGACATCCGCCCGGATTTCCTTGCGAAATTCAGGAATCTCATATTCAGGCCGGTTCTCACATCCTTCCAGAAGAAGGAGCCACAAAAGGATTGACAACAATGGACTCTTCCGCATAATCGGTACATCAATCATTGCCACTCTCTCCGCCGTGTTCTTTTTTCCATTTCGCCAGGCACTCGGGACAGAGACCCGTTATATCATATGCAGGCCCATGATGACCAGCCGCATAAATAGAGGCATTGCAGCCAGGGCAAGTCGCTATACAATCATCATCTCTTTCCTCACAGTGGCCCATTAGCTGACCAGGGGTATCTTCTGCAAGAGCCTCCAGCTCAATGAAGGCATGGGAATAGGTCGTGACGGAGATAAATGCACCCGTGACCAACAAGCAAATCGTTGCCAGAAGTATTGTCCTTTTTCTATTTTTCATCGTACAAGTTTTGGATTGATAAAGTTAGTGATTATTATTGATATGTCTTTTGAAAATATCCTGTTGATTACCCATTACTCTCCCAAACAAACAGGCGTCCGGAACAAGACCGAAGTGGCGGCTGTCAACAGAATGATCCCTATTGTCTCCTAGGAAATAAAACCAATCGTGTCGAAAGCGATATCCAGCACGAAAACCCGATTCCGCACCTGTCTCCCATACAATGGCTCTCGCATAACGGGGAAATGATATCGCATCGAAAGACAGACTGTCTCCTTTTGCAGGAGCATAGAGAAGATAGGAATACAAAGTCGTATCAAGATGAGAACGAATATACAAAATACTGTCTCCGGGAGCGGCAATACATCTTTTACATAGGAAGTGGTCATCTGAAAGGTCTCTGAATACGAAGACATCTCCTGCATTGACCTTCTTTCTCGAAACCGCCACCTTACTGACCCAGACTCTCTCCCCTTCATGAAACGATGGTTCCATAGAATGACCGCGAATGGTAACGCAATCTACAAGATATGCCCGTCCGAACAACCATCCGGAAAACATGATGGCTGCAATAAAACAGAGGAGATAAATAAAATGAGCCCAATCCCGCATATGTGTCTTTGTCTTATCCCTAATGAATGATTCTGTGGGCGAACCACCGGCCGTCAAGCGTTTGGCCGACGAGTCGGAAGTAGCAGCCTTCAGGGAGTTCTGGCAGTACGATGTCGGCGTGACCTTGGGCGTCAGTGCGAATGCATGGGTTCCAGTAATAAGTACCCTGGCGGCCAGTCGTAAGCGAGGTTACAGAATCAAATGACCTGGGTATTTGGTAACCAAGCGGCTGGATGCCTATGGTCTTGATACTGGTCGGCGAGGATTCAGCTAAATAAGCAGGATCAATGCGGCGCGTTTCCAACAAAACGACAGCTGTAGCCCTATAGAGAGCTGCTTCAAGCATCTGGGCCATGATATACAACATAGGTAAATGGGCGGTCCCAATCATGATAATAGTCTATTTGGCCACAGTTAATCCGCATCAAATTAGAAGGTATTTCAATTTCACTATCATAAAAAGTTTTCAGATATTTATATGTTTCTCTATCATTTTTTGAACATGAGAAACAAATAAGAATCAATAGAACACATAAATTAAACCTCATACAAAATCGTCATTACAATACAGAAAAATAACCTATATAAAATGAGCCATCTGATATCCTAAAACCAATTTGCCACAATCCGGAAGAATTCGGAAACGGTAAGATTACGGTATCCTCTTGAGAATCAAAAATCGTAATCGAATAATCACCCGTCATCAAGTTGCTCAACATGATAGTTACATCTCCTATATTAGAAAGAAACTCGACTTCAATACAAGAAGACAAACGAAATAACGTAGCATTAATGGGTACGGGCAGGATATCTCTAGCGGGCCCGTCTCCGCTTTGGTTTTGATTGATGATAACAATTTCATCACCTTCCTCATCTTCGGGAATGTCTTGTGCAAAGGAATGAAAAGGGAAAACCAGTAGTGTCATTACTACCAGCATTAATGATAGGACAAAGTGTTTCATGTGTAAATCTATTTTTATTGCAAAGTTATAGCCCAATACACTACAAACACGCAATTAAAACCTATCATTTTTATACGCAAAAACGGCCTCAGAGATGCGCCTGAGGCCGTTTTTAGCTTATGATAGGGATCTCAAATCTATCATTTTGCAACACGCTGATTATCTGATAGTTATACCTCAGCCGTCGACCGACAATGATAGGCCGCCATATAAGTACCTAACAATAAGGTCTTTATGATAACAATCGCAAGAATAACTCTTTATATTGAGAGTCCGAATTCTGAATCATTTGCTTGAGTCGGTATCTTTCCACGTGCACATTGTGCTTCTGGAAACCAGGAATGATGACACAAATCGTGGAAGATCCAAACCCAGCAAAAAGATAACTGACAAGTTGATAATACCGTGGCTTCTTATCAGGAAAGGTCTCTCGAAAACGAACCATCACATTATCGAAAGACTCATTGAGCAACAACTCAAATTCGCTTTGACTTTTGTTGTCCATTCCAATATTTCGAATGGATCTTTTTAGTTCTGAGTACAGTTTATTGTCCTTCTCCGAGGAATGATAATACAACACCTCATTAATGCGACCGATACGTTTAAAGTGAGATTGGCACAACTGAATATACTTATTGCGGACAGATGCTTTTTCCTTTTCAATCCGATCTACCTCCGCACTTAAATCGGAATAGCGAGAACTAAGCACCGAGTGCTCCATAGTCAAACTCTTGTAAGCATCTATCAACTCTTCTTTTTCCTGGGCACTTCTTTCTTTCCGGCGCCTGAACAAGAACAACAACAGAAGGATAACTGCAAGTAGCAAAGCAACAAAAGACCATAAGAGAATCTGTCGCTTTTTTGCAGAACTCTCTGATTCCAGATTCATTTGCTCCAGAAAATCCTTCTGGGCCTTGACCGCAGATTGCTTCAGTACCTCCCTGACATTATTATCTTGAATATCGGACGCTGCTTTCTGGAGTTTATAAGCCGAAGGATATTCGCCCGCATAAGCATCAGACATACTTTTCCAAGTGGCATAAATATACTTGTAGAACGAGTTATCGCTATCTTTCAGTTGATTAAAGATTCTATCGGCCCGCTTTTCATTGCCCGTACGGGACAATGCGTAGGCATAGGCTCCCCAAAAATTCATTTTGGGTAAGGAGCCTGTGAGAGAAAGGGCTTCTTCAAAATAAGTGATGGCTTGTGCATAGTCTTCCTTATTTGTCACGCAGTTTAAAGCATGGCTACAAAGCAAATCACTTTTCAGATTAGAATATATCTGATGGCCCTCTAATAAAAAAAGATATAATGAATCAGATTCATCATAACGCTCAAGATTATTATAGTCTTTGGCCATACAGAAAAGGGCACTATTTGCATTTAGTGTATCTCTCGTTTCTTCAAAGAACATATAAGCTCTGTTAGTATATTCAAGAGCTTCCTCGTAAAGATGGGTTTGACTGTAAATGGTCGACATGGCCATACAAATCAGCCCCTTAAAATTAAAGTCATCAGAGGCTTCTGCATACCGTTCGGACTTCAAAAAGGATATACTGGCTTCCTGACGGTCATTACCATTTTGCTGGATCCGCCCCAGATAGTACCATGCTTTCGCTCGGCGGATGCCAGATGGATGCCGGTCATAGTATTCCACCGCCGGCATCACCACATTCAAATCGGTCGTGTCGATCCAGTTCTTGTCGAGCGCCATCGCATGTAGCAGGGCATAGTGGGCGCGAAGGCTGCGGGTTGTCAACGTAGTGGTGTCGATGGCACGGATGGTGGCCAAGGCACTGTCGGGACGCTCCTTGATGTAGGTCTCTACATCATTGAGGGTAGCGGCGGTCTTGCGGCTGGCGCAGGAAGAGAGAAGGATGGTGGCCAGCGAGAGGGCAATGATGGGGATGGAAAGATGGCGCATAGGGCAAGGCGTGGGTTCAACTCTACAAATATACAAAAAAAGCCGCCAATATGACGGCAGGTTAACCTTGCACGATTTTTGCGAAAATTTGGTTGCAAATAAAAAATGCCCTTACAGACACCTGTAGGGGCATTTGCTTTTCAGGCGGGTTGGACATCGGATATGCAGAATACAGCATAAAGGGGAACCGACTTGATTTCATTGGCAAATCCGAAGTTCTTTCCTGATATGCGATAAGCGAAAGGACACTTATAAGTCTTCTTGAAATTGTTCAGACTGATTGCATCTACCTTCCTGCCTTTCTTGACCTCCACGGGTATTACACACATTCCATCCTGAATGATATATTCCACTTCCTGGGTGTTGTTATTTTTCCAATAACGGAGTGTAATGCCGTTGGCCGAGAGGGCCTGAGCCACATAGTTCTCAGCTACAGAACCAAGGAACGTATTGTCGGTCTCGATGGAATTGAGAAGCATCTGGGCCGGCACCTGGGCCTTGGTGTTCAGCAGCCCTACATCAGACATATAGACTTTGAAATCACTGTCGTCTTCCTGGGCAGAGATAGGTATGTACCCATGGGATATGAGTTTGCATTTATGAACTATTCCGGCAAGGATGAGCCATTCGATGGCTTCACCGAAGATCTTTGCAGTACCTCCTTTCATAGCCAGTTTGTACTGGAACTTGCGGTTCTCTTTGGCCAGTTGGGCCGGAATGGAATTGAAACAAGCCCTGATCTTGACAGTAGTTGCCGGTTTGGCATATTTGGCCATGTCGGCATTGTAACCGTTCAGGATGGATTGCTGGACGGTCCTGCATTCCAGGAAGCTGTGAGTTTCAACATACTTGCTGACGCTCTCCGGCATACCGCCGACAATCAGGTACTTCTGGTAAAGGTCAAGCGCCATCAGATGAACAGAGGAAGGCATTGCTTCGTTGGAAGCGTAATGGGAACGAATCTCGCCAGCGAGGATGTCGTTGCCGGTCGCCCACAGGAATTCTTCAAAGTCCATCGGATACATTCTCAATTCATCCACCTTTCCCACAGGGTAGGAAAACTCTTCTTCTTTTTGTTCACCGCTCTTCTTTTCTTTATCCTGCTCTTCATCGGGTTTATTTCCCTGGTTCACGGCCACGCCAAGCAGACTGCCGGCCGCAATGATATCATACTGCGGATAGTCCTCCTGAAAATACTTCAGAGCAAGCAGCGCCCGTTTGCAGTCCTGAATCTCATCCAGGATGACCAGCGTCTCATGCGGGACAATCCGTTCATTATAGAGAGTTTCCAGATAAGCGATAATTTCCAATGGATTGATGTTGTCTTTAAGGAAATTGCGCACATCAGGAACCAGGTCAAGGCTTACCTTGATATAATTCTTGTAGTGCTCGCGCCCGAACGCTTCCAGAATATATGTTTTGCCAACCTGGCGGGCCCCCTGGAGGATGAGAGGCTTGTGGCCCGGTCTGTTCTTCCAGTCTATGAGTTGCTGCGTGATTTTTCTTTTCATAGCAATTCCAGCTATTATTATAGGGCAAATATAATCGAAAACTGTGAAAAAATCAAAATTGTAATGACTTTTTCATAGTTTTCGATTGATTTTCCGGAAGTACTCTTTTTCATTATCCCCGCGCAATAATCTCTATGGGAAAAGAGCCGGATTGCCAAATAATTGCTAACTTTGGGAAAGAATCCACAACAACAAGACCATGAAAAGACTTGCGACTCTCCTCTGCAGCACCGCGACCGCCCTCCTGCTGGCCGCCGGCTGCGGTTCGCTCGGCAACATCACCAGCATTACCAACAGCCTCGGTCTGGGCGGACGCACCTTTACGTTCAACGAACTGCCCCGGAACCTGGACGAGCTGAAAGCGCTCCCGGAGGCGAGCCTGACCGACCCCTACGCCGTTGCGGCACTGACACTCGCCGCGCTGACGCGATACGGCACCAGCAGCAGCGACTGCTTCGCCATGCTCAACTACTTGAAAGGCCCCGAGCCGGTCTCCGGCTACGAGGCCCAGTTCATCCGTGAACGGCTTGACGGCAAGACCTACAAGCCCTTCTCCTATTTCAAAGGCGCCACGCCGCAGAACAACTATACGCCGTCCCGTCCCTACAAAGTCACCATCGACAGCAACCAGTACTCGTTCACCACCGACGGCAACGGCCACCAGTGGTGCACGATGTGGGTCACTTCGGGCGGTGCCGACAACCCGCGCTCGATCAAACTGCGGAAAAAAGCCAGCACCGGCCAATGGTTCCTCAACGACATCCAGTGCCTGAGCGACATCCGTACGCCCGCGGCGGACGATCCCTGGAACTAAGGCTGCGCCGGCAGTGGCCGGAACCAGCTGAAATGCACGTTGCCGTACTTCCGCTCCTTGACGAAGGAGGGATGTGCGGCAAAGTTGTATTCGGCCGGATGTTCGAGGATCAGGTAGCCCTGCTCGTACACCAGGCCTTTCGACAAGACCTTGTCGGGAATCGTATCGAGCCCGTCGATGGCATAGGGCGGATCGGCGAAGACGATGTCGAAACGTTTCGTACAGAGCGGAATGAAATCGAAGACATTGTGGTGCACCACCTGCACCGTGCGGGAAAGGCCCAGCGAAGCGGCCGTACGCCGGATGAAATTCGCATTGGCCGGATTCATCTCCACGCTGATGACGCTGCCGGCGCCCCGCGAAGCGAATTCGAATGCGATGCTGCCGGTCCCCCCGAACAGGTCCAGGACGGCCAGCCCGTCAAAAAAGAATTCGTTGTCGAGGGAATTGAACAGCCCTTCCTTGGCGAAATCGGTGGTCGGCCGGGCTTCGTAGCCGGCGGGAGGATTGATTGCGCGTCCGCGCAGCGTTCCGCCGATGATCCTCATAGCATCTCCACGCTGGCAAAGTGACGGAAGAGGTCGGCCTTGATGGTGTCGCCGGCCTCGCCGAAGAAGTGGACGGTCGTAACCTCAGGATTGATCTGGAACTGCCGGAGGACGGCGAAAAGATAATACTGGGCGCTCACCGGGTCGGCCGCGGGGAAGGAGTTGCAGAGCAGCAGTTTCTCCCCGGCCGCCAGCACGATATCGACGGTTTCCCCGTCCACGCGGACCACGACCTTGTTGTAGCAGTCCAGCGCGGCGGCAGCCTCCAGCATATCGGCCAGCCGGCGCGCAGCGGCATCGTCTCCGGCATAAAGAAGAACTGCCTTATAGCAAGGCAGTTCTAACTTTTTTACCGAATCGGTCTTCTCGAGGACGACAACTTTGGACAACAGGTCCTCCGCCTTCACGTCCGGCGGGAAGTACCCTTCCGGAATGAGGGTGAACTTCAGCACTACTCCCAGTTTCCGGCGTTGTTGTTCGCGTTGTCCACGGAACCCACCATCAGGCCCGGATAGCGGTCGGTGTCTTCACGCTCGGCTACCAGGTTGACAATCTGCTGGCGGTCCATACCCTTGAGAAGCGACCAGAACGGCATCTTCGCCTCGAAAAGCGGAACGTCCACACCGGAGACCTGCTTGACGATGCTCTTCATGATCACCGTGTCACCTTCAGAGAAGGGGATGTAACGGAGGTCGTTGACCTTGAAGTTCGGACGGTTGGTGAAGAGGGTGTCCTTCACGTTGGTCTGCTGCGGGATACGGACGATCAGCTTGTTGTCGCCGGCCTCATAGAGTTCGTAGAGTTTCTCCATGAGCTTGTCACCCTTGAGATTGCGGAGGGTCTTCTTCACGGCTTCGGTGTGCAGGACGGCGGTGGAGTCATCCTCGGAACCGATCTGACGCATGATGGTGATCTTGCCGTTGTTGTAGAAATCGACCAGGGAATCCATCGCGGTGGCATAGTGACCGTAGGTGTCACGGTAGGTAACCTGCAGGGTACGGATGTCCTTGAGCTGTTCGACGGCCACGTTCTGGCGCTGCTGCAGCTCTTTCTTGAACTTCATCGGCTCACTGATGCTCCGGTACAGAAGGAAAGCCAGTCCGATGATCAGGAGAGGGAAAATGCAATAGGTTAAAAGTTTTCTCATATAGGTTAATTTTTAATATTCTCTTGTGCGTCCAAAGCGCGGTATGCCAAATTCGATTTGACTTACAAAAGTAAAAAAATTATTTCAAGACTACAATATATTTTTAATTTTGCGGGAAGAAAAAACTGATCTGCCACCTATGCCGATCGATACCGCTCAATTCGAATCCCTGCTGTCCGATGCCCGCGACATCGTGCTCATCGGGCATTTCAACCCCGACGGAGACGCCGTGGGCAGCGTCACCGCCGCCTGGCATTACCTGAAAGCCCGCGGAAAACGGGCGCGTATCATCCTGCCCAGCCCGCATCCCGAGAGCCTCGCATTCCTCGACCCCGAAGAGGCGCCGATCCTCGTCTGCGAGCGCGATCCCCAGGAAGCCCGCCGCCTGGTAGCCGCGGCCGACGTCCTTCTCTGCCTCGACTTCAACCGGCTTGCCCGGACCGAATACCTGGAGGATGACATCCTGGCCTCCTCCGCCAAGAAAGTGCTGGTCGATCACCACATCGCCGCCGAACTCGACCGCTTCGACCTGGTCTTTTCCACGACGAAGGTGTCTTCCACCTGCGAACTCCTCTTCGACGTCATCCTGGCGATGCCCGACGTGGCCGGCGATCCCGGACGGATTCCCCTGCCCTGCGCCGAATCGCTCTACGTCGGCATGATGACCGACACCAACAATTTCTCGAACTCCGTCTTCCCGGGCACTTTCGAGATGGCTTCCAAACTGATCGCGCGCGGCGTGGACAAGGACGGTCTCCAGGACAAGGTGCTCAACTGCTACAGCGAATCGCGGACCCGGCTGATGGGACACATGATCCAGGACAAGATGGTCGTCCTTCCGCAGTACGGGGCCGCCTACATGCTGCTCAGCAACCGGGAAAAAGACCTTTACGACTTCAAGCCGGGCGACAGCGAGGGTTTCGTGAACCTCCCCCTGGCCATCCGCGACGTCCAGGTCAGCGCGCTGTTCACCGAGAATTTCGACGGCAGATACATCCGGGTCTCGCTCCGCTCCAAGAGCCCGGTGAACGTCAACAGCCTCGCCGTCCGCTTCTTCAACGGCGGCGGCCACCGGAACGCTTCCGGCGGTCGCCTCTACATGCCTCTGGAAGAGGTACCCGCCTGTTTCGAGAAGGCGCTGGCCGCCTGGACCGATGAAGAAAAATTTTCATAAGGCACGGCTTTTGTTTAAATTTGCAGAATATTTGTCATTTACGCCGATGAAAATGCGTCTCTCCCTGTTCCTGGCTGCCGTCCTGCTGGCCCTGACCGCCTGCCAGGGTGAGGTGCGCGAAGCCAACATCAACCAGGACAAGTACATCGACGACTACATCAGCAAGAACTATGCGGACAGCACCGTGTACCACAACGGCGGCGCCTCGCGCGTCGTGCTGGTACAGGGACCGCAAGGGGCGCCCGTGATCGAACGCGGCGACTCGGTTTACCTCTTCTATGCCGGCTACACCTTCGGCCAGAGAGGACCGGAGACCCAGTTCGTGCTGGACAGCGCCATGATCCGTTTCGGTTCCGGCGACCTGATCAAAGGCCTCGAACGGGGCCTGGAGGGTGCCCGGCAAGGCGAGGAAGCGCTGGTATTCTTCTCGGCGGACGACGGATATGGCAGCCAGGCGGTGGGCCTGGTACCTGAAAATACGGCCCTGCTCTTCGACGTGGGCGTGGCCTGGATCAAAAAGAACCAATAGTGAATATGCGCATCCGAAAACATATCCTTGCGGCACTCTTCCTGGCCGGCGCGCTGACTGCTTCCTGCGCCGTGACGAACGAGGAAGACGCCAATTACTCCTATGACCGTGTCATGAAGGCTTGGATCAACGTGAATTATCCCGGCCTGAAGCCTTTTGGCGATACAGGCGTCTATCTCCTGGAAATGGAGGAGGGCAGCGGACCGGGCATGACCGACAGTTCCTATATCAAGGCCCACTACACGAAGCGGAGCCTCGACGGGACCATCACGTCCACCAATATCCGGCGCATTGCCGAGCAGCTGGGCAGCTACAAGAACACCAATTACTATGGCGGCAATTTCTGGCGCCTCGACCAGGGTTACCTCCCCGACGGCCTGGAGTCGGTTCTCAAGACGATGCGCAGCGGCGGGCGCGTAAAACTTGCACTGCCCCACTCCGCTTCGAGCCACGACTATTCGTTCTACTCGGCCTTCAGCAGCACCAGCGAATCGGACAACGAGATCATCGACCTGACCATCGACACCGTCGTGACCGACATCTACGACTATCAGGAAAAGGCCATACGTGCCTGGTTCCAGTCGCACTACGCCAGCACCGACACGCTCACGGAAGGACTGTATTTCAAGAAACTGGTGGAAAAGACCGCAGATACGGACACGGTTTCGGAAGGTGCCTCGGTCAGCGTGCGCTACATCGGCCGGCTGCTCGACGGCACGGTCTTCGACACCAACATCGAAGATACGGCCAAATTCTACCGCATCTGGAGCAGCAGCAATGCCTACAGCGCGCTGAGCATCAATTACTACAAGAGTGATGAAAGCAAGTTTTCTTCCGATAACGGTGTGGTGGACGGCTTCGGCAAGGCGATCCTGGGCATGAACTACGGCGAGACGGCCGTGGCGGTATTCAACTCCACGCTGGGCTATGAAGACAAGGGCAAGAGCCCTTCCGTTCCCGAATATTCCCCGCTCTTCTTCTGGCTCCAGATCGAAGAGAAGGATTAGCTTCCTTACAGATTTGACACGACCTGCACGCCGGCCGGGATCACTTCGATCCGGACGGGCGTGATGCCTACGGGTTCACCGTCCACTTCCATATAGGAATACGGCGCCGCGGAAATCTCGACCCGCCGTCCGGTCGTATGCCTGACTTCCTTGTGCCGGTAGATGTCCCCCTTGAAAAGCGACGGGACCTTCGACAGGAACTTCCATTTGCTCAGTTTCCCGACCACGGTCACGTTGATCAGGCCGTCGTCCGGGACGGCATCCGGGGTCTGGCGCATTCCGCCGCCACAGTACTGCCCGATGCCCAGCGCCACCGAAAAGGCGGTGCCGTGATAGAATTCCTCCCCGTCCACAACCACGCGGAAACGGAGCGGCCGGTAGGCCAGGAAGCCTGAAAGCAGCGACTTGAGATACTGGCGGTCACCGGCATGGCCGTGTTCCTTGGCGATGTCGAAGCGCCGGCACACGTCCGAATCGAAGCCCAGGCCGCCAATGTTCATCATATAGCGGCAATAGGGCTTGCCGTCCATAAGGGTATGGACGCAGGCGACATCCTGCAGGCGGGTGCGGACGCCGGCTTCCGCAATCAGGTCCACGGCCCGGCCGTAATCCGCCGGGATCCGGTGCAGGCGCGACCAGTCGTTGCCCGAGCCGACGGGGATCAGGCCGACGGTCACTTCCGAGGGAGAAACTTCCGTCTGGGAATAAAGGCCGTTGAGCACCTCGTGCACCGCCCCGTCGCCGCCGACCACAAGGAGTTTCCGAAAACCGGAAAGGACGGCTTCGCGCGCCAGTTCGATGGCGTGGTAGGCGTGGTCCGTAATGCTTGCGATGAATTCTATACTTTTGGCTTTAAGCAAGTTTGCAATCTCAGGCCAGTCGTGCCGGGCCTTTCCGCCGCCCGACCGGCTGCTGACGATTACCTTCCAAGCTGACTGGATTGTCATCATTCAAGAGTTTAGCTACGCGAATTTAACAGTTTTTTTTCATAACTTTGCAAGTTATGGGAAAGATCATCGCTATCGCCAACCAGAAAGGGGGCGTCGGAAAGACGACCACCTCCATCAACCTGGCCGCCTCGCTGGCGGTCCTGGAATACAAAACGCTCGTCATCGACGCCGACCCGCAGGCCAACACGACCTCGGGCCTGAACTTCAATCCCGACTCGAAAGAGCACGACACGCTCTACGAAATCCTCATCGGCGAGCGGGAGATCGAAAGCGTCATCAAGCCCACCGACCTGGACCACCTCGACATCATTCCCTCCCACATCAACCTGGTGGGGGCTGAAATCGAGATGCTGGAAGTGCCGCAGCGGGAGAATGTGTTGCAGAAGGCCCTCGCACCGGTCCGCGACCGCTACGACTACATCGTGCTGGACTGCGCCCCGTCACTGGGCCTGATCACCATCAACGCCCTGACGGCCTCCGACAGCGTGATCATCCCCGTCCAGCCCGAGTACTTCCCGCTGGAAGGCCTGGGCAAACTGCTCAATACCATCAACATCGTACGGACGCGGCTCAATCCGTCCCTGACCATCGAAGGCTTTCTCTTCACGATGTACGACAGCCGCCTGCGCCTGCACAACCAGGTCGTGGAAGAAGTCAAGACCTACTACCCCGACATGGTTTTCAAGACGATGATTACCAAGAACGTCCGGCTGAGCGAGGCCCCTTCCTACGGCAAGCCGGCCATCCTCTACGACGCGCGCTCCACCGGCGCCGACAACTACCTCAACCTGGCACGCGAAATCATCAAAAAGAACGAACAATGGCAAAACGGGCAGCATTAGGAAAAGGGCTCGGCGCCCTGCTGGGCGATGCCGCACCCATCAAGGACACGCGGGAAATCCACCGCATGGTCGGCGGGAATCCGGCGGCCGTGAGCGAAATCCCCATCGGGCAGATCGTACCCAATCCCTGGCAGCCCCGTTCGGAATTCGACCAGGAAGCCCTGGAAGAACTCGCCGCGTCGATCCGCACCCTCGGCATCATCCAGCCGCTCACCCTGCGGCAGACCGGCCCGGGAACGTACCAGATCATCAGCGGCGAACGGCGCTACCGCGCCGCCCGCCTGGCCGGACTCACCAGCGTACCGGCCTACATCCGCCAGGCCGACGACGCCGCGATGCTGGAGATGGCCATCGTGGAAAACATCCAGCGCGAAGACCTCGACGCCATCGAGACCGCCCTCAGTTTCCAGCGCCTGATCGACGAATGCAATCTCACCCAGGAGGCGATGGCCCTGCGCGTGGGCAAGAAGCGGGCGACCATCACCAACTACCTGCGCCTGCTCCGCCTGCCCGACGAAATCCAGAAAGCCCTCAAGCTTGGCAAGATTTCTGTGGGGCACGCCAAGGTCCTGCTGGGCGTCGAATCGCCCGCGCAGCAGCGGAAACTTTTTGAGAACACCGTCCGGAGCGACTGGTCGGTCCGGCAGCTGGAACAGAAAGTCAAGGCGCTCGACCGGCAGGCCGCCACACCGGCCGCCGAAGAAGAAGACCTGCCTGAGCTCTTCTACAGCCTGGCCGAACGCATCGGCCGGCATTTCGCCGGCCAGGTGGCCGTCCGGCGCAGCCCGAAGGGCGGCGGGACCATCACCATCCGCTACGACAACGACGAGCAGGTGGAAAACCTCCTCAAAGATTTGGAAAGACAATAAGACAGACTCCGTGCGCCGCTATCTTCTCACCCTTCTGCTGCTGGTCAGCGTCTGCTGCAGCCTGAGTGCCCAGTTCCGGAGCACCCGCAACGACGTGTACCGCAACACGAACGCCGGTACGGTGACGGGGCCTCCCGGTTCCGAAACCGCGACAGCGGCCGTCGGCGACACCACCGCCGTCACCGACTCCCTGCAGGGGTTCTCCCTCAGGAAACTGTTCCGCGGCTACTTCGGCCGCGACACGCTGACGCCCGGTTACATGCTGCTGGGATCGGCCATCGTCCCCGGCGCCTCGCAGATGTACAACAAAGACTGGTGGAAAGTCCCGGTGATCTATGCCGGCATCGGCGGCGGCATTTACGGCGGCATCTGGTGCAACCGCCAGTACAAGCAGACCGGAGAAGCCAAATACAAATACCTGGGCACGGCCAGTTACATTGCGGCCGGGGCCGTCTATTGGGGGCAACTGCTCGACGGCGTGGCCTGCTTCAAGACCGACTTCCGGGCGCCTGTCCCGGCCAAATCCACCATCTATTCCCTGTTGCTGCCCGGACTCGGACAGGCCAACAACGGAGACTGGTGGAAGATCCCCATCTGGACCGGCGGCCTGGTGGCCTGCGGCTACTTCTACCATTTCAACGACATGCAATACAAACGGTTCCGCTGGATCACCCAGGTGGGAGGCGATACGGACGCAAGCGGCTATATCGGCTCGATCACCGTCAACCAGGCGGAAACCTACCGCGATACCTACCGGCGTTACCGCGACTATTCCATCCTGGCCGCCATCCTGGTCTATGCGCTCAACGTCATCGATGCGAATGTCTTCGCCTACATGGCCGATTTCGACGTGAGCGACAACATCGCATCGCTTGAGGTGCAGCCGGCCCTCATCCAGCCGCTGAACCCGCAATACACTTTCTACGACACATCCTCCTCCCCCTTCGCCTCGCCCGCGCTGGGGGTCAACCTGCAATTCACATTTTGATTTTTTATGAAACGTCTCTCCCTGTTCCTCCTGCTCGCAGCCTTCCTCCTGATTCCCTGCACCGGCCACGCCCAGATCTTCGGCGACCGGAAAAAGCAGCAACAGCTGATCGAGGAGCTGATGCACCGCATCGACTCCCTCCAGCAGGCCTACGACTCCCTCTACAACGAATACCAGATGCTTTCCGCGCCGGCCAACGACGAGGACGGTGACATCCTGGTGGACGACGACATCGAGAATCTCATCGAGTACAACTCCGAGAACATCGACTCGCTGCTGAACATCTATTACATCCAGAAACAGATCGATGTCAACGAGTTCGATGTGGCCACCCTGGAACTCGACTCCCTGACCAGCAACATTCCGGACGAGGTTTACATCGACCGGCTCCAGAAGATGAACTCCTTCATCCCCGTGCAGTTCAACAAGGCGGTCAAGAACGCCATCATCCGCTACACCGAGCGGATGCCGATCGCCACGGCCCGCATCATCGGCCTGTCCACCTATTATATGCCGCTGTTCGAGGAAATCTTCGATGAATACGGCCTGCCGAAGGAACTCAAGGCGATGGCCGTCATCGAGTCGGCCCTCAATCCCCGCGCCGTTTCGCGCGCCCGGGCGAAAGGCATGTGGCAGTTCATGTACAATACCGGCAAGATGTACGGCCTGGAGATGACCTCCTATGTGGACGAACGCTACGATCCGCTGACAGCCTGCCGGGCCGCCGCACGCCTGCTCAAGGACAGCTATATGATCTTCGGCGACTGGTCGCTGGCCATCGCCTCCTACAACTGCGGCGCCGGCAACGTGAGCAAGGCCATCCGCCGCAGCGGCGGCAAGACCGATTTCTGGGAGATCTACAACTACCTGCCCCGCGAGACGCGCGGTTACATCCCCGCCTTCATCGCCGCCCTGTACACGCTCAACTACTATCCCGAGCACGGCATCGTACCGACGCCCGTGAGCCTGCCGGCCCACGTGGATACTTTCCACGTGAACAAGAACCTCCACTTCGGGCAGATCTCCGAGACCATCGGTATCCCGATGGAGACGCTCCGCGACCTCAACCCGCAGTACCTGCACGACATCATCCCGGGCACCGAACATACCTATATCCTCAACCTGCCGCACCAGTACACCCTCGCCTATGTCGATGTGCAGGACACAATCTACCGCTATAAGGATTCTGTGTTCTTCAGTCCGGTTGCCGTCCAGAAGATCAAGGAGACCGGCGGCAGCGGCGAGCAGCGCGTGATCCACAAGGTCAAGAGCGGCGAGACGCTCTCGAGCATCGCCTCCAAACACCAGACCACCGTGGCGAACCTCAAGCGCTGGAACAACCTGCGTGGCAATACCATCCGTGTCGGACAACGGCTCTATATCTACGGCAGTGCCGGCAAGTCGCACAGTTCATCCGGCAGTTCCAGCGTCAAGTCCGGCTCGAGTTCATCTTCCTCGTCCGGCAAGAGCAGCGGGTCTTCGACGGCTACTTCAACCTACACCGTCAAGAAGGGCGACACTTTGGGCGGCATCGCCAAAAAGACCGGCGTCTCGCTCAACACGCTTTACAAGCTCAACGGCCTCAATGCCAAGAGCAAGATCTATCCGGGAATGAAGATCCGCACGAAGTAGGCGCAGTAGTTCTGCTGGATTTTCATCCACATTTCCGTGTTCCGCGTCGGGGCATACCGGGCTACCAGGTATGCCCCGATGCCTTTACCGGCGTAGTTTTCCACGAGGAAACTCTGCGGGACACCCCGCTCGTAGAAGCAGATGCGGGAGTCCCAGTCCCGGGTCTGCCATAGCGTCACGCGGGCCGAAAGATCCCAGCGGCGGGACGGCCGCCAGCGGACATCGGCGTAGCCGGCCGCTCCGCCGCGGTTGGCGTCGGCCCGCAAAGCGAACTGCCAGCGGTCGCCTGCGGGCAACATCAGGCGCAGCCGCGCCTTCAGCCGGCCGCTCCAGGCCAGCTGCACTTCCAGTTCCCCGGTGCCGGCCATTTCCCCGGTCCCAGCCAGTTCCCCGAGGCCGGCCAGCGAGCGGATGGCCTGGAGCCGTCCCTTGAAACCCCAGGTCCCGGCCTCTTGCCGGTAGCGTTTCCACGGATACCAGGCCAGGTCCGCGTTGGCACGCAGGGTCCACGGGCCCTGAATGAACTGCGCGGCCCAGGCGCCGCCGACCTGGTTTGAGACACTGCTGAGCGACGAGTACGCCCCCGCGTGCGTAGCGATATAAGAAGGTGCATAGCAGCGGAGCGTCAGGCTGGTCTCGAATTCATACGAAGGACTCCAGAGTGTCCCGGCCAGCACGGCGGGCGCCCCGTGTGCATCGACGGCCGCTTCGCCGAAGATACGCAGGCTGCCCAGCGAGCCATAGACATCCGCGCCCAGATTGCCCCAGAGACCGTCGTACTGCTGGTAGCGGTTGTAATCCTGGACTTTGCGTCCGTTGGGGTGATCGTAGGCATAGGCGACGCCTGTCACGCCGAAACGCCAGCGGCCGCGGGTCAGCGTGACGTTCCCGCCGGCGACGTATTCGTGCATGGCATGCCGCTTCGCCTTTTCTGCTTCCGTAACGTGCAGGCCATCCGTGGCGATGGAAGTATAACGTCCGTCCACGAGACGGGCGTCCACGGCGTTGCGCGAGACGAATGCGGACATCGTCCATTGCCCCAGGCGGCTGCGGCCGGACGGGCGGCCCAGTCCGTCGTTGCAGTCGGTCGGGCGGCCCAGTCCGCCGCTCCAGCCTACGCCGCGAAAGAAGTTCGACTCGTCGGTGGAATGGTACGCCTGCAGTCCCCCGCCCCGCCGGCTGGCCGCGGAAGGAGTCCCGAAGGCACTGAGCGAGAATGATTTCCAAAGGACGAGTCCCTGCCCGAAGCGGGCCGTAAAGTCGCCGGCATAGAAACCCTTGTACCGGGCCGAGAGCGACACGAAGTCGGGGAAACGTTCCCTCGGATCATTGTCGAGGACGGCCGCCAGCGAGAGCGGCTGCGATTCGTATTGGGCCTTGGCCGTCAGGGAAAAGCCCGCCTGTTTCCATTTCTTGCGGAACTTGGCCGTATAAGTCTGCGCTGTCTGCTGCCGCGCCGCCGGTTCTCCCAGCGAGAAGAAGGGCTGCAGCCTGGACACCGTCTCCGGCGAAAAGCCTTCGACGAGCGCCCATTCCGTCACGGAACGGACAGCGCCGTATCGTTCCCGCCAGGCAAGGAGGCTCTCGGTCTGGAAGAGCGTCAGCAGGCCCGTCTCTTCCAACTGGAGCCGCGTGGCGGCGTTGAGATTGAGCGGCTGCCGGAGCAAGTGTTCGTAGTACCGGACGAGTTCCTCGACACCGGCCGCCCCGCCGCTGCCGTCATCGCCGGCTTCCGCCGCCCGCTCGGCCAGCTGCTCGATCAGCGCCGTAACCGGCTCCGGCAAAATATCCTGCGAAAAAACAAGACGGGGAAAATGAATTGCTGCGCCAAGCAGGCAGACAAACAACAGCCAACGACGAAGCGAATCTTTTTTCTCCTGCCCGAACGGGCCCCGACAGAAATCCTTTGCCATATCTTCTACACATTACGCCAACGCCACCGCGGCTCTGGACTTTGGCAAAGATAATACACGATCGCCCCGAAACCAAATAATTTTGGCAAAAACCGCTCGCCATCCTCAAATCAGCCCAAAATTGAGGACGGCAGCGGGAATTTGGCGGTGCCATCCTCAAATCAGCCCCAAATTGAGGACGGCGGCGGGAATTTGGCGGTGCCATCCTCAAATACGCCCCAAATTGAGGACGGCGGCGGGAATTTGGCGGCGCCATCCTCAAATCAGCCCAAAATTGAGGACGGCAGCGGGAATTTCGCGGTGCCATCCTCAAACCAGCCCCCAATTGAGGACGGCGGCGGGAATTTGGCGGCTCCATCCTCAAATACGCCCCCAATTGAGGACGGCGGCGGGAATTTGGCGGTGCCATCCTCAAATACGCCCCAAATTGCGGACGGCGGCGGGAAGCGGACGCGCAGGGCATCGGAGGCCGGGCGCAGGGGAACGCGCGAAGATTCGGTTTGCCAATGAAAAAGATAATGCGTATTTTCGCAGATTAAATCATCAAGAAGATGGAAGGCAGGATTCTCGTCAAAGACCGGTACTTCGTACCCTACATCCCCTACGAGCGGCTGGAGAAGGCCATCGACGCCGTAGCGGAGCGCATCAATCACGATTTCAAGAACTTCGACGGCACGCCCATCATCCTGTGCGTGCTCAACGGCTCGATCCTTTTCACGGGCGAGCTGATGAAACGGCTCAACTTCCCCTGCGAGTTTACAAGCGTCCGGCTTTCGTCCTACGAAGGGACCCTCTCCACCGGCGTCACCCGCAAGGTCCTGGGCCTGACCTCGTCCATCAAGGGCCGGACCGTCATCGTCGTAGAGGACATCGTCGATACGGGCAAAACCATCACCGACCTGCATGCCCTGCTGCTGGATGCCGGCGCCGCCGACGTGAAGATCTGCACGATGCTGCTCAAACCGGAAGTTTACAAGAAAGATCTCAAGCTGGACTATGTGGCCATGGAGATCGAAAACCGCTTCATCGTGGGTTTCGGCCTCGACTACGACCAACTGGGCCGCAACTCCAAAGACATCTATATCCTCGACAGTAAAACAGAAGAAAAGACAGCGATGAAACATTTCCTCATCTTCGGCCCTCCGGGCGCCGGCAAGGGCACCCAGGCCGCGAAACTCATCGAGCGTTTCGGCCTGCGCCACGTCTCGACGGGCGACCTGCTCCGCCGGGAGATTGCGGCCGGCACCGCGCTCGGCCTGCAAGCCAAATCTCTCATCGACAAAGGAGAACTGGTTCCCGACAAAGTCGTCGAGGGCATGATTGCATCCGAACTCGACCAGCATCCCGACGTGAAGGGTTTCATCTTCGACGGCTTCCCGCGCACCACAGCCCAGGCGGAGCATCTCGATGCGATGCTCGCCGCCCGCGGCCAGCAGGTGGACGCCGTGCTCTCGCTGATGATCCCCGACGAGACGGTCTTCGAGCGCATCCGCCACCGCGCAGAAATCGAGAACCGGGTGGATGACACCAAGCCGGAAATCATCCGCAACCGCATCGCCACCTACCATAGCAAGACCGAGCCCGTCATTTCCTACTACAAAGGGAAAGGCGTCTATCGTGAAATCGACGGACTGGGCTCCATCGACGAGGTCTTCGACAGAGTCTCCGCCGTAATGGAAGAATACCTGTAAATTTCGTCCGACTCCATGAGTTTCGAAACCGGCACCAATTTCATAGACTACGTCCGCATTTTCTGCAAGAGCGGGGATGGCGGGAACGGGTCGATGCACCTGCACCGGGCCAAGTATGTGCCCAAGGGCGGCCCGGACGGCGGCGACGGCGGCCGGGGCGGCCACATCATCCTGCGCGGCAACAAGCAGATGTGGACGCTCATCCACCTCAAGTACAAGAAGCACATCAAGGCCGAGGACGGCGGGGCCGGCAGCGGCCAGCTCAAACACGGCAAACAGGGCGCCGACATCGTGCTCCAGGTGCCGCTGGGCACCGTGGCCCGCGACGGCGAGACCGGGGAAGTGCTTTTCGAAATACTCGAGGACGGACAGGAGAAGATCCTTTGCAAAGGCGGCCGCGGCGGCCTGGGCAACAATTTCTTCAAAAGCGCCACCAACCAGACGCCCCGCTTCGCCCAGCCGGGCGAGCCGGGCGTCGAGGGCTGGTTCGTGCTCGAACTCAAAGTGCTGGCCGACGTGGGACTGGTGGGCTTCCCCAATGCGGGCAAGTCCACACTCCTTTCGGCCGTCTCGGCGGCCAAGCCCAAGATTGCCGACTATGCCTTCACCACGCTGGAACCCCAGCTGGGCATCGTCAGCTACTACGAAGACAAATCGTTCGTGATGGCGGACATCCCGGGCATCATCGAAGGGGCGCACGAGGGCAAGGGCCTGGGCCTGCGTTTCCTGCGCCACATCGAGCGCAATGCGATGCTGCTGTTCATGATTCCCGCCGACAGCAAGGACATCGCCGGGGAATACCGCATCCTGCAGCGCGAACTCAAGCTCTACAACCCCGAACTGCTCGACAAGCAGCGCGTAGTGGCCATCACCAAATGCGATATGCTCGACGACGAACTCCGCAAGGAAATCCGTCGCCACCTTCCGCGCAAGGTCCCGTCCGTACTGATCTCCTCACTCACGGGAGAAGGCATCACCGAGCTCAAGGACATCCTCTGGAATACGCTCAACGCCGAAATCTGATCCCGGCCCGCGCCATGTACCTGATCGTCGATACCACGACCGACCCGGCCTGGAACCTGGCCGCGGAGGAATATCTGCTGACCCGGCGGGAAGAACCCTTCTTCCGCCTGTGGCAGAATGCCGACAGCGTGATCATCGGACGCTACCAGAACGCCTTTGCCGAAATCGACCTCGACTTCACACAGCGCGAGCGGATTCCGGTCGTGCGGCGGATGACGGGCGGCGGGGCTGTATTCCACGACCTGGGCAACGTAAACTATTCTTTTTTCGACCTGACGGACCGGCGTTTCACCGACGTCATCCTGGATGCGTTGCGCCCGCTCGGCATCGAAGGACATTGCTCCGGCCGGAACGACCTGACCCTGCCGGACGGCCGGAAGTTTTCCGGGACAGCCGTCTGCAAGCACGGGAGCCGCATCCTGGAGCACGGCACCCTGCTCTTCAACGCCTCCTTCGACCGGCTGTCCGCCGCCCTGAAGCCGCGGCCCGAGAAATTCATCGGCAAGGCCGTGCAGTCCGTCCGGAGCCGGGTCGCCAACCTGGCGGAACTGCTGCCGGCGGAAATGGATGTCCGGCGCTTCATCGAATGCCTGGCCGGCCGCATCAGCCCGGAACTGCAGTGTACACCTTACTTTTATACGGACGAGGACCGCGCCGCCATCGAGCAGCTGCGCGAAGCGCGCTTCGGCAATCCCGACTGGAACTTCGGGGCCTCGCCCGCCTGCAGCGTCGCGAATGTCCGGAAGTTCCCCGGCGGCCTGCTGGAAGCGCATTTCGATGTCCGGAAAGGCCGGATCAGCGGACTGAAGATCTTCGGCGACTATTTCTTCCAGCGCCCGACAGAATGCTTCTGCGCACAGCTGGAGGGCTGTCCGTACGAGCGCACAGAAATCGCCGGCCGCCTCTCGGAAGTGGCGACCGGCGAATACTTCACGGGCATCAGCCCTGAGGAACTCTTATCCCTGCTTATTTGAACCTTCTTTCCTTCTCGGAGACGAGCAGGTCTTTCAGCGTGGCGACGCAGTCGTTGACGGCGCCCTCGAAGGTCTCGTTGTTGCGCTCGACAACCAGTTCGTTGCCCGGAATGAATACGTGCACCTTCACGTTCTTGTTCTGCGGATCGGCCAGCAGGGAGAGATCGACCTCCGTGCGGACAATGCCGTCATAGAATTTCTCAATCTTTCCGACCTTCTTGTCGATGTAGTCAAGGAGTTTCTGGTCGGCGTCGAACTTGATGGACTGAACTTTAATTTCCATGGTTACCTCCGTTTTTTGCTCTGGGATGAGCGGTTACATATATCTTTTTCAACTGTTCGAACGAGTTGTGCGTATAGACCTGCGTGGCGGCCAGCGAGGAGTGTCCGAGGATCTCCTTGATGCTGCCCAGGTCGGCCCCCCGGTTGAGCAGGTGCGTCGCCAGCGAATGCCGGAGCACGTGCGGCGACTTCTTGCCGGTAAAGCCTTCCACCCCGGAGAGTTCGCGCCTGACCACCTTGTCCACGAAGCCCAGGTAGAGCGGCGCGCCTTTGTCGGTGAGAAAGAACTTTCCTTCGGGGTTGGCGGGATACGCCTCATCCAATTTTTCCAAATATAGCAAAATCTCCTGACAAATCAAAGCGGGAACAGGGATTTCGCGTAATTTATCACCTTTGCCCAGCACGCGGAACAGGCTGCGCTTGCTGTCGAAATCCGAAATCTTCAGGCCGCACAGCTCGGCACGGCGCATGCCGGTGGCATAGAGGATGACCAGGATCATGCGGTCGCGGAAGATCCGGAAATCGTCGGGATTCTCCTCCACGCGGCGGCGGCTTTCGTCGAAATAATTGTCCAGGGCCTTTTCGGTATAGAACTGGGGCAGCTTCTTTTCCTGTTTCGGGCGGGGCACCTTGCGGACCGGATTGCTCGCCAGCCGGCCCTGCCGCATCAGCCAGTTGCACCAGGTACTGAGCGCGGAGAGCTTGAGATTCATGGTGCGTGCCGAATGGCCCGTATCAAGGCCGTACGCGATGAAACTGCGGATATGCTGCGGGCTGATGCCCTCGGTCGTCTCGGTCTCCATCTCCATGAAATCGTAGAATTCGGTCACGGCTTCTTCATAGAGCCGGACCGTCCGGGGCGAGAAACGGCGCTCGGTCTGCAGGTATCGGACAAAGTTTTCTGTCAACATTTTTACAAATGTAAGAAATTTTTCATACCTTTGCGTCCCCAAGAAAAAAGGAGGTGTAAGCAAATGATTATCGTACAGGTCAAAGAAGGTGAGAACATCGAACGTGCGCTGAAGAAATTCAAACGTAAATTCGAGAAAACGGGTGTCATCCGCGAGCTCCGCTCCCGCAAGACGTTTGAGAAACCGTCCGTGAAGAAACGCGAGATGATGAACAAGGCCATCTACGTGCAGAAGCTGCAGCTCCAGGACGAGTAAGCCATTCCTTTTAACCCTTATATAGCAAGAAGCCTCCGGCGCAACGGCCGGAGGCTTCTTCGTTTATCCGCGGAGCTTCTTGTATTTGAAACGCTTGGGCTCGGCAGAGCCCAGGCGCATTTTGCGATTGGCCTCGTACTCGGAGTAGGTGCCCTCGAAGAAATAGACCTGGGAGTCGCCCTCGAAGGCGAGGATATGGGTGGCGATGCGGTCGAGGAACCAGCGGTCGTGGGAGATGACCACGGCGCAGCCGGCGAAGTTTTCGAGACCTTCCTCCAGGGCACGGATCGTGTTGACATCCACGTCGTTGGTCGGCTCGTCGAGGAGCAGGACATTGGCGTTTTCCTTGAGGGTCAGGGCCAGATGGAGGCGGTTGCGCTCGCCGCCGGAGAGCACGCCGCACAGCTTCTCCTGGTCGGCGCCGGCAAAGTTGAAGCGGGAGATATAGGCGCGCGCATTAACTTCGCGATTGCCCAGTTTCACGTATTCAGAATTCTCCGAAATCGTCTCATAGACCGTCAGGTCGGGGTCGATCTGCTTGTGCTGCTGGTCCACGTAGGCGATCTTCACGGTCTCGCCGATCTCGAAAGTCCCGGAGTCGGGCTGTTCGTAGCCCATGATCAGGCGGAAGAGGGTGGTCTTGCCGGCGCCGTTGGGGCCGATCACGCCCACGATGCCGGCCGGCGGCAGCGAGAAGGTCAGGTTCTCGAAGAGCACCTTGTCGCCATAGGCCTTGCTCACGCCCTTGCACTCGATGACCTTGTTGCCCAGACGCGGACCGTTGGGAATGTAGATCTCCAGTTTTTCTTCTTTCTGCTTCGTATCGGCATTGAGCATCTTCTCGTAGGCGTTCAGACGGGCCTTGCCTTTGGCCTGGCGGGCCTTGGGGGCCATCCGCACCCATTCGAGCTCGCGCTCGAGGGTCTTGCGGCGCTTGCTTTCCTGCTTCTCCTCCATGGCTAGGCGGGCACTCTTCTGTTCCAGCCAGGACGAATAGTTTCCTTTCCAGGGAATGCCCTCGCCGCGGTCGAGCTCGAGGATCCAGCCCGCCACGTTGTCGAGGAAATAGCGGTCGTGCGTGACGGCAATCACCGTTCCCTTGTACTGCTGGAGATGGGCTTCGAGCCACTGGATGGACTCCGTATCGAGGTGGTTGGTCGGCTCGTCGAGCAACAGCACGTCGGGTTCGCGCAGGAGCAGGCGGCACAGGGCCACGCGGCGGCGTTCGCCGCCGCTGAGCGTGGACACCGACGCCTCCGGGTCGGGGCACTGCAGGGCGTCCATCGCCCGCTCGAGCTTGGCGTCGATGTCCCAGCCGCCGGCGTGATCGATGGCTTCGGTCAGTTCGCCCTGCCGGGCAATCAGGGCGTTCATCTGGTCGTCGTCCATCGGTTCCATGAACTTCTGGTTGACTTCTTCATACTCCTTGAGCAGGTCCATCACCTCCTGGACGCCTTCCTGCACGACCTCGAGCACGGTCTTGGACGGGTCGAGCTTCGGTTCCTGCTCAAGATATCCCACGGTGTAGCCGGGCGCGAAGACCACTTCGCCGTGCGTGGGGGTCTCGATGCCGGCGATGATCTTCATCACCGTCGATTTGCCGGCGCCGTTCAGGCCGATGATGCCGATCTTGGCGCCGTAGAAGAACGAGAGGTAGATGTCCTTGAGGATTACTTTGTTGTTGTGCGGCAGGATCTTGCTCACACCGTTCATCGAGAAGATGATCTTTTCGTCAGCCATAATAGAAAGCGTTTGGTCACGGGAGATCTATATATGTTCTGCTCACCTTCGCAGAACATATATAGATCTCCCTTAATATTTTCAAATCAAATTGCGTTGCTTCAGATAGTATTTGATCAGATCGACGACCCGCTCGACATCATCGCCGAGCTTGGTGGCATCGATGCACAGGTCGTAGCTGGCCGAGTCGCCCCAGCGCTTGAAAGTATAGTAGTTGTAGTATTCGGCCCGTTTGCGGTCGCCCAGCTCGATGAAGCGGCGGGCTTCCTCCTCCGTCTTGCCGCCCACCTTCATCAGGTTGCGGACGCGGCTTTCCAGGTCGGCGCAGATGAAGAACGTCGCCAGCCGCGGCTCGTCGCGCAGGATATAGTCGGCGCAGCGACCCACGATGATGCAGTCTTCCTTGGCTGCGATGCCGCGCATCACCTCACTCTGGATCTTGAAGAGCTGTTCTTCCGTCATGACCGTATTGGTCCCCGCCCGATTGTAGAGGCCGAGCAGGGAGCGGAAACTTTGGAGCGCCGTGCGGAAGCCCCGGGAAGAATGCTCGTCGCGCTGCTGGAAGCAGCTTTCGTCGAGGCCGCTCTCGCGGGCCACCTCGACAAGGAGTTCCTTGTCATAGACTTTGAGGCCGAATTCTTCCGAGAGCCGGCGGGCGACACCGAGACCGCCCGCGCCGATCTGGCGTCCGATGGAGATGATCAGATGGGATTCCATATTATGCTTTTGCTTCTTGTTCTTGTCTAAAACTCTTCTTCAGGCGGGCGAGCATGATCTCGGAAACCACCAGCGCCGCCAGGTCGGAAGCCGGCATGCTGAGCCAGACCCCGTCTGCGCCGAACCAGAGCGGCAGGATGGCCAGGAAGGGCAGCAGGAAGATCAGCTGGCGCGACAGCGAGAGGAAAATCGCCTTGTTGGCCAGGCCGATGCTCTGGAAGAAATTGGAAATGACCATCTGCCGGCCGATGATGAAGAACAGAAGGACCGTAATGCGGAAGCCGCGGGCCGCCAGGCCGATCAACTCTTCATCGTGCGTAAAGAGCGAGACCGCTGCACGCGGGAAGGCCATCCCCACAATAAAACAGGTCAGGGTCACGATGCAGGCACACTTGATGGTCAGGTTGAGCACCTCCAGCACACGGTCATACTGTTTTGCGCCATAGTTGTAACCCGCAATCGGCTGCATACCCTGGTTGAAGCCCATCACGATCATCAGGAAAAGGAATACCAGACGGTTCACGATGCCGTAGGCGCCGATGGCCAGGTCGCCGCCGTAGCGTTTGAACTGGTTGTTGATGAAAATCACCACGAAACAGGAAGCCACGTTCATCAGGAACGGAGCCAGGCCGATTGAAAGCGAGCGGCGGGCGATGGCCCAGTCCAGGCCGAAGGTTTCACGCGAGAGATGCAGGAACTCGCGTTTGTCGCAGATGATGCGCATGATCCACACCAGGGAGACGCACTGCGAGAGGACCGTGGCGATGGCCGCGCCCTGGATTCCGAGCTTGAACACGAAGATGAAGATCGGGTCAAGGATCGTATTGAGCGTCACCGTCAGAATCGTGGCGAACATCGCTTTCTGCGGATGGCCCGACACGCGGACAATGGAGTTCAGGCCGAAATATAGATGCGTGATGATGTTTCCGATCAGGATTGGGATCATGTAGTCGCGGGCATAGGGCAGCGTGGCGTCGCTCGCGCCGAAGAAACGCAGGATCGGATTGAGGAAAAACAGCGATACTGCGGAAAAAACGAGGCCGATCAGGATGTTCAGGATAAAGACATTGCTCAGGACCTTTTTTGCCACGGGATAATTTTTCTGGCCCAGCAGGACGGAGATCAGCGTCGCGCCGCCGACACCCACGAGCGTGCCGAAAGCCGAGGACAGGTTCATCAGCGGGAAGCACAGCGCCAGACCGGAAATGGCCATCGGGCCGCATCCCTGTCCGATGAAGATGCTGTCCACCATATTGTAGAGCGAGGAGGCCGTCATCGCGATGATTGCCGGCATCGCGTACTTCTTCAGCAGTTTGCCGACCTTCTCGGTACCAAGTTCAAGGGGAATGTTTTCTGCCATAGATTGCAAAGATACGAATCTTTTTTTTGTAACTTGCGCTTCGTTATGACCGGTATTTTCCTCATCATCGCCTTCATCGTGGCCATCGTGGCCATGATCCTGCTCATTTCGAAGCTGAAGGTACATCCGTTTTTGGCCATTCTGCTTATCTCGCTGGTCCTGGCCCTGCTGGCGGGAATTCCGCTGAAACAGATCCCCGGGGTGATCGGCAGCGGGTTCGCATCGACATTTACCTCCATCGGAATTGTCATCATCCTGGGTGCTTTCATCGGGGCGGTGCTGGAAAAGACGGGGGCGGCGCTGAAGCTGGCCGACCTGGTCATCCGCCTGGTCGGGCAGAAACGGCCGGCGCTGGCGATGGAGCTGATGGGCTGGGTCGTATCGATCCCCGTGTTCTGCGACAGCGGCTTCGTGATCCTCGATCCGATCCGCCGGGCGATGGTCCGCCGGACGGGCGCTTCGAGCGTCACGATGACGGTCTGCCTTTCGTGCGGCCTCTATGTGGCCCACGTGTTCATCCCGCCCACGCCCGGGCCGCTGGCCGCAGCCCAGTCGCTGGGCCTGGAGAACAACCTGCTGCTGGTCATCGGCATCGGCGTGCTCTGTTCCATCTTCCCGCTGATCGCCGGTTATTTCTTCGCCCGGCACATCGGCCGGAAAGTGCACAGCGATGACGAATCCGCGCCGGACACCGATCCGGTCAAGAGCTACGAAGAGCTCAAGGCCGGCTTCGGCAAGCTCCCTTCCGCGCTGAACGCCCTCGCTCCGCTCGTCGTGCCGATCCTCCTGATGGCACTGTCATCGGTGGTGGCCATGGCCCATTGGACGGGCCGGGCCGCCGACCTTTCCCTCTTCCTGGGAACGCCGGTCATGGCGCTGGCCGTGGGAGCCGGGCTGGCCATTCTCCAGTTGTTTACCGCCCGCAAAGGGGACCTTTTCTACAGACTGACCAACGACACGCTGAAGACGGTCGGACCCATCCTGTTCGTCACCGCCGCAGGCGGCGTGCTGGGCAAAGTCATCGCATCGTCCGATATGGTGAACTATATCACGTCGCACGCCGAGGCATTCCGCAGCATCGGCATCTTCTTCCCGTTCCTGCTGGCGGCGATTCTCAAGACGGCGCAGGGCTCTTCTACCGTCGCCATCACCACCACGGCCGGCATCATCGCACCCCTGATGGCCGCGCTCGGCTTCGCCACGCCGGTCGATGCCGCCCTGGTCGTCGTCGCCATCGGCGCCGGCGCGATGACGGTCTCCCACGCCAACGATTCCTATTTCTGGGTCGTCACCAGCTTCGGCCGCCTGAGCGTAGGCAATGGCTACCGCACCCAGACCCTGCTGACGCTGGTCATCGGCCTGGCCGCGATGCTGGAAGTCTTTTTGCTCAGTCTGCTTTTCTAAGGCCACAGCCGGCGGTAGAAGGCCGCTTTCCGGTCGAGGGCGAGCGGATAGGCACGGGAGGTGGAGGGCATGCGCCACAGCTGCAGGGTCCGGGCACCACGCTCCGCTGCTGCGAAAAGGTCCTGACCGATTGTGATTTCGACATGGCCGCCGACGGGCGGTTCGGCGCAGCCGAAGTTTTCGACGATCAGATCGGTGGCTTTCTGGCCGGTGGCCACCAGCGTCCGGCAGGCGGGGATGCGCGCCAGCAGCGCCGGCAGATCGGTCGGTGTGACGACTTCGAGGAACTTGTCGGAGGCGTTGTCTTTCAGGCGCCGGACTTCGCAGGCCGTATCGTAGAGCGCAATCCCCTGTTCCCGGCAGAAAGCCTCTACCCGGGGCTGGTCGAAGCGCTTCTGCCCCGGAAGATTGAAATGGTCCTTGTCGTCGAAAAACAGCAGGCCCATCACGCGCCAGAAATCATTGTTCCAGTTCGGGTAATAGAACGGCATCGACCACCGCTTCGGCTGCGGCGGAAAGCTGCCGAGAAAAAGGATCCGCGCCTGCTCCGGCAGGAAAGGTTCGAAGGGATGGCGTTCCGTTTCCATCATTCCATGGCGGCCACGGCGGCCGATTTGACTTGGAAGAAATAATTGGCGCCAGGGGCAAGCAGGCGGTATTCGCCGTGGTTGCCCCAGGAGGCAGGCCGGTCGGCGAGCCCCTGCCCAAGATGCCGCGCAAGCGCCGATCCACGGCCCTTTGCGGCCGCGGGCACACGGTCGGTCGCGGCCGCGGGTACACGGTCGGTCGATCGAGCCGATGCAAGATTTTTTGCGGCCACGCTAGCAGAGCGGAAACGGTTGCATTTCATGCCGCTAAGATACACATTTTTTCCGCTGCAACGGACGCACTTGATTGTCAGCCGTTTGCAGAAGTTGACCCCCTCGCTTTCAGAGGGGGTCAACTCGCATAAGTCGCTGACTTACTGATGCGTACATTGCAGCGCAAAATGGGAGGGGGGCGGCGGGACGGAGTAATTCGATTTGCATTTTCAACAAACTCTTACGACCTTTGTTTCATAGGGGTCGCATGGCGCGGCCCTGGCAAACCATAAAAGAAGCGAAAGATATGAGGCGAAAGAACCAACCGATTGTCAGGGCAAATGCCATCCACCACGTCTATCAGAATACTCCGAACGGGTATCTCATTTTTTATTCCGTCAAAGATTATCTGATCTGTTTCTCGGTCATCTCCGTATTGGCCCGCCGATACAGCATCCAGATTTCCGGCGTCAGCCTGATGCCCGACCATATTCATCTGATTGTCTATGTAGAGGACCCCGTGCGCTTCCGGGCCTTCATCCGGGAGTTCACCAAAGTATTCACCCGGCTGTGGAACCAGCATTATCAGCAGTCAGGGCCTTTGTTCAACACACCTTTCGGTTGCACGCCGAAATTGGCGCACAAAAGGATCCGTTCCGCCATTGCTTATGTTTACAACAACCCCGTAGAGGGGCGGCTGGCGGCCCGCGTTGAAGAAGACCGCTGGAACTTTCTGGCTTATGCGGCTGCTAAATCCCCGTTCTCGGAAAAACTTCGCATTGACAAGGCGCGCTGGGAACTCCGCAAAGCGCTCTATACCGTCAAGGCATACCGGAAGGAAGGCCGGTGGCTCGATTATTCCCTGCTCGAGAAAGTCACGCAGCAGCTGTCGCTCCGGGAAACGCAGCAATTCATCGACTACGTGGTCCGCAAATACAACTTTATCGATTATACCGCAGCGACGGCTTTCTATGAATCGTACGAGAGCATGGTCTTAGCCTTCAATGCCAACACCGGCAGCGAGTATGAGCTGGTGGAAGACACCTACGGAAAAGACTATCGCTGCTACAAAAAGATGATCCGCCACCTGTGCCTGGCCAAAGGCTACGTCACCATGGAACGCGTCCTGACGCTGCCCCAAACCGACAGGCGCCGTCTGGGACAAATGCTGATGAGAGAAACCGGTGCCAGCGACACAGAAACGGCCAAACTGCTCCGGCTCTGACCGCCATAAGATTTTGCAAGAATGCCGCTTCGTACGTCGGGCATCAAGGACTAAGTTTCAAGCATCGATGCCAGCCCGCTAAGGCAGAATGTGCCGCCGTTGTTTCAGGCATCGATGTATGACCGACTGCAGAGACAGAGGACGTGGCTTCGGTCATTCGTCCGTCACGACTGCCGCAGCAGTGATTCAAGGAGGGCGCGGCAGCCGCGGAGGATGTCATCGTAGGCAGTCTCGAAGTCGCGGGTGTACCAGGGGTCGGCGACGCTGCGGTGTTCACCGGCGTAATCCAGCAGGAGATGGATCTTGTCTTCCGGGTCGCCGCCTGTGATACGACGGATGCCGCGGATGTTGGATTCATCCATCGCAATGATCAGGTCATACCGCTGATAATCGGAGGCTTTCATCTGCCGGGCCGTGCGGGCGGCATCATAAGGGACACTATGCCGTCGCAACATGGCTGCGGCGGGGGGATAGATCGGATTCCCCCACTCTTCTTCACTGACTGCGGCCGATGCCACTACGAATTCATCCGTCCTGCCGGCTTCTGCCGCCAGATGGCCGAATACCGCCTCCGCCATCGGGCTGCGGCAAATGTTTCCCAAACAAATGAACAGAATCTTTGTCATTGCGCAAAGATACGCATTTTTTCCGCTGCAACGGACGCACTTGATTGTCAGCCGTTTGCAGAAGTTGACCCCCTCGTTTTCAGAGGGGGTCAACTCACGTAAGTCGCTGACTGACTGATGCGTACATTGCAGCGCAAAATGTGGCGTGGCGGGCGAAAAAGCTGAGAACGACATGGCGAGACGACCAGAGGGTACGCCCAGAGAGAGACGGCCATCAGAGGCGGCCAGCGGAAGAAGAGACGGCAGCAGGGGCCGAGACGGCAGCGGCTGCGGGAGGCGATCAAAGGGAAACGGCCAGAGGGAGGCGAACAGAGGGAGGCAATCAGAGGGAAACGGCCAGAGGGAGACGGTCAGAGGGAGGCGGCCAGAGGGAGACGGTCAGAGGGAGACGGCCAGAGGGAGACGGTCAGAGGGAAGTGATCAGAGGGAGGCGATCAGGTGGATGATGGTGTTGAGTATCTGGAGGAGCCAGGTAAGGGCTTGGATCGACAGGTCGGAGAGGCGGTCGAGAAACGGCGCGAGGGATGAGGCAGCTGAGCTGGCGGCCGTAGTTGCGGCGGAGAAGGCAGAGCCAGGGACGGCGGAGGAGACGGCGGCGGAGGCGGAGGCGGCGAGGATGGTGTACATTACGAGGGTGGTCAGGGGGATGGCCAGGAGGGTTGTCAGGAGGAAATAGGCGGGGAAGTTTCCGAAGTAGAACCAGGCCAGGAGGCCGCAGGTGGCCTGGCAGCAGAGGCTTACACTCAGGAGTTCCCAGACGCGGGTCAGCAGCCGGGAGCGGGTATGCAGGAGGCGTTTCAGCCGGGGGTGGAGCAGAAGGATGGAAAGGACGGCGGTATAGGAGAGTTGGAAGCCGATGTCGCGGGGCGATTCCGGGTCGAAAAGAATCAGTAGAAATGCACTGCCGGCGAGGGCCGACAGGCCGTCCCGGCTGCCCGAAACGTAAGCGGAGATCTCATAGAAGGTGATCATCAGCACGGCGCGGGCGATGGAGGCGCTCAGGCCGGTGATGAGAGCATAGGTCCACAGGAGGCCGAGAACGACGACGCTTCGCAGCAGCCGGGCGGGCCGGCTGCCGCCCAGCAGCGACAGCAGGCGATGGAGCAGCGCATAGAGCAGGCCGACGTGCAGGCCGCTCAGGGCCAGCAGATGCATGGCGCCGCTGTCGCGCCAGGCGGCGCGCAGCTCGCGCGACAGCCCGGAGCGGTCGCCGATGGCCAACGCCCGGAGAATCGCCTGCTCTTCTCCGGCCGGAAGCAGCGTCTCCAGCCAGGCGGAGAACGACGCTTTGCAGCCGGCGGCCCACAGCGTCAGCGCCGGCGGCGGGCCGGGGCGGGGCATCCGCCCCGCCTGCACCCCCGCCGCCCCCAGCCACAGCAGGCAGGCCAGAATCCACAAAAGCTGCGGCCGACGCCATGCGACGAGGGCAAAAACCACCGACAGAAGAAGATAGACGAGCGGCGGGAGCGAAAGCGCATCTCCCAGCAGATTGCCGGCCAAAAGGGCCAGCGTACACAGAATGATTTCTCTACCTTGCCACATCCCGTCAAATTTTCAGCAAGATACAATATTTTTTCCTAACTTTGTCAGATTCGAACAATCAAACAACACAAATATGATCATCCTTGTCCTCAATTGCGGTAGCTCCTCGCTGAAATACCAGCTGCTTGACATGCGGAGTGCCGAAGACTATACCCTGATGAAAAAGGGTCTCGTAGAACGCATCGGTGACGTGGTCCCCGACCATGCCGCCGGTATCAAGATGGTGCTCGACGCCCTCGTCAGCCCCGAAGAAGGCGTCATCGACTCGCTCGAACGCATCGATGCCGTCGGCCACCGCGTGGCCCACGGTGGCGAATTCTTCGACTGCAGCGTCCGTGTCACGCCCGAGGTGATGGACAAGATCGAGCGCTGCTGCGAACTGGCACCGCTCCACAACCCGGCCAACCTGATGGGCATCAAGGCCATCGAACAGCTGATGCCCGGCGAACCGCAGGTCGCCGTCTTCGACACTTCCTTCCACCAGACCATGCCGGACTACGCCTATATGTACGCCATCCCCTACCGCTTCTATGAGCAGTACCGCCTTCGCCGCTACGGCTTCCACGGCACCAGCCACAAATACGTGGCGGAAAAAGCCTGCAAGTTCGTCGGCCTCAACCTGCACAAGAGCCGCATCATCACCTGCCACCTGGGCAACGGCAGCTCGGTCACGGCCATCAAGGACGGTGAAAGCGTGGACACCTCGATGGGCTTCACGCCGGTCGAAGGCGTGGTGATGGGCACCCGCTGCGGCAACCTCGACGTGGGCGCCGTGACCTTCATCCAGGAGAAAGAGAATCTCGACTACAAACAGGTCAACAGCCTGCTCAACAAGAAGAGCGGCCTGCTGGGCATCTCCGGCGTGTCGGGCGACAACCGCGACATCGAAGCGGCCGCCGCCACCGGCAACGAACGGGCGCAGCTGGCCAAGAAGATGCTCTCCTACAGCATCAAGAAATATGTGGGCGCCTATGCGGCGGCCCTCGGCGGCGTGGACCTGATCGTCTTCACGGGCGGCATCGGCGAGAACGCCTGGCCGGTCCGCGAAGAGGTCTGCACGGGGCTCGAATTCCTGGGCGTGGACTTCGACACCGAGGCCAACAAGGTCCGCGGCAAAGACGTCCTGCTCTCCCGTCCGGGCTCGAAGGTCAAAGTCGTGGCCGTGACCACCAACGAAGAGCTGGTCATCGCCACCGACACGATGAATATCGTAAGCAACAACTAATTAAAACATAAAACAGAATCCTGATATGATTACCAACTTCAACGAACTATTTGAAGAACTCCGCTCCCGGAGCAAGAAACGCATGGTTGCCGCCTGGGGCGTGGACGACCACACCATCACCGCCGCTTCCAAGGCCATCGAGAAAGGCATCGTCGAGGTCACCCTCGTCGGCGACAAGGACAAGATCCTGGAAGTCTGCCAGAACGAGAAGATCGACCCGGCCATCTTCAACATCATCGACAACAAGGACGAGCTCAAATCGATCGCCCAGGCCGTGGGCATGGTCCGCGACGGCGAAGGCGATATCCTGATGAAAGGCCTTTGCAGCACCGACAAATACATGCGCGGCATCCTCAACAAGGAGCGCGGCCTGCTGCCGCCCAAGGCCGTTCTGAGCCACGTGGCCGTGATCGAGAATCCGAACTACCACAAGCTCCTGATCCTCGGCGACATGGCCGTCATCCCGGCTCCGGATTTCAAGCAGAAGCAAGCCATCTGCAAATACCTGGTCAATACCGCCAAGGCCATGGGCATCGCCAAGCCGAAGGTCGCCGCAATCGCCGCCACCGAGCAGATGCTCGACGGGATGCCCGCCTGCGTGGAAGCCGCCCTGCTGGCCAAGATGTCCGACCGCGGACAGATTGCCGGCTGCGTGATCGACGGCCCGCTGGCCCTGGACGTGGCCATTGACGCCGAATCGGTCGCCATCAAGAAGATCAAGAGCGAAGTGGCCGGCGACGCCGACTGCCTCCTCTTCCCGAACATCGAGAGCGCCAACGTGTTCTACAAAGTCAATTCGAAACTCTGCAAGGGTGTCCGCCAGGCCGCCATCATGGCCGGCGGCATGGCCCCGTGCGTCCTCTCGAGCCGCGCCGACAGCATCGACACCAAACTGAACTCCATCGCCCTGGCTGCCCTGACGGCCAAATAGCCCGACACCCGACATGAAGATCCTGGCTATCAACCCCGGCTCCACCTCGACCAAGATCGCGGTGTTCGAAGACTATGAGCAGGCCTTCACCAAGACCCTCCGCCACAGCGCTGAGGAGATCGGAAAATATCCCAACATCGTCTCCCAGTTCGAATTCCGCAAGAAGATGATCGTGGAGGCGCTCAAGGAAAACGACATCGCGCTGAACGAGATCGCAGCCATCGTGGGCCGCGGCGGCCTGCTCCGCCCCATTCCCTCGGGCGTCTATGAGGTCAACGAGCGGATGCTCGAAGACCTGCGCAGCGGCCAGTACGGTGAGCACGCCAGCAACCTGGGCGGCATCCTGGCCCATGCCATCGCCGAGGAAATCGGCTGCCGCGCCTTCATCACCGACCCGGTGGTGGTCGATGAGCTCTGCGACCTGGCCCGCGTGGCGGGTCATCCGCTCTTCAAGCGCGTCTCGGTGTTCCACGCCCTCAACCAGAAGGCCATCGCCAAGATGTATGCGGCCCAGCAGAGCGTCAAATACGAAGACCTCAACCTGATCGTCGTCCACCTGGGCGGCGGCACCTCGGTAAGCGCCCACTGCAAGGGCCGCGTGATCGACACCAACAATGCCCTCAACGGCGACGGCCCCTTCAGCCCCGAGCGCTCCGGCGGCCTGCCGGCCCAGCAGCTGGCCGACATCTGCTTCAGCGGCAAATATACCCCGCAGGAAGTCAAGAAGATGATCAACGGCCGCGGCGGTACGGTGGCCCACCTGGGCACCAACGATTTCCTGGAAATCGAGCACAAGATGGTGGACGATCCGCACTTCAAGCTGATTGCAGACGCCTATCTCTACAACATTGCCAAGGAAATCGGCGCCATGGCCGCCGTCCTCAAGGGCAAGGTCAACGCCATCCTGGTCACCGGCGGCATCGCCTATGGCAAGGGCATGATGGCCGACCTGGCCACCTATGTGGACTGGATCGCCCCGGTGAAGATCTACCCCGGCGAGGACGAGATGGGCGCCCTGGCCCACAACGGCCTGAGCGTGATGCAGGGCCGCGAAGTCGCGAAAGTTTATTGAAACGCATCTATGAAATTACGGAACCTGACCCTGATGCTGGTACTGCCGCTACTCGTGGCGGCAGTCCCGGCATCCGCCCAATCCGGCAAGGCCCGGACCGAAGGCTACTACAAAGACATTTTCATGAACGGCGGCATCGGTCTGAACGCCTACCCGGACCTTCCGGCAGCGGACTTCCTCGGCATGTCGCTGGAACAGTACAGTTCGTCGGAACGCACGCAGCTGGTGTCGCTCGACACCGTGCTGCAGACCATCCTGCTGGTCGGCAGCCCCATCGACGAGAACGGCATCCTCCTCTACCCTGACGGCGATCCGCGTTTCCGGGTGGTCTATTTCAACGGTGGCCGCGCCCAGGCGCACGGCCGTTCGCTGACCGAAAAGGGCCGGCAGAACATCCGTGATTTCGTAAAGAACGGCGGCAGCTACCTCGGCACCTGCGCCGGTGCATTCATCTGCGCCAAAGGCGTGTCCCGCGACACGGGCTACGTGGTGCGCGAAGACTACCTGGCCATCTGGCCGGGCTGGACGGTCGGCACGGGACTCGAGAATTCTGCCACGGGCATGTTTGTGGAGCCCGGCAGTCCGCTGCTGCAGTATTATGATTTCGGCGGCGACATGAAGATCGAGAACGTCCGCCACAACGGCGGTGACTATGCCTTCATGGATGCCGACGTCCCGGCCGGGACCGAGGTCCTGCTGCGCTACGACGGCGACACGCTGCATCTCAAGAAATCCATCCACAAGAAGGTGAGTGCCTGGGCCTGGAAGGAGTCGGACGCCACGGGCCGCGTGGTGGCCATCGGCTCGCACCCCGAGCGCCAGATCACGGGCGACCGCCTGGAGCTGATGTCCGCCCTGATCCGCTATGCGGCGGACGGCAACGGCAAGACGAAGCTCAAAGGCGTGCTGAAAAACGGGGAAACCCGCACGATGGACCGCAAGACCTGTGAGAAGGATCCGGCCCATACCTGCATCGGCGACCTGCAGTACCACCACTTCGCCGTGGACGTGCCCAAGGGCGTGAAGGAAATCACGGTCGAACTCAACGCGCCGGAACTCTGGACCGACCGCTTCGACATGTGGCTTTTCGCCGATGAAAGCGACTTCGCTTTCAAGAGCAATGCCCGCTACAAAGACGTTGCCCACGGCAGCGAGAAAAAGCTGACAATTCCCGTCACGAAAGCCGGCCGCTACTACATCTCCGTCTATTGCGCTACGACGGTCGATACCGTCCAGACGCCTTACGGCGACCAGTACTGCGGCCGCATCGACGTCCTCAACGGCGTACCTTACTGCATCAAGGTCAGTTGGTAAACGAAATCCGGCAGTGGACCGGCCGCCCTGCGGCGTCCAGGCCCTCCGCCACGACCACGAACGATCCCCTGTAGTCCGGAAGGCTGCAGGGGATTGTCACGCTCTCCCCCGCCCCCACTTCCAGCAGCGGATGCCAGTAGAGGGTCTGGCGATAGTCGGGATAGTTGTCATCCGCAGCCAGGCGGGTGCCTGTCAGGGCCTGCGGCCAGCTTACGCCCTGCCAGTCCACGACGCGGGTGCCGCCCCCGAAGGTGAAGCCCGGCAGGTTGCGCTTGTAGGTAATGAAATTGACAACGCCTTTGAAGATGCGGCTGCCCACATAGCAGGTCTGGGGATAGATGCTGACCGATTCGATCAGCAGCGGATCATAGGCCATCATCTGCGCGTGGTCGAAGACCGGCACGCCGTCGAGCAGGACCAGGGCGGCTTCTTCCGCGAATCCCGGTCCGGCGGCATCCTCGTCCAGCCGCACCTGGATCCGGGTTTTCCCGTCAGGCCCCTTGCGCGCGCGGAGCTCGGAGATGAACTCGATGAAGTCTTCTTCCAGGGTATGGAAACGGGTATAGTCATCGAGGACATAACGGACACAGGCTTCTTCATCGAAAAGCCCGTCTCCCCGCACCGGGAGGAAATCGTAGAGCGTATCGGCATCGAACTGCCGCTGAATCTGCATCCGGACGCGCCGCTGCTTGAGCGCCTCCGCCTGCGCATCCGAAAGAACGAGCGGGGCGGCAGGGGCGACGGACGCATTCACGAACGGGGAGAGCAGTTCGACGTGGCAGTTGCTTTCAGGCGAAAGACCTTCAATTTCACAGACACATTCCTTGTTGCCATAGATGTTGGCCGTATAGAAGACCACGCTGCCGTCCTCCCGGATGGGCGCCGCATAGATGTCCGACTTGTCGGAAGGCGTTGAAATGAAAGCGTGACGGCCGATGAGTTCCGGTATCATCGCCTGGCTGAAACCGGTAATCCGGCCGCGGATGATCTCGCCTTCATAGTCCGGCGGAAGCTGGCCGCGGAACGTACGCGGACCGACAGCACTACAGCCAGCCAGAAAGTCGGCGATGTCGGGATTCGCAGGCGAGCGGAAGCCGTCGTCGTGCCACACGGAAAGACTCAGCGTCAGGCGCTCACCCGTGGGGTTGTCCAGCACCAGGCGGCCGTCTTCGTAGCGCAGTGCCAGAGATCCCCGGTCAGGCCGGGGATGACGCTGACCTTCGTCACGATATTCCCCGGCAGAAACCACCTCCACGCCATCCTTGACGCGGTCGGAAGAGAAGACATTGAAGACCGAAATCGTCTTCGCGGCCAGCCCTTCATAGTCGTAGTCCGCCTCGTCCTTGTTCTGGGCCGTGTACACGATCAGGCGGTAGTTGCCCGTAGCCAGCGACAGGGGCAGGTCGAGCCGGCCGCCGCCGCGGCCGCCGGAAAGCGCCACTTTCGCCGTGGCCGCCATCCCATCGGCGGAATGCAGTTCCACATACGCCACGCTGCTCACATCGGAGAAGGCGCCCGAGGCTGCGTCCAGGCAGAAAGCGGAAAGCCAGACCGTCTCGCCGGCCAGATAGACATCCTTGTCGGTGGAGAGCCACGTCCGTTCCACCACACGTTCCTGCGCGGAGAGCGGCGCAAACGCGACGAGCGCTGCGACCAGGATCAGCCCTGCCGTCAATCTTTTTTTCATCAGAACTTCAGATTAAGGTTTATATACGGAATCTGCGTCGCGAAGACACTCATCATGTGGCCGTGCACCTTGTTTCCGTCGGAGGTGTAATAGATGGAATACGGGTTCTTGCGCCCCGTGACGTTATAGCAGCCGAAGGTCAGCGACAGATGGGTCAACTGCCTGAGGTAGTGCCCCGGCTCGACGATGAAGGCCAGGTCGAGGCGGAAATAGTCGGGGATGCGGTAGCCGTTGCGCTCGGAATAGACCAGGCGGACGCCGTTGCCATACACATATTTGCTCACGGGGATGGTGACCGGCCGGCCGGTGGCATAGTCCAGGTTGACCGACAGGCTGTAGCGGTGCGTGAACTTGTAGTTGGCCACTACCTTCACATCGTGCGGCTTGTCGTAGGCCGCATTGTACCAGCGACCGCCGTTGATGGTCTCCGTGCCGCGGTCTTCCATCTCCCGGAGCTGGGAGCGGGACCAGGTGTAGGACACCCAGCCGTTGAGTTTGCCGATGTTCTTGCGGGCCATCAGTTCCACGCCCCAGGCGCGGTTCTCCGTCTCGATGAGCTGGTCGGCCAGGTTTTCGTTCATCACCAGCACTGCGCCGCTCTTGTAGTCGATATAGTGGAGCACGCGCTTGTAGTAGGCCTCCAGCGAGAGATCCACCGTATTGTTGTACACCGTCTGGTAGAAGCCCGCGGCGGCCTGCCAGCCCGACTGCGGCCGGATCTTGGCACTGGACAGCCGCCAGCTGTCAGTCGGCGAAACATTGATGCTGTTGGAGATCATGTGGATGTACTGCCGCATCGTATTGAAGCCGGCCTTGACGCTGGTCACGTCGCTGAAGGAGTATTTGCCCGAAAAACGGTATTCCGGTCCGCCGTAGCGGCTGCCGTCCGACGGCCGGTAGAAAAGCGACCAGCGGAGGCCCGCATCCAGGCTGAATGCATCCGTGACCCGCCAGGTGTCGCTCAGGAAGAGGGCACCTTCCAGCGCCCGTTCCCGCGACAGGTCGCGGGAGGCGACCAGCGACGAATCGCCCAAGGCGTGGTAGGACCCCGGATTGAGGTCGTAGCGGAGGGCGTCGGCGCCGTACGAGAGCGTATGGGCCCTGCCCACGGACGATTTGAATTCCAGCTTCGCAAAGGCCTGGTCCACGGCCGTATTCAGCGTATAGGCCGTATAGGCGTTGAATCGGTCTTCAATGCCGTAGTGATAGCTGTCATAGCCTGCCGTAAATGTCATCGAATGGCGGTCGGAGAAGATGCTGTGCCATTTCAGCGAACCGTTGATGTTGCGGTAACGGAAAGTCGTGTCGTTCGAAAAACTGAACTTGTCGCGCGAAAAATAGCCGTAGGCGTGGATCGTATTGCGTTCGCCCAGCTTGTGGCTCAAGCCCAGGTTGGCGTCCTGGAACGATGCCTTGCCGCCCGCATAACTGCTGTTGGGCGGCAGCAGGTTCAGCAGCCAGTTCGAATAGGTGGTCCGGCCACCCAGGATGAAGGTCGTCCGGTCTTTCACGAGGGGGCCTTCCAGATGCAGGCGGCTGGTCAGCAGGCCCAGGCCCAGCGAGCCCTGCACCTTCTTGCTGTTGCCGTCGCGGCTGCGGACCTCGAGCACCGAAGAGATGCGGCCGCCGTAGGAGGCCGGAATCGAACTCTTGTAGAGTTCGACGTCGTTGATCACATCGGTATTGAAAGCCGACAGGATGCCGAACATGTGGTTCGGGTTGTAGATCGTTCCGCCGTTGAACAAGATCAGGTTCTGGTCGGTCGAACCGCCGCGCACGTTGAAGCCGCTCGAGGCCTCGCCCACCGACTTGACGCCCGGCAACGTCATGACAACCTTCAGGGCATCCGCCTCGCCGAAGACCACCGGCACGTTCTTGATCATATTGATGCGCACCTTCTCGATGCCCATCTGCGGCGTGCGGTGCTGCGACATGCTCTCGGAGGTGATGACGGCGCCCTTCAGGGAGAAGACTTTCTCCTTCATCACCACGTCGAGCGCCCCGTCGCCGTGGACCAGCAGGTCGAGTCTGAGGTCCTCCAGGCCGTAGCCGCTGAACCCCAGCACACCGGCGCCGACCGGCAGGCTCAGGTTGTAGTAGCCGTATGCATCTGTGGTGGCGAAACTCCGTCCCGTGGTATCATAGACCGACACGCCGGTCAGCGGTTCCCCGGTACCGGCGTCGCGCACATAGCCGCGCACAGACGCCCGGCCGCTGCGGCGGGCCCGCTCCGGATCGCCGATCTCGTAGATTTTGTTCTGGAAGGTCATCGTGACGCTCCGGCCCTGATACAGCGCACTGCTGTCATCCGCCGGCTTGACAGGCTCCTGCCGGGCAAAATAGCCGGCAGGCAGGACGGGGCGCAGGTCACCCTCACGCGCCACGAAGTATTTTCCGTCATATTGCCATACCTGATAGCCGCCTTCCCGCAGGGCGGCAAACGCCTTTTCAAGGAACTGCTCCCGCGGTGCGCGGACCGTGTAGTTCCGCTTGTCAGCAGGATCTTTCACGAAATAGATTTCGGGCGTAATCTCAGCCCGGATGAATGCCACCAGGGCGTCGGATTCCACTTTGGAAACCCCGAAGGATTCCGGCAGCGTCTGGGCCGGAAGTTGTAGCGCAGCGCAGAGGGCTGCCAACAGGAGCATCAGACAAATCCGCTTTTTCATCGCGCCTCCACGTATTTAAGTACTTCCATCCCGTATTCCTCCAGCGACATACTCCGGTTGAAACGGTTCTCCAGCGCGGCCACGTGCCGGCGGATTTCTTTCCGCTGCTCCGGAAACAGGTTCCGGATCTGGCTCTTGCTGCGGACCGGGACCACCTGCCCCGCCTCCGTGAGAAGACAGTAGCGCACATCCCGCACGAAGGTATCGTGGATGCGGAGGTCATAGGGTTCCCCTTCGCCGATCATCTGCCGCTTTTCGCCGTTGAAGTCCTTGTGCAGGGTTTTGGAAACCTGCCGCAGGAAGCATGTCTTCCCGTCAAAGAGCACCTCCCAGTAGCCCGACGGAGCCTGTGGGCCGGAAAGCGCCTGCAGGTTGACGAAGCGCCGCCCGTCCAGCGTGAACCATTCCACGAAAGCGCGGGAAAGCACCTTTCCGCCCTGGCCTGCTGCCTGGCGGACAAGCAGTTCCTGCCGCGCCGCATCCACGTTGAGCGACAGATCGTGGTACAATTTCCCATTATAGCGGACATCCCCCGTCCCGTACGAAGCGCCGGACCACCAGGGAGACCCGTTGTAATGGATGTTGTAGGCATACGCCTGATGGCCCCGGTACAGAATCGAAGCCTCTGCCGCTTCCTGCCGGAAAAACGCCTCATCGGGAGACTGGGCCAAAAGGACGCACCCCGGAGAAAGCAAGCATAACAGCAAAAAAAGGATCTTGGTCTTCATGGCTCTGTCAGCGATTATCATTTCATTTCACGGGACAAGGAAATCCAGCGGCCGTCGGATGTACGGCCCTCGATGCGGAGATAGTAAGGGCCGTCGGCCCGGTCTTCGGTCATCAGGGGGATTTCTACCGATTCGCCGGCCTTCAGCCGGATCGACGGATTCCAGTATATCGTGTTGCGACGGTCGGGAAGCGACAGCGAGCGACGGCGCTCCTTCGCCGGATCGGGAAACGCCTTCGGCTCCTGCCATCCGAGCGGCGTAGCCACGACGGTATTATTCTGCTGCAGGAGCGATTTCCGGCCGGAGTCCACCCGGAGCTGGACCAGCACGATACCGCCATACGACCGTGCCAGCAAGGCATCCGACGTCAGGTTGGTGGTGACGCTCAGCATCTCAATGTCGCTCATCCGGATCATCTCCGCAAAATCCCAGTCGGTCCGGAATCCGTCGACAAACAGGGAGACCGTGCTGTAGGAGACGCCATTCTTGTTGATAACACCCGTCTTCCGGTTGACGATCTGGCCACTGTCTTCGTCCCGGTTCAGATTCGGGTAGTTCATCAAAATATAGTCCAACAGATTCCGGTTATCGTATTGGCCGAGTTCCTCCCGTTTCTTGATATTCGGAATGTCGCTGGTGCCGAAGGGGGTCTTGATGCGGGGTACCGCATCCTGAATGACAGCGGTCCGGATGGTGTCGCGCGCCACATCTCCAGGCGCGAAGGGAATCTCCGGGCCGGGCTGTTGCGTCGGATTCGGGAGCTGCTGAGGCGGAGCGGGCCACTTTGCCGGGACAGGCGCGAAAGCCTCTTCAATGACCGGATAATACCGCTTCACCTCTCCGTCATTGTCGATGTGGAGGATGAACAGTGTTCCGTCGGGGAAATCAAGGCTGTCAACGACAAAGCGGTTTCCACGCTTTACGGCCGCGACCTGGGAGAAGTTTTGAGAAGGCGCGATCAGGGTAAACGTGAAGTTTTTGGGACGACGCCCGGATATGGAGCGGATCTCGCCCCGCAGCGACTGTGTGCGCTCCCGATAGTAACGCACCGCTCCGGAAGACATGGTATCGGCCGGTACGTAAGACGCAGGAGCCCCTTGCTGATAAGGACGGAATGCACTACGGACGACCGATACCGACACTTCGGCCGAATCGCCCGCCGCTTCGGGCAACAACAAGCACAAATTCCAAAGCTTTCGCGGCTCATAGACGGGCGTATCCCAGCTGACCGTCAGCAGCACGGCCGAGGCTGGTTCTTCCAGCGACTGCCTGTCCGCCATTGTCGCCGTCAAGTCCGTGCCATCATAAACGTCGATCGGCACGCGGAACAGGCTTTCCTCCGGCCAGTTCAACTGCCAGCGAGTATAGGCGCGCAGCAGATAGTGTCCCCCCGGCAGCTCCTCCGGCAAGTCGAGATGGCCGGCGAATCCCGCTTCGCCGCGACGGATCTTGGCCCGAAGCACGGCCTCTTTCTTCCCCTGTTCCAACAACTCCACATAAAGGAAAAGGCTGGCGTACGCATCGGGCAGTTCATCTTCCACATACGCTTTCAGCCAGATGGTCTCGCCCGCCGCGAAATAAGTGCGGTCCAGATGAACATATACCTTTTCGGGAAAAGACTGCGCAAAAGCCGCGCAGCAAAGCAGCAGTCCCGGCAAGAAGCTCATTAACCTATAATAGAAACCGCGCATACTCATTTATCGTTGTTGATCCACCAGGAGGGGCGGTCCTTGGTGCCGCCGGAAGTGCGGCAATCGACACATTCCTTGGGGAGCCAGGCCCATCCTTTGCCCTCTACATACCAGGCTGGACGATACTGCCATCCGTAGTATTTCGGATAGTCGCTTGGCAGGGGAATGACTTCCCCGTATGCCGGCCCGCGCCAGCGGCTGAAGCGCGTCACGGCATTGTCAATGAAGAGTTGGCTACGCGTACACGTACTTACGTTGACGAAGCCGAGAACAAGTTCATCGGGATCTTCCAGACAGGTCAGATTCCCGGACAATTCGGAAGGCTCCGGTGAAAAAAGACCGCCTACGTCCTGGGAATTGGTGCTCAGATTCTCCCAATAACGGTAGGCGTCGTCTGAAAGACGGTATTGCGTCAATGCGACGTGATATATATGAGAGACTTTCCGGTCGGTCTTGGAAAAGGAATAAAGCGTATGGTGTACCAGCCGGTCTTCCGACAGGCCTGTCGTCTCCGCAAGCAGGATATCGGTCCGCTCCGCGTCCTTCCAGCAATAGTAGGTATTCTCCCCGTCCTCATACTCGACAATCGCATCGGCAGACAGTTTACGGCCCTTGTACTCCGATCCGGCAAAAGCAAAGAAGTGATCAGCATAATAGGTTGCGTGATATTCCCACGTCTCGTGGGCCGTCCAGCGATAGTAGCCGCAGGGGCCGTCCGCATGCGTGGATACATTTACGCAAAGCCGGGATTCAGCCGCGTCAATCGACCAGAAAAGGCTGTCTATTGGCGCCGAAATCTGCACCGGTGCCCAGGAAGAGACATACGTCCGGCGGAAAGGGGCCGTCATCTCCGCGACCAGCCGGTATTCCAGAAATGGGTCCGCCCCCGTCAGGTCAACCCGGCCGCCGCTGCCGGCCGGAAAAACCGTTCCGTCGCTGGCTTCCACGCGGAAACGGCAGACGACCGGGACATCTTCATTCTCCGGATCCAGCAGGTCCGTCGAAAGACGCGCCGTAAAAGTACAGGACTCGCCGATGAGAATATCCCCTTCGATGGCCACATAACCCCCCTGCCCCTGATAGTCCGGTTGGAAATCATAGACGCAGGATGCCGTGGCGAAAGCGAGCGAAAGCAGGCAGATATAACAGAAGACTTTCATCGGCATTGCATATAAAAAGAGGGGGGGGTGATTTGTCCGCCCCCTCCTCTTTTAATCTAAACTACAATCAGTCGTTGGCCGTCGAAGTGATGCCCTTGTTGTAATTGGTTTCAGACTGCGGAATGCACCAGGTCCAGTTGTTCTTTTCGTTGGGCGTGATGGTGATGGCGTACTGGCTCATCCAGTTTCCGCCGTCCGCATATTTCTTGCGGCTGATGGTGTCACCCCAGCGTTTGATGTCGAACCAGTTGAAGCCTTCACCCCAGAGCTCGACACCGCGGTAGAACTTGATCTCGTCCATCAGGGCGGAACCGCTCTTGTCATCGCAGGTGTAGGCCGGGTCACGCTTCGAAGTGACGTTCAGTTCCATCAGGAGGTCGCGAACCGCAGACTCGTTGTGCAACTGATACTGTGCTTCGGCTTCGACGAGCAGCATCTCGGAGGAACGGAAGAGGCAGAGGTGGCCGATACCAGGCTGTGCAAAGTTGCTGATCTTGAAGTTCATATAGGCGAACACGCAAGAGTTGCTGAGGATGCCGGCGCGGCCTTCCTGCGTTGCATAGTCCTGGCCATAGACCCAGAGCTTGTTCTTGGAGTTCTGTGCATTGGCCTTCATCGTATTGGTGTTGAAACTTCCTTCGTAACCGGCCGGGTCGAGCCACCAGGCACGGCGGATGTCCGTCGTCGGGATCTTGTCGAACAGTTGGCGGCTGATCAGCAACGGATAATTGCGGACCGTGGAGGCGGCGGCGTTGTAGGCAGCATAGGCGAAGTAGTCGTAGTAGTACAACGTCTCGTCTTCAGCACCATACTGGTACCAGATCCATTCGCTGGTCGGGTTGCAGAAACCGGCTTTCTCGTCGGCGACGCTCTGCAGCGGATAGTCCTTGCGGGCCAGTTGCGCATACTTGAGGGCGTTGTTCCAGTCCTCGCGGGTGAGGGCTACGCGGGCATAGATGGCATAAGCCACATCAAGGTCCATCGTATAACCGTCGCGGCGGCTGTTGGCCTTGCCGGACTTATTGAAGAGGCTGATGGCCTCGTCGAGGTCGGCATAGATCTGCGCATAGACTTCGCCGGAGGTAGCGCGGTCGAGGTTGTCGGGCTCATCGCCCGTCAGACGAAGCACGCAGGACGGCTTGTCGGAACCGTCGGACCAGCGGCGGCCGAAGATCTGCACGAGGTTGAAGTAGCAGTAAGCACGGTAGCAGAGGGCCTGCGCCTTGATGTAGGCGCGGTCGCCGTCGGTGCCTTCCGCTTCGTCGATGTTCTTGATCAGGGTGTTGGCATTGCCGATCACCATATAATAGTAGTACCACGAATAACCGCCGAGGCTGGAGGTATTGGAGACATAGAGGTTACCGTTGGCCGAGTTCAGGAAGCTCGTGGAGTTGCCCTTCATCAGGTTGGCGCCCAGGTAGTCGCCGACATAGAGACGGACGGTACCTTCGCCGTTGTAACCCTGGCCGTAGGCGCCGTACTGGCGGCGCATCAGTTTGTTCAGGCCGTTGACGGCCACGGCGGCCGCGTCGGTCGACTCGAAGATCGTGCCCGGCGAGGTGCTGCTGGTCGGATACGTGTCCAGATAGTCTTTCGAGCAGCCGAAAGACACGAGAACTGCAAGTGCGAGTGCTATGATGGAAATCTTTTTCATATTCTTCATATATTAGCCTGCATTAGAAATTGACTTTCACGCCGACGGTGCCGACGCGCGGAGTGTTGACGGCGGAGCCGGAGATCACACCGCTGAAGCCCTGCTGCGGGTTCATACCCTTGCGGGCCGTGAGCGTCCAGAGGTTGTCAACGGAAGCGCTCAGGGTGATGCCACCCAGGCCGATGCTGTTGACCCAGCGGCGCGGGAAGGAGTAGGCCAAGTTGACGTTCTTCACGATCAGGTAGTTGCCGCTGACCAGGTAACGGGAAGAAGTTGCGTTGGTGTAGGTGTTCCAGTAACCGTCGATACGCGGAGTGACCGTTTTGCTGATACGGTCGGCCGAGGTCTCGGTCATGCCGCTCGGGGCTTCGCTCCATGCGTTGAGCAGGTCAACGTGGTAGGAGTGAGGGCCGGTGGAGACGGACATCAGATCCTGATAAGCGCCGTCAATGCACTTGCTGCCGAGGGCGTAGGTGAACAGGGCCGAAAGGCTGAAATTCTTCCAGCGGAGTCCGGTGTTGAAGCTGCCGTAAATCTTCGGGAGAGAACTGCCCGACCAGTCGCGTTTGGCGTAGGTGGTGTTCATCACATACTCCTTGCCGTTGATGACGACACGGTATTCCTCAGGGACCTGCGACTTCTGGAAGTCGTGGACCAGCTGTTTCTTGTCTTCGTCCCAGCGGTCGCCAATCTTGTTCTCGTCGAGGATGTAGTACTTGGTGTCATCGATCTCGTAGAGGACGAGACCGGTCAGTTGGTCGACGCCGGCGAACTGATAGATGTGGAAGTCATAGAGGCCGTGACCTTCTGCGTAGAGTTTGGTGCCGTTGCGCATGGCGTTCTGCAGGCCGTCGTAGTTGGTGACATCGGTTTCAGGGAGCTTCAGGATGACGTTCTTCATCCAGGTGGCGTTCACGCCGAAGTTCCAGTTGAAGTCACGTTTCTTGATGATGTCCACGTCGAAACTCAGCTCGACACCGTAGTTGCGGACGGAACCGATGTTCTGGGTGGTAGCGGTTGTCACGCTGCTGCCGGAGATACCACCGACAGAAGACGGGTGCTCCACATCGAAGAGCAGATCCTGCGTGGTCTTGTTGAAGTACTCGGCGGTGAAGTTCATCCGGTCGAACAGGCGGCCTTCGAGGGCCGTGCTGAAGGAGTTCTCACTCTCCCACACCAGGTCGGCTGCTTCGTTCTGCGTCTTGTAGGAGGCAGCACTTCCACCGTACTTCGAGCCAAGGCCGTAGAGGGCCATATAGCCATAATATCCGGAGCCGCGGTCGTTACCGACCTGGCCATAGGAAATACGGTAGCGGAGGTTGTCGATCCAGCCTACGTTCTTCATGAATTCCTCGCGGCTGATGGCCCAGGTGGCGCCCACACTCCAGAAGTTACCCCAGCGGTTGTTCTTGTGGAAGCGGGAAGTACCGTCTCGGCGGAAGGAACCTTCGAGGAAGTATTTGCTCATATAGTCATATTTCACACGCGACAGGTAGCTTTCCAGGCGGTAGCCGCTCTGGGAGCCCTCCATTGAGGTCATCGAGTTGAAGTTGTCGAGTTCGCGGCCGCCCGGCAGGGTTTCGTCCTGCTTGTAGTTGTACTGGTACTCGTAGTTGTAGTAATAGTTCTCGTGGCCGACGAGGGCTTCCAGGGTATGGTCGCCGAAGCTGTGGTGCCAGTTGAGCAGCTGCTGGAAAGTGTAGTTCGTGTAGAGATAGTTGGTGCGGCTGGCACGGCCGTTGGCACCCTTGCCGTCACCGATGGTGGCGTTGTTGTAGGTGCGGTCCATGCTGTTGCGGAGGCTGACGTCGCCCTTGATGGAGAGCGTGAAGTCCTTCAGGAAAGTGATGTCAGCGAAGGCCTGGGCACCCGTGGTCACACGCTGGGTGAAGCGGGTATCGAGTTCGGCCTCCCAGATGGCGCAGCGGGCGTTGTACTGCGGACGGCTGTAGAGCTCACCGGCATCATACTGCGGGTTGCCGTTTTCGTCGAGCAGGTAGCTACCGTCGAGGTTATGCAGGTGCACCGGATAGATCGGGGCCATTACGTGGGCCTGGTACAGCGGGTTTGCGTAAGCGGTCGAACCCGTGCTGCGGTAGTTGGATTTCTGCCAGCTGGCGGAAATGTTGGCACCGGCCTTCAGCCACTTCACAGGCGTGACGCTGATGTTGGCGCGTCCGCTCCAGCGCGAGAAGTCGGAGTTGACGGTCTGGCCTTCCTCGTTGAGGTAGCCGAGGGAGAAGTAGTAGTTGCTCTTCTCGGAGGCGCCGGAACCGCTCACGTTGTAGTCCTGGCGATAACCGTTGCGCATGGTGTAGTCCCACCAGTTGAGGTCGTCGTAGCCCTTGAGGATGTTGGCGCTGTAGTTGAACTTGCCGTTGGCGTCGAAGAGGTTTTCCATCGGCACGTCGAAGATGTTGTATTCACCGAGGTAGGTGAAGAGGTTCGTCCGCATATCGTTGATGGCCTCGGCGGGCGTCATTCCAGATGAGGCTATCAGGTTGTTCATATAGCCCGTAAAGTAGATCTGCATGAAGTCCTTGGCATTCACCTTGTCATACTCGGGGATAGCACGGTTGTATATGCCCTGGTTTACGCTGACGGACATACCGACCTTGTCGCTCTTGCCGCGTTTGGTGGTGATTAGGATCACACCGTTGGAAGCACGGTTGCCGTACAGGGCGGCGGAAGTGGCATCCTTCAGCACGGTGAGGCTCTCGATGTCGTTCGGGTTCAGGTCGGAGATATTGCCGCCGAAAGGAACACCGTCGATGACGTAGAGCGGGGTGTTGTTGCCGGTCACGGAACCGACACCGCGGATGCGGATGGATGCGTCATCACCCGGGTCACCGCCCGGGAGGGACAGCACGCCGGTGGCCATACCTTCCAGCACGTTCGAAACGCTGGAAACAGGGCGCTGTGCGATGGCGTCGGACTTGACGGTGGAGATGGCACCCGTGACGGATTCCTTCTTGGCCACACCGTAAGCGACGACTACAAGTTCCTCGATGCTCTCGGTATCGGGAGCCAGCAGGATGTTGACAGTCGTGCGGCCTTCAACGGCGGCTTCCTGGTTCAGGTAACCGATGGAGCTGAAGATCAGCGTTGCATTGCGCGGTACGTCGATGGTATAGTTACCGTCGGCATCCGTCGCCGTACCGGTCATCGTGCCCTTTACCTGGATGGAGGCAAACGGAACACCTTCGCCGGTGTTGGCATCTTTCACTTCACCTTTGACCGTGATGGTCTGCGCCAGGGCGGGGACCAGTGCTAAAATGGTCAAGAGGCAGGTGAACAAAAGTCTAAGTTTCCTCATAAATGAAATTTTAGATTAAAAAAATAGGTTTATTAGGTTGTTTTTCGTTTGGTGTCAATCCAGACAATATAGACAAAGGTACAAAAAGTTTTGAACAAAACAATAAACAATGTAAAAAAAGGGCGTTTCCACGGTAGGAAACGCCCTTTTTGACAAAAAACTGTCCGGGATCAGTCTTCGAACTTCTGGTTCAGGAGTTCGATCATCTTGATCACGGCCTTCGAAATCGGGGTACCCGGGCCGAAGATGGCCACGGCACCGTCGCGATAGAGTTCGTCGTAGTCCTGTGCGGGGATCACGCCGCCCACCACCACGAGGATGTCCTCACGGCCGAGTTTCTTGAGTTCGGCGATGATCTGCGGGACGAGGGTCTTGTGACCGGCGGCCAGCGAGGAGACGCCCACGATGTGCACGTCGTTCTCCACGGCCTGGCGGGCAGCCTCTTCCGGAGTCTGGAAGAGCGGGCCCATATCCACGTCGAAACCGCAGTCGGCATAGCCGGTGGCGACCACCTTGGCGCCGCGGTCGTGACCGTCCTGGCCAAGCTTGGCCACCATGATACGGGGCTGACGGCCCTCTTTCTTGGCGAATTCGGCCACCATCTTCTTGGCGGTCTCGAATTCGTTGTCGTTCTTGACTTCCGAGGAATAGACACCGGTGTTCATACGGATGACAGCTTTATAACGTCCGACAATCTTTTCGCAGGCATCGGAGATCTCGCCCAGCGTGGCGCGGGCCTTGGCGGCCTCGACGGCCAGCTCAAGCAGGTTGCCGCTCTTGGTCTCCACGGCCTTGGTGATGGCGGCCAGGCAAGCCTGGACCTTGGCCTCGTCGCGGTGGGCGCGGAGTTCCTTCAGGCGGGCGATCTGCGATTCACGCACCTTGGTGTTGTCCACGTCGAGGATCTCGATGGGATCTTCGTGGGCCAGGCGGAATTCGTTGATGCCGATGATCTTCTCCAGACCGGAGTCGATGCGGGCCTGTTTGCGGGCGGCAGCTTCCTCGATGCGGAGTTTCGGGATACCGGTCTCGATGGCCTTGGCCATACCGCCGAGTTTCTCGACTTCCTGGATGTGTGCCCATGCCTTGTGCGCCAGTTCGTTGGTCAGGCTCTCCACATAGTAGGAACCGGCCCACGGGTCGATGCTGCGGCAGACATTGGTCTCTTCCTGGATGTAGATCTGGGTGTTGCGGGCAATACGCGCGGAGAAGTCGGTCGGCAGGGCGATGGCCTCGTCGAGCGCGTTGGTATGGAGGCTCTGCGTGTGGCCGAGGGCGGCGCCCATGGCCTCGATGCAGGTGCGGGCCACGTTGTTGAACGGGTCCTGCTCGGTGAGCGACCAGCCGGAGGTCTGGCAGTGGGTACGGAGCGACTGGCTCTTCGGATTCTTCGGATTGAACTGTCCCACGATCTTGGCCCAGAGCATACGGGCGGCGCGCATCTTGGCGATCTCCATGAAGTGGTTCATGCCGATGGCCCAGAAGAACGACAGGCGCGGTGCGAAGGCATCCACGTCGATGCCGGCCTTGATACCGGTGCGGATGTACTCCATACCGTCGGCCAGGGTATATGCCATCTCGATGTCGTTCGTGGCGCCGGCTTCCTGCATGTGGTAACCGGAGATCGAGATCGAGTTGAACTTGGGCATATATTTAGAGGTATAGGCGAAGATGTCGCCGATGATACGCATCGAGAACTCCGGCGGGTAGATGTAGGTGTTGCGCACCATGAACTCCTTGAGGATGTCGTTCTGGATGGTACCGGCCATCTCTTCGAGCTTTACGCCCTGCTCCAGACCGGCCACGATGTAGAAGGCCATGATCGGGAGGACGGCGCCGTTCATCGTCATCGAGACGGACATCTTGCCGAGCGGGATCTGGTCGAAGAGGACCTTCATGTCCTCGACGGAGCAGATGGATACGCCAGCCTTTCCGACATCACCCACCACGCGCGGGTGATCGGCGTCGTAGCCGCGGTGCGTAGCCAGGTCGAAGGCCACGGAGAGGCCTTTCTGGCCGGCGGCCAGGTTGCGGCGGTAGAAGGCGTTGGATTCCTCAGCCGTGGAGAAACCGGCGTACTGGCGGATGGTCCAGGGCTTGTTGACGTACATGGTGGAGTACGGTCCGCGGAGGAACGGCGCGATGCCGGCGGCATAGTTCAGGTGCTCCATCCCTTCGAGATCGGCGGCCGTGTAGAGCGGCTTCACATCGATCTTCTCAGGAGTATGCCAGAGTTCTTCCTCTTTCGGAGCGGCGCAGGCGCACTGGGGCGCGGCGCCTTTGGTATAGTCGATATCGTTGAATTTCGGTCTCATTGTCTTTCCTCCTGATTAAAGTTCCTTGATGCCCAGAGCTTTCTGGTATTCCTTGAGGGTATCCAGCACATTGCACTTGACGTGGATGAAGTTCTTGATGCCCTGCTCCTCGAGGGCCGGACGGCACTCGGGATCGCCGGCGACCACCACGATGGCCTTGTCGCCGATGAGCTGGGCGATCTTCGGAACATTCTCGAGGTATTCGTCGTCGGCCGAGCAGGCCACGACGATGTCGGCCTTGGCGGCAAGGGCGGCCTGGACGCCTTCCTCAATCGTGGAGAAGCGGTTGTTGTCCACCACCTTGATGCCGGCCACGGCGAAGAAGTTGCTGCTGAACTGGGCGCGGGCGCGGCACATGGCCAGGTTGCCGAAGGTCAGCATGAAGGCCATCGGCTGGCGCTCGCTGCGGTCGGTGGCCAGGCGCATGGCCTCGAACGGCTGGGCGCCGCGGTAGGCGTGCAGCGGCTCGGCCATCGGCTCGTCGCAGCCGCAGGCTTTCTTCTCGCAGCAGCAGGCGCCGTCGCGGGTGACGATCTCCTTGGTGATCTCCTCGCCGGCCTTCTCGAGGAAGTTCGGGTACTGGTTGGATCCCAGGAGGGTCTCGCGGCGCTGGGCCAGGAGCTTGTCTTTCTTGTCGGAAACGGCTTTCACCTGTTCCTGCACGAAACCGGCCTTGAAGGCCTCGGTGTAACCGCCTTTCTCCTCAACTTCCTTGAAGAGTTTCCAGGCAGCGTCGATGATCGACTGGGTGAGTTCCTCGATGTAATAGGAACCGGCGGCCGGATCGACGACCTTGTTGAAATGCGACTCTTCCTTGAGGATCGACTGCACGTTGCGGGCAATGCGGTTGGAGAATTCACCCGGCGCACGGAAGGCGTGGTCGAAAGGAAGCACCTCGATGGAATCGACGCCGGCGATGGCGGCGCTCATCGTCTCGGTGGTGTCGCGGAGCATATTGACGTAGGCATCGTAAACCGTCTGGTTCCACTGGCTGGTGACGGCGTGGACGTGCATCTTGCAGGCGCAGTCGCTTTCCACGCCCCAGGCACGCACGATGTTGGCCCAGACCACGCGGGCGGCGCGGAACTTGGCGATCTCCATGAAATAGTTGGAGCTGATGCCGAAGGTGAACTTCATGCGGCGGGCGACCTCTTCGGCGCCGATGCCCAGTTCACCGAGTTTGGCGATGTACTCGTTGCCGATGGCCACACCGAAGGCCAGCTCCTGGACGAGGCTGCTGCCTGCATCGTTGAAGTCATAGGCCTGGACGTTGATCACGCGGATCTTCGGGTAGGCGGCCACCATCTTGACGGCCTCTGCCAGATAGCCATAGGCTTTCTCTTCGCAGAAGGTGCCGCGGACGGTGAGGCGGTGCAGCGGGCTGAAGTCGAAGGAGGCACGGACCTCTTCCGGCTTTACACCCTGCTTCTCCACGACGGCGAGGAAGCTCTTGAGCGTCTCGGCGCTGTGTTTGGGGCAGCACTTGCGGAAGTTGATTTCCACGGCCGGGATTGAGATGCCTTTGAGCAGGGCCTCCATCTGTTCGACGGAAAGCGCCTTCTCGTCGGCGAGGATGAAGCCGAGGCTTTCGACGCCCTTGTTCAGGATGTCGAGGGCTTCCTCATTGGCTTTCTCGATGCCGATGCAGAGGCAAATGTCCTGGCGGGTGAGCCAGTTGTTGTCATTCTTGATGCCGCGGACGAAGGGGAACTGGCCGGGCATTTCGCCGAGCGACTTGATGTCCCCCAGATTCTCGGCCCGGTAGTACGGGCGGACCGGGAAACCTTCGTGGGTCTTCCATACGAGTTTCTTCTCGTAGTCGGCCCCCTTCAAGTCCTTGGTAATTACCGCATCCCACTGCTCGGTGGAGACAGGAGGAAATTCAGTAAACAGTTTTTCTGCCATGTTTATACGTTTTAATTATAGTGTGTTAAATTTGAGGCTTTTTTTGTTAATCCCGCAAATTTAGGATTAATTTCTTATATTTGAAATCTAATTTGCTCCCATGAAACGATTTTTACTTTTTATCGCCGCCATTTCCCTGACATTCGGCACCCTTCGCGCCCAGACCCCCGGTCAGGCCGGGGGTGACGCAGCCGTCATGCCCGCCGCCGACACCGTCAGCGTCATGCCCGCCGCTCCCGCTGCCGACTCAGCCGTCGCGAGCGTCATGCCCGGCCGCGACCGGGCATCTGTCGATACGACGCGCTTCGTGCCCGACGAATCTATCGCCTTCGCCCAGTATGACACCCTCACCCTGGAGATGGACCTTTATTTCCCGACCGACGACGCCGAGCAGCACCGCTGCATCATCTACAGCTACGGCGGCGGCTTCATCGACAACAACCAGCGCCACATCGAGACGCGCGCCCTCTGCCGCCGGCTGGCCGACGACGGCTTCGTCGTCGTGGCCACGAACTACCGCCTCGGCCTGCGCGGCGTCCAGTTCAAAGGCCCCGCCAGCATGGTCAAGCCGCTCGAGGAAGCCATCCGGATGGCGACCGAAGACGTGATGAAAGTCACCCGCTATGTCCTGGACTATGCCAGTGAACTCACCGTCGATCCCGCCCAGGTGATCCTCATCGGCAGCAGCGCGGGTGCCATCACCTCGCTCCAGTGCGACTTCGAACGCTGCAACGCCACCGACCTGGCACAGCAATACCTGCCCGACGGCTTCCGCTACGCCGGCGTCATCTCCTTCTCGGGAGCCATCTTCTCCCGACGCGGCCTCAGCTACAAGTACGACACGCCCGCCCCGACCTTCTTCCTCCATGGCACGGCCGACCGCCTGGTCCCTTACCGGCAGATCAAGATCTTCAACATCGGTTTCTTCGGCTCCGACCGCGTGGCGGGTCGCTTCAAGAAAGAACACTATACCCACAAGATCCTCCGTTTCACCGACGAAGGCCATACCGTGGCCGCCCGCTACTTCACCAACTATAGCGATGTCCTCTGGTTCATCGACAACGTGATCTCCACCGGCCGCCACTACGAAATCGACGAAACCTTCTACGACCCCGACCGCCCGAAATCCCCCTGGGACACCGCCGACCCGAATTCCCTGTACAAATAGCAAATAGCCTTCCGGTCGCCTGGCCTCTCGGTCGCCTGGCCTCTCGGTCGCCTGGCCGCCTGGCCGCCGGGCCGCCGGGCCGCCGGGCCGCCGGGCCCTTCGTCGCTACCTTCCCCTCTTGCTCTCGCTGCAACGGACGCATCTGATTATCAATAGCTTACACAAGTTGACCCCCTCTCAAACCGAGGGGGTCACTTTTTATAAACGACTGAGTATCAATTGCGTCCGTTGCAGCGCAAGGACGGGTGGCAGATTCAGACGGCACCAGGTTCGAGCCGGCGGCGGATGGCGCCTTCGACGCCGGAGAGGCTGTCGGCGAGGGCGGCCATGTCGGCGCTGACTTTCTTGTCGGTGATTTTGGCGTAGATCTGGGTGGTGCGGATGTTCGTGTGGCCGAGGATGCGGCTGAGGGTTTCGACGGGCATGCCGCGGTTGAGGGCCAGCGTGGCGAAGGTGTGGCGGCCGACGTGGAAGGTCAGGTGCTTGCCGATGCCGCAGCGGGCGGCCAGGTGCTGCAGGTTCTCGTTGCAGCAGTTGTTGCTCGGCACGGGGAAGAGGCGGCCGTCGGGCTGCGTGCCGCGGTACTTCTCGACCAGGCGCAGCGGCACGTCGAGCAGCCGGACGTTCGACTCGACGCCCGTCTTGTGGCGGCGCACGATGATCCACCAGTTTCCGTCGAAGAAGCGCCGGACGTTGTCTTCCCGCAGATTCTTCACATCCACGTAGGACAGCCCCGTGAAGGCGGCGAAGAGGAAGAGGTCGCGTACCTGCTCCTCCACCCGCGTGCGCACCGGGACCTCCATCAGCCGGACCAGTTCCTCTTCCGACAGATAGCCGCGGTCCACGGCCGTATAGCTGTTGACGTAGGAGGCGAAGGGGTCGATGGCGAGCAGGCCTTCGCCCCGCGCCAGCGTGATGACGTGCTTGAGGGTGATCATATAGCCCCAGACGCTGTTGGACGAAAGGCCGCAGGCCGTCCGCAGCCAGGTGTCGAAGCCCTCGACGAACGGCGCCCGGATGCTCGAAAGCGAGATGTCGTCGCGCCGGCATTTCTTCTGGATATAACGCTCCAGGTGCCGGTAAACGACCCGGTAGCGCGCATACGTCTCATGCGCGCGGCTGTACCCCACCTTGGCGGCGAAACCGTCGTTGTGGCGCTCGAAATAGGCAAGTATGCCGGTAGTTTTTCTTCTCATAACAATTTCGTTTTAGTTAAATATCAACACAAAATAAGCGATTGAACGATTGATTTTTAATCTAAAACAAAATTCTATGAGAAAATTGAAACTATGTTTCACCTGCATTGTGTTTTTGGCGGCGAGTTTTTTCGCTTATGCTCAAAACATTAATGTAAGCGGCATGGTAAGCGACGCCTCTACCGGCGAAGGAATACCTTTCGCGTCTATTCAGGTAAAAGGCACCATGAATGGTACTGCTACCGATGCTGACGGAAACTACTCGATTTCCGTGCCCAATAATGCTATCCTGATCGTCAGCTCCATCGGCTACCTCAACCAGGAGGTCGCCGTGGATGGGCGAGCCGTAGTAAACGTGATGCTCGCTCCCGATACCGAGAGCATCGAGGAAACCGTGGTCGTGGCTTACGGTACGGCCAAGCGCGAGTCCGTGACGGGCGCCATCTCCACCGTCAAGTCCGACGCAATTGACAAACGCCCGGTCACGAGCGTAACCAACGTACTGGAAGGTATGTCCACGGGCGTATTGACGCTTCCCGGCGGCGACCCCGGTGATGCCGCCGCCATCCGTATCCGCGGCGTTGGATCGGTGACAGGTGAAAACTCCCCGCTCTATGTTATCGACGGGGTTCCGTATGGCGGAAACATCGCCGACTTGAACCCGAACGACATTGAGAGCCTGACCGTGCTGAAGGATGCCACTTCTGCCGCCCTCTACGGCAACCGCGCTTCAAACGGCGTGATCCTGATTACCACCAAACGTGGCAAGAGCGACCGCGTGGGCCTTTCCGTCAACATAAACCAAGGTGTTTACAACCGGGCTATTCCCGAATATGACAAGGTCAATACCAAGGACTTTATGCAGGTCTTCTTTACAGGCTATATGAACAATATGATTTCAAGTTCGAAAATGGACAGAGCCGAAGCTATCGCTGATGTGAGGGAGAATTTCCTGAACTACATTGGCGAGTATAACATTTTCGACGTTGATGCTGGAAATCTGTTTGATTCCGACGGTAAGTTCAACTACAGCGCCAACATCCTCAAAGGCTACGACGACCTCAACTGGTGGGACTACACGATGCGCAACGGTTACCGCCAGGACTACAATGTGAGCGGTTCCGGCGCCTCGGAGAAGAGTAATTATTACTTCTCCCTCGGCTACCTCGATGAACAGGGCCAGACGGTGAATTCCGACTTCACCCGCTGGACGGGACGGGCCAACATCAGCGTCACGCCCGTGAAGTGGCTCAAGGCCGGTGCGAACATCGGTGCAAGCTGGCAGACCCAGAACTACCGTATCACGGGCTCTACATCCTATGCCAACCCGCTGTATCAGGCGCACGTGATGGCTCCGATCTATCCGGTCCACCTGCACAACGCGGACGGCAGCTACATGCTCGATGAGTATGGAAACAAACAATACGATGACGGTGAACTCTATAGCCGTCCGCAGTACAACGCCCGCCACGCCCTCTGGGAGGCAGAACTTAACACCCGCTTCAACCAGCGCGTGACCACGAGCGCCCAGGCCTTCGCCGACATCACCTTCCTGAAGGACTTCACCCTGTCCATCAAGGGCGATCTCGGTCTGCGTACCGATATGACACGCACCTACGACAACGCCACTATCGGCGACGGGAAAGGAAGCGAAGGCCGTACCAGCCGCACCAACTACCTCTACACGAACTACACCTTCCAGCAACTGCTCAACTGGCACCACAGCTTCGGCGACCATACCCTGGAAGCCCTCGTAGGCCACGAGAACTACTACTATAACTACGAATATCAGTACAACTACAAGACGAAAGAGACGATGAAGGCCAATCGTGAGCTGGATAATTTTGTCGTAATGTCAGACATGAACGGTTATAAAAGCGGTTACCGCCTGGAAAGCTTCCTCTCCCGCGTAAAATACGATTACATGAGCAAGTACTTCATTGAAGGCAGCTTCCGTCGCGATGGCTCCTCCCGTTTCTACAAGGAAAATCGCTGGGGTAACTTCTGGAGCGTGGGCGCCACCTGGGCCATCAGCCGCGAGGAATTCATGAAGAACGCGGGCTGGATCGACAACCTCCGTCTCCGCGCTTCCTACGGCCAGGTCGGTAACGACCGCAGCGTCGGGTACTATGGTTATATGAGCCTTTATACCCTTGGTCCGGTTTACGGCAAAGACCTCCCGGCTACCTACAAGACGCAGAACGAAGCCCTCGATCTGGTGTGGGAGAGTGAGAACTCGTTCAGCGCCGCTCTCGAAGGCCGTCTCTTCGACCGAATGAACTTCACCGTCGAATACTTCAACAAAGTGACCAACGACCTGCTCTTCGACGTGGAGCACCCGACGTCAGTCGGTGGCATTTCCGCCAGCGACGTGACGACCGCCACCACGAAGAACATCGGCTCCGTCTCCAACCATGGCGTCGAGGTAAGCTTCGACTATGACATCATCAAGAAACGCGACTTCGACTGGAACTTCGGCGTGAACGCCACCTGGATGAAGAATACCATCCTCAAACTCCCCCCTACTGACATCACCAACTACGACGGCCTGCAGAACGCCATGCGCAACGGCACCAAACTCTGGGCCGAAGGCCACGGCATCTACGACTGGCATCTCTACCAGTATGCCGGTGTCGACCAGATGACCGGTCTCGCCCTCTATGAAATCGACGATACCAAGTATTATATCCTCGATGAAAACAAGATTGGCGACCGCTGGGACGAAAAGAAGCAGCAGTTGGTTCACGATTACGAGAAGGCGCTGGTACCCGCGGCGTATCGCACGGTCATCAACGGGAAAGAGTATGTTCTCAATACCACCTATGCAAAGCGTGACTGGGCGGGCAGTTCCCTCCCGAAGGTTTACGGGAGCTTCAACACCGGCATCCGCTGGAAGAACTTCAGCCTCTCGGCCCTGTTCACCTACGCACTCGGCAGCAAGTGCCTCGACTATGCTTATCAGGACCTGATGTCTGTCGGCTCCAGCCCCCACTCCTATCACGTGGACGTGCTCAATTCCTGGAGCGAAGCCCCGAGCGGCATGACCGAGACCTCGGCCGACCGCATCAGCATGACGGCTACCCCGCGCATCGATGGTTATTGGAGCAGCTATTCCAACGCTACCTCTACTCGATTCCTGATCAGCGGCAATTACCTGATCGTGAAGAATGTCAACCTGGCTTACTCTTTCCCGAAAAAATGGGTCAACAGCATCGGCTTGAGCGGCGTCACCCTCAGCGCCTCCGTCGACAACCTCTGGACCTTCACGGCCAAGAAGGGTATGAACCCGCAGCAGGCCTGGAGCGGTCTGATCTACGGCTCCTACGTCAACACCCCGCGCGTCGGTACGGTCGGCGTGAAAGTCAATTTCTAATGAAAGCTAAAATATGAAGAACATGAAAAAGATTTCCATCATAGCGCTCGCACTTGCAGTACTCGTGTCTTTCGGCTGTGCGAAAGATTACCTGGACACGAATCCTACCGGTAGTGCAAAAGAGGAGGCGTTTTTCGAATCTACGGCAAGCATCAAATCAGCCGTAAATGGTCTGGGTTACTTGATGCACCAGCAGTATGGCGCTTATGGCCAGGGTTACAATGGCGAAGGTACCGTCCGTCTCTATTACGGCGAGTATCTGGGCAACAATCTGATGAAAGGCAATTCCACGACTTTCCGTGCTGCGGCAATCGGCGATCAGTTCACCTCCAACACCGCCAGCCTGGACAGTTATGCCTGGTATTATTACTATATGCTGATTGGCAACGCGAACCGGATTCTCCAGAAAGTAGCGGCTGCGGAAGGTCCCGATAATGAAAAAGCATATCTGAAAGCCCAGACCCTCACGTATCGGGCGTATGCATATTTCTATCTTGCACAGATTTATGGACGCCGCTGGTCTGACGGTCAGGACAAACTTTCCTGCGTACTGCGTCTTACCGGCGAAGAACCCGACAACTTCGACCGCGCCACAACCGGTGAAGTGTACAAACAGATTTATGCCGACCTCGATGAGGCTATCAGCCTATTCGGCACATCCGGCAAGGCCAACACCCGCAAAGCGAATTACACGATGGATCTCGATGTGGCCTATGCCATCTATGCCCGCGTAGCGCTCACCCGCGAGGACTGGAGCAATGCCCTCAAGTATGCCCAGTTAGCCAGAAAGGGCTATCCGTTGATGAGCGTTTCCGAGCAGAAGTCGGGGTTCTGCACGCCTAACAGAGAGTGGATATGGTATATCTATGGCGCGCAAGACCAGACCCTCTACTATTATGATTATTTCTGCTATGCAGCATACAACGCTCAGACCAGTACGACGCGCAACTATCCGATCCTGATCAGCAAACATCTGTTTGATCAGATTCCTGCGACCGATATCCGTCGTACTTTCTGGTTGGATCCCACCGATTACAAGGGGACCTATAACACCAATACCAATAAAGCCAGCAAGCAGAATTCAACGAACAAGTTGTGGGCGTATGGACAGAAATACGCTACAGAGGAAGGACGTATGAGTCTCCTCGAAACCCATTGCATCTTTGCCTACATGAACTTCAAGATCCACAACGAAGATCAACCGGGTATTGGCCAGCTTTGCCTGATCCGCGCTTCGGAGATGCTGCTCATCGAGGCAGAAGCGCAGTACCAGCTCCACAACGAGTCTGCAGCCCGCGAACTCCTCGTGGAACTCAACGCGACTTCCGGGCGTGATCCCGCATACACCTGCGACAAGTCGGGTGACGATCTCATGGAAGAAATCAAGCTTTATCGTGGGATCGAACTTTGGGGCGAAGGCTTCAACTGGTTCGACCTCAAACGCTGGGGTGACAACATCGACCGAAAAGCCTATAAGAATGGCGGCAACTGGATGAGCAACTATGCCGTCACCTTCGGGCCGAACGAGAAGAACAACTGGACCTTCACCATTCCACGGAACGAGACCGACTACAACAAAGGAATCACTACAACAAGCAATAACGATTAGCCAGCGAGGGCGGCCATCTTGGCCGCCCTCTTTTTACATCCATCCGTCAATAGCGGAGGACGGAGCTTATTCCCGGAAGAGCAGCAGGTCTTCGATGTTGTCACGGTGGATGACCGTGAAATCCGCATCCGGATATTCCAAAAATAGTTTGATATTTCAGGATTGTGTTCCCCAAAAATCGCTATAAATCGGGATTTTCAATTGCGTTCAATACCAAATCCATCGTACCTTCTTGCTGAACCCCACTGATCATAATGAATATGCTACTGAAGAGGTACGTATGCTACGTAAACCCATAGTACACTATTTCTTGATCAGGACTTTCCATCGGCCGGTTTTACGTCCTTCTTTGCGCTCAAGGTATCCGTCTCTTTGGAGTTTGTTCAGATGGTATTTCACGCCATCGGGAGTCAGATCAAGAATCGGAGCCAGAGCCTGACGGGTCAAGTATGGATCCTCGGTCAGTAAGTCTAGAATCCTTTGGGCAGTCTCGCCGATGGGCTTTTGGGTAGTCTTTTGGGTAGTGTTTCCCGTCTTAGGTGTGGATTCTTCGTCACAGGCCTCAAAGACATTCAAGCAGATTCCGACTGCATAAGCGAGATGATCAGGGCTTTTTCCGGCTGGGCATTTTCGTTCGGACCTTTTCGTCAGGGCCTTTTCGTCAGGGCCTCTCGCCGCCTCTCCCGCGCTGCAACGGACACACCTGAGTGTCAGCAACTTACGCAACCTGACCCCTCCGGTTTTGAGAGGGGTCAATATCAGCAACTCGCTGTAAATCAACTGCGTCCGTTGCAGCAATACCTGCCCGACGGCTTCCGCTACGCCGGCGTCATCGCATTCTCGGGAGCCATCTTCTCCCGACGCGGCCTCAGCTACAAGTACGACACACCCGCCCCGACCTTCTTCCTGCACGGCACGGCCGACCGGCTGGTCCCTTACCGGCAGATCAAGCTCTTCAACATCGGTTTCTTCGGCTCGGACCGCGTGGCGGGTCGCTTCAAGAAAGAACACTATACCCACAAGATCCTCCGTTTCACCGACGAAGGCCATACCGTGGCCGCCCGGCCCTTCGTCGCTTCCTTCCCCTCTTGCTCTCGCTGCAACGGACGCACCTGATTATCAATAGCTTACACAAGTTGACCCCCTCTCAAACCGAGGGGGTCACTTTTTATAAACGACTGAGTATCAATTGTGTACGTTGCAGCGCAAGGACGGGCGGCTGATTCAGACGGCACCAGGTTCGAGCCGGCGGCGGATGGCGCCTTCGACGCCGGAGAGGCTGCCGGCGAGGGTGTCCCTCATTTTCGCATTTCTAGAAAAAGTTGGAAATCGGTTAATCTTTCATCCGAAGTTTTTCTTGCAGGTCGGGTGCGCTAACTTTGTTGTGGATAAGAGCAAATAATGTTCTCAAATTTGCGAACAATTCTAAAAAGCCTTATCTTTGCAAACAGATGATCGTCATCTTTGAAAAAGAGTATTTGCAAGAGTTGTACGTAGCGGGCAAAGCCAGCGACCCGAAGCATTGGTATCAACCAAAAGTCGTTTCAAAGTATCTGAAGGTAATTAACCTGATGAAACAAGTAGATAATGTCCAGGGGCTTGCCAAATACGGTTCGCTTCATTATGAGAAGTTGCGCGGTGACAAAGAGGGACTATCATCGGTTAGGGTTGACAGAAAGTACCGGATCGAATTTGAATAGCGTATAGCCATGACATCGTATAAAGGCATGAATCCGCACATGATTGCCAATAACCTGGAGCCTTTCAAACCAACGCACCCCGGTGAAGTTCTAAAAGATGAGCTGGAGTACCGCGGTATCTCACAACGTGGCCTGGCCCGGGAGGTTGGCATCTCCTATTCTGTTCTGAATGAAGTCCTCAATGGTAAACGGGCCTTGAACACCGAACTCGCATTGATCATGGAAGCTGCTTTGGGCGTGGATGCTGCTCCCCTCCTGGCTATGCAGAATGAATATGACATGCTGAAAGCGCGTCGCAATCCTTCTTTTGTGGAGAAGTTGCAGCATATTCGACAGATTGCTGCAGCGTTATAATCTGAAAAGTTGGAAATCGCTTAATCTTTCATCCGAAGTTTCGGGGGAAATCTTTATCTTTGCTGGATAGACCAGTATTCTGCCATGAAACGTTTCCGCACACCTCTCCTTCTGACCATTCTTCTGACGACAGCCATCCTGCCGCTCCAGGCACAGACCGGGAGCGAAGGCTACTACAAAGACATCTTCATGGACAGCGGCATCCGGCTCACGTCGAAGTCCGACCTGCCGGTGGCCCGCTATCTGGACCTGTCGATCGAACGCTTCATTTCGGCCGCTACCAAGGAGCTGACGAATGTCGATACGCTGCGGCAATACGCCGTGTTCTACGGCGCGCCGGAAGACGAAAACGGCGTCCTCCTCTACCCCGACGGCGCGCCGCGCTTCCGGATGCTCTACGCCAACGGCGGCCTGGCCACCCAGCACGGTCGCTCGCTCACGCCCGAGGGCCGCGCTCGCATCAAGGAATACATCAACGCGGGCGGCAGCTATCTGGGTTCCTGCGCCGGCGCCTTCCTCTGCGGACGCTACATGGATACGATCGAGGCCCAGCCCCGCGAATACCTCAACATCTGGCCGGGTTACGGCGTGGATACCGGCATGTCGGGCACCTATACCGGGATGACCCTCGACAAGGATTCGCCGTTGCTCCGGTACAATGATTTCGGCGGCGACCACTTCATCGACAGCGTGTACCACAACAACGGATGCTATGCCGTGCCCCTGCTTGAGCCCGGCGATGCGGAGACGGAAGTCCTGCTCCGCTACGTCGCCGATACGATGAAACTCGAGCGCCCGGTGCACGGGAGACCGGCGGCCTGGGCCTACAAGCAGAATGCGTCCTCCGGCCGTGTTATCGCCATTGGTTCGCATCCGGAAAGCCGCGGCTACGGCGAGATCCTCGACCTGATGGCGTCGCTGGTCCGCTACGCGATCGACGGCAACGGCGAAACCGTCGTCAAAGGCGCCCTCAAAGCCGGCGAGCCGCGGGTCATGGACCGCACGACGGCAGACAAACTGCCGGCGTACACCCGCATCGGCGACCTGCAATACCACCATTTCTACATCGATGTGCCCAAAGGAACAAAACGCCTGACGGTCGAGCTCTCGACCCCGGAAGGCTGGAAGGATTTCGACCTGTACCTGTTCGCGGCACCCGGCAAACCGGCCTTCAAGAGCAATGCAGCCTGGAAAAACGTCGTCCTGGGCAGCGACAAGAAACTGACGGTTGACAGCCCCAAGGCGGGCCGCCTCTATATCTCGGTCCAGTGCGCCACCACGGTGGATACACTGGAAAGCAAATACGGCGATACCTACACCGGCCGGACCGAAGTCCTCAACGGTGTCCCCTATACCATCAAGGCTTGTTTTGAGAAGTAATATGAAAGACAGCGAAGAGAAACTCGACCTTCCCGAACACGACTACGGCGACGAGAGCATCGTCCACCTCGAAGACCTGGAGCATATCCGCCTGAGGCCTGGCATGTATATCGGCCGCCTGGGCGACGGCACGGCGCCCAACGACGGCATGTACGTGCTGATGAAGGAGATCATCGACAACTCGATCGACGAGTTCGCGATGGGCTACGGCAAACTCATCCAAATCAAGATCGAGGACAAGCGCATCTCCATCCGTGACTACGGCCGCGGCATCCCGTTCGGATTCAGCGAGAAAGACAAGACGCAGAACCTGCTGGACGCTGCCGTGAGCAAGCTCCACACCGGCGCGAAATTCGACAACAAGACCTTCCAGAAATCCGTGGGTATGAACGGCGTCGGCCTGAAAGCCGCCAATGCCCTCTCCTCGCATTTCACCGTGCAGTCGTTCCGCAACGGAGAGACCCTCGCGCTCGAATACGAGAAAGGCATCCTCCAGACCCCGGATTTCACCCCGAAACCCACGACGGAGCGCAACGGCACGCTGGTCAGCTTCATCCCAGACGACACCCTCTTCGAGCCCTACGAATACAACACGGAGTACATCGACACGATGCTCCGCAACTACGCGTACCTGAACGTCGGCCTGAAACTCACCTTCAACGGGACCGAATACAAATCGGAGAACGGCCTGCTCGACCTGCTCAACGAAAGCATGGACGAAGAACCGCTCTATCCCCCCATCCACCTGAAGACGCAGGACATCGAAGTGGCCTTCACCCACGGCAGCGGCTACGGCGAGAACATCTATTCCTTCGTCAACGGCCAGAACACGACCCTGGGCGGCACACACCTGGCCGCCTTCAAGGAAGCCATCGCCAAGGTCCTGAAAGAGTATTACAAAAAAGACTTCAACCCCGTGGACGTGCGCCAGTCCATCATCGGCGCGGTCAGCGTGCGCATCCAGGAGCCCGAATTCGAAGGCCAGACCAAGGTGCAGCTCGGCTCGAAATATATGTGGCAGAACAAACAGGAAGGCACCCACGGCCCGACGCTCAGCAAGACCATGCTGGACTTCCTCTCGACCGACCTGGACAACTACCTGCACAAGAACCTCGACGTGGCCGACGTGATCCTGGCCAAGATCCAGGATTCCGAAAAGGAACGCAACGCCATCTCCTCCATCAGCAAGAAGACCAAGGCGCGTCTCAAGAAAGCCTCGGTCCACAACAAGAAACTGCGCGACTGCCGCATCCACTACGGCGACAAGAACCCCCTGGCCGAAAAGAGCACCCTCTTCATCACCGAGGGCGACTCGGCCTCCGGCTCCATCACCAAGAGCCGCGACGCGAATGTGCAGGCCGTTTTCAGCCTGATGGGCAAGCCCTTCAACTGCGCCAAAGCCTCGAAGAAGGACCTCTACGCCGAAAAGAACGTCGAGCTGGCCCTGCTCCAGTCCGCCCTCAACATCGAGGACGGCGTGGAAGGCCTCCGCTACAACAACATCGTCATCGCGACCGATGCCGATGTGGACGGGATGCACATCCGCCTGCTGATGCTCACCTTCTTCCTGAAATTCTACCCCGACGTGGTCCGGGCCGGACACCTGTCCATCCTCCAGACGCCCCTGTTCCGCGTGCGCGACAAGAAGAACAACGTGTACTGCTACAGTTCCGCCGAGAAAGAGGCCGCCCTGAAGAAGCTGGGGCGGGGCGCCGAGATCACGCGCTTCAAAGGCCTCGGCGAAATCTCGCCCGATGAGTTCAAAGGCTTCATCGGAGAGGATATCCGCCTGGAGACCGTGCATCTGACCGGCGAAGACAAGATCGCCGATATCATCCAGTTCTATATGGGTGACAATACGCCCGTGCGGCAGAAATTCATCCGGACGAACCTCCGGAGCGACATCGACAATACGGAGGAGGCGCAGTAAACCATGAAACCGGCAACCGCCCGCAAGATCCTGACCCGCTGGATGCATTGGACCATCGTCGAGCAGGATCTTCCGCCCGAGCCCAGGCACATCGTATTGGGCGTTCCCCACACCTCCATCTGGGATTTCGTGGTGGCCTGGCTCTACTACCGGTCGATCGGCGGCCACCCGCGGGTGATGATCAAAAAGGAGTTTTTCTTCTGGCCGCTGGGCGGTCTGCTGCGGAAGCTGGGAGCGATTCCGGTGGACCGGAAGAATGCCGTGGGCGTCACGCGGCAAGTAATCGAGGTCCTGGAGGCCAGCGATTCCTTCCACCTTTGCATTGCGCCGGAGGGCACGCGCAAGCCCGTGAAGCGCTGGAAAACCGGCTTCCATACCTTTGCCAAGGCGGCCGGCATCCCGGTCTATCTGGGCTATTTCGACTGGGGGCGCAAAGAAATCGGCCACGGCCCCCGATTCGAATGTTCGGACGATGCCATGGCCGATCTGCGGGCCGTCCAGGCCTTCTACAAGCAAAAAGGCGTCCAGGGCAAGCACCCCGGATGCCTGGAATACCTATAAGATTTCCTTCAGTTTGACCTCGATGTCGGCGGCGGTGGCCGTGGGCTCGAAACGCTCCACGACATTGCCTTCCTTATCGACGAGGAATTTCGTGAAATTCCATTTGATGTCCGGATTCTGGTCGTAATTCGGATCCTGCTTGCGGAAGCGGTTGTCCAGGAACTTGCCGATGCGGTCCTTGGTGTTGAATCCCTGGAAGCCTTTCTGGCTCTTGAGGTACACGAAGAGCGGGTCGGCGTGTTCGCCGTTTACGTCGATTTTTTCGAACTGCGGGAAGCTGATGTTGTACTTGCCGGTGCAGAAGGCATGGATCTCCTCATAGGAACCGGGGGCCTGCTCGCCGAACTGGTTGCAGGGGAAGTCGAGGATCTCGAAGCCCTTGTCCCTATAGTCCTGATAAAGCGACTCCAGTTCTTCATACTGCGGAGTGAAGCCGCATTTTGTAGCGGTGTTGACGATCAGCAACGCTTTGCCGGCGTACTTTTCCAGCGACACGTTCTGGCCGTTTTCGCCTTTCACGCAGAACTGATAGACATTCTTTCCGGCAGCGGCCTCATTCTGGGCCAGCGCCAGCGTACTGCTGCCCATCACAGCGGCAGCGAGCACAAGTAAGGTGACGATTCTTTTCATTGTATTCGACTGATTTGCTGCAAAGATAGAAAATATATCGCACGCGACAAATTTTCGGCAGTTTTTTGCGCACTTTTTCGCCCGCGATGTCGGCGGTGCTTGCGGTCCCGGCCGGCGGCAGGCTCCGCAGCTCCGGGTTTTTACCTCGCTCGCGAAAAATGCTCGCTCGGCAAAAACCCATCCGCTGCTCCGCCCTTGCCATCTCCGTTCAAAGCCATTATTGCTGCAATGTACGCACTTGTGGCTCAAATGGTTACGCAAAGTGATCCCCCCATTTTCGTGGGGGATCACTTCACATAAGTCGTTGACCGTCAGCTGCGTCCGTTGCAGCGCAAAAAAAAGCGTAATAATCAGGACGCTCTTTATCCCCATCGCACTCCCGCCTGGGGTCATCTGCGGCGTGCTTCCGGCTTAGTATGACTCCCTCAGGCCTCATGCCCAGCATGACCAGGCATCTCGTCGCCGTGTTGCGGCGTGGAGAGCGGGACTCGTCCGTTGTGCTGCGGCGTGGGGGTGGACGCGAGAAGGATGGGTGCGCTGCTTGGTGCCTGTCGCGGCCGGATTTCGGCTGGATCCGCTGTTTTCTGGACGCGAAAAGGATGGCATAGATGAACCGTCCTGCTCGCGGCCAGACAATGAGATTCTCCGCATCGCCCCGAGCCGGGCAAACCGTCTTCAGTCGCCGCATCCGGCTTGACCGGGCATCTCGCCATCGCCGTCGTTTGCCGTCATGCCCGGCTCGACCGGGCATCCCGTCGTTGTCGGGCGCCCGCTGGAGTCGGTACGGGCGGAAAAGCCATGGCCGCCCGTGGCCATGTGAACGGGAGGAGCCCAAAGCCGCTTTGGGAGGGATGAAGCGCAGCAAAAGGTTTTCCATGCGTACTGCCTCCAGCGGGCGCACGCATCGGGCTCGGCGGCTCCGGGTTTTTAACTCGTTCGCAGAAAAAAAGCTCGCTCGGCAAAAACCCATCCGCCGCTCCGCCTTCCCATCCTCGCTAGAGGCCATTTTTGAGGATGGAAGGTCGTTATTCGGCCTCCCATCCTCAAATCGAGCCGTTTTTGAGGATGGGATACCGCCAACCGGTCGGGAGGTCGGAAGGCCGGATGGCCGGATGGCCGGGAGGTCGGAAGGTCGGGAGGGTCGGAAGGCCGGGTGGCCGGTCGGTCGGAGGCCGATAGAGAGGCCGGCGAGGGACAGCGGCGGACAGCGGCGAACAGCGGCGAACAGCGGCGGACAGCGGCGGACAGCGGCGGAAATTCAATCGAAGATCCGGCGGCGGTCGAGGAAGCGGAAGCCAGCGGCCTCCAGCAGATGGGCGGGCTGGATGCCGGGGGCGCCGGCAAGGTCGGCGATGGTGCGGGCAACCTTGAGGATACGGGTGTAGGCGCGGGCCGACAGGCCCATCCGGTCCAGGATGTTCCGGAGCGTCCGGCGGCAGTCGTCGGACAGCGGGCAGAAACGCTCGATAAGCCGGGCGTTCATCGCCGCGTTGGTGTGGATGGCCTCATCGGCAAAACGTGCCGTCTGGACGGCGCGGGCCCGGGCGACGCGCGCGGCGATGGCCGCGCTGGGCTCCTCCTGCGGCAGCCCGCTGCCCTCGGACGATGGCAGTCCGCTGCTCCCGGACGATGGCAGTCCGCTGCTGTCAGACGATGGCAGCCCGCTGCTCCCGGGCGACGAAATCCCCAGCAGTTCGACGGCCGACAGGCTGCGGACCGCCACTTGCAGATCGATCCGATCCATCAAAGGACCCGATATCCGCGAAAGATAGCCTTCGACCGCCCCGCGCGAACAGCTGCAGCGGCCGGCCTCGTCGCCGAAGTAGCCGCAGGGACAGGGATTCATCGACGCGATCAGCATGAAATCGGCCGGATAATCGACTTTGTAGCGCGCCCGTGAGATGGTGACCCGCCCGTCCTCCATCGGTTGGCGGAGGGCATCGAGCAGGCTCCGCGGAAACTGGGCCATCTCATCGAGATAGAGCACGCCGTTGTGAGCCAGGCTGACCTCGCCCGGCCCCGCCTGCGGACCGCCGCCGATGAGCGACACCAGGCTGGCGCTGTGATGCGGCGCCCGGAAGGGCCGCTCCCGCATCAGCCCGCCGATCCGGACGCCCCGGCCGGCGACCGAATAGACTTTCCCCGTCTCGATGGCCTCATCGCGCGACATCGGCGGCAGGATGGAAGGCAGGCAGGAGGCCATCAGGCTCTTGCCGCTGCCCGGGCTGCCGACCAGGATGAGATTGTGGCCGCCGGCCGCCGCGATCTCCATGCCGCGCTTGGCGACGTGTTGCCCGCGGACTTGCCGGAAATCATTGCCGGAAGGCTGGAAGGCCGCTTCCTGGCCGGCAGGACGGACCCGCAGATGACTGCATTCCTCCCGCCGCGTCAGGACTTCGATGGCCTGGCCCAGGGTGGAGACGCCATAAACGGCCAGTCCCTCGACTTCGGAGGCTTCCCGGGCCGAATCGGCGGGAAAGATGCAGCCCAGGAAGCCATCGGCCCGGGCCTGCAGGGCCACGGGCAGGACGCCGGTCACCGGCCGGATCCGCCCGTCGAGTGCCAGTTCGCCCATGATGACGAAACGGTCGCAGTCCACGAGGGACACTTGTTCGGAAACGGCCAGCAGGCCGAGCGCGATGGCCAGGTCGTAGGCCGACCCCTCCTTGCGGATGTCGGCCGGCGCCAGGTTGACCACCAGTTTACGGCCCGGAATCCGGAAACCGTAAGAAGTGAGGGCTGTTATCACGCGAAGCAGACTCTCCCGCACCGCACTGTCGGGCAATCCCACCAGGTGGATCCCGATCCCGGTCGAAAGATCGATTTCGACCGTCACCACCACCGCCTCGACTCCGATGCAGGTGGCGCAATAACACTTGTTGAGCATACGCTTGTCTTGTTTGGGTTACCCTGCAAAGATAAGCGGCCCGTCCTGCAATAAAAAAAACGGTTAAAAGATTAACCGTTTTCCAAAAAAATCAAAAAAATGTGTGTTTTCAGAGCTTGAATCGGAGGCCCACTTCGAAGCGTGCCTGCAGCGGCTGCTGGGTCCGGATGCTCAGCGGCTGGCTGTTGTCGAAGTAATACACCAGGCTCGGATCGAAATACAGGCCCATGCGCGGGACGAACCAGTATTCGGCACCCAGTCCGGCGCGGGCCGACCACTGCAGTCCCCCGACTTTCTCGCGGAGCGTATTGCTGGCGAAAACGTAGCGCTGGGCGATGCATTTCTCCACGGCGCCGCCGGCCGATGCATAGAAGCCGAACGAAGGCGTCTGGACAAAATGCCAGGAGAACGAGACCGGAATGCCCAGATAGTGTAGCTGGTTGTAGGCGCCGTCGTAACGGACCTTGTCAACCAGCATGTCGTACTGGGATACCAGATAGGTGTACGTCAGACCGCTGGAGACCGAGAAACGGTCGGTGAGCGGAAGCGTAAGCTGCAGGCCCAGGCTGAGCGGGGAGAAGAACTTCGGCGAACCGGAGACCGGTTCGACGGCAGATGCGGCGCGGTTGCCGGTCTGCGAGGAACTGTGCATCGGCGCGGCCTTGTAGATCAGGTCGTCATCGGATGCGACAGTAGTCAGGTTTGATAGTATGGAGATTTGCGATGTGTGTGTTCTGGAATCGGGGGAGTCTTCGCGCCAGAAATCGGCGGGGAGATCGTTTTGCGTGAGCTGGCCGGGCTCCCGGGTGTCAGCCGGATTGTCAGGGGTGGCGACGGGCTGTGTTCCGGCCGGTGAAGTGACCTCGGCGGGCGTCGTGGAGTCAGCGGGCGAATCGGTGACCGGTGAAACGGCGTCAGCAGGCACAGTGGCGTCGGCTTTCTCCGTGCCGGCGGCTGCGGACTCGGCCGCTTTCTGGGCGGTGGCCTGCGCGGTGACCTGGTTTTTGGTAAAGGCGGCAATCTGTTCGGCGATCGGGGCGATGTCCCGCACTGGAGCGGCGCTTGGCTCCTGCGGGGCGACCGGCTGCACGGCGTGTGCAAAGCGCACCGGCGCTTCGGCCTGCCGGCCCGGCTGCGGGCCCCGGAATACAAGCAGTGCGGCGGCAAGGCCGGCTGCGGCCGCGACGGCACCCGTCGCAAAGCGGCGCAGAATCACCCGGCGATGCCTGCGTGCCAGTCCCGCGCTGATGCCTTCCCAGACATCAGGCGCCGGAAGGGACACCCCTTCCAGACGGTCGCGCAGCAGCTTGTCGAATTCATTTCTTTCCATTATACAACTCTTTTATCTTCTTCTGTAACAGGCTCCGGGCCCGGCTTACCTGGGAGCGCGAGGACTGCTCGGTCATTCCGAGCGCCTTGGCGACTTCCGCATGGGAACAGCCTTCCAGCGCAAAGAGGTTGAAGGCGCTCCGCAGTCCCGTCGGCAACTGGGCGATCAGGTCCAGGATCTCCCGGGAACCGATCTGCTCCAGCACACCGTATTCTTCCACACCGCCCAGTTCGGGCGACTCGACAATGTCTTCCGTAAAGCGTAGCGCATCACTCTTGCGGATACGCATCAGGCAGGCATTGACGAAAATCTTCCGCATCCATCCTTCGAAAGAGCCTTCTCCCTTATAGGTCCCGATCTTGTCGAAAACCGTCAGGAAACCGTCCTGCAGTACATCTTTCGCATCTTCCCGTCCCAGGTACCGCACACAGACCGGGTACATCAGCGATGCATAGCGCTCGTACAGCTGCCGTTGCGCATTGCGGTCACCACGGACACAGCCGGCAATCAGCTCCGCTTCGGTATATGTGGCCGTTTCCTTCATCGCTGCTTTCTATAGATGCAGAAAGGGGGCGGAATGTTGCGTTCTTTCTGCAAAAAATTTTTTGGTTTGTTTTTTGTTCAGTGGTAAACCACTATTTTTGTAACGAATTTAGAAAAAAAGATGGAGAGTTCAAGATTTTTGCGCGTATTCGTGCTGGCATTTTTCTTCCTGTGTGCGTCTTTCGGCCTCCAGGCCCAGTCTGCCAAGTATATCGATGCCTTGAAATATTATCAGCAGGGCGATACGGCCGAGGCCCTGAAACTGCTGCGGGAGGAATTGCAGGAGAATCCTTCGAACGATGCGGCCTGCTACTATGTCGCTGCCATCTGCGCATCCGACCGGAGCCGCGACCTGGAGACGGAGAGCTGGTTCAAGAAGGCCATTTCCCTGTCGCCGGACAATTTCTGGTACAAATATGCCCTGGCCATGTTCTATCTCCGCTCCGAACGGCAGGAACTCGCCGTCCCGATGCTGGAGGAACTGGCTGAAAACAATCCCAAACGGAGCGACCTGTATTTCGACCTGGTCAATGTCTATCTTTCGGACAACGACATCGACAATGCCCTTGCCATGCTCGACAAGATCGACACCCTCAAGGGGAAGAGCGAGATTGTGGGCCTGACCCGCACCGAACTGCTGCTCAAGCGCCCCAATGCCAATCCCGACAGTGTCTATACCGGCCTGGCCGACTATTTCGAGACCTGCAAGTCTCCCCGCATCGCTTCGGTCCTGGGTGATTTCTACGCCACGACCTACCGCGACACCCTGGCCCTGCGCTACTACGACGAGGCGCTGGAACTCGAGCCGGACTACACGCCGGCCTGGTACGGCAAAGCCGGGGTTTACCAGGTGCTCCGCCAGTACGACAACTTCTTCGCCAGCCTTGCGCATGTGATGCGCGACCCGTATGTCCAGCCCGAAGCCAAGGCTGCCCAGGTCGAGCAGATGATATCCAATCCGCAGTTTGTCAGGACCTTCCCTGAAGACTTCGACCAGATGATGCTGGACCTGCGTACCGCCCACCCCACCGACAGCACCATCAACGGACTGATCGGCGGCTACTATTACCGGACGGGCCGGCCCCACCTGGCCATCGAAGTGATGCGGCAGAACATGGAACAGCATCCTGAAAGCACGGATGCCGCCCTCCAGTACCTCATCCTGCTCTACTACCAGCAGGCCTGGCAGCCGCTGGCCGAAAAGGCCTCGGACGTCATCGGCCGCTTCCCCACCAATCCGGACGCCATCCAGATGCGGGCCATCGCCAACAGCCAGCTGAAGAAATACCAGGAAGCCCTCGATGACTACGAGAACCTGCTGCGCCTCCACGCAAAAGACACGACCATCGTCAAGGTGACCTGCTCCGCGGCGGGTGACATCTACTACCAGATGGGGGACAGCAAGAAGGCCTTCAAATACTATGAGCGCGCGCTCAAGATCGACCCGGATTACAATCCCGTGCTCAACAATTACGCCTACTACCTCTCCCTGCAGGGAAAGAATCTCAAGAAAGCCAAGGAGATGAGCCGCAAGACCATCACCACCGAGCCGGACAATCCGACCTATCTGGACACCTATGCCTGGATCCTGCACCTGCTCGGGGAGGACATCGAAGCCAAAGCCATCTTCAAACACGCCATGCTCTATGGCGGCAAGGAAAGCCGCGACATCCTCGAACACTACGCCACCGTGCTGGAAGCCCTCGGGGAGAAGGACCTGGCCACCATCTACTTCAACCAGGCCGCGGCCATGAAGGAGGACTGATGCGATGAAGAAAAAGCTGTTTCTCCTGCTGACGCTGGCCCTGCTGGCTACGGCTGCTTCCGGACAGGATGTCTCGAAGCAGAACGAGCGCAAGCGCCAGATCGAGGAGGAGATCAGCTTCATCAACAACCAGCTCAAGTCGATCGCCGGCAAGCAGAAGGCCACGACCGAGCAGCTGTCGCTCATCCGCAAGCGGGCCCAGAGCCGGCAGGCGCTGATCAACGACCTCGACCGGCGGATCGCCGTCATCAACGACGAGATGACGGCCAAGCAGCGGGAGATCAACCGGCTCCAGAAAGAGCTCGACACGCTGGAAATCTACTACAACAAGCTCATCTACAATACCTACAAGAACCGCGACACGCGCGTCTGGTATATGTATCTGCTCGCAAGCGAAAGCATCGGACAGGGTTACCGGCGCTTCTCCTATCTGCGGAATCTCTCGGACGAAGTCGGGAAGCAGGCGGCCAAGATGCGGGAGAAGCAGGCGGAGCTCCAGGCAGAACGGGAAAAACTGGCTGCCATCAAGGAGGAAGCCCGTTCGACAAAAGCGGAACGGGAGGAGGAATACCGCAAGCTGCTCGACGAGCAGAAGCAGTCGCAGGCCGACATGAAACGCCTGGCCAAGAGCGAAAAGCAATACCGAAACGACCTGGCCGCCAAGAAGAAAGAGGTGGATCGCCTCAACAAGGAGATTCAGCGGATCCTGCGTGCGACGGTCACCGAGCAGAAGAAAGACAATACGAAAGTCGATACGGCCCTATCCGGCCAGTTTGCCCAGAACCGGGGCAAACTCCCCTGGCCCGTCCGGCAGGGTGTCATCACCGAGCGCTTCGGCGTCCACAATCATCCGGTGTACAAGAATCTGAAATTGCCCGACAATCCCGGCGTCACGTTCTCGACAACAAAGGGAGCCGATGTATTCGCGGTCTTCGGCGGGGTCGTCAGCCGTGTCTTCGTGATGCCCGGCTACAATCAGTGTGTGCTGGTCCAGCACGGGGAGTATTTCACCTTGTACTGCAAGTTGTCGAAGGTCAGCGTAAAGGCGGGACAGAAGGTGGCCACCGGCGACAAGCTCGGCACGCTCGACATCGACGGCAACGCCTCCTCGCTCCACTTCCAGCTCTGGAAAGGCACCGACAAGCAGGACCCCGAGCGCTGGCTCCGCAAGTAGCTCCGCTCCTCCGGGGCAGCGCCCCGTATTAATAATGAAAGCTGCTGCCGCCGATGAATTCGCGGATGATGGACGTCGGCGGGATGTGGCGGACGTCGATCGGTGTCATGGCGATGACGCTGCGGATCAGGCCCAGCAGGCGCTGCGCTTCGTCAAAGGCGGGCGAGGCGGACGGGATGACCTGCAGCAGCGGTTCGGCGTAGCACTTGAGCATCGGAATCTCGTAGAACAGTCCGGAGTTAAACTCGGCATCGGCCATCCGCTTGAAAGGATGAATGTATTTCTCCTCGCCGGCGCGGACGCTCGGCCAGCGCAGGATCGTGTCTTCCGCCGACATGCCGCGGAACTGGTTGTCCCGCACCATCCGGCGGAGCAGGCGGTAGTCGCGTGAGGACATCCGGGTCTTCTCGTCGATGGAAATCGGCGTGAGCACCGAGACGTACAGCTTGAATTTGTCATCGTCCGGAATCTGCGCGGTAAGCTTCGGATTCAGGCCGTGGATGCCTTCCATGATCAGCACGTCGTTGTCCGTAAGCTGCAGGAACTGGCCGATGAACTTGCGCGAGCCGGAGGCGAAGTCATATTTTGGGATCTCGACCCGCTCACCGGCGAACAACTGCTCCAGCTGCTGGTTGAGAAAAGGGACATCCAGTGCTTCCAGACATTCAAAGTCATATTCGCCGTTTTCGTCGAGCGGCGTATCGACCCGGTTGCGGAAATAGTCATCGAGCGAGATGACAATGGGGTTCAGGCCGTTGACCCGCATGTGGAGGGCCAGGCGCTTGGAAGAGGTCGTTTTGCCGCTGGAGGACGGACCGGCGATCAGGACGAGTTTCACACCGGGACGCGCCGCAATCTGGTTGGCGATCTCCGCATAGCGGTGGTCGTGCAGGGTTTCGGACAGATTGACCAGATAGCGGGCTTTTCCGCTGGCAATTGCCCCGTTGAGGGAACTTACGTTGTTTTCGCGGAAGATACTCCGCCACATCGACATCTCTTTGATCATAATATTTCTTTTAGATATTGTCCGGTATAGGAGCCGGGGACGGCTGCGATCTGTTCGGGCGTTCCCGCCGCAACAATCGTTCCACCGGCCTGGCCGCCTTCGGGGCCGAGGTCGATGAGCCAGTCCACCGACTTGAGGATATCGAGGTTGTGCTCGATGATGACCACCGTGTTGCCTTTGTCAACCAGCCGCTGCAGGACGCCGATCAGCACTTTGATATCTTCGAAGTGCAGGCCGGTGGTGGGTTCGTCGAGCAGGTAAAGCGTATTGCCGGTATCCTTGCGGGCCAGTTCGGTGGAGAGTTTCAGGCGCTGGCTCTCGCCGCCGCTGAGGGTCGTGGCGGGCTGACCGAGCGTGAGGTAGCCCAGGCCCACCTCCTCCAGCGTGCGGAGTTTCTGGGCGATGGCCGGAATCGGCTCAAAAAAGTCTGCGGCCTGGGAGATGCTCATATCCAGCACCTCACTGATATTCTTTCCTTTGTATTTGACGGCCAGGGTGTCGGGCTTGTAACGGCGGCCGCCGCATTCCTTGCAGGTTACCTGAGCCGAGGGCAGGAAATGCATTTCGATCAACTGCAGACCGGCGCCCTTGCAGGCCTCGCAGCGGCCGCCCTTCACATTGAAGGAGAAGCGGTTGGCCTTGAAGCCCCGGATTTTGGCATCCGGCGTTTGCTCGAAGAGCTTGCGGATGTCGGTCATCACGTCGGTATAGGTGGCCGGATTGCTGCGTGGCGAGCGCCCGATGGGGCTCTGGTCGATCTGGATGATCTTGTCGATGTTCCCGACCCCGTCGATGCGGTCGTAGGGCAGGACCGGATACTTCGAGCGGTAGAGCTTGTTGCTGATGATGGGCATCAGCGTCTCGTTGATGAGGGAACTCTTGCCGCTGCCGCTCACGCCGCTGATGCCCACCAGCAGGCCGAGGGGCAGGTCGAGCGTCACGTCTTTCAGGTTGTTGCCCCGGGCGCCCTTGAGGGTGATATATTTCCCGTTGCCGGGACGCCGCTGCGAAGGAACTTCGATCCGCTTGCGGCCGAGCAGGTAATCGATGGTCGGGCTCTGCCCGGCCGGGACCGCCGCGATGTCGGAGGGGAGGCCGTTGTAGAGCAGGTAGCCGCCTTTTTCACCGGCGCCCGGGCCGAGATCGACCAGCCAGTCGGCGCTGCGCATCATCTCCTCGTCGTGCTCGACCACCATCACGGAGTTGCCTTCGTCGCGCAGGGTCTTGAGCGAGTCGATCAGTTTGCGGTTATCCCGCTGGTGCAGGCCGATGCTGGGCTCATCCAGCACATAGAGCACGTTGACCAGCTTGGAGCCGATCTGGGTGGCCAGGCGGATGCGCTGGCTCTCGCCACCGCTGAGGGACCGGGTGGCGCGGCTCAGCGACAGGTATTCCAGCCCGACGTCTTTCAGGAACCCGATGCGGGAAACCAGTTCCTTGAGGATATCCTCGGCGATGCGCATCTGCCGCTGCGACAGGCGTTCCGGCAAGATCCGGACCCAGTCGTACAGCGCATCGATGTCCATATTGGACACTTCGGCGATATTCTTCCCGTCAATCTTGAAATTGAGGGCCTCCGCCTTGAGCCGGGTACCGCCGCACACCGGGCAGGTCATTTCTTCCACGAAATGCTCCTTGCGGGTCTTCTTGCGATCGCTCTCCTCTTCTTCTCCCAGGGAGATCTGGGCAAGGACGCCGGGGAAGGAGGCCATTTCCATATCGGAATCGGTGCCGATCCGCAGGAGTTCGTCGGTGCCGTAGAGAATGACTTGCAGCGCCTCTTCGGGAATCTCGCTGATGGGGGCGTGGAGGGAGAATTTGTAGCGGCGCGCGATGGCATCCAGATAGCGGAACATCGTATTGCCGCGCATCGCCCCGACGCTTTCGATGCCGCCGTCGGCGATGGAACGGCTCCGGTCGGGAATGATCTTCGACAGATCGACCCGGGCGACGGTGCCCAGTCCGCGGCAGTGCGGGCAGGCGCCCTGCGGCGAATTGAACGAGAAGGTATAGGGCGCCGGCACATCGTAGGAAAGCCCGGTGTCGGGGCAGACCAGATTGCGGCTGAAATGCTGCAGTTTGTTGTCTTCCAGGGAGAGGATGGCCAATGCGCCTTTGCCCTGGTTCAGGGCATTGGTCACGGAGTCTTTGATCCGTTTCCGGTCGTCGGCCCGGGGGATGAGTTTGTCCACCACCAGTTCCACGAAGTGGATCTTGTAGCGGTCCAGCGGCCCGGTTTCGCTCAGGTCACAGAGCTGGCCGTCGATGCGGACCTGGTTGTATCCGCGGCGCTGCAATTGCACGAAAAGTTCGCGGTAGTGTCCTTTCCGGCCGCGGACCAGCGGGGCGAGCAGGATGACTTTCTGCCCCTCATAGCGCTGGAGGATCAGGTTGATGATCTCTTCGTCGGTATAGCGGACCATCTCCTTCCCGCTTTCCGGCGAGAAGGCCTGGGAGGCACGGGCATAGAGCAGGCGGAAGAAATCGTAGATCTCGGTGATGGTACCCACCGTCGAACGGGGATTGCGGCCCACGGTCTTCTGTTCGATGGAGATGACCGGGCTCAGGCCTTTGATCTCGTCGATGTCGGGCCGCTCGAGGATGCCGATGAATTGGCGGGCATAGGCGGAAAGGGTATCCATGTAGCGGCGCTGGCCTTCGGCGCAGATCGTGTCGAACGCCAGCGACGACTTGCCGCTGCCCGACAGGCCGGTGATGACCACCAGCTTGTCGCGGGGAATCGCCAGGTCGATGCCCTTCAGGTTGTGGACACGGGCTCCGCTGATCGTTATCTTTTCTCCTTCAGGCATATCAGGCAGGTTGCAGGAAGGGATTCGTCGCCCGTTCGTAGCCGATGGATGACGGCGTCCCATGCCCGGGCAGGATGGTGATGTCCCCGTCGAGGGGAAGCAGTTTCCGGTCGATGCTTTCAATCAGCTGGTCGTAGTCGCCGCCCGGATGGTCGGTCCGGCCGATGCTGCCGGCAAAAAGCGTGTCGCCCGTGAAAAGGATGGCATCCTTCTCACAGAGGAAACAGACGCCGCCCCGCGTGTGCCCCGGCGTGGTGATCACGCGCAGTTCCGTCTCGCCAAAGCGCAGGACCTGGCCGTCGGAGAGGTCGTGCAGCGTTCCGGTAAACGGCTTGAAGGCCAGGCCGAGCTGGCTGCACCACTGGCCGGAACGGACCATCTGCTCGTGGTCGTCCGGGTGGATCCAGGCATCCAGGCCCCAGGTCCGGGCCACGTCTTCCAGCCCCAGGATATGATCGAAATGGCCGTGCGTCAGCAATATCATTTCGGGTTTGAGCTGTTTCTGCGCCACGAAATCCTTCAGCCGCTGCAGCTCCCGTTCACCGTAGCAACCCGGATCGATGAAAATGCACGACCCCGTCTGGTCCCACGCAACAAAGCAGCACTCTCGGATCGGGTTGAAGTAGAAAGTCTTTGTCTCCATAAATTTTTCTTCAAACATACAAAATTACGAAAAGATGTTGTAATTTTGTCAGCAAACCCAAAAACGAACGGACAATATGCATATCGCCATCGCAGGCAACATCGGCAGCGGCAAGACAACCCTCACCCGGATGCTGGCAGACCATTTCCACTGGACCCCGAAATACGAGTCGGTTGACTTCAATCCTTACCTGGCTGATTTCTATAACGATATGGAACGCTGGTCGTTCAATATCCAGATCTATTTCCTCAACAAGCGCTTTCTCGACGTGGTGGAGATCAACAAGCATGAGGAGATCATCATCCAGGACCGCAGCATCTACGAAGACGCCTGCATCTTTGCCCCCAACCTCCACAACATGGGGCTGATGTCCACCCGCGACTACGAGAACTACGCCTCGCTCTTCTCGCTGATGGTCTCGCTGGTCAAAGCCCCCGACCTGCTGATCTATCTGCGCAGTTCCATCCCGCATCTGGTGGGCAACATCCAGAAACGCGGCCGCGAATATGAAAGCAGCATCCGTCTCGACTATCTGAAAGGGCTCAATGCCCTCTATGAGCAGTGGATTGAGGGTTACCACGACGGCAAGCTCCTGATCCTGGACGTGGACAAGCTCAACTTCGAAGAGAATCCCGAAGATTTCAGCACGATCTGCGACCGCATCGAGGCGCAGCTCCACGGCCTCTTCTAGACGGCTCTCCGCTTATGCGTCGCTTCCTTCTCATCCTCCTGCTGGCGGCCGGCGCGCCGGCGCTCCATGCACAGGTCTATCTGGGCGGCTATGTCGGCGGCGGCATCGGGACATCGACGAGCGCCCATTTTACGGTTATGCCGGAAATCGGCTATTCGGTCAGCAACAACGTTTCGGTCGGCGCTTCCGTCGGATTCCGCTATCGGAAGAACAGTTCGTCCAGCATTGTTCTGGCGCCCTATGTCCGGGGAATCCTTCCGCTGACAGACCGCTTCTCGCTCTTCATGGACGGCATGTTCCAGTACGACAACTACCTGGACGACCATTATTCCGCCTGGACAGCCGGCCTGTACCCCGGCATCCGGCTCTGGATCACGCCCGGCTTCGGCCTGACGACCCGTCTGGCCTTCCTCGGCTTCTCGTCCGTCGCCGGCTCGACCCCGACCTTTGACGCCCGCCTGAGCTTCTCCAACACCGCCGCCTTCGGCGCCTTCTTCCTCCTCTGACCCCCGCCGCCATCCTCAAAAACGTAGCAAATTGAGGATGGGAAGGCGAAAAACGGCCTTCCATCCTCAAAATTGACCTAAAATGAGGATGGGAGGCGAAAAAAATGGGCGCCATCCTCAAAAATGGCCCGAAATGAGGATGGGAGGCGAAAAAAATGGGCGCCATCCTCAAAAACGACCGAAATTGAGGATGGCGAAGGGCGTAGCGGCGGATGGGTTTTTGCCGAGCGAGCATTTTTCTGCGAGCGAGGTAAAAACCCGGAGCCGCGGAGCCCGGCCGGAGGCAGGACTATTCGGAGATGCCCATCAGGCGGCGGATTTCGGTTTTGGCGGCTTTCCAGCGGGGAATGTCGATCTTGGTGCCGATGACCTCCACGACTTTGGCGGCCAGGGCGGAGCCCACTTCGCCGCAGGTTTTCAGCGGCATGCCGCCTGCGTGTGCGTAGAGGAAACCGGCCGCATAGGTGTCGCCGGCGCCCGTCGCATCGACGGCCTCGCCCGGCCAGGCGTCGATGAAATGGAACTCGTCGCCGCTCTGGATCATCGACCCGTCCTTGCCGATTTTCACCACCGCGATACGGGCCATTTCGGACATCGCCTGCAGCGCCTCGCGCGGCGGGCGGTGCGTGAAGGCCGCCGCCTCCGTCTCGTTGGCGAAGACGATGTCGATGTAGTTCTTGACAATGTCCTGCAAGAACACAATGTTGGATTCCACGACATTGTAGGACGCCATGTCCAGCGAAATGATCATGCCGCGCTCCTTCCCCATCTCCACCGCGCGGCGCACCAGATTCTGGTTCTGGACCAGATAGCCCTCGATGTGCAGATAATCGTAGCCCTCAAAATACGACGGCTTCAGATCGTCGGGTTCCAACTCCAGGGCTGCACCCAGATAGGTTGCAAACGTACGGTCGGCATTGGGCGCGGTGATGAAGACCATCGCCCGGCCGGAAGCCGCCGTGCCCACCAGCAGGTTCGACTTGATGCCGTTCTGCATCTGCGACTGGCGGAAGAGCGAGCCCAGCTCGTCGTCCCCCACCTTGCCGATATAGCCCGAGGGCATTCCCAGGATGGCCGTCGCCGAAACCGTGTTGGCGGCCGAACCGCCCGCGACATACTGCACCCCGATCTGCTTGAGATCGGCCCAGATGGTATTGCCGGTGGTGGCATCCACGTGCTGCATGCTGCCCAGCGGCAGATTGTATTTCTTGAGAAGCGTATCGTCGGGAAGGACCGCCAGAATGTCGGTCAACGCATTCCCGATACCGAGAATAGATTTCTTCATATCTTCATACCGTTTTCGTTTTCAGTTTTCTGCGATAAATTGCCCAGCTCACGAGCGAAATCAGGCCGCAGAGCAGCATCTGCACGATCTGCGACTCATGGGAAAGCGTGGCGAAGATCAGCCCCGTGGACTTGTCGAAGCCATAAACCGGCACCAGGGTCATCGAAACGATGAAATGATAGGCGCCGAAACCGCCCTGCACCGGGACGACCCAGCCCAGCGAGCCCACGACCATCAGGAACAACGCGTCGAAGCCCGTCATTGCATCGGCGGCCGGGAAAGCCCGGATGGTCCACAGGCTGGTCAGCCAGTAACCGACCCAGATGATCAGCGTATAGGCGAAGAATGCCCATTTGCGGTCCATCTTGAAAGCCGCCCTGATGCCGTCGGCCAGTCCCCGGAAGAACTTGAGGAACGCCGCGCCCGCCTTGCTCCGGGCAAGCTGCTCCCGCCGGGCCCGGATCAGGAAGACCAGGGCGACCAGCACGGCCAGGACGATCAGCACGATCCAGAACCAGCCGATCTGCATCGAGCCGGCCATCGGCCGGAACATCTTCTCCACGAGAAAATCGCGGAAATGCCCGATGAAAAGCAGGGGAACGACCGCCAGCAGCATGCAGAGCAGGTCCCAGGTCCGTTCGATGACCACCGTTCCCAGCGCCCCCTCGAACGAAGCCTTGCGCGTCTCGCCGATCAGGCCGCAGCGCACCACTTCCCCCGAACGCGGGAAGGCGATGTTCGACAGGTAGCAGATGGCGTAGGCGTCGTAGGTCTCCCGCCGGGTAATGGGCTTGTCCCCTACCCGGATGGATTCCAGCTGGATCCGCCAGCGGTTGCCCCGAAGCCAGGTAATCAGCCACTGGAGCGCGATCGTGGCGACGATCCAGCCCCAGCGGCAGTTGCGCAGGCCCTCCACGAAATCGCTCCATTTGACGCCCCGGAAGGCGAAATACAGGAGCACGGCCACCAGGCCGAGCAGGAGGACATACTTGAGGACGGTCTTTACGCGGGCATCCATCGGCTAGCGGGCCCAGAGATTGCGCGGATACAGTCCCTTGTCAATCAGTTCACCGATCTTCGACACGACGAAGGGACGGTCTTCCTTGTAGGTGACGCCGAACCATTTGGCATCGCATTCCAGCACCTTGAAGGAGGCGTCTCCCCGCTTGATGAGGATATCGGCCACATAGGGGATGAAGAACTCGGCCTTGGGATTGGTCCGGACGGCCTCGGAATCGAGGAAAACCTTGAACAATTCGTCGGAATAGGCGAAGTAATCGGGGGTGAAGCCCCAGAAATTCATCGACACCACGCTGTCTTCCGATACTTCGTAATCCGTACCGTTCTCGGCATAGTACACCTTGCCGTCAGCCTTCCGCTGGATCGCGGTCCGCTCGGTGACCTCGGTCAGGCAGGCGTTGGCATCGGCCCGGCAGATACCGCGCGAGACGCTGCCGAAATCGGACAGGGTGTTTTTCAGATAGTAGCCCACCAGGGCATACTGTCCCTTCTTTCCTTCGACGCCGCGCAGGAAATCGGCCACGGCCTGAAAGCCCGAGCGTCCGTAGAAGTCGTCGGAGTTGATCACGGCGAAAGGCTCGTGGATGACGTCGCGCGCCATCATGACGGCATGGTTCGTTCCCCAGGGCTTCTCGCGGCCTTCCGGGACGCGGTAGCCTTCGGGCAGGCAGTCGAGTTCCTGATATACGAACTCGACGTCGATCTGTCCGCCGAAGCGCTCGGCGCTGTAGATCTTGCGGAACGCATCGGCGAAGGAGTGCCGGATCACGAACACGACCTTGCCGAAGCCGGCCTGGATGGCGTCATATATGGAATAATCGATGATCGCCTCGCCCGAGGGGCCGAGGCCGTCCATTTGTTTGAGGGAGCCGTAGCGGGAACCCATCCCGGCGGCCAGTACCAAAAGTGTCGGTTTCATCTATCTGAATTCTAAAATGGCGGCAGTGCCGGGGGCGACGCTGTAGGCCTCGTCCACCCGCACCTTTTCGCCGGTTATGATATTCTTGCCTTTTTGCGGATATTTCGCGGTGACTTCCAGGAAATGGTTCCAGTCCACCTTATAGTCTTCTTTCCCGCCGTTGAGAATCACCATCACGGCCTCTTTCTTCCCGGTCCGGAAATAGACATAGACATTGCGGGAATCGGGGCGGAAATGGAGGAATCCGCCTTTGGTGACGGCCTCCGAGGTCTTCCGCCAGGTGAAGAGGTCGGCCACGTAGCGGTGCAGGACGATCTGCGAACGCGTGAACTTGCCCCAGGGCATATCCACCCGCTCCTGCGAGTGCCCGACCGTTCCGTCGGCGCTCGTCAGGCCGTATTCATCCCCGTAATAGAGCTGCGGCACGCCGCGCATGGTCGCCAGCAGGGCGTAGGCCATCTTGATCTTTTCGGGATCGCCGCCCAGTTCGTGGGCCAGGCGCGCCGTATCGTGGTTGCCCAGGAAGATCAGGATGTCGGACGGATCGTCGTAAAGGCGGTCCAGGGCAAGCGAGTTGTAGATGCGCAGCATGCTCGGTTCCCACGAAGTCCCCTCCTGCGTCAGCGCGGAAAGCGTGGCGAAGGTCAGCGGGAAATCCATCACCGAAGGGAGATTGGAGTTGTAGCCGTCTTTCTGCCGGGCGCCTTCCCAATAAGCGCAGGAGGCCACGTCGCCGAACCACACCTCGCCCACGATGTTCAGGTTCCGGTACTCCTCGCGGATGCCTTTCGTCCAGGCGGCGATGCCCTGCTTGTCGGAATACGGGAAGGTATCCACGCGCAGGCCGTCGAGATCGGCCCATTCCACCCACCAGACCGTCATCTGGAGCAGATACTGCCGCACCAGCGGATCGGCCAGGTTCATGTCGGGCATCGTGGTGTCGAACCAGCCCTTGACGCAGCTTTCCTTGTCCACTTCGGCCGCGTGCGGGTCGCTGTGCGTGGTCATCGCGGCATTGGTGCGGATGAGCCGCTCCCCGCCGCGCTTCAGGTTTTCGGGATAGTTGATCCAGGTCCGCGAGGGCAGGCTCTTCATCCACCAGTGTGCGGTTCCGCAGTGGTTGGGCACCACGTCCATGATGACTTTCAGCCCCTTGTTGTGGGCTTTTTCGACGAAGGTCCGGTAGAGTTCGTTGCTGCCGTAGCGCGGGTCGATCTGGTAGTAGTCCGCGCAGGCGTAGCCGTGGTAGGAATAGCTCGACTCGTTGTCGAGCAGCAGCGGCGTGGACCAGATGGTGGTCGCGCCGAGCTTGTAGATGTCGTCCAGATGGTCGATGATGCCCTGGATATCCCCGCCGTGGCGGCCGCCCAGGTTCTTGGGATCGGCCTTTTCCGCCGTGGCGGACGAACTGTTGTTCTTTGGATCGCCGTTGGCGAAGCGGTCGGGCATCAGCAGATAGACGGCGTCGGCGGGGCCGAAGGACTCGCGCCGGGCCGAGCCTTTGCGGCGCTTGAGCAGCTCGTAGTCAAAGTCGAACTGCCGGCCGTCCGGGGTGATCAGGTTGAAAGCATAGACACCGGGCTTGGCCAGGTCGGAAATCCGGACGTCCACGAAGAGATAATCGGGATTGTCGGTCGAGGTCACTTTGGTGACCGAAATGCCTTTCACCGAAGCGTCCGTCGTGACCTTCGCATCGTGGATATCGCGGCCATGGAGCATCAGCTGCAGGTCGGTATGCATCCCCACCCACCAGCAGGGCGGTTCGATGCGGTCCAGCGATTCGGCGCCAAGGGCCGTCGTGCAGAGCATAGCCAGGCAGAAAAGCAGGAACTTATTTCTCATTTTCGAACTCGCTTTCGTCACAGTCGCCGAAGCAGTCGCCCACGCTGAAGATGATATGGTAGCCATGAGCCGGCAGCGTGAACTCGCTGTCGGAGGTCACCAGGTGATTCTCCACCTTGTAGGTCACCACTTCGTCGGAGAAGTTGAACATCGCCAGGCACATGTCGCCCAGGGTCTCGCGCTCGAAAGCGAAGATCTGCTGCGGATGGTCGGTCGGAAGGACGGCCATCGTGCCGCCCTGCGGCGCCGCCCACAGGCAGGCGTGCGCATCGCGCAGTTCGATGAGTTCCTTCAGCAGGACATCCATCCCCTGGGGGTCCACGCTCCAGTCGATCGGGTCTTTTTCAAAGAATTCCAGGCGCTTGGGCAGGCAGACCTCGTCGCCGTTGTACAGCATCGGAATGCCCGGGACCAGGAAGCTGAGCACCGTAAACTGCTTGAGCGAAGGGCCGAACATCTCAAGATTGGTGCCCGACCAGGAGTTCTGGTCGTGGTTGGAGATGAAGTTCATCGCCAGCGTGCCGGCCGGCATCCCGGTCGAATCGGCGTAATTCACATAGAAATCAGCCAGGTCCTCGGCGTTCTTCTTGCCGGCGGCCATGTCGTACCACAGGTGCATCTGCTGCCAGGCGTAATAGGCATCGAACGCATCCACCTGAAGTTCAGGCTTCTCGGCCTCAGCCAGGAAGAAGAGGCTGTCCGGATGCTGGGCACGGAAATCGGCAAAGGCCTTGTTCCAGAAATCGGTCGGAACTTCACCGGCCACGTCGCAGCGGAAACCGTCCACGCCGCGGTCAATCCAGAACTGCATCTGCGACTCCATGGCCGCATAGACTTCGGGATGGTTCACATAGTCCAGATGGGCGATGTCGGTCCAGTCATACTGCGTGGCCAACTGGCCCAGCGAGTCCAGGTGATACCAGTCCCGGTGTTCGCGGGTCCAGGCATGGTCGCGTCCGGTGTGGTTGGCCACCCAGTCGAGAATCACCTTGAAACCTTTTTCGTGGGCGGCGGCCAGGAAGTGGTCGAAGTCTTCCAGCGTGCCGAATTCCGGGTTGACGGCGCAATAGTCCTGAACGGCATAGTAGCTGCCGAGCGTGCCTTTGCGGCCTTCCACGCCGATCGGGTGGATGGGCATCAGCCAGAGGATGTCCACGCCCAGTTCCTTGAGGCGGTCAAGCTGCGGTTCGACGGCGGCAAAAGTGCCTTCCGGCGTGAACTGCCGCACATTGATCTGGTAAATCACGGCGTTGCGGACCCAGTCAGCGTGCCGCACGTGCGTAAAGTTTCCTTCCGGAGCCGGCGCGCGGTGGCAGGCGGCCAGGCACAGGATCGAAAGCAGGATCGAAAGTGTCTTTTTCATATCGGTAATTTAATGGATAATCGCAAAGGAACGGGGATCCACCGCCACGGAAACGCGCGGCTTGCCCTGGGAGGTGATGCCTTGCGGCAGCGTAAGCGTCACCTGCCGGGTGTCGGTGCCCTTGTTCAGGACGGTGACGACCGCCTCGCCCATATAGGAACGCGACCAGGCCATCACGTCCTTGTCCACGTACAGGAGCCGGTAGTCGCCGTAAATGAGCGGCATCGAGCTGTTGTGCAGCGCGGCCAGGCGCTTCGTCTGTTCCAGCACCGTCTTCTCGGAGGGATTCAGTTCGTCGCCGAACTGCATCCAGCGCCGGTTGTCCGGATCGTTGGCGCCCGGCTGCCCGAATTCGTCGCCGTAATAGATGCAGGGCACGCCCGGAATCGTGAAATTGAGCGCGTGGAGCATCTCCAGATAGCGGTAGCCCTTCGGATCGGAGACCCGGATGTCCCGTTTCCAGCCGGCCAGTTTCTGGTCCTCGCCGGGACGGAATTCACCGCTGGCCAGACAGACATAGCGCGGCCGGTCGTGATTGCCGGTGATGTTGCCCATCAGGTGATGCGACCCATAGACGGCCAGGTCTTCGGCGATGCGCCGGGCAAGTCCTTCAAAGGAGCCGTCCGGAGCGGTCGTCGCCCAGATATAGGTATCGTACACGTTGAAGTCGAACTGCGCATCCTGCATGCCGGGTTTCACATAGGAATTGATCAGCTCCGTGGAGCCGTAGGTCTCGCCGATCTGGTAGAAACTGCGGCCGGGCAGGCTGTCGTAAAGTTTGCGGGTGAGCATCCGCCAGTATTGCTCGGGCACGTGCTTGGTGGCGTCGTGGCGGAAGCCGTCGAAATCGAAATGCTGCATCCAGAACAGCGCCGAGTCGGTGAGCTGGGCGCAGATGTCGGCGCGCTCCAGGTCCAGCGTCGGGATATGGTCGTCGAACCAGGTGGTCAGGCGGAATTCGTCGTAAAGCTGCCGGTTCGGGCGGCCGTCCGGGGTCAGGGAAGGCGTGGTCCAGTCGGGATGGGCGGTAAGCGTCGGGCTGTCGATGTGCATGTGGTTGGACACATAGTCCAGAATCACGTTCTTGCCGTCCGCGTGGGCCTTGTCGAGCAGCTCGCGAAGTTCGGCCTCCGTGCCGTAGCGCACATCCACCGCCGTGGCGTAATAGGGCCAGTAGCCGTGGTAGCCGCTGAACTTCGTCTCGGGATCGTGGATCTGGCCCCAGGCGTCCCAGGGATTCTGGGTGATGGGCGACAGCCAGATGGTGGTCACGCCCAGCGAATCGAAATAGCCGCTTTCCAGGGTCCTTGTCACCCCGGCCAGGTCGCCGCCCCAGTAGTCCACCTTGTGGTTTACCAGCGGTGAATTGAGGGGCCTGTCATTGTCCGTGCGGCCGTTGACGAAGCGGTCGATCATCAGGGAATAGAGCACCTGCGCGTGCTTGTCCGTCCGCTTGAGCTGCCCGGCATCGCGCATCACCTTGCCGTAGCACAGGGGCACGAGGATGTCGTTGCCGATGCCGCCCGGGCCGGCAGAGAAGGCGCGGATGTAGGAGCGTTCCATCTTGCGGGCATTCTCCGGCACGGTGATTTCCAGTTTCGTGCGGTCGATCACACCGATGCCGTGCTCCTTGTCAAGTACGGTGTTCTGCCAGAGCACCAGCACGTCGTCCACGGCATTCTCGATCAGGATGTAGAAATGGTCGTCTTTCCCCTCCACCGGCGCCGTGGTGATGAAGGGAGCCGGGACCGTATCGCAGGCCGCCAGCCGCTGCGGCAGGCAGTTCTTGACGACCAAAGCGCCTTTCTGCCCCTTCGAAGGGATATCCAGATAGGTCAGCAGCGGCTGGTCCACGGTCGTTACCAGCCGGAGCGTATCCATCTCTTCACGCAGGGGGAAATAGTCGCGGACGATGACCTGCATCGTATCGTGCTGTGCCAGGCAGGGGCTCGCCAGGGGAGCCTGGTCAAAGAGCGGCATCGGAGTCACTTTCACGCCGCGGCCGCAAGCTGCCGCCGCGAGCAGGACCAGAAGAAAAGACAATTTGCGCATGATGAATCGGTTATTGGAGGAAAACGGCGGAGGCGTAGGGGCCAAGGGCGAGCGAGCCGTTGGCGGCCGTCACCGTGCCGTTGGAAACAATCAGTTTATCGGTCGTATAGCCATTGAGGGTGATCACGGGGGCGCCGTTTCCGAAATTGTGCGCCACCAGGACGGTCTGGCCCTCGCAGCTCATCTTCCAGAGCGCGACGGTGTTGTTGGGGCTGGCAACGGCTTCGATTTCGCCCTGTGCCAGGGCTTTCCAGGCATTGCGGGCCGCGGCGAAATCGCGGTACACGCGCAGCAGCGAAGCCGGGTTCTGCTGCTGGGCTTCCACCGAGATGTCGGCCGAGAGCATGGCGTTGTCCACCTTGCCGCCTAGCGCCTTGGCAGGGACGCTTCCCGTCCGGGTCCATTTGATGGGGGCGCGGACATATTCGTCGCCGCCACTCTTGGTACCCCAGTAACCGAGTTCCTCACCCTGGTAGATGAAAGGCTTGCCCGGCGAGGTAAGCAGTACGGCGGCCGCCAGCTTCTCCTTGGCCAGGTCGCGGCCCAGGTCGTTGGCGAAGCGGTCCTGGTCGTGGTTCGACAGGAAAATGGCATCGATGAAATCGCTGCGGTAGCCGCGATAGGCGTTGCGGAAACCGGTGATCGTCGATGCGAAGTCGTTGCCCTTGTTCTTGTTGATACGGTCTTTGAGGGTGAAACCGTAGTAGAAGTCGAAGTTGGAAGGCAGTCCTTCGAAATAAGGCGCCATCTGCTGTGCATTGTCCATCCAGGCCTCACCGACCATGTAGATGTCCCCGCTCCCGCCGTTGGATTTCCAGGTGCTGTTGCAGCGGTCGTACCACTGCTTGAGGAACGATACGTTGGCGGCGGTCTGGTTCTGGTAGATCCAGATCACGGCATCCAGGCGGAGACCCGCGATGCCCATCCGGATCCACTTGTCGGCTGCCGACGCCAGCGCCTTGAAGGCCGGCGACTCGGACGCTTTGGCATACGGGCCGTAGTTCAGGTCGGGCATCGACTGGTCGAAGCTGGCGAAATAGAAGACCGAGCTGCCGCCGAAGATGATGTCGGCGGCCGTGGAATTGTTGATGCTGTAGGCCGTGCCGAATTCCAGGCCCCTGCCGTTGCCGCCCCATTTGGTTCCGCCGTCCCAGCTGGTGGTGGAGGTGCGGATGAGGAAGCCCCAGGAGGAATCGAAGTCGAGCGTAATCTCGAAGAGGTTGGACCCGGTCTCATACAGTCCGGCCAGCTTTCCGTCGCCGTAATAGAGCCATTTCGACGCGGAGCCGTTGGATGACTGGGCGGCGTCTGTCGTCTGGGTGACGGTAATGGTCTTTTTCGACCAGTCGAGCCTGAAGTGGAGCCGGCCCTTGTAGCCGATGTCGCCCGAACTGACGGCGTGCCACTGGCCCATGCCCGGCGAAGTGGCGCCGGCGTAGTTGTCGATCTTGCCGGCGGCTACGTCTGCCGTCGGATTTTCAGAGAATACGTAGTAGTCCCGGTACGGACTGGACGCGTCGCTGCGGGCCGCCTTGAACCAGCCATTCTCGATGCCCGAGTGGTTGAGCACGAAGTCGAGGTAGATGCCGATATTCCTGGCCTTCGCCTTGCTGATCAGGTCTTTCAGGTCGGCTTCCGTGCCGAATTTCGCGCTGACGGACTCGTAGTCGCTCACGTTGTACCCGTGATAGGAAGAGGATTCGTGGATGGGCGAAAGCCAGAGGGCCGTGGCGCCCAGGCTGTCGAGATAGTCCAGGTGCTGGGTGATGCCCTTGATGTCGCCCCATCCGTCGCCGTCGCTGTCGGCGAAACTATAGACGTTGAGCTGATAGGTGATGCCGGAGAGTTTGGCTGTGGATGCCTGTTTCCGCCAGGAATCATCCTTTCCGTCGGAGCCTCCCTTGTCATCGGGCTCGACGGACGGGCAGGCGGTCAGCAGCAGGGCCGCAAAGGCCAGTGCCGCGATATGGAAAAATCGTTTCATCATAACCTCCAAAGATACAGAAATGTCTGAAAATATCCAAAATATTAAGGGCCCCGCTTGCGCTGGCTTTTGTTCGTGCGGGCAAAAAAATGCCCGCCCGCCCAAAAACCAGTCGCCGCTACGCCCCTTGCGAATAAAGATAACATTTTATTGTTTTGTTATCATATTTTGCTATATTTGCAAAAAATACAAAGCGATGAGCACAGCAACACCCCGCACCGGAAAAGTCCAGACCATCCTCCGGATGAGTGCTGAGACTTACGAAGCCATCCGCCGCGCCGCGCGACGGAGTGGCCGTTCCTTCAACCGCTACGCGGTCGAAACCCTGGAAGAGGCCGTCAACCCTCCCGAAAAGAAAATCAGCCTGAAGGGTGTCCTACTGGATCCCGAATGGTATTCTTTTATGATTCCGTCTCTCGATCTCACGGAAGAAGAAATCCGTGAGGATCCCCGTCTTTCAGCAATCCTCGGCTTATGAAACACGCTTTTCTTGATACCAATATTCTGGTGGACCTTGTTTTGGAAACCAGACCGTCGCACAAGTATGCAGAGCAAATCATCCGAGCCGTTCAAACCGGCAGACTGCTCGCTTATGCTTCCACGCAATCACTTCTGGATCTCTCCTATATCCTTACCCGCGGTTGCAAGACAAAAATCTCAGAGATTGGCAAACTTATGCAAAAGTTCTCCAATACGCTGATCATCTGCGACACGGTTAAACATTTCATATCCCTGGCAGCGGCACATTACACGAACGACTTCGAGGATGCGGTTCTTGCCGCCACGGCTATGGACGCCTACTGTGACGTAATCGTCACGGGAGACAAGGATTTCGACGATCCCTTCGGCCTGCCGATCGTCAGTCCCGACGAGTTCTGCCGGGAATACATCGAGGAATAAGAGGAATAAAAAAACCGGGTCGAAAGGCCCGGTTTTCTTATCGAGTGTGTGACTCCTGTTACTTGGAGACCGTGATCTTTTCGTTCACGGGATCGTAGGAGACCGCGAAGCCGGTCAGTTCGCCGACGTTGATGTTGTCGCCACCGGCCACCGCATCGAAGGCGGTTCCGGCTTCGACGAACGTGCCGCCGCGGTTCACATCCCAGCCGCAGGCCTGACGGAGTTTCCAACCACCAGCCAGCGTCTGGTTGTAAGCCACCCAGGCAGCGCCGTCATACATCATGAACACATCGCCGCCCCAGTTGTTGAATTCGCCGATCAGACCCCAGTAGGCCTTCGTCACGGTGATCTTCTCATTGGCGGGATCATACACGAGCATATAGGTTCCGGCTTCGGAGACCTTGATGTTGTTGCCGCCCGCAACGGCATCGAAGGCTTCCTCCACAGCGGTCATGTCGCCGCCGCGGTTGACGTCCCAGCCCGCCTGCCAGCGGATCTTGATCTCGTCAGCCGTACCGAGCGCCACGGGCACGCTGTACCACTTGCCGTCGGATGCGAGGTTCATCGGGATATCGTTGTTCCAGCTGAAACCGGGGATGGAAGCGATGCTGCCGACCACGCCCCAGCCGAGGGTTCCGATGGTCTCGTTGTTGGCGTTGTAAACTACCTTGAACGTACCGGTCAGGTTGATGTTGTCACCACCCGGGAATGCGCCGAGGAACTTGCCGACAGCATCCGGCGTAGCGCCGCCACGGTTGTTGTCCCAACTCTTGTCGAAACGGATCTTCCAGCCCGCGGTGGTGATTTCCATCATGTCGCTCACCCAGATGCCGGGTGCGACTTCGGTCATCGCACAGTCGGTGTTCCAGTCGCCGTTCACACCGATCAGGCTCCAGAGTTTCTTGGCATTGGTCACGGTGATCGTCGCAGCTTCCGGATCGTAGGTCACCACATAGGTTCCTTCCTCCACGCTGATGTTGTCACCGCCAGCTTTAGCCTCAAAAGGTTCGCCCAGGTTGACGAGCGTACCGCCCATGTTCAAAGCCCAGTCGTGGTTGTGACGGATCTTGAAACCGCCGGAAATGACAGTCTCAGGGCTCACCCACTTGCCGTCGACCAGCGTCATGTCCACATCGCCGCCCCAGCTGTTGAAGTCGCCGATCAGCGACCAGACATCGCCTTCGGAAATGGTGATGGTCAGGGCTTCGGTGTCGAGGACGACCTTCCAGAAGCCGGCAGCGACCTTGATGTTGTCGCCACCGGGCTCGGCCGTGAAGGGTTCTCCGAGCGCCGCGAAGACGCCGCCGTAGTTTTCATCCCAGCCGGCATCCTTGCGCCACTTGAATTCGGTATCTTCGGTAGCGGTGATGTAGGCCGTCCAAAGGCTGCCGTCATTGGTGGCGATGATATCGTTGTTCCAGTCACCGTTCAGGCCGATGATGTTCCAGCCGGTCACGGGCGTCGGCTCCGGACCCGGTTCGGGTTCGTCGCCGCCAATCTTGCCGGAGACGCCGCCGCCGAGGGTCTCGACGATCTGGGCCGTACCGGCAGCCGGATTGACGATCAGGTCATAGACGCCGTCGGCGCCGACCTTGATGTTCGGACCGTCCTGCGTGACGCTGAAGTCGGAGCCGAGGCTGCCGTATTCACCGCCGAGGTTGACCGCCCAGCCTTTGTCCTGGCGGAACTTGAACTCGTCGGCAGCGGCCAGTTTGACGCCCTGGGCCACGTGGGTGGTTCCATCGGTCAGCATCGTGATGTCGCCGTCCCAGCTGATACCGTATTCGGACAGCGAGCCGATGACGCTCCAGTTGCTGGCTTCCTTGTGATCCGGATAGGCCTGGTAGGCTTCGGTCAGCGTCGCCGTACCGGCGGCGATGTCGAGCCACAGGTCATAGAGGCCGTCGGCCTTGGCCACAATGTTCGGACCATCCTGGCTGACGGCGAACGGCGTGTCGAGGCTGCCGAACTCACCGCCGTAGTTGACGGCCCAGTCCTGGTCCTTGCGGAACTTGAACTCGTCGCCGGCTTTCAGCGAGACGCTCTTGGCCACGTGCTGGTTGCCATCTTCGGTCATCCACATTTCGAGGTCGCCGTCCCAGCTGATACCGTATTCGGACAGCGAGCCGATGACGCTGAAGGGGCTGGTCTCAGTGTATTCAATATAAGGACTGCCCTTGGGGAAGGTCACGACAAAACCGCTCACGCTGACCTTGTCCTTGGAATCGACATAGCCGTTTCGGCCGTTGTCCTGCGAAGGATTCTGCATCGTGGCGCGGACCACGGCTTCGAAGGAGACCGTCTGGTCTTCCTGGCAGCCGAGGGCGACGAGGGCATTGCTGAGTGCCGTCACACTGGCGTTCATGACATTGTCTTTATTGGAAACGGCCACGGCCTTGCTGACGTTCTTGCCGTCGACCGAGGTGATGACCAGCATGTGATTGACTGCCAGCTTCTCGTTGAATCCCTGGTTGAATTTGCCCGGGGTGTAGGCCACGGACAGGGCCTTGGCGCCCATTTCATAGGAACTCACCTGCGGGGCGGTTGCCTTCGACGCATCGAAGGTGACGAAGTTTTCTTCGGGGTAGCAGGCGGTGGCCATCAGGGCGATCACGCCTGCGAAGAGAATGGATAATACTTTTTTCATGATTGTATCCTCCTATCAATAGCCCGGGTTCTGGACAAGTTTCGTATTGGCGAGCCGGTCAGAATCCGGAATCGGGAAAAGGTTGCGATACGACTCGACAGCCTGGCCGTCCCGGACATTGCCTTTCCACTGCCACAGATACTTGTCCGTCGTAAAGAGGTCGAAGCGGATGAGGTCGCTGCGGCGCCAGCACTCCTGGTAGAGTTCACGGCCACGCTCCTTGATGATTTCATCCAGGGAGAGCGAAGACACGGCAGGGACACCGGCGCGGGCACGAACCTCATTGAAGGCCGAAAGACCGTCGATCGAAGCGCCCTGGGCCTGGCATTCGGCCGCCATCAGCAGTACGTCGGCATAGCGCATGACGGGGAAATCGGTGTCAACGAAGCCCTGTTCCTGTCCAGGATTACCGTCGCTCTTGATATTCAAGAATTTGCGGAACGGATATCCATGAAGCGGGTTGGACACGTCATCGATGTCTTTCTGCTGTCCCGTCGTAAAGAACAGGCAGCGGGCATCGGAACTTGTGAACTGGTCATAGCACTGCGGCGTGGCACGGTTTCCGTTCCATCCGCTGGAGATGCCGTAATCTGCAGGACTCTGCTGGCTGTTGTCACCCATCACGGAGGAGAAGATGATATAGTTCGTCACACCGTAACTGGTGGTATTGACACCATCCTGCTCAACGGCAAAGATGATCTCATCGGTGCAGCGGTCGTTGTCGGCCAGGAAAAGTTCCTGATAGGCCGAATAAACGCCTTGCGAAGTCGTATGCAGGCTATAGCCGTCTTTCATCAGGCTGCTGAGCACCTGGGCGCACTTGTCGTACATGGCCGTGCCGGTATAGACCTTGGCATTCAGGTACAGCTTGGCGAGCAGGAACTTGGCGACACCTTTGTCGGCGCGGGCATAGCCGTTGGCGCGGGGTGCGGCAAGGGCACTGTTGTCAATCAGGTCGTTCAGTTCTTTTTCCAGCCAGTCGAAGAGGTCGGCGCGCTGGATCTGGTCGGGGAAGGCGCCCACCACGGAAGTCTCATCGGCGAAGGGCACGTTGCCGAAGTTGTCGATGGCGTGGTAGTAAGCCAGGGCGCGGAGGACGCGGGCCTCGGCGATGTACTCTTCTTTCTGGGGGAACGTCACGCTGGAAGCCTTCGCCTCGCGGATGAACTCGTTGGCAGCGGAGACCTGCATGAAGATGCGGGAATAGAAGGCATAGATGAACACGTCGGAGGTGGTCCAGTTCATCCAATGGAAATTCTTGATCGTCTGGTCATTCCAGTTATTGACAGCCTCATCGGTCGTCAGTTCGTTCAAGTTGTACAGGCCGCGGAAGTACTGCGAAGCACCGCCGTCGAGACCGGATATGGACGGACTGCCATTGGCACCATAATAACCGGAGGTGGCGAAACCCGTATAGACACCGGCCAGGAAGGAAGTGAAGGACGCTTCGTCCACGAGCACCTTGTCGGCCGTATCGGCATTCGGATCGATCGGCGTGACATTGAGGTCACCGATGCAGGAGGTCAGCGTGGCAGAGATGGCCAGGATGCTGAAAAAATATTTGATCGTTTTCATATCTCACGCTGTTTTAGAAGTTGAATTTGAGACCGAGGACGAAGGTCCGCGGACGCGGATACACCGTACCGTCGATACCGCCGTACACCTCCGGGTCCATTCCCTTGTACTTCGTCAGGGTGCAGATGTTCTGCACGGTTCCGAAGAGGTTCAGGGAAGCGTAGTTGTCGCCGCCCACCTTGAACAGTTTCGGGAAGGTGTAACCGAGGGTGAAATTGTCGAGTTTCAGGAAGGATGCGTCGGAGATGTAATAGTCCGACAGATACTGGGCCTGCGTGAAGTAGGAATCCCAGGCGGAGGACAGGCGGTTGCCGATGAAGCTGTTGGTGTACAGGTCGGTCAGCATTTCCGTGTCGGAGGCCACGTTGTTGTACATCCAGTTGCCGAGGGCGGCGTGGCCGGATAGGGCCGCCGTCCAGTTCCGCCAGCTGAAGTTGGTGTTGAAACCGAAGGTAAAGTCAGCGAAAGGCTTGTGATAGAAATACTTGTCATCCGCATTGATCGTACCGTCGTTGTTGCGGTCCACATAGACGCCGCTGATCGGACGTCCGGCTTCGTCGTACACCTGCTGATAGACATAGAATACATTCATCGGCTGGCCGACCTGGAACATCTGGACGTTGTTGCCGGTACCACCGGAAATGCCGCCCGTCTCAACGCCCGTGGCGTCGTCGTCGGAAGCCGTCAGCCGCGTGATCTCATTGTGGTTATAAGCCACGTTGAAGCCGGCGGTCCAGCTCATGTCTTTCTGCTCGACCAGGATACCGTTCAGACCCAGCTCAACACCCATGTTGGTCATGCTGCCGATGTTGGTATTCAGGTAGTTGGTCAGGTTGGAAAGGGCCGGGACCGGAATGAAGTTGAGGATGTCGCGGGTATCGCGGCGGTAGAGGTCGAGGTTGGCCGTCAACCGGTCGTTCCACATACCGAAGTCCACACCGACGTTGTAGGTCGTGGTGGTCTCCCATCGGAGGTCGGCGCTGTAACCGATTGCGGAGATCGGCGTGATGAGCCGGTCGTTGAAGAAATAGAAGGAACCCATCTGGTGGGTGAGGAACTGTGCGAAGGTGTCGTAGTAGCCACCCACGGACTGCTGGCCGGTCTCACCCCAGGAGAGACGCAGCTTCAGGGTGCTGAGTGCACCGTCAGCCGGCATGAAGTCTTCTTTCATCACGTTCCAGCCCAGGGCCACGGAGGGGAAGAAGCCCCACTTGTGGTTCTGGAAACGCGAGGTACCGTCGGCACGCATCGTGGCGGTGATCAGGTACTTGTCGGCGAACGTGTAGTTGGCGCGGCCGAAGAACGAGATCAGGTAGAGTTCGCCTTCACCTACGGAATGGCCGAGGACGCTCTTGTCGCTGATGCGGTAGGTGTCGCTGTGGCTGTTGCTCCAGAAATGCTGCCAGGAATAACCGGCCATCAGGTCGATGTTGTGTTTGCCGAAGGTTTCGTTCCAGTCGCCGTAGAACTCGAGCGTGGTGTTGCGGCGGCCATAATCGTAATCGGTGTGGCTGCCGCCGCCCGACTGGTTGGTGTTGTGGTACGAAGCCTCGGAGCCCATGGCCAGTTCGGTGGTGCCGGCACTCTTGGCCCAGTCGATACCGAGGTTGAGGTTGAAGCGGAGCGCTTCGAAACCGTGGACCTTGTAGTCGAACTGCGCATTGCCGATGAAACGGTAGGCGTCGGCCACGTCGGACTTCGCATCCAGGAGGCCGACCGGGTTCATCGTGGCCATCGTATTGACATTGCCGTTGGCGTCAAACCAGGTGGTATAGCCGTTCAGGTTATATCCGCCTACGCCGTTGCGCACCGGCTTGGTCGGGTCGTAGTGGTTGGCCGCGCCGATGGCGTCCTGGTTGGCGTACCAGTTGCGGGCGAAAGTGCCCTTACCGTTGAGGTTGACGGTCAGATGGTTGTCGAAGAAGGTCGGCGACAGGTTGAGGGAAGCGGTACCGCGGTTCATCTTGGAACCCTTGAGGGTACCTTCCTGCGAAGTGTAGCCGCCCGAGACACGGTACGGGAGGAAGCTGCCGATCTTGCCGGTAATGCTCACGTTGCCGTCGTAGGTCGGGGCCATCTGGTAGATCTCACGCTGCCAGTCGGTGTCGTAGAGCACCTGCTTGCCGCCTTCGTAGATACCCAGGGCTGCTTCTGCCACAGAATTGTCCCCGTAGAAGGAACGGATGATGTTCACGATACCATCCTTGTCGAGCAGGTCGTTGTACTTGGCGATCGTGTTGACGGAGCCGGTGAAGTCAACGGCCACGTGCGGGATGTTGCTGCCGGTCTTCGACCCCTTCTTGGTGGTGATCACGATGACGCCGTTGGAGGCGCGGGAACCGTAGATGGCGGTTGCCGAAGCATCTTTCAGCACCGTGAAGCTCTCGATATCGTCGGGATTGATGGAAGAGAGCGGGTCGCTCATACCGTTGATGCCGTCATTGGAGACCGGCAGACCGTCGATGACGATGAGCGGGCTCTGGTCGGCATTCAGGGACGATGTACCGCGGATACGGATCGTCGCACCCGAACCCGGCATACCGGAACCGGCCGTGACGACCACGCCCGCGCTCTTGCCGCGCAGCAGGTCGGCCGGAGTCGTGATGACACCTTTGTTGATTTCATCGGCCCGGACCGTCGAGACAGAACCGGTCAGGTCGCTCTTCTTGACGGTACCGTAGCCGATGACGACCACTTCGTCAAGAAACTCCTGATCATCTTCCAGGACGATGCGGGCGGCTTGTCCGGCCTCGACCGTCACGGTCTTCAGACCCAGGAAGCTGATCTCGATAAGCGTGCTGGCGGAGGGAACCGTAAGCGTCCACTGCCCGTCGATGTCCGTCTGCACGCCGTTGCTGGTACCCACCTGGATAACAGCAGCCCCGATCACCGGTCCGAACTTGTCTTCCACGACGCCTTTGGCGGTATATTGCGCAAAGGCGGTGGCCGATGTCAGGGCCAGGATCGAGAGCAGAGTTAGAATCTTCTTCATAGAAACTGCTTTTGTTAAACTTTAAGTATGACTTTATCTGTTTGTATTCTCACGGATGGCCAGCACGCTCGCGGCACCGCAGAGCAGCAGGATGCCCGCGATGGCCAGCATCCCGGCCTGGGAGCCGCCCACGGCGCTGAGGACCAGGCCGCCAAGGGCCGCGGCAATGATCTGCGGCAGGCAGATGGTGCAGTTGAACAGGCCGAGGTATTCACCCATGTGCGAGCTGCCCTTGAGCGCATTGGTCAGGATCGAGAACGGCAGGGCGAGCATGGCGGCCCAGGCGAAACCGATCAGGAAATACGAGATGAAGAGCAGGTATTTGTCGTGCAGGAAGCAGGCCGAGATGAAACCGACGGCGCCGATCACCAGCGAGGTGATGTAGGCGGCCCGGTTCGACTTGAATTTCGGGATGAAGAGCGCCCAGCAGAGCGAGCCCACAGCCTGGACGGCGAAGAGCACGCCCACCCAGTTGCCGGCCGTCTGGTAGCCTTCCGAGGTCACGTCGGTGGTTCCCCAGACATTCTGCGCGATGGCACCGTTGGTATAGGTCCACATAAACAGGAAGGCGGCCCAGCAGAAGAACTGCACCAGACCGACCGTCCAGAACGCCTTCGGGGCCTGGGCCAGCAGCTTGATGAACCCTTCCTTCTTGCCTTCCTGCTGCGCCTGGAGGTCGAAGCCGTGGAATTCGGCATACTCCTTCGGATTCATTTCCTTTACTTTCATAAAGGTATAGAGGACGCAGAGGATCAGGATGGCAGCGCCGCAGTAGAAGCTCCAGATCACCGAATCGGGAATCACGCCCTTGGGCGCGGTATTGGCGATGCCGATCCAGGTGAAGAAGATCGGGAAGAGGTAGCCCACCAGCGAGCCGGCGTTGCACAGGAAACTCTGGATGGAGTAGGCCTGCGTCTTCTGCTGCTCATTGACCATGTCGCCCACCATCATCTTGAAGGGCTGCATCGCCACGTTGATGGAGGTGTCCAGGAAGATGAGCGAGAAGAGGCCGAACCACATCGCGCCGTTCAGGCCCAGGAAGAGACGCTGGCTGAAATTGAGGCTGCCCGCATTGGGCAGGAAGACCATCACCAGCACGGCGACGATGGCGCCCACGAGCAGATACGGCTTGCGGCGGCCCATCCGGCACCAGGTACGGTCGGACCATTTCCCGATCAGGGGCTGGACAATCATTCCCATCAGCGGCGGGAGGATCCAGAAAAAGCTCAGCTGGTGCGGGTCCGCGCCCAGCGTGGCGAAAATGCGGCTGATGTTGGCGCTCTGCAGCGCATACGCGATCTGAACCCCGAAGAAACCGAAGCTCAGATTGAACATCTGCCAAAATGTAAGATTTCGCTTATCCATACTCATAATCAAAGGGTATTGACCCAAAATAAACTGCCAAATGTAAACATTTTTTACTATCAATGAAACTTTTTGCACGCAATTGCTTTTTTTTCACTATTTTTATAGAATGAAAAAGACCTTACTCCTCACCGCCATTCTCGTGCTCCTGGCCCCCGTGGCAGGCGCCCAGACCACGAAAAACATTCCCGCGCGCACTCCTGTCCTTTCGCAGGAGGAAATCATCGCCAATATTGAAAGAACCATCGAACAGGTCCGCGCCGACTGGAAGATTCCCGGCATGGGCGTGTCCCTCTATAAGGACGGCAAAGTCATCCTGTCAAAAGGCTATGGCGTCAAGAATCTCGAGACCGGCGCACCCGTGGACGAGCACACGCTCTTCCAGATCGGTTCCGTGTCCAAATCCTTCACGGCGGCCGTGCTGGCGCAGCTGGTCGACGAAGGACTGCTCAGCTGGGACGACCGCGTCAAGCAGCATCTCCCCGATTTTGAGATGTACGATCCCTGGGTGAGCGAAAACCTCCAGGTGAAAGACCTGACCTCGCACCGGACCGGCCTGCGCGACGACATCGGCACCTACCTGGGCAACCTGGGCTACGACCGCGACGACATCTACCACATGCTGAAGCTCATGCCGCCCGCCTACACCTTCCGCGGCGACTACCAATATAATAACATCACCTTCATCCCCGCCGCGATGATCATCGAGAAGCTCACCGGCAAGAGCTGGGAAGAGAACGTGCGCGAGCGCATCTTCAAGCCGCTCGGGATGGACGAATCGACCCTCAACGGCGAAGGCTTCGGCCCCGCACTCGCCGACGGAAGGGCCGCCCTCCCCTACGCCTTCGAGCGCAAGGGCCGCGAAATGAACATCTGGCCGATGTACGGCGACGAACAGGCGCTCTGGTGGCTGACCGTCATCGGTCCGGCCGGCAGCCTGTGCAGCACGCCGACCGACCTGATCAAATGGGCCGTCTTCCACATGAACAACGGCAAGGTCGGCGACAAGCAGGTCATCTCCGAAAAACAGATGAACTTCCTGCACCGCGGCGTGACCATCACCTCGCAGACGCCCGACAAGACCAATCTCTACGGACACTGCTGGTTCATCGAGCAGACCCGCAAGGGACGCCTCTATTTCCATACCGGCACCACCTGGGGCATGACCACCATCTGCGCCTTCGTCCCCGAAATGGATTTCGCCATGACCATCCAGGTCAACAGCGAAGCGCCGTCCGAAGCGCGGCACGCCATCCTGCGCCGGGCCATCGACCTGTTCCTGGGCTATGCGGACTACGACTACGAGGCCGATTACATCAAAGACTGGTATGCGACAGCCGACCGCCGGGCCACGGCCGAAGAGAAGGCGGCAGCCGAACGCGTGGAGAAACCCGCGCCGGCCTGGTCCCGCATCCAGGGCCACTACACCCCGCAGCATGCGGTGCTGGGCGACATCGACATCCTGATCGAAGACGGCCGCCTCTGCATCAAGATGCACAACAAGAAAGCCTGGCTGCGCGAACTCAAGCACGTAAACGGCAATGTCTTCAACTTCCGGGCGGACGGCGCCGGCTTCGACGTGACCTTCCATTTCGACAATCCGGACGAATGGGGCTCGCTCTCCAAGGGCCTGTCCATCACGGTCGGATCGGGAGAAGATTTTGCAAATTGGGACAGAAAATTATAATTTTGACCCCTGATTATGAAACGTAATATCCTGCTGGCGCTTGTGCTGCTGGGAGCAGCGCTCGGCCTTTCCGCCAAAACCCCGGTCATCGGCATTTCCGCCTATAGCGAAAGCGGCCAGTGCCGGGTCAATATGACTTATGTCAATTCCGTCCGGATGGCCGGCGGAGTCCCGCTGGTGATTCCCGTCACGGGCGACATGGACCAGATCGACGCCGTCCTGGAAGCCGTCGACGGCATCCTGATGACCGGCGGCGAAGATTTCGACCCGCTCAAATGGTTCGGTGAGGAGCCGGTCCGCGGGCTGGGCGAAGTCGTGCCCGAACGCGACGACTACGACGTGAAACTGGTCCGCGCGGCCGTGGCCAAGGGCATTCCCGTGCTGGGCATCTGCCGCGGCGAACAGCTGCTGGCCGTGGCCTTCGGCGGTTCGCTCTGGCAGGACATCCCCTCGCAGATTCCTTCGAGTTACGTCAAGCATCGCCAGAGCCCGACCACCGGTACGGTCGGAACCCATTCGATCAGCATTGAGAAAGGTTCCCTGCTGGCGAAAATCCTCGGCAAGGAAAAAGCCGTGGTCAATACGTTCCACCACCAGGCCATCAAGGATGTGCCCAAGGGGCTCAAGGTCGTGGCCACCTCCGCCGACGGCATCATCGAGGCCGTCGAGCGCAGCGGCAAACTGGCCGGCTTCGCAGATGGCGGAGCCATGATCCTCGGCTTACAGTTCCACCCCGAAGTCATCACCAACGGCGGCAATCCCGAATTTCTGCCCATTTTCAAAAAGCTGGTCGAAGAGGCCGGCAAATAGCTTTGCATGAAACACTTCCTGCTTAAGGCGTCCGGCATCCTGCTGGCCGCCTCGGTCATCGGGTGCGCAGATCCCACCTATGACATCGACAAACTCGACACCGCCGCCCACTTCGGAAGCGGCGACATCAACCTGCCGCTGGGCAGCACCGACAAGATCACCGTGGGCGAGCTGATCGGCGATGAATTCGACGAGTGGATCAGCAAGAATTCGAACGGCACCTATTCCATCTCCTACGGCTCCGACCCGTACGACCTGTCGTTCGCCGTACCGCAGGACATCGACCGTTCCCTGGGCCTGAAGCGCTACAAAGGCAGGTATATCGATATTGAATATCCCGCATTCAGCAAGCCCTCCGGCATCAAATTCGACGAAAACGGCGTGGCGGACCTTTCCAGCCGCATTGCCGCCTCACGCAAGATTGCCGAACGCGGTTTCCGGCTCCCATTCACCATCGAGAAGATGCCGGCCCAGCTGGAAGGACTCTCCTCCGTCCTGCTGACCGACGACTCCCAGGTCAAGATCACGTTCAGCATCCCCGACTGCCTGCTCACCGAAGGGACCGTCACGCCGGACATCCGTTTCGACCTGCATGAGCTGTTCGAAGTCGCGGGTTATCCCGACGGCGTCGTCACCTTCAACGACCTGAAACTCAACAGCAGCAATGGTTACAGCGCCTCGAAGGTCCTCAATCTGAAGAAAATCGTCATCAATCCCGACAATTTCAACCGGGCCAAACGCACGCTCGACATCAACGCGCATATCGGTTTCTCCGGCAATATCCTCGTCGACAAGCCCAAGACGACGAAGGCCCGCTACCAGGAGACCGGCAGTTCCAATCCGCTTATCATCCGCGTCCAGCTGGTCAATCTCCTGTGCAAGGGGGTCGAGGGGCAGTTCACCTATGGGGTGGACAGCATCCGATCCCGCCTGAAGCTGACCAAGGTCGCCCAAAAGTTCGGCGGCGACGACACGCCCGTGACCTTCACCTCCCCGGAACTGCACCTTACTTATAGCAGCAATTTCAGCGTTCCCACCCGCGCCGTGGCCACATTCGTGGCCCAGCGTGACGGCCAGACCACCGCCCAGGTGAAGAACGTGCCTTTCGACCTGCCCGTTTCCACGAACGGCGCCACGGTCAAACGGGTTTACCGCTTCTGCAGCAACGGGAAAAGCGCCGGCGGAGCGGTCGGTGTCAAAGCCAACATCCCCTCGCTGTTCAAGCCGTTCCCCGACATCATCTATGTCTATCTGGACATTGCCACGGACAATACGAAAACCGGCATCGTGGAGCTGGACAAGGAATACGACCTCCAGGTTGCGCTTGATATCAGCAGCCCGCTGGGGTACGGACCGGGGCTGAAGCTCGAATACAGCGACTCGTTCCCGCTGCCGACTGTTTTCGGTGACATCCTCAAAGAGAACCGGCTCAAACTGGTCGGAGACATCACCAACACCTCGCCGCTCAAACTCGGTCTCGATTTCGTGATGACCGACGAAGCCGGCAATCAACTCACGCAGCCCGTCTCCCAGGAAATCGCCGCAGGCGGGACAACTCCCGTCGAGATCGATTTCGGCGGCGCCATGGGCGCTTCGGCCAAGTCCATCGCCAAAGGCGTCCTGATCCTCAACGCAGCGCCGGCCAGCAGCGGAAAAGCCATCAATGCCAACGATTACATCCAGGCCGATCTGAAAATCCAGGTGCCCGACGGATTCTATTTCTCCTTCTAAACCGAACGTTCCATGAAAAGACATATCCTTTCCGTCGCCGTCCTGCTGTTTGCCTGTACGCTTGTTTCCGCCCAGTCGCTGCGCGGAAGCTATTTCTTCGAGACCTCGCCGCAGCGCGGCAAGATGAACGCCGCTTTCGCGCCGCAGGTCAACTATGTTTCCGTGCCGCTGCTCGGCGCCGTCGGCGTTGAAACCTGGAGCAATGCCGGACTCGGCCAATTTGTATTTCCGGCCGGCGGAAGCCTCAAGACTTTCATGCATCCGGACATATCGGCCGACAGCTTCCTTTCCGCCCTTCCGGATGGAGATCCCTATCTGAAAGAGCGGCTTGAAATGGACCTGCTCGGCGGCGGGTTCCGGCTCGGGGCGAACGGCTTCGTCAGCATCGGCGTTTCCGTCCTCGAAGACGGCTCCGCCCTTGTGCCCAAGGAATTCCTCCGATTCGCCAAACTGAACGAGAACGGAAGCTATCCGGGACCGCAGGTTTCCGGCCGCATCTACGGGGCGCTGTCCCTCGGCTACAGCCACGACCTCGGGGACTTGGTGGAAGGCCTGCGCGTAGGCGGCCGCGTCAAACTGCTTTCCGGCCTCTACGCCGGCGACATCGACCTGCGGAAGATCGAGATCGGAATCGATGCAGAGCAGGTCAGCGCCGCCACGGAGGGCGAAGGCCACCTGGCGGGCATCGCCTGGAAAGACAGCCACTTACGTGCGGATGACATCGCCTTGCGCGGCTTCGCGGTGGCCGTCGATCTGGGCGTCGAATACCGGCTCAGGCTCGATGGTTTCATCAATGGCGTCAACCTGTCGGCTTCCGTCAACGACTTGGGCACGGCGCTGCGTTTCAACAAAGGCGTCTCCACGCTCACGACCGGTGCGACGGCCTCCTTCACGGGGCTGCAAGGCATCAGCACCAACTACGATTTCAAGGAAAACCTCCAGCGGGTCATCGACGATTTCAGCCGGCTGACCGACATCAGCAGCGCACCCGCCGACAGCTATGAGAGCCCTGTCAGGCCCAGCTTCTATGCGGGCGTTGAAGTTCCGTTCCTAAACGAGATGATAAGCGTCGGCGCGCTGTATTACCGGACCGCCGGCTTCAACCACCTGATGGCTTCCCTCAACCTCTCTCCCCTCTACTGGCTGAACCTGAGCGTCAACGGTACCTTCCTCGGCCCGGTGAACAACTATGGATGCTATGCCGAGATCATTCCGAAGAACGGGCTGGGCCTGTTTTTCGGGCTGAACGCCGCTTCCCTCAAGACCAGCAGACACCATATACCCATCAACAACTTTAGCGAAAGTGCCTGCCTGGGCCTGAATGTCGTCTTCGGCGGGAAGTAAATCTCTTATGAAACGAATCCTTCTGACGTTGCTGCCGTTGCTCTGCGCAACGGCGGGCTTCGCCTGCACCAACCTGATCGTCGGCAAAGACGCCTCCGTTGACGGATCGGTCATCTGCACCTACAACTGCGACGGCTTCGGCTTTGCCGGGTCGCTGCGCAGCACGCCGGCCGGCCGCCATGCGCCCGGCGAGAAAATCGCCATCCGCAGCTGGGGCCGGGGTCCGGTCCGCGGGTATGTGGACCAGGTTGAATATACCTATAATGTTATCGGCTACATCAACGAGAAACAGGTCAGCATCGTCGAGACCACCTTCGGTGGCCGGGAAGAACTGCAGAACCCGGAAGGGATCCTGGACTACGACTCGATGATCCATCTGGCCCTGGAGCGCTCGGCCTCCGCCCGGGAAGCCATCCGGGTGATGGCCGGCCTGCTGGCCGAGTACGGTTACAATGCCACGGGCGAGAGTCTCTCGGTCTGCGACAAGAACGAGGCCTGGATCTTCGAATTCATCGGAAAGGGACCGGGCCGGAAGGGCGCCGTCTGGGTGGCCGTCCGCATCCCGGACGACTGCATCAGCGCCCACGCCAACATCTGCCGCATCCGCCAGTTCCCGCAGGCCCGCAAGATCGACAAGAAGCTGGGCTTCTACGAAGTGGAAGGCCAGTCGATGTATGCGGCTGACGCCATCTCCTTCGCCCGGGAAATGGGTTACTTCTCCGGCCGGGACGAAGATTTCAGTTTCCGCGACGCCTATTGCCCGATCTCGTTCGAGAAGGTCCGCTATGCCGACGCGCGCGTATGGAGTTTCTTCCGGCACCACAGCGATCCGGCCGAGATGGACAAGTATCTGCCCTACATCAACGGCGATTTCGCGACCTGCGACCATCTGCCGCTCTGGATCAAGCCGGTCCGGAAGGTATCGGTCCGCGACATCATGAACGACATGCGCGACCACTACGAGGGTACGCCGCTCGACATGACCGCCGACATCAGCGCCGGTCCCTGGAGTTCCCCCTACCGTCCGCTTCCGATGAGCTGGGAGAGCGAAGACGGGACGAAGTATTTCCGCGAAAGGGCCATCGGTACGCAGCAGAGCGGCTTCACGCTGGTTTCACACCTGCGCGGCTGGCTGCCCGACGCCGTGGGCGGGGTGATGTATTTCAACTGCGACGACGCCAGCATGGTCGCCTACGTTCCGGTCTATTGCTGCGTCAACGACGTTCCGGCGCCTTTCCGTCCGGAAAACAACATCAGCAATAGGTTCAGCGAGAAGAGCGCCTTCTGGATGAACAATTTCGTGGCCAACATGGTCTATCCCCGCTACAGTGCGATGATCGGCGACCTGCGGGAAGCGCAGCAGTCGCTGGAGGATTTCTATGCGTCTGAGCAGGATTCCGTGGCGGCGGCGGTCGCCAAGCTGACGCCGCGCGAAACGGTGGCCTACCTGACGCAGAAGACGGCTTCTTACGCGGAAATGATGATGCAGCGCTGGGATGTGCTGGCCCGCCTGCTGATCGTCAAGCACAACGACCAGATCATGAAACCGTCGAAAGACGGCCGCGTCATCCCCGGCCGCTACACGGAACCCGGCTACGACCGTTCGTTCTACGAGGCCATCGGCCGTGACACCGGCGAGCGCTACAAGTCCAAAACCGGCAACGCCAAAGACCTCAACCGCCTCAACGACGTCCTCTGATTCCATCGACAGTCAGCCATCTCCTTCGTCATACCCGGCTCCGACCGGACATCTCGTTTGTCATCCGGGCTCCATTGCTCTGGTTTTTCATTCCGCTCGCAGAAAAATGCTCGCAGCCCGAAAAACCACCCGCAACTGCGTTCTTACACCATCGGCTACAGGCCATTGTCCGCATCCCGCCCGGCTCCGATCATCAGCGGGTCGGCCATCGCGTGCCGCCTGACCGGTCCGACCGGGCAGCTTGGACTTCCCGGCCATAAAATCCCAGCGGTTTTATGGCCGAAGGGCGTTTTCACCGGGGGTCAGCCATAAAAAGGGCCGGTTTTTATGGCTGGGGCTTTATGGCCTCAACCGCCTCAACGACGGCCTCTGATTCCATCGACAGTCAGCCATTTTCTGCGTCATACCCGGCTCCGACCATCAGCGTGTCGGCCATCGCGTGCCGCCTGACCGGCCCGACCGGGCAGCTTGGACCCCCCGGCCATAAAATCCCAGCGGTTTTATGGCCGAAGGGCGTTTTCACCGGGGGTCAGCCATAAGGAAGGCCGATTATTATGGCCGGGGATTTATGGCTTCTTACGCATCGGGAACATCGCATCCAGCGTTTCGACAGGAAGTTTCAACAGCCGGGCAATTTTAGCGTTGTCGGCGTTGTACTCGAAATGGAGTGTGCGGGCCAACTCCATCTTTTCGCTCCAGCCTAACAGATGAACCTTATGGACGTTGTAGTTTTCCTTGCAAAATTGCCTGATGATATCCAGCAGTTCATCATCGGTATAGAAAACCCTGTCTCCCAGCATAGCCGCAATGTCCCGGTAGGCCTCGATATTCTTCGAAAGCTTGTGAAAGTAGTGACGGGCATCCCGGAACACGCCTTCACCGATGTCCAGCCGGCAATAGTTCATCGGGGAAAAGAATCCGTCAACAATCGTAAATGTATCCGGGTAGTCGATTTGCTTCGAGTGAACGAACTTTCTCTTGTTCAGGATGCTCAAGTCGCCGAACTTGCCTTGTTGCCGTTCTTTGGCAATCGGGAGGAAATAGTAGCTGTTCGCTCCGAAAGGATAACTGAACGGCGTCTGATCCGGATCCACTACGAAATTGTTGCGGTTCGTATAAGCAATCTGGTTGCGCAACGACTCCAGATTATCGATGGGAATCGGTTCTCCACAATCAAACGCAGACAGGTTGACGACAAGTCCGTTGGAAGAAAGGTAACGGCAGAGCCGCTTTTTGAACAATGCGAAGAATTCCAACACCTGTTCCCGTGTACCACAGATGACAAAATGGACGTGATTGTTCATCAACACAAAGGTGATGATCCGGATACCCGGGCAATCATTGGCACACATCGCCACCAGCGTCATCGCATAGACGAAGTCTTTCCTGTCATTGAAAATGACGGGCTGCTTTTCGCCCGGCGTACACAGATGCCACACGCCTCCATATTTTTTCAACGTCCATTCGAAAACCCGCCTGCACCGCTCCTCCTTCTCGAAATAAGAATGTTCCTTAGCCATAATCTTTTTCACATAAATCTCCAACGCCACCGTGGCTATGGATAGCACAAAGTTAATACACGACCGCCCGATTTGCAAGCATAATTTGAATTGATTTCATATTTACCGAGAAGGATGGCGTCAGAAATATGAATACCTCCGGCAGCTTTGGTCGAGGATATTTCGCTATCGCGGCATTGGCTATAATCATGGAATAACTTCCCAGCCATAAAATCCCAGCGGTTTTATGGCCGAAGGGCGTTTTCACCGGGGGTCGGACATAAGAAGGGCCGGTTTTTATGGCCGGGGCTTTATGGCCTCAACGACGCCATCTGATTCCATCGGCAGTCAGCCATCTTCTGCGTCATACCCGGCTCCGACCGGACATCTCGTTTGTCATCCGAACTCCATTGCTCTGGTTTTTCATTCCGCTCGCAGAAAAATGCTCCCGGCCCGAAAAACCACCCGCAACTGCGATCTTACCCCATCGGTTACAGGCCATCGTCTGCGTCCCTCCCGGCTCCGACCATCAGCGGGTCGGCCATCGCGTGCCGCCTGACCGGCCTGACCGGACAGCTTGGACCCCCCGGCCATAAAATCCCAGCGGTTTTATGGCCGAAGGGCGTTTTCACCGGGGGTCGGCCATAAGGAAGGCCGATTTTTATGGCCGGGAGAGGCTGGAGGAGGCCGGAGGAGGTCGGAATCTGGCGAGAGGCGAGTTTGGCGAGGCAGACGGTCAGGAGGATGGCGGCGAAGGGCTCGGCAAGGCGGATGAGGACCGGCGAGGGACGATGAAGACCAGCGAGGGACGATGAAGACCAGCGAGGGACGACGAGGACGGCGAGGGACGATGAGGACCGGCGAGGGACGATGCGACTCGCGGCTCCGTTACTGGAACAGGCGGCGGCAGAGGGCGGCGATGTCGGAGACGGGGGTGACGGTGATGCCGCCGTCGACCGTTTTCTTGCGGCGGGCGAAGGAAGATTCCTTGTTGAACGACGAGATGTAGATTTCCTCGAAGCCGAGCTTTTCGGCTTCGGCGATGCGGCGTTCGACCTGGCTGACGGGGCGAATCTCGCCGCTGAGACCGACTTCGGCGGCGAAGCAGACCTTCGGAGAGATGTAGAGGTCGAAGTTCGACGAAAGGATGGAGGCGACGATGGCCAGGTCGCAGGCCGGGTCGGAGACGCGGAGGCCGCCCGCAATGTTCAGGAAGACATCTTTGGCTGCCAGCTTGAAGCCCGCCCGTTTCTCCAGGACGGCCAGGAGCATATTGAGGCGGCGGCCGTCGAAGCCCGTGGCCGAACGCTGCGGCGTGCCGTAGGCCGCCGTACTGACCAGCGCCTGAATCTCGATCAGGAACGGCCGGGTGCCGTCCATCATGGCGGCGATGGCGATGCCCGAAAGGTCGTCCTGGTGCATGGGAATGAGGATCTCCGAAGGATTGCGCACTTCCCGCAGGCCGCTGCCCGTCATCTCGAAGACGGCCAGTTCATCCGTCGAGCCGAAACGGTTCTTGATGCTGCGCAGGATCCGGTAGGAGCCTTTCGTGTCACCCTCGAACTGCAGCACGACATCGACGATGTGCTCCAGGATCTTCGGTCCGGCCAGCGTCCCGTCTTTGGTAATATGGCCGATCAGGATGACGGGGACACCCGTTTCCTTGGCATAGCGAAGCAGCGCCGAAGCACATTCGCGTACCTGCGAGACGCTGCCGGCGGACGAGTCGAGCGCTTCGCTGTAGATGGTCTGGATGGAATCGACGATCAGCAGGGCGGGCTTGATCTCCCGCGCCTGGGTGAGGATGTTTTCGAGGAGGGTCTCGCTCAGGATGAAGCAGTCATCGTCGCTCCCGCCCAGGCGTTCGGCCCGGAGCTTGATCTGCTTGAGGCTCTCCTCGCCGGAGACATAGAGCGTCCGCAAGTCTTTGCAGCAGAGCGGGATCTGCAGCGACAGCGTCGATTTTCCGATGCCGGGCTCGCCACCGATGAGGATCATGCTGCCGGCGACCATCCCGCCGCCCAGCACGCGGTCGAGTTCTTCGATCCCGATGGAGAAACGGTTGTCGCTCGACAGGTCGATCTCCCGCAGGCGCTGCGGCCGGGCGTCAGACGCGTCGATGTAGGCGCGCTGGCGTGCCGCCACGCCGCCGCCGGAAGCGTTCTTGGGCGCCTTCGGTTCTTCCACCATCGTATTCCATTCGCCGCAGGCGGGGCAGCGCCCCATCCACTTCGGACTTTCGTTTCCGCAAGAGGTACAGTACCACACGCTTTTGATCTTCGTAGCCATACGACAAACTTACAAAAAAATTGCTATCTTTGAAAATTATAGCCATCGATGGCCTGCCGCCGATGGCGCAAGGGCGCAGTTGCGGGTGGTTTTTGGGACGCGAGCATTTTTCTGCGAGCGGAACGAAAAACCAGAGCAACGGAGCCAGGAAAATAATATAACCGCACTGATATGGAAACAATCACCATCAAGACCATCGGACCCTGGCTGCTGCACGGCGAACAGCTGCTGCTGACCGGCAACTGCCCCGCCCTCGGCCAGTGGGATCCCGCGAAGGCCCTGTCAATGACTGCGACGCAAGGCATCCTCTGGCACATCGACCTCGACAAAGAGAGCCTGCCCGAACACTTCGAATATAAATTCATCTGCCGCAAGAAAGACGGCAGCATCGTCTGGGAGACCTGCTTCAACCGGACCGATCCGTACGCCGTAAGCGAAACGACCTTCCCCGACCAGCATCCCCGCTACGCCGGCACCGCCATCCCCGTATTCTCCCTCCGGAGCCGCCGCAGCGCCGGCATCGGCGATTTCGGCGACATCAAACTGATGGCCGACTGGGCCGCCGCAACCGGCCAGGCCGTTCTCCAGCTCCTTCCGGTCAACGATACCACCTCCACCAAGACCTGGACCGATTCCTACCCCTACGGCGGCATCACCATCATGGCCCTGCATCCCATCTACCTGAACCTGCAGGACCTCGGGCCGCTCCGCAACAAAGACGTGCAGGCCGCTTTCGAGGCCGAAGCCGCCGAGCTGAACGCCCTGCCGCGGCTCGACTATGAGCGTGTATTCGAGCTGAAGGAACGCTACGCGCGTGCCATCTTCGCCCAGAAAGGCAGCCGCACGATGGGCAGCAAGGCTTTCCAGGCATTCCTGGAGGCCAACCGCGAATGGCTGATGCCCTACGCCGCCTTCTGCGTCCTGCGCGACCGCTACGGCACCGCCGATTTCTCGCAGTGGAAACGGCTCCGGACCTACAGCGCCCGCGGCGTGGCCCGGCTCTACAACGAGGCCAAGGCCGAGATGGACTACTATATTTTCGTCCAGTACCAGCTGGACCGGCAGCTGCGTGAAGCCCACGACTACGCCCGTTCGAAAGGCGTGGCGCTCAAGGGCGACATCCCCATCGGCATCACGCCCCACAGCGTCGAAGCCTGGGCCGAACCCGAATATTTCAACATGGGCGAGCAGGCCGGCGCCCCGCCGGACGCCTTCGCCGCCGACGGCCAGAACTGGGGCTTCCCGACCTACAACTGGGACCGGATGGCCGAAGACGGTTACGCCTGGTGGAAACGCCGTTTCCGCAAGATGGCCGAATATTTCGACGCCTACCGCATCGACCACGTGCTGGGCTTCTTCCGCATCTGGGAGATCCCCGTCCCCTATAAATCCGGCCTGATGGGCCATTTCAGCCCGGCCCTGCCCTATTCGGTCGAGGAACTGCGCTGGCGCGGCTTCCATTTCGACGAGCAGCGGCACGCCCGCCCGTACCGCGACGACGATCCGCGCGAAGTGCTCTTCGTGGAAGATCCCGTACACAAGGGCATGTGGCACCCGCGTATCAGCGCCCAGTACACCCAGAGCTACAACGACCTGCAGCAGTGGGAGAAAGACGCCTACAACCGGCTCTACGACGAATTCTTCTATACCCGCAACACCGAGTTCTGGCGGGAACAGGCCCTGCGCAAGCTGCCGGTGCTCATCGGGGCGACCAACATGCTCACCTGCGCCGAAGACCTCGGCATGATCCCGGCCTGCGTGCCGCAAGTCCTCTCCGACCTGCACATCCTCTCCCTTGAAGTGCAGCGGATGCCCAAGGACCCCCGGCAGATGCTGGGCAATCCTTCCGAATATCCGTACATGAGCGTCTGCACCACCGGCTCGCACGATACCAGCACCCTGCGCGGCTGGTGGGGCGAAAACCACGGCGGCGAAGACTGCCCGGTGGAAACCTGCCAGTGGATCATCGCCGAACACCTGCACGCACCGTCGATGCTCACCATCCTCCCGCTGCAGGACTGGTTCTCCCTGGAGCCGTCACTCCGCGTGCCGGATACGGCCAGCGAACGGATCAACATCCCCGCCAATCCCAAGCATTACTGGCGCTGGCGGATGCAGCTCACGCTCGAAGACATGCTGGAAAACAAGGAATTCAACAACAAAGTGGCCGCGATGATCGCGCAAAGCGGCCGGAAAGCATAAACCGCTTATGGCAGACGAGAAAAAGAAAAAAGGCCTGGCCCTCCACTGGCAGATCCTCATCGGCATCGGTCTGGGCATCGTGGCCGGCATCCTGCTGTGCAAGATCACACCCTACGAAAACTGGAGCCCTTATCTGAAATGGGCCGGCGATATCTTCCTCCGCGGACTGCGGATGATCGTCATTCCGCTGGTATTCACCTCCATCGCCCTGGGCGTGGCCGGCATGGGCAATTCCGCCGCGCTGGGCCGCATCGCCGGGAAGACGCTCCTCTACTATATCGGCACCACGCTGATCGCCGCCGTCATCGGCCTTGCACTGGTCAACCTCGTGCGGCCCGGCGTAGGCGCCAGCCTCAACCTGACCGAATCGGTCGCGAACGTGGGGACGCAGAACGTCTCGTTCATCGACCAGATCGTCAACATCGTGCCGGCCAACATTTTCGAGGCGATGGCCAAGGGAGACCTGCTGCCCATCATCTTCTTTGCCGTGATCTTCGGCCTGTTTATGAACAAGGTCGAAATCAAGTATTCCGGTACGCTGAGCAACCTGTTCACGGCCATCTACGAAGTGATCATGAAGATCACGATGTTCATCATCAAGCTCGCCCCGTACGGCGTGTTCGCCATCGTGGCGAATGTGGTGGGCAAACAGGCCGGCGATCCGAAAGCGCTGCTTTCGATGGCCGGGAGCCTGGGTGTATTCGTGCTGGTGGTCTGGGGCGGCCTGCTCATCCAGGGCGGCATCGTCCTGCCGCTGCTCGTGCGCGTGCTCGGAAAGCAGAATCCCTGGCGGCATATCCAGAAGATGTCCACCGGCATCCTGACGGCCTTCTCCACCTGCTCCTCCGGCGCGGCGTTGCCGATCAACATCCGCGATTCGCAGGAGAAATGCGGCATTTCCAACAAGATTGCCAGCTTCGTCCTCCCGCTGGGAAGCACGATCAACATGAACGGAACGGCACTTTATGAATGTGTCGCCGCGATTTTCATCGCCCAGGCCTACGGCATCGACCTTTCGCTGGCCCAGCAGATCATGATCGTCTTCACGGCGCTGCTGGCCGCCATCGGCGCCGCCGGCATCCCGATGGCCGGCATGGTGATGCTCGCCATCGTGCTTTCGGCCGTCGGCCTCCCGCTCGAAGGCATCGGCATGGTGCTGGCCGTCGAACAGATCTGCGACATGCCCCGCACCTGCATCAACTCCTATGGCGACACCTGCGGTGCCGTCATCATCGCCCACAGCGAAGGAGAAGAACTGACCATCTGACCCTGTCTCTGCTGCGGCTAAGCCTGGAGGGAGGCGTTATTCCCCGTAGAGGTACTTGTGCTGGGCGGGCGTCAAGGTGTCAATGGCGCAGCCCCAGTAGGCAAGGAGGCGGCGGGCGACTTCCTGGTCGATCTCGCGGGGGACGTCGTGGGTCATGGCGCCCGGTGTACGCGGCAGGGCGACAAGGTCGTCCTTGTGCTGGACCAGATAGCGGGCGCTGAGGGCCTGGATGGCGAAGGACATGTCCATGATCTCGGCGGGATGGCCGTCGCCGGCGGCCAGGTTCACGAGGCGGCCTTCGGCGATGACATAGAGTTTATGCCCGTTTTCGAGGCGGTAACCCATGATATTGTTGCGGGCGGGAGCGGTCTCGACGGCCATTTCGCGCAGGGCCGCCACATCGACTTCCACGTCGAAGTGGCCGGCGTTGCAGAGAATGGCGCCGTCTTTCATGGCCAGGAAATGCGCGCGGGTGATGACGCCGGCGCAGCCGGTGACCGTCACGAAGAGGTCGCCCACGCGGGCGGCTTCCTTCATCGGCATCACCGTGAAGCCGTCCATCACGGCTTCCATCGCCTTGATGGGATCGACTTCCGTCACCACGACTTTCGCGCCCAGGCCTTTGGCCCGCATGGCCACACCTTTGCCGCACCAGCCGTATCCAGCCACGACCACCGTCTTGCCGGCCACGATCAGGTTGGTGGTGCGGTTGATGCCGTCCCAGACGCTCTGACCGGTTCCGTAGCGGTTGTCGAACAGGTGTTTGCAGTCGGCATTGTTGACCAGCATCATCGGGAAGCGGAGCTGCCGGGCCCGGTCCATCGCGAGCAGGCGCAGGATGCCGGTGGTGGTCTCTTCGCAGCCGCCGATGACCCCGGGGATCAGCTGCGGATATTCGCTGTGCATCAGGGCGACCAGGTCGCCGCCGTCGTCGATGATGATGTTCGGGCCGATCTCGAGGACGCGGCGGATGTGTGCTTCGTATTCCGAAGGGGTGGCGCCATGCCAGGCGAAGACGTTGAGCCCGTCGTGGACCAGGGCGGCGGCCACGTCATCCTGTGTCGAGAGCGGATTGCTGCCGGTGATGTACATCTGGGCGCCGCCTGCGGCCAGGACCTTGCACAGGTAGGCCGTCTTGGCTTCCAGGTGGACGGAGAGGGCGATACGGCAGCCGGCGAAGGGCTGCTCGCTGCGGAATTCGGCCTCCAGGCCGCTCAGGAGCGGCATGTGGTGGCGCACCCATTCGATCTTGAGCGCGCCGGAGGGCCACAGCTCAGGATTGCGGATATCATGCATGGCAGCAGGCGGTTAGAGCGAATTGTAAGCGATGGAGAAGGTATCGCCCTGCGAAGGATCGCCGGTAGCGATGCCTTTCCGGAGCCACTTCGAGCGCTGGGCCGAGGTGCCGTGGTTGAAGGCGTCGGGGACGGTATAGCCGTAGGCCTGTTTCTGCAGGTAGTCGTCGCCGATCTTCGAGGCGACAGCCAGGCCTTCCTCGATGTCGCCCGGTTCGATGGAACCGAACATCTTGTTGTCGTGGTGGGCCCAGACACCGGCATAGAAGTCTGCCTGGAGTTCGAGGCGGACGCTGATCTGGTTGTATTCCTTGCTGTTGGCTTTGTAGCGGGCCATCTGCTGATGGGCCTGGCCCAGCGTGCCGAGCAGGTTCTGCACATGGTGTCCCACCTCGTGGGCAATCACATAGGCGTAGGCGAAATCGCCGTCGGCCCCGATCTGTTTCTTCATCGAGGTAAAGAACGAGAGGTCGAGATAGACGCTCCTGTCGGCGCTGCAGTAGAACGGACCGGACTGCGAAGTGGCGCCGCCGCAGCCCGACTGCACGGCACCCGAGAAGAGCACCAGGCGCGGAGGTTCGTATGTCAGGCCGTTGGCTTTGAAAATGGCTGTCCAGACATCTTCCGTTCCGGCGAGGATCTGCTTGGCGAAAGTGGCCAGTTCCTCTTCTTCCGCCGTGGGGGTGTAGCTGCCCGTAGTCTGGGTGCCGCCGCCCAGCACGCCGCCGGCTTCCTGGAGCACCGTCGTGGGATCGCCGCCCAGGATCCAGATGAGAAGTCCACCAATGATGAGGCCGCCCAGTCCCAGGCCGCCGATTTTGCCGGCCGAGGAGCCCCTGCCCCTGCGGTCGTCTACGTTCGTGCTTTCGCGTCTTCCGTCGAGTTTCATGATCGAAAATGATTTGTCAGGCTACAAAGTTAAAAGTTTCTTCGTAATTTTGTAAGGATTGAATCCCAGAATATGAAACGCTTTTTTACTTTTTTCCTGTTGGCCGCCTTTGCAGGCGCACTGACCGCCGGCAGTGCTGCGGCCAAAGTCTATAAACTCTCGTCGCCCGATGGACGGACCGCCGTGGAAGTGGACGTCCAGAAACAGAAACCGGTCTGCTGGAGCGTCCGCCACGGCGGTCGGCAGGTACTGGCCCCTTCGGCCATTTCCCTGACTGTTTCCGGCAATGAGATCGGCCGCGACGCCAGGGTCCGTGATGATGTGCACCGGAAAGTGAACCGGATGGTGTCGGCGCCGTTCTGGCGGCAGGCGGTCATCCAGGAACGTTACAACGAGCTGGAACTCGTGCTGGCCGACGGCTGGAGCCTGACTTTCCGCGCCTATGACGGGGAAGGGGTGGCCTACCGTTTTTCCTCGACGGAACTCAAGGCGGGCGAATGTGTGACCGGGGAAACGGCGGAATTCAATTTCGACCGTGACTACACCTGTTATGTACCCTACACGACCGGAACAAGCAATCCCTACAGTACATCGTTTGAGAACAAATATACGGTGGCGCCGCTCAGCCGCTTCAAGGACAATACCATCGCTTTCTCTCCGCTGCTGGTCTGCCTCGACGGTCCGCTGCGCGTCGCCGTGACCGATGCCGATATCGAATCCTATCCGGGTTTGTTCCTCAAGAAAGGCCGCCAGGCCTATTCGCTCGAGGGCGATTTCGCGCCCGTCCCGGCGGTCGTACGCGAGACGCCGCGCCGCGGCCAGGTGCTTGTCGACCAATATACGACCAACCTGGCCGTCATCAAGGAAAATGCGTCGAAGAAGTCGCCCCGGCATTTCCCCTGGCGCGTGCTGGCCATTGCGGAAAGCGACGCGGACCTGCCCGTCAACAACCTCGTCTATCTGCTGGCATCGCCCAGCCGCGTGAAAGACATCTCGTGGATCAAGCCCGGCAAGGTGGCCTGGGACTGGTGGAACGACTGGAACATCACCGGCGTGGATTTCGAAGCCGGCATCAACACCCGGACCTATAAGCATTACATCGATTTCGCCGCAGAGAACGGCATCGAATACGTGGTGCTCGACGAAGGCTGGTCGGCGCCGCTCGACATCATGAAGCTCAATCCCGCCATCGACCTGAAGGAACTTGCGGAATACGCCTCCTCGAAGGGCGTGGACCTGGTGCTCTGGGCCGTGAGCTACGTGCTCGACAAAGACCTGGAGAAAGCCTGCAAGACCTATTCGAAGATGGGCATCAAGGGCTTCAAGGTCGATTTCATGAACCGCGACGACCAGGAAGTCACCGAGCAGCTCTACCGCATCGCCGAAGCAGCCGCCCGGCACCAGATGCTGGTCGATTACCACGGGATGTACAAGCCGGCCGGCATGAACCGCACCTGGCCCAACGTGCTCAACTTCGAGGGCGTATGGGGCCTCGAGCAGATGAAATGGACCACCGAGGACATCGTGGAATACGATGTCACCTTCCCCTATATCCGCATGCTCTCCGGCCCGGTGGACTACACGCCCGGCGCCATGCGCAACGCCCTCAAGCGCGAATTCGCGCCCAACAACAGCAATCCCGTGAGCCAGGGAACCCGCGCCCGCCAGGTGGCGGAATATGTGGTCTTCGACGCGCCCTTCGAGATGCTGTGCGACAACCCGAGCGCCTATCGCAAGGAGCAGGAAACCACGGACTTCATCACCGCCATCCCGACCGTATGGGATGAGACGCGCATCCTGCAGGGTACCGTGGGCCAGTACATCGTCACGGCCCGGCGCAGCGGCACGCGCTGGTACATCGGCGGCCTGACCGGCTGGGATGCCCGCGACCTGTCGCTCGACCTGAGCGGCCTGGTGAAAGGAAAACACAGCGCCGTCCTTTACCGCGACGGCGTCAATGCCGCGCGCAACGCGACCGACTACAAGATCGAGACGGTCGAAGTACAATCGAAAAAGCCGCTGCCGGTACACATGGCACCGGGCGGCGGCTTTGTGCTGGTCATCGATTGACGCGCCCCGGTCAGCGGATGCTGCTGTTGAGCTCGTCAACCGGCTTGATGAAGCGGGCCAGTTCCTCGTCTGAGAGCTGATAGTTCTGCATTTCGCCGGAGAAGTACTGGTCGTACGCGGCCATGTCCACGAAACCGTGACCGGAGAGGTTGAAGAGAATGGTCTTCGCTTCTCCGGTCTGCTTGCATTTGAGCGCCTCCTGGATGGTGGCGGCGATGGCGTGGCAGGATTCCGGCGCGGGGATGATGCCTTCCGTGCGGGCGAAAATCACCCCGGCGTTGAACGAATCGAGCTGGTTGATGTCCACGGCTTCCATGTAACCGTCTTTCATCAGTTGCGACATGATCACGCCTGCGCCGTGGTAGCGGAGGCCGCCCGCGTGGATGCTGGCCGGTTTGAAACCGTGGCCGATGGTGTACATCGGGAGCAGCGGCGTGAGCCCGGCTTCATCGCCGAAGTCGTATTCGAATTTGCCGCGGGTGAGTTTCGGGCAGGAGGCCGGTTCAGCCGCGATGAAGCGGGTCTTGCGCTCCCCGCGCATATTGTGGCGCATGAACGGATAGGCGATGCCGCTGAAGTTCGAGCCGCCGCCGAAGCAGGCGATCACGATGTCGGGATATTCGCCCGCGATGGCCATCTGCTTCTCGGCCTCCAGGCCGATGATGGACTGGTGCAGGCACACGTGGTTGAGCACCGAGCCGAGGGTGTATCTGCAGTTGGGCGTGGTCACAGCCAGCTCGATGGCTTCCGAGATGGCGCAGCCCAGCGAACCGCGGTCATTGGGATTGATGGTCAAGATATCCTTGCCGGCGCGGGTGGACATCGACGGCGACGGGGTGATGGCGGCGCCGAAAGTCTGCATGATGGAGCGGCGGTAAGGCTTCTGCTCGTAGCTCAGCTTGACCATATAGACGGCCAGCTCCAGGCCGAATTTCTTGGCGGCATAGGAAAGGGCGCCACCCCACTGTCCGGCGCCGGTCTCGGTGGTGATATTGGTGATTCCCTGGGCTTTGGCATAGTATGCCTGGGCCAGTGCCGAGTTGAGCTTGTGGCTGCCGGCGGGGCTCACGCTTTCGTTCTTGAAATAGATGTGGGCCGGGGTGCCGAGGGCCTTCTCCAGATCGTAGGCGCGCACCAGCGGCGTGCAGCGGTACATGGCGTACTGCTCGCGGACCGGTTCGGGGATGGGGATCCATTCGTCGGTCTGGTTGAGTTCCTGCTTCGCACATTCTTCGCAGAAGATCGGGTAGAGGTCTTCGACCTTGAGCGGCTCTTTCGTAGCGGGATTGAGGATCGGGAGGGGTTTGTTGGGCATCACGGCCTGCATGTTGAAGTAGTGGGTCGGGATTTCGCTCTCCGGGAGCAGGAATTTTTTCTGTTTCATGGCGTTTGTGTATTTGTTAATGATTTGTTTCAAAAGAAAAAGGCCTGTCGCAAGTTCGACAGGCCTTTTATGGATACAAAAGCTGGCTTCCTTGCGACTAATCGAGTTGCAAGTGCCACCACCAGATGTTGTTCATTCTCTTCATTGCGTTGTAAAGTTAAAAAAAAGATTTCACCGTTGTATCGCCGCCTCCGCGAAAAAGCGTATCTTTGCGGAAAAGTCCAAATATTCTCCGCGTATGTTCTCAGAATTGCTCTTCGGGACCGGTACGGCCCACATTATATTCATCCTTGCGGCCACGATTGCCCTGGGCACCCTGTTGGGAAAAGTCAAAATCGGCGGCATTACGCTCGGCGTGACCTGGATCCTGTTCGTGGGCATCGCCTTCGGCCATTTCAAAATGGGCATCGATCCGAAAGTGCTGGGCTTCGTCAAGGAATTCGGCCTGATCCTCTTTATTTATTCGGTCGGTATGCAGGTCGGCCCGGGCTTTTTCTCCTCGCTCAAACAGAACGGCCTAAAATTGAATATGGTGTCGATCGGCGTCCTGCTGCTCGGCATCCTGGTCACCTGCCTAATCGCCCTGTTCAGCGGCACCAGCCTGGTGACGCTCACCGGCGTGATGTCCGGCGCCGTGACCAACACCCCGGCCCTGGGTTCCGCCCAGCAGACCTATCTCGACACGGTGGGGACGAGCGAGCCCTCCATCGCCCTGGGCTACGCCGTGGCCTATCCGCTGGGCGTGATCGGCCTGATCCTTTCGCTGATCCTGCTCCGGCGCGTGTTCCGGGTCGATCCGCTCCGGGAAGACGAGCGGCTCCACAAGGAGCACGTCATCGAGACGCACGACCCCGACCGTATTACGGTGGTCGTAACCAATCCCCAGCTCGACGGCAAGAAAGTCTGGGAACTGGCGCGGCTGCTGAACCGCCCGTTCGTGATTTCGCGCGTGATGAAAGAAGGCGAGGCGCCGGAACTGGCCGATGCACAGACCGTCATCAGCCTGGGCGACAAAGTGTTTTTCGTCTCCGACCCGCGCGACAGCGAAGCCGTGGTCACCTTCCTGGGCCGGCAGATCGAGATGCCGCAGGAAGTCTGGGATGAAGAGAGCCGGAACACGGAACTGGTTTCGCGCCGCATCCTGGTCACGCGCAGCAGCATCAACGGCAAGCAACTCGGCTCGCTGCAGCTGCGCAAGAATTTCAAAGTCAATGTCACCCGCGTCAACCGCTCCGGTGTGGACCTGATCGCTTCGCCTTCGCTGGAACTCCTGCTGGGCGACCGCCTCACGGTGGTCGGTGCCGAGAGCGCCATCGGGGAAGTGGCCGGTCTGCTGGGCAATTCGCAGAAACGCCTGCGTGAACCCAACATCATCCCGATGTTCATCGGTATCCTGCTGGGCGTGGTCGTGGGCATGATTCCGTTCCATATCAGCGGCATCCCGCTTCCGGTGAAGCTCGGCCTGGCCGGCGGTCCGCTGATCGTGGCCATCCTGCTGAGCCGTTTCGGCGCCCGTTTCCATCTGGTCACCTATACGACCATCAGCGCCAGCCTCATGCTGCGGGAGATCGGTATTTCCCTCTTCCTGGCGGCGGTCGGCCTTTCGGCCGGACCGGAGTTTGTCAGCACGCTGGCCGGCGGCGGCTATGTGTGGGTGGGCTACGGCGTCCTGATCACGGTGATTCCGATCCTGGTGATGGGCATCCTGGGACGGCTGGTCTTCAAACTCAACTATTTTGCCCTGATGGGGACCCTCGCGGGCAGCATGACCAACCCCATCGCCCTGTCGTTCGTCACCACCGGCTCGCCCAACGACATCCCTGCCGTGAGCTATTCAACGGTCTATCCGCTGACGATGTTCCTGCGCGTGGTCTCCGCCCAGATCCTGATCCTTGCGGCGCTGTAGCGCGGCGTTATAGCCAGCCTAGCTGATAAACAGCAGTTCGCGGTACTTCGGGAGGGGCCAGAGGCGGTTGTCCACCAGTTCCTCGAGTTTGTCGATGGGACGGCGGAGTTCTTCGATCTGGGAAGCGATGTCATGGTAGGCCATGGCACGTTCGTATTCATCCTCAATGGCATTGGCCCGTTTGCGGGCCTGGCGCATCGCCTCGGCGCGCTCGCTGATCTCCTGGATGTAGCCGCCGACGCGCCGGACGAGGTCGAGCTCCGTCTGGCAGCCGTCGAAGCCGCCCATCACCTGCTGGTGCAGCGCCACGTCCTGAAGCAGCCGGGTCTTGAACTCCAGGGCGGCGGGAATGATGTGGTTGATGGCCATCCGCACCATCACGCGGCTCTCGATCTGGACTTTCTTGATATAGATATCCCATTTGACCTCATTGCGGGCGGCCAGCTCTTTTTCGGTATAGACGCCGGTCCGGGTGAACATCGCCACCGATTCGGGCGTGGTAAAGGCCTTGAACATCTTCGGCACGCAGGTCTCCACGTCGAGTCCGCGGCGCACGGCTTCCTGCTGCCACTCCTCCGAATAGCCGTTCCCGTCGAAGCAGACCACGTCGATAATCTTGGCAATGATGGGTTTGAGCGTATCCATCACGGCCACCGGCAGGGTCTTCCCGGCAGCCAGCGCGGCATCCAATTCTTTCTTGAAATCGAGCAGTTGCTCGGCTACGGCGGCGTTGAGCGTGGCCAGGGCGCCGGCACAGTTGGCGGACGAACCGACTGCCCGGAACTCGAAGCGGTTGCCGGTGAAAGCGAAGGGCGAGGTGCGGTTGCGGTCGGTGTTGTCCACGAAGATTTCGGGGATCTCGATCAGGCCCACGCTGCGTTCCTTCTTGCCGGCAATCTGGATCGGGGTGTCGGAAGGCACTTCGAGAATCTTGCGCAGGACGGCGGTCATGGTCCGGCCCAGGAAGGCGGAGATGATGGCCGGCGGCGCTTCGTGCCCGCCCAGGCGGTGGGCGTTCGTGGCGCTGGCGATGGTGGCCTTCAACACGTCGTTGTGCCGTTGGACAGCCATCAGCACGTTGACGAAGAAACTGAGGAACAACAGGTTGCCGGATGCGTCGCGGCCCGGGGCCATCAGCGGCCGGCCGGTATCGGTCCCCAGCGACCAGTTGCAGTGCTTGCCCGAACCGTTCACCCCGGCGAAGGGTTTCTCGTGGAGCAGCACCACGAAGCCGTGTTTACGGGCGATGCTGTTCATCAGGTTCATCACCAGCTGGTTCTGGTCGTTCGACAGATTGGCGTCCCCGTAGATGGGCGCCATCTCGAACTGGTTGGGCGCCACTTCGTTGTGCCGGGTCTTGAGCGGAATGCCCAGGCGCAGGCCTTCCACCTCCAGCTCCCGCATGAACGCGGCCACGCGCGAAGGAATGGCGCCGAAATAGTGGTCGCCGAGCTGTTGGTTCTTGGAAGACATGTGCCCCATCAGCGTCCGGCCGGTGATCATCAGGTCGGGCCGTGCGGCATAGAGGTCTTCGTCCACCAGGAAATACTCCTGTTCCCAGCCGAGATAACACCGGACCTTGTTCACAGCCGGATCGAAGAGCCGGCAGATGGGAAGCGCGGCGTCGGTAACCGCCTTGATGGAACGCTTGAGCGGGGTCTTGTAGTCGAGCGCCTCCCCGGTATAGGCGATGAAGACGGTCGGGATGCAGAGCGTATCTTCCTGGATGAAGACGGGCGAGGTGGGATCCCAGGCCGTGTAGCCGCGGGCCTCGAAGGTGGCACGGATGCCGCCGTTGGGAAACGACGAAGCGTCCGGTTCCTGCTGGGCGAGCGAACGGCCGTCGAAGGTCTCGATGACGCCGCCCTTCCCATCGAGGTCGATGAGCGAGTCGTGTTTTTCGGCAGTGCCTTCGGTCAGCGGCTGGAACCAGTGGGTGACGTGGGTTACGTGGTGTTCCAGCGCCCATTCCTTCATTCCGCGGGCGACGCCGTCGGCGGTTGCCCGGTCGAGCGGATGTCCTTTGTCGATGCATTCCAGCAGGGCCTGGAGCGTGTCGGAATCCAGATACTTCCGCATCTGGGCGCGGTCGAAGACCTGTTCTCCGAAATATTCAGACGCTTTCCGTGAAGGGATTTCAACGGCCGGAGCCTTCTTCCGGAAGGACTCCCTGACCAGCTCAAAACGGTCGGTGCTCATGTCTGTCAGATTTGAAGGCGTAAAGATAATGAAGTTTCGCTAGAACCGTACGGCCCTGCCCGCTTTTTTCCGCTGCAACGGACACAGCTGAACATCAGCCATTTATAACAACTGATCCCCCTCGTTTTGAGGGGGATCAGATTGCATAATCAGCTGACAGTCAGCTGCGTCCGTTGCAGCGCAACTTAGCAGTTCTCCAGCGTTGCGATGTGGCGGCTGGCCTGGCCGATGGCTTCGCGGACGAAGTACTGGCAGGAGCTCAGGAAGCGGGCGTCGCGCTGGCTGTCGAGCAGCAGGAGGTAGCCCATCACGATGGCGGCAAGCACTTCGGTCAGCGCACGGGTGGCATGCTCGAAGCGTTCGCTCGTCGTGCCTTCGGTAGCTGCCAGCTCGTAGAAGCGGCGGTAACCGTCGGTTGCCTTGCGCAGGACATCGAGGCAGCGCTGCAGCTCGGCGGCCGGAGCGGCTTTCCCGTCGAGTCCGGCGGCAAGCCCTTCGGCCACGCGGGCGTCGTAGCTCTCGATCTGCTTGAGATAAGCGCCGGAGGCGATACCCTTCATGGCAGCTACTACCTGCAGCTGGCTCGTTCCCTCGTAGATCGACAGGATACGGGCGTCGCGGTACAGGCGTTCGCAGGCGTATTCCTTCATGAAGCCGCTGCCGCCGTGAACCTGGATGCAGTCGTAGGCGTTGCGGTTGGCAAACTCGCTGGCGCTGAGTTTGACCAGCGGGGTGAGGATGTCGGCCACGCGGGAAGCGGCACGCGAAGAAGCGGCCAGATCAACGTAGCGGGCGGTCTCATACATCAGGCTGCGGGCGCCGTCGGTGCGGGCACGCATCCGGGCGAGCAGATCCTGCACGGCCACGAACTGGTTGATCGGATGGCCGAACTGTTCGCGGGAGGCGGCATAGGCCTCCGCTTCGCGGCAGGCGGCTTCGCACAGGCCGATGGACTGGGCGCCGACACCCAGGCGGGCGCCGTTCATGAGCGACATCACATATTTGATCAGGCCCAGGCGGCGTTCGCCCACGATCTGCGCCGGGGCGTTGGTGAACTGCAGTTCAGCGGTCGGCGAGCCTTTGATACCCATCTTGTTCTCGATGCGGCGCACGGTCATGCCGCCGTCGGCGCGGTCGAAGACGAAATACGACAGGCCGCGGCCGTCGGTCGAACCTTCCTCACTGCGGGCCAGGACCAGGTGCAGGTCGGCGTCACCGTTGGTGATGAAGCGTTTCACGCCATTGAGGCGCCAGCATTTGGCCGCCTCGTCCCAGGTCGCCTTCAGGCGCACGGACTGCAGGTCGCTGCCGGCGTCCGGCTCGGTGAGGTCCATCGAGCAGGTCGCACCCTGGCAGATGCGGGGCAGGTACTTTTCTTTCAGGGCCTCGTCGGCGAATTCCTGGATGGTATCGGCGCAGTCGGTCAGGCCCCAGATGGTGGCAAAGCCCACATCGGCGCGGGCGATAATCTCGGCCATCATCACCACCACGGCACGCGGCAGGTTGAGACCGTTGTACTTGCGCTCCAGCGACACGCCGTAGAGTCCGGCCTGGATGAGGGCATCCAGGTTGCGGCGGGTACCGGGTGCATACTGCACGCGGCCGTCGGCCAGGGTCGGACCCACGTGATCGACTTCCTCGGCGTTGGGCGCAATCACCTCGCCGGCAATCTCACCCGCCAGGTTCATCACCATGTCGTACTGGTCCACCGCCTCCTGGGCGGAAGCGGGCGCTTCGGGATGCTTTCCAGCTTCGGCGAAATCTTTTTCCTTGACAGCTACCACTTTCTCCATCTCCGGATGGTGGAGATAGAAGGAAAGGCTTTCGTTATCGGTATAGAAATTCATAACTACTTCAGATTATTTTTGTAACAAGCCATAAACTGGGGAATGACCGTCATCACGTCGCCGATGATGGTGTAGTCGGCGATGGCGTTGATCGGTGCATCCGGATCGGTGTTGATGCTGATGATCTTGGCGCTCTGGTCCATACCGGCACGGTGCTGGACGGCGCCGCTGATACCGCAGGCGATGTAGAGTTTCGGGCGGACCGTCACGCCGGTCTGGCCGATCTGGCGCTCGCCTTCGCAGAAACCGGCGTCCACGGCGGCGCGGGTCGCGCCGACGCTGGCTCCGATCAGGTGGGCAAACTTGTGCAGAAGCTGGAAGTTCTCCTTGCTGCCCATGCCGTAGCCGCCGGCCACGATGATCTGGGCGCCCTTGATGTCGATCTTCTGCTCTTCGATCTCGCGGCTCAGGATCTGGACGGCCTTGTCGGCGGCGCCCAGCGAAGCCTCAACGGCAACGGGGATGATGGTTCCCCTGTAGGCAGGGTCGAAAACCGCTTTCTTCATCACGCCCTCGCGGACCGTCGCCATCTGCGGACGGGTCTCGGGGCAGACGATGGTGGCGATGATGTTGCCGCCGAAAGCGGGACGGATCTGATAGAGGATGTTCTCATAGGTCTTTCCGCTCTTGACATCCTCGTGCGAGCCGATCTCCAGCTGCGTGCAGTCGGCCGTCAGGCCGCAGCGCAGGAACGAGGCGATGCGCGGCGCCAGGTCGCGGCCGACGCTCGAAGCGCCGAAGAGCACGATCTGGGGCTGTTCGCGCTGAATGAGTTTCGACAATACGTCGAAATGCGGCAGGGTACGATAGGGCGCCAGCCGGGGATCGTCGGCCACGAACACATCGTCCACGCCATAGGGATAGAGCGACTCGGCCGCGGCTTTGACGTCGCTGCCCAGCACGGCGGCCTGCAGGCGGCAGCCCAGCCGGCTGGCCAGCTGGCGGCCTTTGGTGCAAAGCTCCAGTGCGATGTCGGCAATCTGGTTCTTCTCCGACAGTTCGCAATATACTAATACGTTGTTCATTCGATTCAATGATTATTTCCTACAAAATATGCTCTTTGATCAGCGTGGCGGAGAGCTCGTTCAAAGCGGCTTCCGTGGGTTCGAGCACCACGGATTCCTTGTGCGCCAGCACGACGCTCTCGATCTTCTTCACCTTGGTCGGGGAACCTTTGAGGCCCAGCCGGTCCATGTCGGCGTCGATGCTGTCGGCACCCATCATGCGGACTTCTTCCTTCGCCAGGCGGATCATCCGGTGGGCATTGGGGAAGCGGCAGTCGTCGGCGGCCGAAGTCACGGTCACCAGCACCGGCATCGAAGCCTTGACGCATTCGGTGCCCCGTTCCAGCCGGCGGCGGATACTGATCGACGCGGCATCCACGGCGAGCAGTTCCTCGGCATAGGTAACCTGGGGAATATCCAGTTTCTCAGCCACCTGCGGGCCGACCTGGGCGGTATCGCCGTCGATGGCCTGGCGGCCGCCGAAGATCAGGTCCACATGCCCGACCTGGCGGATGGCCTGCGAGAGGGCATACGAGGTAGCCAGCGTATCGGCCCCCGCGAAGCGGGCGTCGCTCAGCACGAAACCGTCGTCGGCGCCGCGGTTGCGGGCATCCTTGATGATTTCAGCGGCACGCGGCGGACCCATCGTCACCACGGTGACGGTGGAACCCGGCACCTGGTCCTTGACTTGCAGGGCCATTTCAAGGGCTTTGAGGTCTTCCGGATTGAAGACGGTCGGCAGGGCGGCCCGGTTGACGGTGCCGTCTGCATTCATGGCATCGGCCCCGACATTGTGCGTGTCGGGAACCTGTTTGGCCAAAACTACTATTTTGAGTGACATAATGTGATGTTTGTTCTGTTAGTTGATAGCTAAGCCGCCGTCGCAGCTGATGACCTGTCCGGTCACATAGCCGGCCAGGTCGCTGGCCAGGAAGAGCGAGACGTGGGCTACGTCGGTGTCGAGACCGCCGCGGTGCAGCGGAATCTGCTTCATCCAGTCTTTGCGGACGTCTTCGGGCAGCTGCTGGGTCATCGGGGTCTCGATGAAGCCGGGCGCCACGGCGTTGCAGCGGATGCCGCGCGAGCCGAGTTCCTTGGCGATGGAGCGCGTGAACCCGATGATGCCGGCTTTCGAAGCCGCATAGTTGCACTGGCCGGCATTGCCGTTGAGTCCGACGATGGAGCTGATGTTGATGATCGAGCCGCTGCGCTGGCGCATCATCATCGGGGCGAAGGCCTTGGTGTAATTGAAAACGGAGCGGAGGTTGACGTCCATGACCAGGTTCCAGTCCTCGACGCTCATGCGGAGGATCAGCTGGTCGCGGGTGATACCGGCGTTGTTGACCAGGATGTCGAGGCGGCCGTAATTGTCAGCCACCCACGCGGCCACTTCCTGGGCCTGGGCGAAATCCGATGCGTTGGAAGCCACGAAATCAGCCCGCACGCCCTTGGCGCGGAGCTCGGCCACCAGCGCGTCGCTCTGCTCGTTCTGTTTGAGATCCGTGAAAATGATATTGGCGCCCTCTTCGGCGAAGAGGAGGGCGTGGCTGCGCCCGATCCCGCGCGAAGCGCCGGTGATCAGTGCGGTTTTGTTTTCAAGTAATTTCATCTTATTCAGGTTTGTCGGCCAGCATGAAGATCAGGCTGCCCTTGGCACAAAGTTTTCCGTCCACGCGGGCCTCCGCATCGATGAAGAAGGTCAGGCCGCGGCGGTTGGTAATATGGGAAGTCACGGTGATCAGGTCGCCGGGGCGCACCTGGTTCTTGAAACGCACATTGTCGAGCCCGGCATAGAAGGTCAGGCGGCCCGGCAGCTCTTCCAGCAGCAGGGCGCAGGTGCACTGGCCCATGATCTCGCACAGGACCACACCCGGAACCACGGGATAGCCCGGAAAATGTCCCTGCAGGAAAAATTCGTCACCGCGCACCTTGTAGTGGCCGGTGCAGATTTCACCTTCCAGCGCCACATCATCGACGAGCAGCATGGGCTCGCGGTGCGGCAGATAGTTCTTGAGTTCTTCTCTTGTCAAACTTCTATCCATAGTATCCTATATTATTATATCTTGCGAAGGGCCACGCAGGCATTCTGCCCGCCGAAGCCGAAGGAATTGCTGATGGTCAGGCCGGCGGCGAAGTCGCGGGCCGTGTGCGGCGTATAGTCGAGGTCGCAGTCCGGATCCGGGCTGTCAAGATGGATGGTCGGGGCAACCTTGCCGTCCTGCAGCGTCTTGGCGCAGATGACCAGCTCGACGGCGCCGGTGGCACCCAGCATGTGGCCCATCATCGACTTGGTGCTGCTGATGACGGCCTTGCGTGCGGCGGTCTCGCCCAGCGCCTGCTTGATGGCCAGGGTCTCGGCCTTGTCGTTGAGCGGCGTGCCGGTGCCGTGGGCGTTGATGTAAAGCGCCTCGCCGTCCTTGTAGCCGGCTTCTTCGAGGGCCCACTTGATGCAGTTGGTGGCACTCTTGGCATCGGCGCGCGGCGCGGTATAGTGATAGGCGTCGCAGCTGTTGCCGTAGCCGCAGACTTCGGCGTAGATGTGCGCACCGCGGCGGCGGGCGATCTCATAGTCTTCCAGGATCATGATACCGGAACCTTCGCCGATGACGAAGCCCTTGCGGCGGCTGTCGAACGGCAGCGAGGCCGCATTGGGATCCTCGACCGTCGTCAGGGCCTTGCTGTTGGCAAAGCCGGCGATGGCGATCGGGCAGAGGGCGGCTTCGGCGCCGCCGGTGATCATGGCGTCGGCGCGGCCTTCGCGGATCATGCGGTATGCCTCACCGATGGAGTGGGTTCCGGTCGCGCAGGCCGTCACCACGGGGAGGTTCGGGCCTTCGGCGTGGAAAAGGATGGCCACGTTGCCCGATGCGATATTGGCGATCATCTCGGGGATGAAGAGCGGCGACACGCCGCGGGCACCGTTTTCCAGCAGCGAACTGTGTTCTTTGCAGAAGGTCTGGATACCGCCCACACCCGAGCCGATGGCACAGCCCAGGCGGCTGGCGTCCACATCCTTGCCCACTTCCAGGCCGCTGTCACGCATGGCCTGCGTGGCGGCCGCGAGCGCATAGAGCGCATAACGGTCGTTGTGGCGGATCATCGCCCGGTCGAGACCGTATTCTTCCGGCCGGAAATCCTTGACTTCCGCTCCGACGTGAACCGGCAGGTCGGTCGTATCGATCGACTGGATGGTGTCGATCGCACAGCGGCCTTCCAGCAGGCCGGACCACATGGCATCCACGCTGTTGCCCAGCGGGGAGATGCAGCCCAGTCCGGTGATAACTACTCGTTTCATATCTGTTTCTATCCGTTTATATCCGTTTAAAATCGTTTAGTAATTGATCTGCGACCATTTCAGGATCGCCGCGCCCGTTACGAAGCCGCCGCCGAACGCGCTCAGCAGCAGCGTGGCGCCGTCTTTCAACTGGCCGGTGCGCGAAAGCTCGTCGATCAGGATGCCGATGCTCGCCGACGAGGTGTTGCCGTAGTTCTGCATGTTGGTCGGGAATTTCTCCCGGGGCTGCTCCAGGTGCTGACGGATCGATTCGATGATCCGGAAATTGGCCTGATGCAGCAGGTACAGATCGATGTCGTGCCCCGACATATTGTTCTTCTCCAAGATCTTGTCGATGTCGTCGATGCACGAGGTCACGGCCAGGCGGAACACCTCGCGGCCGTTCATCACCAGCGGCTCGGTCTTCTCGTCCAGCCGGTCATACGGGGTCTCTTCCAGCGAACGCTTGTAATAGAGGACCTCGGTGTGGGTGTCGGCCGTCAGGAGGAAATCCTTGAATCCTTCCCCTTCGGTGACCACCAGCGCGGCGGCGCCGTCGCCGAAAAGGACCGACGTTTCCCGTTCGTGCCAGTTGCAGAAGCGCGAGGGCTCCTCGGCGGCGACGATCAGGATGTTCTTCGCCCGGCCCGTCTTGAGGAACGAATCGGCGATATCCAGCGAATAGACCAGTCCGGCGCAGGCGCCGTTCAAGTCGAACGTCGGGCAGCAGAGTCCCAGCGGGGCGAGCAGGATGCTGCCCAGCGACGGGGATACATAGCTGTTGGCTACGTTGGAACAAATCAGATAATCTATATCTTCAGGCTGGACCCCCGACGAGGCGATGGCGGCATTCGCAGCCTTGAGCGCCAGATCGGTGAGGGTCTCCGTACTCAAAAGATGACGGGTGCGGATCCCGGTGCGGGAAGTGATCCAACTGTCGCTCGTATCGAGAAATCCGGCGAGCATGTCGTTGGTCACAACTTTTTCGGGAAGCGCACTGCCAGTACCTGTTATTTTCATAAAAATTCTTATTTTTGCAAAAACCAATTGCGCATTGAACACACCTAAATATCTGTTGCAGAAGAAGTTCATCTGGGGATCAGCCGCGTTTGCGACTGTATTTTCCTTCTTTTTCCTGCTGATCTACCACCCCTTTTCCGAGACGGCCTGGCTGGGCCTGGACCCGGAAAAAACCCTTGTGCCAACGCTCCTTTTCTACGTGGTCGGCCTTTTCATCCTGCTGGTGAGCAAAATGCTGATGCAACTCTACCAGCTCCGTCACACCTTGACGGTGGGTCGCTATATTCTGTGGATTTTCGGCGAATTTGTCTTGATCGCCGTGGCCTACCTGCTGTTTACGACCCAGTTCATCCAGCCGGACATTCCCCTTTCCCCGAGGCTGTTGCTGCGGACATCGTACTGCGTGGCCGTCATTCTGGCCATTCCGTACGCAATCTTCAGCCTGATTGCCGCAAACCGGTCCAAAGCGGAAGAAATCGCCGCCTTGAAACTGAGCCAGACTCCGGGAGAGCCTGATGCGGCAGCCGACCGGGTCATCCCCTTCTACGATTACAGCGGTGTCCTGCGGCTTTCACTCTCCGTGGACAACATCTACTACATCGCTTCCCAGGACAACTATGTGGAAATCCGGTATGTGCACGACGGCAAACTGTGCAATTACCTGATGCGCTGCAGAACCACCCGCCTCGAAAAGCAGTTGGAGGGCACACCGCTGATCCGCTGCCACCGTTCCTATATTGTTAATATGGAGAATGTGGCCATCTTCAAGCGGGAAGGAGCCCGGGCTTTCCTGGTGCTCTCGCATCCGGATGCGAAGAAGATTCCGGTTTCCAAGAGTTACTACAAGGCGATCTCGGAACAACTGGGCCGGATCGCCTCGTAGATTGCTCTATTGTCCGGCGGAAGGGAAAAGTCCTCTTGCGGATTTAGACGCGGGCGGAGATATAGTCAACGGCGTCGTTGACGGTCTTGATGCCCATGGCGTCCTCATCGGAGATCTTCAGGCCAAACTCCTTCTCGAAGTCCATGATCAGTTCGACGGTGTCGAGCGAATCGGCGCCGAGGTCCATCGTAAAGCTGGCAGCGGGCGTGACTTCTTCTTTCGGAAGACCGAGTTTGTTGGAGATGATGTTGATGACTTTCTCTTCGATAACAGTTTTTTCCATTTTTTCAGATTTTAATAATTATCGCGGCAAAGGTAAGCACCCTTTCCACTGCTTGTACCCGGCAGAAAGCCGTTTGTGGCGAAAACAGGCCTTTTTGGGGCGAAATACGGCGCTTTGTGGCGAAAATCAGCCATATTTTTCTTACATTTGTTGCATAGAAAACGAAAAAAACAATGAAACGTCTCCTGGTTTTCGCCCTCTGCACCCTGCTTGCCTTCGCGTGCACGGCCCCCGAAAAGAAGCAGAATCCCCAGCCGCAGCAAGAGCCCGAACGGGTCGATGAAAACGGCCTGGCCCTGGCTTCCCTCTCCGTCATCAACATGCGCGAGGATCCGGATTATGCCGCCGAACTCGGCACACAGGCCCTGATGGGAACCCCCGTCAAGGTACACTATCACGACAACGGCTACTGGGTGAACATCGAGACCCCCGACGGCTACAAGGCCTGGGTCAACGAGTTGGCCATCGTCCCCATCGACCAGGCCGGACTCGACGCCTGGAAAGCGGCCGGAAAAGCGATTGTCACCAGCTACTATTCCTTCTTCCTCGACGCACCGCGTCCCGGCGCCGGACACGTGAGCGACGCCGTCTGGGGCGACATCGTGGAAGTCCTCGGCAAGCACGGCAATTATACCAAGGTAAAACTGCCCGCCGGCACGGTGTGCTTCATCCCGAGCGCCGACGTGACGGACCTCCGCAAATGGGTGGACAGCCGCGACGCCGTCATTCCGGCCGATGCCGGCCAGATGCAGATCGACCGCGCCCGCGCCCGTATCCTGGAGACCGCCAAAAAGTTCCTCGGCGTCCCCTACCTCTGGGCCGGCACCTCCATCAAAGGCGTGGACTGCAGCGGCTTCTCCAAGAGCGTCTATTTCCTCAACGGCTATATGCTCCTGCGCAACGCCTCCCAGCAGTACAAGACCGGCGAACCCGTGGACGTGTCGCAGGGACTGGACAATCTCCAGCCCGCCGACCTGGTGTTCTTCGGCCGCGAAGCCACCGAAGACAAACCGGAGCGCATCTCCCATGTGGCCATCTACCTGGGCGACGGCAAGATCATCCATTCCTCGCAGCTGGTGCGCATCAACTCGCTGATCGAGGGCCAGCCCGACTACTACGCGCGCAAACCCATCCGGGCCTGCCGCATCATCGGCAACCAGGACTGCGGCAAAGGCGTGGTCTCGATTGCAAACAGTGGTGTATATTTCAACAAATAATATTATGAGTGACCGCAGAACATTCCTCAAGACGGCGGGCCTGCTGACCGCAGGCGCGGCGCTTTGGCACCCCTCGCAGCTGTTCGCACGCAACGGGGCCGCCAAGAAGAAATCGGGCAGCAAGAAGCTGGAACTGGCCTGGGAAGACTTCCAGGGCATCATGAAGTTCACCTTCACCATCTCCGGCAGCTCCCGCACCACCACCCCCATCGTCATCACCCGCCTGACCTGGGACGGCTACGAAGGCTACGGCGAAGCCGCCATGCCGCCGTATCTGGGCGAAACGCAGGCTTCCTGCCACGAATTCTACAAGAAGGTCGTGGACAACGTCCTCCCGAAATTCGACAACCCGTTCCAGATCGAGGACATCATGACGGCCGTCGATAAGCTCACGACCAACAACACCGCCGCCAAAGCCTCCATCGACATCGCGCTGCACGACCTGGTGGGCAACATCTTCGGCCAGCCCTGGTGGAAGATCTGGGGCTTCAACCCGAAAGAGACGCCCTACACCTGCTACACCATCGGCTACGACGCCTCCGACGAGATGGTCAACACCAAGATCACCGAAGCCTCCTGGAACAAGATCATCAAGGTCAAGCTCGGCATGAGCGAAGCCGAAGACAAACGGATGATCAACCTCATCCGCGCCCGCGACCAGCGCCCCATCGTGATCGACGCCAACCAGGGCTGGAAAGACAAATACTACGCCCTCGACATGATCCACTGGCTGGCCGAGCGCGGCGTCGAGATGATCGAGCAACCCATGAGCAAGCTCATGCTCGACGAGACCGCCTGGATCACCGAGCGCAGCCCGCTGCCCGTGATGGCCGACGAAAGCTGCCAGCGCATCTACGACATCCCGAAACTCAAAGGCGCCTTCCACGGCATCAACATCAAGCTGATGAAGTGCACCGGCCTTTGGGAAGCCCGCCAGATGATCACCATGGCCGAGCAGAACCACATGAAACTCATGGTGGGCTGCATGACCGAGACCTCCGTGGCCATCTCCGCCGCCGCGCAGATCTCCCCGAAGGTCATCTGGGCCGACCTCGACGGCAACTATCTGCTGGGCAACGACTGCTTCGACGGCATGAAACTCGTGGACGGCCGCATCACCCTCGAAGACAAACCCGGCCTCGGCCTGACCAAGAAGCCGGGAATCATCTCAATCTGATGAGCATCTCAAAAAACAACAAGAATATCTCTTTTGACCACACCTGGGGCGGACCGCTCCAGGTGTGTGGCAAAGGGATGATCTCTGAGAAAGACCTGGAGGTCGATCACGACGGCGGAAAAGGCCGCCACTGGATCGACGACTACCGGGGCGTCGAATTCAGCAAAGGCATCACCGAGGTAGGCCCCGGCGTCCTGGAAGCGTTCCCGCAGTTGGATTCCATCGTCATCCACTATACGGTCAAATCCATTGCCGTCAGCCCGGAACTGGCCGCGACGCTGCGCAAACGGAAGGTGCTCGTGCGCGGCTGGTACGACAGCTACGGCGAGCGGTTTGCCCGGGAACATGGCCTGGAATTCCGCCACGCCGACATCGTGGTGGGCTGGGCCTACGACAATGAACACGATACCCGCACCCGGCTGGAAATCCGCTTCAACGGGCAGGGAAAACCCTACCGCTTCTACGACGACATCTGCACCGGCTGGGCCGCAAGCAACAACGGCGGCGGCACCTACGAACGCGAACTCGACGAAAACTTCTACGAAGGCGAAACCCTCGAAACCTTCGCCGAATGGTTCACCCGCTTCCGCGACGACATCCTCCGCAACGAAGACCTCGCCTACTATTTCAAGACTGCACAGAAAAGATGAGCCATAGCGGCGAGGCGCCGGCTACTTCAGCGTCGGTCAGGGCCGGAGCGGGCGCAAAAGCCCGGGCTTTTGCGCCCGTGGCGACTCGGCAGCTCCGTCCGGGAGCGTTTCGCCAGGGTTTTGCTCCCGGAACGTCCCGGTAGCTCTGCCCGGGAAAATAACGTCAGAATCGGTGCCGCAGGCCTGCCGCGACACAGACAGCGGCGCAATGTCATCTGTGTCGCGACGCGATATGCCAACCATGATTCCAGATTTTGGAATTATGTTTTGGAATTTGGAACGAAATGGTTTATCTTTGCGTATGCGCATTTTTACAGAGCATGCGTTAAGCGAATATATACAGAAACATCCGGAGACGAAAACAGCGCTTCAGGAATGGAAGTATGTGGTCCGACATAGCGAATGGACGTGTTTTGCTGATATCAAAAAGGATTTCAATTCGGTCTATGCCGTCGGGAACCAACGATATGTGTTCAACATCATGGGCAATCATCACCGAATTGTCGTCGTCATCAAGTTTACCATCTACTTTGTCTATATCAGGTTCATCGGGACACACACAGAATAAAAGAATGAACAAAACCATCGGTGCCAAAAACATATAGAAAAGATGAAAGTCCTGACCCGCGAACAGTACGATTGGGCCGTCGCCCGCGTTGAAGAATTGCTCCCACTGGTAGGTGAAGACACACCGACCAGCGACCCTTCCAGCATCGAGTTGGAAATCCTGTCCAATCTGGTCGCAGACTACTCCGACCAGCATTTCGCCATCGGTGATCCAGACCTTGCGTCCGTTATCCGCGAGCGAATGTTTGAACAAGGCCTTTCCCAAAAAGACCTGGCGGGCAAAATCGGCGTATCCCCCTCCCGCATCAGTGAATATCTTAGTGGCAAAAAAGAGCCTACACTACCCGTTGCCCGCCGTATCCACGATGTCCTTCACATCGACGCCGGCATCATCCTCGGTGTGGCCTGAGGCCCGCCACAGTTTTCGACCGTTCCATCTGCGCCAGCGGCTGCGGACGATCACGGGTTGCCTTCGGGGAACAAATCCGGCGGATAATGCGCCCCGCTGCCACGACACAGACAGCTGCGCAATGTCATCTGTGTCGCGACGGCGAAAACCCGGTTTCGGCCCGAAATCGGTTCGCGACACAGACGAGAAGAGCGAACCGTCTGTGTCGCGGCAGCGCAGACGGCTTAAACGGAGTTAGAGTTAGCAGGCCGAGCCCGGCGCCCCCCCCAGCAGACACACGATCGGCATCATTGGTGAGGCTGTGAATGATATCTGGGAAAAATTGTTATCTTTGCACCTGTATTTCAAAACACAAAGAAGAATTATGAATCTCCGTGACATCAAGAAGGATATCGAATTCCTGATCGGCGACTTCGTGGAAGATTGCCTTATGTTCGCCATGTTGCATCCCGAAAAAGACCTGGGACAGGTGGAAGGTCTGATCAATGAAGCCAGCGACCTGGCCGACAGCCTTATCGACAAGGTGAACCATCCGGCCAAGGATGTGAAGGCCCGCGCCTATTACAACCGCGTCGGCGCCGAACTGCTCACGAGCCTCGACCAGCTCTGCGAGAAACTGAGCGCCCTTGCAAAATAATTGTGAAATAAAAAGTTGCAGAGTTAAAAATAATCCTTACCTTTGCAGCCCTTAAAAACAATTTTTTGCATTATGTCAGAGTATTTGAACGCAGACAAGAAGCAAGAGATTTTCGGCAAATACGGAAAGTCTAATGTTGACACCGGCTCGCCTGAGAGTCAGGTTGCTTTGTTTTCCTACCGTATCGCTCATCTGACCGAGCACCTCAAGAGCAACAAGAAGGACCACAACACCCAGCGTGCCCTTCTCCGCCTCGTGGGTAAGCGCCGTCAGCTCCTCGACTACCTGAAAGAGAAGGATATTGAGAGATACCGCGAGATCGTGAAGGCCCTCGGCCTCCGCAAATAATCTCCAGGGAACGAATCAAGGCCGCCGGGAACCAGCGGCCTTTTTTGTATGAAGACACACTAAGGTTAATATATGAACGTTATCAAGAAAATCATTGAATTGTCCGACGGTCGGACAATCGAAATCGAGACCGGCAAGCTTGCCAAGCAGGCCGACGGCTCGGCGGTCGTGAAGATGGGCGGCACGATGCTGCTGGCGACCGTAACCGCTGCAACAGAAGTCAAGGAAGGAACGGATTTCCTTCCGCTCCAGGTCGATTACCGGGAGAAATATTACGCCGCAGGCCGCTTCCCCGGCGGATTCCTCAAGAGAGAGAACCGTCCCGACGACTATGAGATCCTGATCTCCCGTCTGGTGGACCGCCCGATCCGTCCGCTCTGGCCCGACGATTTCCATCTGGAAGTATTCGTCAACGTGATGCTGATTTCAGCTGAAAAAGATATCCAGCCCGACGCACTGGCCGGCCTGGCCGCCTCCGCCGCACTGGCTACGAGTGACCTGCCGTTCCAGGGCCCGATTTCCGAAGTGCGCGTCTGCCGCATCGACGGCAAGTTCGTCATCAACCCGACCTTCTCCGAAATGGAGCGCGCCGACCTCGAACTGATGGTCGCCGCCACCGAGGAGAATATCATGATGGTCGAAGGCGAGATGAAGGAAGTCTCCGAGCACGACATGCTCGAAGCCATCAAGTTCGCCCACGAAGAGATCAAGAAGCACTGCCGCATCCAGAAAGAGCTCATGCACGAGCTCGGCACAGATGTCAACAAGCGCGACTACCCGCACGACGTTGAGGACGAAGAGCTCAAGAAAGCCGTCCGTGAGGCCTGCTACAACCGCTGCTACGAGACCGCGAAGGCCGCCCTGCCCAAGCACGAGCGCGCCGCCGCCTTCGACGCCGTCAAAGCCGACTTCCTGGCTACCATTCCGGAAGAAGAGCTGGAAGAGAAGACCCCGCTCGTGGAGCGCTACTACCACGACGTGGAGAAGGAAGCCATGCGCAACCTCGTCCTGGACGAAGGCCGCCGCCTCGACGGCCGCGCCACCGACGAAGTGCGTCCCATCTGGTGCGAGGTGGACTACCTGCCCTGCGCCCACGGCAGCGCCATCTTCACGCGCGGCGAAACCCAGTCGCTCGCATCCGTGACCCTGGGCACCAAACTCGACATGAAGGAGCAGGACGAAGTCCTCATCCAGGGCGACCAGCAGTTCGTGCTCCACTACAATTTCCCGCCGTTCGCCACGGGTGAAGCCAAGCCGCAGCGCGCCACGGGCCGCCGCGAAATCGGCCACGGCAACCTGGCCATGCGCGCCCTGAAGGCCGTCATGCCGCTTGCCCCGGAGAACCCCTACGCCGTGCGCGTGGTCTCCGATATCCTCGAATCGAACGGTTCGTCTTCCATGGCTTCGGTCTGCGGCGGCTGCCTCGCCCTGATGGATGCCGGCGTGAAGATCAAGAAACCGGTGGCCGGTGTGGCCATGGGCCTGATCACCGACGCCGAGCGCCCGAACGACCGCTACGCCATCCTGACCGATATCCTCGGTGACGAGGACCACCTCGGCGACATGGACTTCAAGGTGACCGGTACGGCTGACGGCATCACCGCCACCCAGATGGACATCAAGGTGGACGGCCTGAGCTACGACGTGCTGGAGAAAGCCCTCGAACAGGCCCGCCGCGGCCGGATGCACATCATGGGCGAGATGCTCAAGGTGATCCCCGAACCGCGTGCCGACTACAAGCCGTTCGTGCCGCGCATCGTCCAGCTCCGCATCGCTGCCGAATTCATCGGCGCGGTCATCGGCAAGGGCGGCGAGACCATCCAGAAGATCCAGAAAGAGACCGGTACGGTCATCAACATCGACGAAGAGCCGATTCCGGGCACCAACCTCACCGAGGGTGTCGTGGACATCGCTTCCGACAACGCCGACAATATGCAGAAGGCCCTCGACTGGATCAAGGGTATCTGCGCAGTCCCCGAAGTGGGCAAGGTCTATCACGGCAAGGTGGTTTCCATCCTCGAGTTCGGCGCGTTCATCGAGATCATGCCGGGCAAGGAAGGCCTGCTGCACGTCTCCGAGATTGCCTGGAACAAGACTGAGAAGGTCGAGGATGTCCTGGCCGTCGGCGACGAGGTCGATGTCAAGCTCCTCGAATACGACCCGAAGGCCGGCAAGATGCGCCTCTCCATGCGTGCGCTCCAGCCCAAGCCGGAAGGCTATGTGGAACCCAAACCGCGCACGGGTGGCCCGCGCCGCGAAGGTGGAAACGGTCCGCGCCGTGACGGCAAGGACGGTGGCAACCGGGGCGGTGGTCCGCGCCGCGACGGCAACCGGGGTCCGCGCCGCGAAGGCAACCGTGAAAACCACGACAAATAAAAGAAAACCGTGAACCGTCCCGTGATTACACTCCTGATTATCATGACGCTGCTTTCCCTACTGGGATGCGGGCCGAAAAAACCCGCCGGGCCCGATGAGCCGGGCGATATACGGCTCGACTACATCCACTACAGCGCCTCGCACGGCTATCACGCCTACAGCAACATCGGCTACAGCGCCGAGCGGCAGGCGGACGGCAAGACCCGCATCGTCGTGGAAGTGGGCAACGACCGCGACCGCGTGTTCGAGGCCGAGGCCAGCGTGATGGACTCCCTGGATGCCATCGTCAAGAAGTACAAGATGATCAAGTATCACGGGCACTACCAGCCCAAGGTCGACATCCTGGACGGCGACTCCTGGTCGTTCTCGATGCGGATGTCCGACGGCACGGAAGGCGACTGCGGCGGCTACATGGCCTATCCGCCCAAAGGCGGCGCGCAGGCGCTGGGTGAAGTCGAAACCATCCTCTCCCGCTGGCTCTACATGGAGCCGGCGGAAGAGGTGGCTTTGACCTCCTTCCGTTATGAACTGCACGATGCCAAAGAAGGAAGCGAAGTCTTTTCCGCCCGCCAGGAGAAAGACTACGTATCGGTCTATTTCCGGGAAATGGGCTCGCGCGAAGGCTGGAACTACTATTGCGGAAATCCCGAGCTGCTGCTCTTTCTCTCCCGGGAGATCCGCTGGGCGCACGCCTGTTCGTACATCGGCACGGGTGAAAAACTCGCCGACGAAGACAAGACCCGTCCCCGCTGGATCGCCATCTTCGAATACGCCGACGGGCAGATATTCGAACTGATCGACTACCTCGACCGTCCGGAAACCAGCAGGTACGCCTACGAGAATCACACCTACCCCACGATTACGGAAATGGAGCTCCGCAGCGGGACAGAGCAGCGTTTCAAGGATGAAATCAGCCGCATCGGAACTCTTACGCCCGAAGAGAAAGGCCGTCACAGCAAGACCAGCTACGACGCCCAGGGCAAGGCCCTGCGCACCATCAACTACGACGGCAACGGCGACGTCCTCAACGGCCACGACTACCGTGACCCCAATCTCAAATTCTAAGTCCTGACAATCATCTCGCAGCGGGCACAATCGAAATCGAGCCGCAGGCGATTTTTCTGATTCACAAGATAAAGCGGGCCGTCACCCCCGATCAGGTCGGGGGTGACGCCTGGCGTCATGCCCGGCTTGACCGGGCATCTTTTCGGGCACAGCCCCAGTTCCCAACGAATACAATAGCGGCTGCGCATCAGTTCTTCCGGAACATCCAGCGTCGAGCGGTTGAATACCGCAGCGCCCGGCCGGGGCTCATGCGGCACGACATTTCGCGGACGGTTTTCCAGGAGCGCCTGCAATTGAGCAGCCAGTTCCCGACGGATGCCGTTCAGGAAAGCGGCCGGATAAAAGCGAACCGGATCGGCCAGGACCGTCCCGACGGAAAAGGCGAAAGGTCCGGTATGTTTGCCCAGTTGCCGCCGCAGATTGTCGAGCGCCATGTCGGGCTTTTCAGCGACGGCCGCCTCGTCCGCAAAACGCTTTTCGACCCGGAAGCCGTCTTCCGTGACGGCGGTGACGACGGTTTCGCCGGCCGGGGAGATGCCCGGTCCGGCCGGGCCTGACGCGGAGCGGGTCGAATGCCAGCCAATCGTCACGTCGATGACCCGCCGGGGCATGTTGTTCTCCAGTTCGTGTTCGAAACGGATGTCGTAGTTGCGATAGACACGCATGCCCGGGGTCAGGGCCGCGACGTCACGGAGTGACACGCGGCTGCCGGAGACCGTCTCCGCACGGCCGCCGAGGACCTGGTCGCTGCGGCCCACAAAGGACAGGCCGTCGCCATTGGACAGCAGTTTGCCGGTCCGGACAGTAATGTCGCGGCCTTTGACGGCCGTGATCTCGCCAATGTATTCGCCCAGCGACTTGGCCGCGTCCCCGCTGGCCATCTTCTCCTTCCGGCCGTCCAGCAGCGCTTCGGTCCAGCCCCGGCCGAAGGTCTTGTCCGGATCGGGCGTGAATCCGCCCTCCAGCCGCCCGGCCGACGCACGGCCGTAAAGAGGCCCGGCCGAGATAAACGCATCCAGTACCTTGCGGTAGTGCCGGACGACATTCTTCACATAGGAAGCATTCTTCAGACGGCCTTCGATCTTGAACGAAGTGATGCCGGCCGCCACCAGGTCGGCCACGCGGCCGTCGAAACGGATATCCCTCGGAGAAAGAAGCGTCTGGTCGCGGACAAGGACATGCCCTTCGGCATCCGTCAGGTCATAGCGGGAGCGGCAGGCCTGCGCACAGGCACCGCGATTGGCACTGCGGCCGGTCAGGTACTGGCTCAGATAGCATTGGCCGCTGTATCCGACACAAAGCGCACCGTGAATGAAGAACTCCAGCCCGCAACTTTCCGGCACGGCGGCGCGGATGGCCCGGATCTGTTCGAGCGTCAGCTGGCGCTCGAGCACCAGGCGCGAAAAGCCGAGCGCCGCGAGCTCCCGCGCCCGCTCCGGCGTCCGGATGGCCGTCTGCGTGGAAGCGTGCAGCTCCACCGGCGGCAGATCGAGCGCGAGCAGGTTCAGGTCCTGGATGATGAAGACATCGACACCTGCTTCGTACAGGTCCCACATCAGCCGATGGGCATCCGCAAGTTCATCCCCCTGCAGGAGCGTGTTGACCGTCGCATGGATCTTGACCCCGTACAGATGCGCATAACGGCACAACCGGGCGATGTCGGTCACCTCGTTCCCGGCAGCGGCCCGCGCGCCGAAAGCAGGTCCCGCGATATAAACGGCATCGGCACCACAGTCGATGGCTGCGATGCCGATTTGCGCATTTCTCGCGGGTGCGAGAAGCTCAAGGCCTATTTGCATTTGAGCTGGGTGATCTGGTAGCGTGCGCCCTCGCCGTACTTGGCATCCTGGGCAATCTTCTGGAAATAGCCGCAGGCTTTGTCGTTCTCGCCGATGGCCATCAGCGCCGTGCCGAGATTGTACACGATGCCGGCTTCCTTGGTGATGGCATTGGGATTCATGGACAGATAAGCTTCGAAAGCTTCGGCAGCCACTTTGTTCTGCTTGAGCTGCATGGCGCTCATGCCGATAACCTTCTGGGCATTGGCATTGTCAACGTACTGCGTGGATTTCTGGGCGTTTTCGAGGGCGCCTTTCATATCCTTGGCTTTCTGGCACTGGGACGCTTTCCGCAGATAAAGATTGGAGAGCTGCTTGGCTGCCTGTTCTTCCTCGCCGTTTTCGCTGGCCAGTTCGAACGACTTGATGGCGTCGTCCATCTTGCCGAGCTGCATCAGGCACTGTCCTTTATAGAGGTGAGCGTCACCGTTGGCAGGGTTGGCGTCGATTACTTTCTGGTAAGCGGCCGCAGCTTCCTCAAACTTGGCGGCAGCACCGGCATCCTTGGTTTTGGCCAGGGTGCTGGCTTCCTTGAGCAGACCGTTGGCGTCGGCCATCAGCAGCTGCGGAATCAGTTCCTTGGCCTCTTCCACGACCTCGGTGTCACCGTACTTCTCACCGACCTCGGCAGCTTTCTGGAATTTGGCGATAGCGCCGTCAATGTCCTTGTTACCATACAGTTCCTTGCCCAGGGAGATATAGAGTTTCGGGAGGATGCCTTTGCACTGCGAAGCGATTTCGGCACCTTCTTCTCCCAGCGTACCGGCCATCTCAAGCGCCTGCTCGAACAGGGTGATGGCTTCTGCCTTGTTGGTTTCAATAGCGGCAGCGGCATTGTTGTAGATTTCAGTGGCTTTCTCCAAATCCTGCGCTGCGACGATGCCCATTGTGCAAAGGGCAACCATGACCGTTAAAAAAATCTTTTTCATCGTTTATAGGTTTTTGGTTTTGATTCAAAGTCCTGTTCTATGCATAAACGCTGCCAAAATTATCAACAATTGTCTAAATTTGCAAAGTTTTTTGCGATGAACCTGCCTTCCATCCTACAAATCGGGGACATTCTGGTCTCCTCCGAGGTGCTCACAGAGTACTTCTGCTGCGATTATGACACCTGCCGCGGCGCCTGCTGCATCATCGGCGACAGCGGCGCACCTTTACAGGAAACGGAAACAGAACTGCTGGAGCGGCACTACCCGCAGTACGAAGCCTGGATGAGCGTCGAAGGCCGGCAGAAGGTCGAAGAGACCGGCTTTTTCGAAATCGACAGCGACGGCGACCTGGTGACCCCGCTGCTGCACGGCAGCGAGGAATGTGCCTACACCCGCTTCGAAGGTGAAAACTGTTTCTGCGCCATCGAACGGGCGCACTGCGCCGGCCGCTGCGCCTTCGTCAAGCCCATCTCCTGCCGCCTCTACCCCATCCGCGCCAGCATCCTGCGCAACGGCCTGACCGCCCTCAATCTCCACCGCTGGGAAATCTGCAAATGCGCCTTCGAAAAAGGCCGCAAGGAAAAGGTCACCGTCTGGCGCTTCCTCCGGGAACCCCTCATCGCCGCCTACGGCCAGCCCTTCTATGACGAACTAACCGCCGTCGCCACCACCTTCACCGCCGCCAACGGCGACTAGTCGGCAGCGGTAGCGGAAGCACCGGCAAAGGCAGCGGCAACAGCAGCAACGGCAGCAACGGCAACAGCGGCAGCAACGCCACAGGCGCCTGACCCGCCGCAAGACCCTTCCCAACCCGTCTTCCCCACCCAGTTCGGGAGCAAAAACAGCCGAACGTTCTCCCCGACGGCCAAACCCAGCCAGTCCGGGCGCAAAAACAGCCGATGGTGCTCCCCGACAACCAAACCCGGCCTGCCCGGGAGCAAAAGCAGCCGAAGGCGCTCCCCAGCAACCAAACCCGTCCGACCCCGGAGCAAAAGCAGCCGAAAGCGCTCCCCGAAAACCAAACCCGTCCTGCCCGGGAGCGAAGACAGCCGAAGGCGCTCCCCGAAAACAAACCCAGCCTGGTCCGGGAGCAAAAGCCGCCGAAGGCGCTCCCCGGCAACCAAACCCGGCCAGTCCGGGAGCAAAAGCAGCCGAAAGCGCTCCCCGACAACCAAACCCGTCCTGCCCGGGAGCGAAAACAGCCAAAGTCGCTCCCCAACAACCAAACCCGTCCTGCCCGGGAGCAAAAACAGCCAAAGTCGCTCCCCGACAACCAAGTCCGTCCGACCCGGGAGCAAATCAGCGGAGCCTTGCTCCCGGCGGAGACAGCTCATTGTTTTTTCTTCAGCGGGAACAGGGAATCGACGAAGTCAATTTGCAGTTTCAACAATCTGGCGATCTTACCATTGTCGGCGTTGTACTCAAAGTGCAGTTTTTTTGCGAGCATAATCTTGTCGGAATGCGGCAGCAATGTTGCCTGCTGCCCGTCAAACCGATCGTTGCAGATTTTGTAGATAACGGCATTCAATTCATCATCCGTATAGTAGACCGATTCATAGAGTGCTTCCGCTATCTCCTTATAGCTTTCTATTTCACGGGAAATCTTGAAAAAGTAGTGTCGGGCATCGCGAAAGACAGATTCCCCAAAGTGAATCATGCAGAAAGATATGGGTGATATGTGCTGATTGACGATTTCCATTTCTCCGGGATAATCGAGTCTGTGTGTATGCAGCATTTTTCGTTTTTCACGGAAGGTCATCTCCTTATAATAATAATCCGGCCGTATTTGATACGCCGGGAAATAACAATTACCGGCCCCATACGGATAAGAAAACGGCGTATAGGCAGGGTTGATTACATAATTGTTCCGGTTGGTATATCCGATTTGGTTCCGCAACGCTTCCAATGTCGGGATTCCCACCGTTTTGCCAATGAATCCCGACAAGTCGACAGCCTTTCGCAGACTACCGAAATAACGCTTCAGGCGTTTCTTGAACAATTCGAAGAAAGCCATCACTTCATCTTCACTGCCGCAAACCACGAAATGGACATGGTTGCTCATCAGTTCGAAGGTGATGATGCGGATACCTGGACAATCAAAAGCGCATGTGGCAATGATAGTCATCGCCATCCGGTAATCCTGCGGATTTCGGAAAATGACCGGATGTTTTTCCGGTGTATGCAAGTGATAAAAAACGCCGAAATGGTGTAGTGCGCGGTCGAAAAGCGTCTTGCAACGGCTTTCCTTACCAAGGAAAGAGTGACCTTCCGGCGGGAAATTGATAAAGGGGTATACGAAAAGATCCGTAGCCATATCCAACATCACATTTTCTTCTCCAACGCCACCGTGGCTCTGGATGCAAGCGCAAGATACAATCAAAAGGGCGCACATCCAAGAAAAAACGGAAGAACTATTCCGCGGGGAGCAAAAACACGCAGAATTGCTCCCGGACAGTCAAACTTGGTCAGTCGGGGAGCAAAAGCAGGCGAATGTGCGCCCCGGCACCTAAACCCGACTGGACCGGGAGCAAAAACAGCCGAATGTGCGCCCCGACTGCCAAATCATCCTGGGCGGGGAGCAAATCAGCGGGGTTTTGCGCCCGGGCGACTGAAGTGGCGTCGACTGCATCGCTGGTGGTAGCACGGCGGCAGAATTGACGGCATAAGCCTACACCGACGATGCGGCCGACAGAAGATGAGTGACGAGCGACCGGCGATGAGCGGCGGCAGCAATGGCCAGGAAGGTCTGCGACGGTAGCAGCGACAGCGGCGGCAACACCGGCGGCAGCAGCGGTCAGAACTGTCTGCGACAGTAGCAACGACAGCGGCGGCAACACCGGCGGCAACAGCGGTCAGGACGGTCTGCGAAGGTTTGCGACGGTAAAGGCCGGCGGCGGTAGCGGCGCTGGCGGGCTTAGGCTTCGTCGGCGGGCTCGGCGGGCTCAGCGGTTTCGACGGGACGGTCGAGGATCATTTGCGCGGATTCCAGGTCGTAGTCGTTGACGAGGAGCTGGACGCCGTGCTTGCCGAGCTGGAGGCCCGGATAGGGGGTGTTGACATTCGAGATCATGGCCTCGATGCCTTCGCTTTCGAGACGGCCTTTCGCGATTTCGGCTTCGTACTCGAAGGTAAATTCTGCGACGATTTTCATCATGGGCTTGTCCTCCCGTTATTCGTTTTCGGATTCCCGGCTTTCCTGCCGGAGGCGATAGTTGATCATGCTCAGGATGCGGAGCAGATCTTTGCGGTAGCCTTCCACATGGATCGGATTGCCGGCGGTCTCAAAGGTGACGCGGTCTTCGTACATGCGGGTCAGGCGGGCGTAGGCGCTCTTCTTGATATAGGTTACGCAGCCATCCTCCTTCTTTTCACGGACATAATCCAGTTTTTGCATCACATCGTCCACCATTTCGGCATACTTTGTGAAGTCTCCGTTCAGGTACAGTTCTTTGCGGTAGAAACTCAGTTTCGGATAAAGGGCCGAGACGGCCACAAAGAATAGCGCGATCTTCGGCAGCGAGCCTTCCTTGAACAGGTCGACGAACGAAAGTCCGGCGGCTTTCTGGCTGGAGAACAGGAAGACGATGCCGACGATCAGAAAGAAGATGACGGCAAAGTAAACGAGGTATTTGAGGGCGCGGATCAGGTATCTCATGGTTTTAAGCTTGTTTGTCTTCACAAATTTAACTATTTTTGCAAAACCAACAGGAAAAATCTACAGTTATGGAAGAACTTGATGAAGAGATGATCCAGTTTGAGAAAGATCATCCGAGCAAGAAAAGCAGCGCCGCCGCCGGTGGCGGCGGATCGATGCGCATCGCAGCCATTGCACTGGGTGTGGTCGCAGCAGCACTGCTGGTCACCCTGCTCCTGATGATGAGAGGGAAAAATGCGCTGGTCAAGGACCTGAACATCGATAAGCAGAACCTGACCAACGAACTGATAGCCCTGCAAGGCGACTATGAGTCGCTGAGCACGACCAACGCCGCCATCAACGACTCCCTCGCCGTCGAAAAGGAGAAAGTCGGCCAGCTGATCGAACGGCTGCAGAAGACCGAAGCGACCAACCGGGCCAAGATCCGCCAGTATGAGAAGGAGCTGGGTACGCTCCGTTCCATCATGAAAGGCTACATCCGGCAGATCGACTCCCTCAACACCCTGAACATTTCCCTGCGGCAGGAGGCGTCGGATGCCCGCCGTGAGGCACAGGAAAGCAAACGGCAGTACGAAGACCTGCGGACCACCACCGACCAGCTTTCAGCCAAAGCCTCGGCCGGCGCCGTCGTCAAGGGCCGCGGATTCAACCTGGTGGCCATCAACGAGTCGAACAAGGTGACCGACCGCAGCAGCCGGGCCCGCAAGCTCCGCGCCTGCCTGAGCCTGATCGAAAACTCGATCGCCGAACGCGGCTGGCGGACCGTCTATATCCGGGTCAAGGGTCCGGACGACATCCTGATGACCGACGACAGCGGCAAGGTGTTCACCTGCGGCGGCGAGCAGATGATCTACTCGGCGTCCCGCGAAGTGGATTATCAGGGCGAAGAAGTTGAAATCTGCCTGTATTTTGCCGCTTCGCAAGGTTTTGAAAAGGGCAAGTACACCGTGGACATCTACACCGACGAGACCAAGCTCGGCAGCGCCGAGATGATCTTGAAGTAGGATGGCCGGCCTCTACGTCCACGTCCCTTTCTGCGCCGCGAAATGCATTTACTGCGATTTCTATTCGCGCGTCAGACAGGATTTTGAACCCTACGTACAGGCCGTACTCCGCGAAATCGCCGAAAGGCGTGATGAACTCAAAGGCGTTCCCCCGACGACCCTCTATTTCGGCGGTGGAACGCCTTCCCTTTTGCCCGCAGAAGCGCTGGCAAGGATAGCCAAAGCACTCGGCGCAGCCTTTGTCCGGACGCGACCGGCACCGACCGGACCTCTCTTCGAAGAATTCACCATCGAAGTCAACCCCGACGATGTGACAGCCGACAAAGCCGCCGCCTGGCGTGCGATGGGGGCAGGCCGCATCAGCATGGGCGTGCAGTCGTTCAACGACGACCATCTCCGCTGGATGCGGCGGCGGCACACGGCGGCCGACGCAGCCGCGGCCTTCGGCCGCCTGCGCCGGACCGGCTTCGACAACCTGTCGCTCGACCTGATTTTCGGATTCACGGGACTGACCGACGGCCAGTGGCTGGAGAACATCGACCGGGCCCTGGCCCTTCAGCCGGAGCATATCTCCTGCTACCAGATGACCGGCCGTTACGCCGACCCCGACGAAGAACGCTGCCGGCGACAATACAACAGGCTGCAGGAGCGACTGGAAACGGCCGGCATCCGGCAATACGAAATCTCCAACTACGCCCGTCCGGGCTTCGAATCCCGGCACAACAGCGGGTACTGGGCCCGCACGCCCTACCTGGGCTTCGGCCCGGGAGCCCATTCCTTCGACGGAAACCGCTGCCGGAGCTGGAACACGCCGGACATCGACGCCTACCTGCGCACGCGCCCCGGCGGTCAGGAGCAGCTTTCCGACACGGAAGTGCTGGAAGAGAAACTGATGCTGGCCCTGCGCACCGTCCGGGGCCTGGACCTGGACTCGCTCACGCCCGCGGAGCGGGCCTGCCTGAAACAAACAACCCTGGAGGAACTCTCCAGGGTTGGTAAACTGATTGTCGATGCCGGCCGGATCCGGATTCCTGCTGCGGAACTCTTCGTCTCGGACGACATCATCTGCCGGCTTATCCCAGCATCGGCGTGAACGGCGTGAGGCCGCACAGGCCGTTGGCTTTCAGGAAAGCAAAGATGGCCACCAGGGCGAAGCCCAGGAGCACGATGGTCACATAAATGCCGCAGATCCATTTCCAGCGTTTGAACCAGATCTGATTGTTCCAGCCAAGGGTCTGGAGCGCGCTCCAGAAGCCGTGGGTCAGGTGGAACCACAGGGCTGCGAACCAGATCAGGTAGACGCACAGATTCCACCACTTTCCGAAGACGGCTTCCATCAGCATATACGGGTTGGCCTCTTCGGTGCCGAGCCAGTTCTGCAACTGCATCTTGGCCCAGAACTGCGACAGGTGCAGGAGGATGAAGCAAAGCACGATGACACCCAGGACGAACATGTTGCGGGCGGCCCAGGAATCGGTCTTGGCCTTGTTGGGCACCTCGTAGCGCTGCTCGCCGCGGGCTTTGCGGTTGCCGATGGTCAGGATGAACGCATAGATGATGTGCACCAGGAAACCGGCGGCCAGGATGGGAACGACCACATTGACCCAGCCCATCGAGAGGATTTCACAGATAGTGCCGTACACTTTGCTGTCCGGGTCGAAGACGTAGGTCAGATTCATCACCATGTGGAAGGTGAGGAAGAGGATGAGGAACAGACCGCTGATGCTCATGATCAGCTTCTTTCCGATGGATGACTTGAATATGCTTGCCATAAAAAATGTATTTATATATCAATTTAATTATGCAAAGATAATCCGAAACTTGATAAAATCATAATAAATGGCTATTTTTGTTTTATGAAATACAATCGAATCCTTCTTAAACTGAGTGGCGAGGCAATCGGCGGCAAGGACGGCGTCGGCCTCGATGAAAATGTGATGGCCGCTTACGCACAGCAGATTGCGGCCGTGGTCAAGCAAGGTGTCCAAGTCGCCATCGTCATCGGCGGCGGCAATATCTTCCGCGGGCTGAGCGGCACGCAGCGCGGCTTCGACCGGGTCCGCGGCGACCAGATGGGCATGCTGGCCACGGTGATCAACAGCATCGGGCTTTCCCTGTCCCTGCGCAACGCCGGGCTGCGGGCGGAGGTTTTCACCTCCACGCCGATGCGTCCGATGGCCAAATATTATATGCGCGACGAAGTGGACGAGTACCTGAACGCTGGCGGCGTGGCCCTGATTGCCGGCGGTACCGGCAACCCGTTCTTCACGACCGACTCGGCGGCGGCCCTGCGCGCCTGCGAACTCCGCTGCGACGCGCTGCTGAAAGGCACGAAAGTTGACGGCGTGTACGACGCCGACCCGGTGAAGCACCCCGAGGCCCGGCGCTACGAGACCCTGCGCTTTGACAAGGCCATTGCCGACGGTCTCAAAGTGATGGACCAGACGGCCTTCACCCTGTGCAAGGAAAACGACATGCCGATCATCGTCTTCAACATGAACGATGCGGGAACACTCGAAAAGGTGGTCGAAGGCACCGGCCGCTGCACGGTAGTGAGTAACAAATAAAAAAGATACAATTATGATCGACAAAGCACAAGCCGTGATCGACGCTGTCAAGGAGAAGATGCAGAGCGCGGTCACCTATCTCGACGAAGACCTCAAGACCTACCGGGCGGGCAAGGCCAATCCGGCCGTGTTCAACAGTGTCGTCGTCAACTACTACGGGACGATGACCCCCATCCCGCAGGTAGCCAGCATCACCACGCCCGATGCCAAGACGATGCTCATCCAGCCCTGGGACCGCAACCTGATCCATCCCGTGGAGAAAGCCATCATGGACGCCAATCTGGGTTTCACCCCGCAGAACAACGGCGAAGTGATCCGCATCAACATCCCCGCCCTGACCGAGGAACGCCGCAAGGAACTCGTGAAGAAGGCCCGCACGGCCGGCGAAAGCGCCAAGGTCGGCGTCCGCAACGCCCGTCGCGATGCCATCGACGCCCTGAAGAAACTCCAGAAGGAAGGCCTCCCCGAGGATACCGAAAAGGATTTCGAAGACGAGGTCCAGAAACTCACCGACACCTACTCCAAGAGAGTCGAAGACATCCTCTCCGCCAAGGAGAAGGAGATCATGACGGTGTAGCCCGGGCACAAAACCCCGTAACAATGCGCCCCGCTCGGCCAAATCAGCCGGTCGGGGCGCATTGTTACGTGTTTACGCGCCCCGGTATCATTTGACGAAAAATTTGTAACTTTGTACGATTATGCGCTTTTCGGAAATCATAGGGAACGATGCACTCAAGGAGTCGCTCATCCGGATGGTCCGGGGGAACCGGCTGGGCCACGCCATTCTCCTGACGGAGGAGAACGGCGGCGGCGCCATGGCCTTCGCCCTGGCCCTGGCGCAGCTGGTCAACTGCCGCGATCCGCAGGAAAATGATTCGTGCGGCGTGTGCGCTTCCTGCCACAAGTACCAGAAGCTCATCCATCCCGACCTGCATTTCGCCTTCCCGGTGAGCAGCAGCACCGCCCTTTCCGAAAGCGAGAAGAAGGCACCCATCTCCGACTATTTCCTGCCTGCCTTCCGGGAACTTGTCCTGGCCAACCCCTATTTCACGGAGCAGCAGCTCTACGACGCCATCGGCATCGAAAACAAGAGCGGCCTGATCAGCGTGAGCGAATCGCGGCGGATCTTCGAAAAGCTGTCGCTCAAGGCTGCCGAAGGCACGTGGAAGACGATGATCATCTACCTGCCGGAGAAGATGAACCTCGACGCGGCCAACAAACTGCTCAAGCTGCTGGAAGAGCCGCCCCAGGGGACGCTGTTCCTGCTGATTTCCCACAATCCGGAGCGGCTGCTGCCGACCATCCGCTCGCGCTGCCAGCCCGTACGCCTGCTGCCGCTTTCAAGGGAGGAACGCCGCCGCGTCGGCGGTGACCGGCAGGATGATGCCGAATTCCGGGAGATCGCCCGTTCCCTGCTGCAGGCCAGCCTGGACAAACGCATCATCGACCTGTTCCCGCAGTGGGAGATGCTCGCCGACCTGGGTCGGGAGAAGCAGCGGGAATGGTGCCTTTATATGGAAAACTATATTAGAAAGATATATCTGGTCGCCAGCGGCCTGGAAAGCCTGGCCGATCTCTCGCCCCAGGAAGAAGCCGCGGTGCGCGGTTTCGCGGCGAAGTTCAAGCCCAGCTTCTATGAGAAGGCCTTTGCCGCCCTAGAAGGAGCGCTTTCCGCCATCGGCAGCAACGTCAATCCAAAATTGACGTTCTGCGATCTGGCCGACCGTCTGCTGTTAGCATCGTAGATTATGGAAAATGTCGTCGTCAAGGAAAAAGGGTCCAAGCAGTATGACTGCTCCCGCGGTTGCGAAGTGGAGCGGACGCCCATGGGCGAGCTGAAGGTCCGATACAACCCCCGTTGCTGCAAACTGAGCAGCTACAACTGGATGGAAGGCATCCACCAGGGGCCGTACAACGACCTCTATGAGGTCCGTTTCAAGAACACCCGGAAGATTTTCTTCCGCAACACCTCCGGCCAGATCATCAAGAAAGGCGACCTGGTGGTCGTGGAAGCGCAGAACGGCCACGACCTGGGCATCGTAACCCTCGAAGGACCGGTCGTGCTCGAACAGCTCTCCCGCCATCACATCGATCCCGATACGTACGAGTTCCGGCGCATCTACCGCAAGGCCAAGATCCTGGACATCGAGCGCTGGCAGGAAGCCATCGCCCGGGAGCACAAGACGATGATCCGTGCCCGCCAGCTGGCCGCCCGGCTCGGACTGGACATGAAGATCGGCGATGTGGAATTCCAGGGCGACGGCACGAAAGCCATCTTCTACTATATCGCCGACGAACGCGTGGACTTCCGCCAGCTGATCAAGGATTTCGCCGAGGAATTCCGCATCCGGGTCGAGATGAAGCAGATCGGCGCCCGGCAGGAAGCCGGCCTGATCGGCGGCATCGGCGTCTGCGGACGGGCGCTCTGCTGCTCGAACTACATGTCCGATTTCCAGTCGATCACCACGCAGGCGGCTCGCTGCCAGGACCTTTCGCTCAATCCGCAGAAACTGGCCGGCCAGTGCAGCAAACTCAAATGCTGCATCAACTACGAGGCTTCCACCTATGTGGATGCCCAGCGCCAGCTGCCGGAACTCCGCGGCCCGATCGAGCTGGAAGACGGCCCGGCCTGGCTGATGAAGACCGACATTCTGAGCGGAACGATGTATTTCTCCTACGAACAGGGCAGTCTGTCCAATCTCTATCCCCTCTCGGCCCGGGAAGTGCGGGAAATCATCGCCGAGAACCGCAAGGGCAACAAGCCCGCCTCGCTCCAGGCAAGCGGTCCGGCGGTCAAGCAGACCGAGTTCATCAGCGCCGTAGGCGACGACAGCATCACCCGCTTCGACGAGCAGAAAAAGCGCAAGAACAACCGGGGCCGCAAGAACGGGCAGAAGAAGAATGCTGCCCCGAAAGAGGCCAAAGAGCCGGACACATCGAAAAGCGACAATACGCCCCGCAATGGCGAAAACCGTGGCGGCGGGCGGAACAACAACAACAATCCGCGCGGCGGTCAGCGCGGCGGCCGCGGCAACAACCGGCGGCGTCCGGACGGTGGCGGCAACAACAACAGGAACGAAAACGGCGGCAATGGCGGCCAACAATAGACGGCTGCTCCTGGCGGCAGTCCTGCTGCTGGGCCTGCTCGCCGGCTGTGCCAAGCCGGCGGGAGATTATTTCTTCGTATCCACGGAAACCGCCCGCAGCCAGCAAGGCCGCTACGACTTCAGCCTGGCGCTCGACGACAGCACCCGCAGCTACACCATCGCCCTGGCGGCCCGGCTGGTCGCCAGCCGGATTCCCGAACGCCAGATCGGACTCGAGATCCGGAGGACCTCCCCCTTCGGGGAAACCGCGATCGAAAGGCGGTCCTTCCCCCTCGAAGGAGACAGCATCCGGATCACGAAAGGCAGCGGCTCGGTCATCGACTGCGAATGGATCCTGCAGGAACGGCTCCAGCTGGACGGCGCCGAAACCGGCCTCTGGCAGCTGTCCGTCTCCCCCATCGACACCAACCTGCTGACAGCCATCTACGGCATCGGCCTATCTTACAAAGACAGTTATGGGAAAAGGTAAACTGAAAAAATTCGCGGAAAACGAAAGCTTCACCTGCCTGGTGCAGCCCACCACGGAAGAGGTACTGCACAAGGACCATCCGTTGAAAGGGCATTGGAAGGAAGCCATGTTCCACAACGACAACCCGATCGTCCTGGAGCTGGGATGCGGCAAGGGAGAATACACCGTCGCGCTGGCCGAACGTTTCCCCGACAAGAACTATATTGGCATCGACATCAAGGGCGCCCGCCTCTGGAAAGGAGCCAAATATGCGACGCAGCATGAAATGGGCAACGTGGCATTCGTCCGCACCCGGATCGAATTCATCGAATCGCTTTTCGGCCCCGATGAAATCGCCGAAATCTGGATTACCTTCGCCGATCCGCAGGAGCGCAAGCCCCGCAAGCGGCTCACCCACCCCCGTTTTCTGGAAAGCTACCGGAAAATGCTCGCGCCGGAGGGCATCATCCATCTGAAGACCGACAGCCGCCTGCTCCATCATTTCACCCTGGAGACGGCCCGCTGCAACGGCCTGACCGTCATCGAGCACAACGAAGACATCTACGGCAGCGGCCGGGCCGACGACCTGCTTTCGATCCAGACCTTCTACGAGAAGAATTTCCGGGCCCAGGGTATTCCCATCACATATATGGCCTTCCGCCTCGACAAGACGGGTCCCCTGTTCGAACCCGAATGGGACCAGGAGCCTTACGAGCAGACCTACAAGACCCTTACGCGGTCCTGACGGCCATCTGCCCGGCCAGTTTCACCAGATAATCTTTGGCCTCGGACGCCGGAAGCGGCGCGAGGGCTTCAATGGCCTGACGGACTTCCCCGGCGAGGCGCTCCCGCGCTCCGGCGAGGGCATCGAACTGCCGGACCAGGCCGAAGACGTCTGCGACCAGCGCAGCGTCGGGATTGCGCAGCCGGCGGCGGATTTCGCGGGCAACGCTTTTCGGCACCCGCTCGAAAAGACAGAAGAGCGGCAGCGTAATCTTTTTTTCAAGGATGTCCTGCCCGGTAGGCTTGCCGGTGGACAGTTCGGGCGAATAATCGAGGATGTCGTCCATCATCTGGAAGGACTGTCCGATATGATAGGCATAGCTGCGGCAGGCTTCGGTCTGGGCCGCATCGGCATCGACGGAGTACGCCGCACTGACCATCGCTGACTCAAAAAGCGAAGTGGTCTTGCTGTAGATGATGCGGCGATAGTCCGCTTCGGTCGCATCGGCCCGGCGGGCCTTTTCCAGCTGCAGCATTTCGCCCTCAGCCAGATCGCCCAGACATTTGGAGAAGATGTGGAGCACCCGCTTGTCGGGATGGTCGATGATCAGGCCCATCGCCCGTGAGAGCCAGAAATCGCCCAGCAGGACGGCCGTCGTGGGCGAATACATCGCCCGGGCCGTGGGAACGCCGCGGCGGGTTGCGGCGTCGTCGGCTACGTCGTCGTGCATCAGCGTAGCCGTGTGCAGCAGTTCGGAAGCGGCTGCACAAGAAACAACCTGCTCATTGCAACGCCCGCGGAGGGCCGTCGCAATGAGCAGGGAAAATGTAGGTCGCAGTTTCTTGCCGCCGTGTTCGAGGATGAAGCGGTTGGCCTTGTCGAGCAGGGGTATGTCGGACGAAAGGCTCTCGGTGAAAAGCTGCTGGAACGCCGTCCAGGCCTGCCCCAGAAACTGCTGAACTTCCTTGTACAAGGGATTAGAACTTGAGTCCGATGGAGAGTTCAAAGGTCCGCGGAGAGTTCTCGAGGGTCGGAAGCTCTCGGGTATCGGCGATGGCGCCGAAGTTCCAGTTGTACTTGCCGGCAATCTGGATCTTGAAGAACTCGATGCCCAGGCCGACGCCCAGACCCCATTCGGTCTTCTTGAGGCCGTCACCAATCTGCTTGATGTCGGTATCATTCCAATTGCCACGGAACTGGTTCGACACCTTGACGCCGACATACGGGCCGGCGAAGACGTACGGACGGGCGATCAGCAGATCCGGTCCCCACTGGACGTTGAGCGGGAGCTGCAGATAGCCGAGGTTGACGTTGCGGGCATCGTCAAACTTGACACCCATCACGTTGTAGAGCAGTTCCGGCTGGAAGGAAAAGCCGCGGGCCGTCTCGGTCTGGAAACCGATACCGGCCTGCCAACCCGTCTTGCCGCCTTTGATGCCCTCAACCGTGGAATTGGCATAATTGAAACCACCTTTAACAAGGAAATGCTGTGCGTTGGCTGCCACTGTTCCAAGAAGGAACAGGCTCACCAGAACGAATGCAATCTTTTTCATCTCTGATATTATTTACAGTTACAGTAAAGCTTCGATTTTCCGTTCGATTTCGGCCTGCGGAACGGCACCGACCGTCTTGTCGACCAGCTGGCCGCCCTTGAAGAAGAGGATGGTCGGGATGTTGCGGATACCGAACTTCATCGGGATGGCCGTGCTTTCGTCCACATTGCATTTGACGACGTTCACGCGGCCTTCATATTTTTCAGCCATCTTGTCGATGATCGGGGAGACCATCCGGCAGGGGCCGCACCAGGTGGCCCAGAAATCCACGACGACAGGAAGTTCACCCGTGGTGACAATCTCGTCGAAATTGGAATCAGTTAATGCTTGTGCCATATTCAATCGTTATTTTTAGTTAAATTCTGCGATAAAGATAGACATTTTTTTTGAATTAGACACTCTGCTCGATATTCCAGACGAAAGCGCGCACGCCGACGGCTTTGTTGCGGGCATCGAGTTTGCGGACCGTCAGAAGCACTTCGTCCACTTTCTCATCGGGAACGATCGTGATGACAGCCGAGTTCATCTCGGGCCAGGTGTGGGTGCCGCGGCGCGGTTCGCCGTCCACGGAACCCCGTCCCTGAACCTGCTCAAAAAACGTAAAGCCACGGATTCCCAGTTCATCGAGCATATACTCCACCCGAGAGGTGAAAGCCTGGTTGAATACGATAAATACACTTTTCATTTTGCCTCCTCCTGATCGGGGTTCAAATCCATGAAAATAAATTCCTTGCGACGCCTTTCCTCCTTGTCGCGCTCGCCGTGGCGGGAGATCAGGCCATAGACCACCGGCACGATGATCAGCGTGACGAAGGTCGAGACCAGCAGACCGCCGATCACCACGATGCCCAGCGGATGCCACATCTCGGAGCCTTCACCGCTGCTGAGTGCCATCGGGAGCATACCGAGCAGGGTCGTGAAGGCCGTCATCAGCACCGGGCGCAGACGCGAGGCGCCGGACAGGGCAATGGCCTCGTTGAGCTTGTAGCCGCGGTCGCGCATCAGGTTGATGTAGTCCACCAGCACGATACCGTTCTTGACCACGATACCTACGAGCATCACCACGCCCAGGGCGCCGATCATGTCGAGCGACGTGCCGGTAAGCCAGAGGGCCAGCACCACGCCCGAGAGACCGAACGGGATGGAAAGCAGGATGACGGCAGGTTTGCCCACGCTCTCGAACTGAGAAGCCATCACAATGTAAACCAGCAGGATGATCAGCAGCAGGAGCGAGAAGATGTCCTTGAAGGTCTTCTGCTGGTCGTCGAAGTCGCCGGCCAGGACCACCGAGATTCCGGCCGGATGCGGGTGCTTGTCCACCTGGGCCTGGATGGCCGTCGCCATTTCGCCCAGCGACGTGCCGTACGGCATCGAAATCACGCGTACGTAGCGCTGACGGCTCTTGCGGTCGATGGTCTGCGGCGCCCAGTACTCTTCGATCGTGGCGATCTCGCTCAGCTTGATGCGGGCGCCGGTCGCCGTCGGGATGGTCAGGTCCTGGATGTCGGTGATCGAATTGCGGTCCTCTTCCTTGAGGCGGACCACGATGTCATATTCGTCGCCGTCTTCTTTCAGGAAGCCGGCCGTGAAACCGGTCACGCGGTTGCGGATGTACTGCGAGACCGTCGCGGTGTTCAGGCCGTGGATGGCCGCTTTTTCCTTGTCGATGGTCACCTTCAGCTCCGGACGGTCCTTGTCGCGGGAGACACGGACGTTGCGGGCACCGGGTACGTTGTCCACGATCGCCTGGCGGATTTCCTCGGCGTAGAGGTTGGTCTCGTCGAAGTCGTAACCGTAGATTTCCACGTCCACGGTGGAACGGCCGCCGCCGCCCATACCGCCGGCCGCATTGACCTGGTATTCGATAATCTCGGGATAACGGGCCAGCTCGGCACGCAGCACCTCGCCGATCTCTTCGATCGAACGGGTACGTTCGTATTTCTTGTTGCAGACCACCGTCATCGAGATCTTGTAGTTGGTGGTCGAGGAGAAGAGGGCGCCGATCGAGCTCTCGTCGTTGGAACCGGCCGAGGTCGAAATGCGCTGGATCTCGGGAACCAGCTGGCGGAAGCGCTCTTCCAGGACGCGGGCGGTCTTGACCGTCTCTTCGATGCGGGTACCGCGCTGCAGCTCGATGGTCGCACTCAGGCGGCCGTTGTCGCTGCTGGGCATGAACTCGGTACCGATCTTGCCCATCATCATCGGGAGCATCGAAGCCACGAAGAAGGCGATGGCGATCAGGATGGTGACCAGCTTGTGCGTCAGGCACCAGCGCAGCAGGTTGGCGTAGGCCTTGTCCACCTTGTCGAGGAAACCGACCACGATGCGGTCGTACCAGCCTTTCTTCTCCTTGCCTTCGATGAGCTTGCCGTTTTCGTCGATGCGCACCTCGCGGGCCTTGAGCATTTTCGAGCAGAGCATCGGGATCAGGGAGATGGCCACGAGCGTCGAGGTCGAGACCACGATGGTCACGATCCAGCCCAGTTCCTTGAAGAGGATGCCGGCCAGGCCGGTGAGCATCGTCAGGGGAATGAACACGGCCGCGATGACGAGGGTCGTCGCAATCACGGAGGTCCACACCTCATTGGTCGCGTAGATGGCCGCCTCATGCGGCGAAGAGCCGCGGTCGATATGCTTGGTGATGTTTTCCAGGACCACGATGGCGTCGTCCACCACCATACCGATCGCCACGGTCAGGGCGGACAGGGAGATGATGTTGAGCGAACTGTCGGTCAGCAGCAGATAGACGAAAGCCACGATCAGGGCGATCGGGATGGTGATGCCGATGATCAGCGTGGCGCGCCACTTGCCCAGGAAGAAGAACACGACCAGCACCACGAAGAGCAGTGCGTAGAGGATGGATTCTTCCAGCGAACCGATGGCGTTCTCGATTTCTTCCGACGAGTCGTAGATCATCTTGATCTGGACGTCGGAAGGGAGCGTCTTCTCGATGCGGGCCAGTTCCTTGCGCACGTCTTTACAGACCTGCACGGTGTTGGAGCCCGACTTCTTGGCCACCATCAGGCGGACGGCTTCCTTGCTGTCCACTTTCTCATCGAGCGAGAGGTCCTTGATGGTATCGCGCACGGAAGCCAGGTCACGCACGAAGACTTTCTGGCCGGTCACCGTGGTGGAGACCACGATGTCGGCGATGTCGGCACTCTGCTGGTATTCGCCGCGGACCTGCATCTGATACTGCTGGCGGTCCATCTTGACCGTACCGCTCGAAAGATTCAGGTTGTTGACGCTCACGGCGTTGGCGACCTGCTCGAGGGTCAGGTTGTAGGCGTCGAGCTTTGCCTGGTCGATGTCGATATAGACATAGCGGTCCGGCGCGCCGGAGACCGACACCGAACCGATTCCGTTGATCCGGTTGAGCTGCGGCACGACTTCGTCGTTGAGAATCTTCTCCAGGCCGGGATAACTCTCCTGGGCCGTGACCGAGTACTGGATAATCGGCATCAGGCTCGAATTGAGCTTGAACATCACCGGGCTGGAGCAACCGTCGGGGAGGTTGCTCTTGACCATGTCGATGAACGAGCGCACGTCATTGGCCGCCTCGTCCCGGTCTGTCCCCCACTCCAGTTCCAACGAAACGACGGACATGTTGTCGCGCGAAGAAGAGGTGAGCTCCTTCAGGCCGTCCACCGAGGTGAGGCTGTTTTCGATGAGTTTGGTCACGTTGGTCTCGATCTCGCTGGCGGAGGCCCCGGCGTAGGTGGTCATCACCGTGATGTACGGCGGATCCATCTCCGGGAACTGGTCGATCGGCAGCCGCGAAAGCGAGAACAGGCCGATGACGATGACCGCCACGAAGATCAGCGCCGTGGTGACGGGCTTCTCAATGGCTGACTTGTAGATGCTCATTGTGCGTTCTCCCCTGCTACAGTGATTTTCGAACCGTCCACGAGCTTGGCCTGGCCGACGACCACCAGACGGTCGCCTTCCTGCAGTTCATCGCTGATGACCTCGATATTCTCGTCGAAACGCTGGCCGAGTTTCACGAACACGCGCTTGGCCGTGCCGGCGTCATCCAGGAACACATAGCGGTCGTTCGAACCCGTCATCTTGAGGACGGACTGGTAGGGTACGACCATCGCGCGGGCCATGCCCATCGACATCTTCGTCTTGACATACATACCGGGACGGAGTTTGAGGCTGCTGTTGGGGATGCGCAGGCGCGCCTGGAACGTATGGGACGCCGGATCGACCGTCGGATAGACGATGTCGATCGTGGCGGGGAAGGTCTCGCCCGGATAGATCTCGGAGGAAATCTGGACCTGCATGCCCTTCTTGACGACCGGATAGTAGCTTTCCGGAATGGCAATCAGGGCCTTGAGGGTGTAGATCTGGGTCAGCACGAGAATCGGCTGGCCGCTGTAGAGTTCGCCGTCCTCATAGTTCTTGGCCGAGATCACGCCGGCGAAAGGCGCCTTCACATAGGTATTCTTTTCCAGGAAATCGAGCGATTCCTTCGTCTGCTCGTAGCTGAGACGGGTCTGGTCGTAGGTCTGCTGGGAGACCGCGCCGCTTTCGCGCAGCGATTCCATGCGCTGCATCTCCACACCCAGGTTGGTGTAGGTCAGCTTCGTGGTGGTGTATTGGTTCTGGTCCATCCGCACCAGGTTCGCACCGGCACCCACGGTCGTACCGACTTCCACATAGATGTGCTCGATCTTGCCGGTCAGGGACGGGGCCACGTTGAGTGTCTGCCAGCCCTGGAGCGTGGTGGAGAATTCCAGTTCGCGGGAAATGTCGGACATGGCCAGCGGGGCTGTCTCGACCAGCTGGGCGGGCAGCTCCACCTGCTGCTGGGTCTTCGGCCCGCCGCAGGATGCGAGGGCGAAAGCAGCCAGGATCCAAACATAGAAAAATCTGTTCTTCATATCGATATGCTATTTATTCAAGAGTTGTTCGAGGGAAATCTGCGCATTGACGATCTCGAGCAGCGACTGCACGTAGGTGCTCTGGGCCGAGATCAGGTTGGTGCCGGAATTGGTCACGTCGAGGCTCGAGGCCACGCCGAACTCATATTTCTTGGCGATGTTGTCGAAAACCCGCTGGGCCACGTCCACGTTCTGCTTCTGGATCTCGTATTTTTCGATGGCATTGCGCAGGTTGTAGAGCAACTGGCGGTACTGGACATTGAGGGAGAGCTCGGTATCTTCCAGCGTATTGAGCTGCTTCTTGTAAGTCAGCTTGGCTTCCTTGATGGCCGCATAGTTCTTGCCGAACGTGAAGAGCGGGATGTTGACCTGGGCACCGAGCATGTTGGGCGGGGTCATGTTCATCGTAGCCTCGTTGCTGAAATTGTGACGGGCATTGTACTGGTGATAGACGCTCACCGTCGGGCCGTTGCTCCAGCCTGTGAGGGCGATCTGCTTGCGGACCAGCTCCGTGTTCTCTTTCAGGAGACGGTAGTCGTAGTTGTCGTTGATGTCGAACGGCGAAGCGAGCAGCTCGGAAGTGGTGTTCATGTTCAGCAGGTCGTCGATGCCCTGCGTCAGGACAATGTCCACATCCTCCTCGAGGCAAAGCTGGAGGCGAAGGGAATTGTAAACCATCTCCAGCGAACGCTGCGTAGTCTTGATGGTACTTTCCATCGTGGAAACCTGCACCTGCAGCTGATCGGCATCGGTCTGCTCGGCCACGCCCACGTCCACGGAATTCTGGGTGATCTTCAGGAGCTTTTTCATGCTCTCCAGGTTCTTCTCCAGCAGGCGGATCGTCTCTTCGGTCACCAGGGCGGAGAAATAGAGGGTCTCCACCTGGTCGGAAATCTGCTTTTCCGTCTTCTCCAGCGTGATGTCGGCCATTCTCCGCGAGATGTTGGCGATGCCCAGCGAAACGATCTGCGCCCCGCTCAGGCCCACGGACGTCGAGATGTTGAAGGTCGCATACGGCGGCATCGAGATCTGCATCGGACCCAGGTCCATCTTGTAACCCAGGCTGTTGGAGTAAGTTCCGCTGGCGCTTACCTGCGGCAGCATACCGGCAATCGTCTTCCATTTGGTGGCCTGCGCTTTCTGGACATCCAGCGAGGCGCTGGCCAGCGTCCGGTTGTGTTCGACAGCATACTGCTGCGCCTCAGCGAGGGAGAATGCCACCTTCCGGGGACCCGTCTGGGCCGTTGCGGAAAAAGCGAGCAGCAGGCCAAGCGCGAAAAGCCCCAATTTGATACCTATTTCTTTCATCTGACAGTGTTTATTCGCATTTTTGGAGCGCAAAAATACAACAAAATTCACGCCATTTCATTATATTTGTACAGCCAAGTAAAATAACCCCTATTGTTCCCGCCTTATGAAACATCCATTGCTGCTTTTCGCCGTTGTCCTGACGCTTTGCGTATCCTGCGGTTCGCCGTCTTCACGGACAAAGGGATCCATTTCCGTCGATATCCCGAATGCGGGGGACTTTACCGTGCTGGTGGCCAACCCGGTCACCGAAGTGAAAGACCAGGAGCAGACGGACAACTGCTGGTGCTATTCCGCCCTCTCCTTCCTCGAATCGGAAGCCATCCGCAAGGGCGGTCTCGCCAAGGAAGACTATCCGGATTTCTCCGAAATGTATCTGGTCAGCCATTCCCTCCGGGAGCGGGCGCAGAAATATGTCCGCCTGAAGGGATATCTACGGCTGTGGTCGGGCAGCGAGCCGGATGATGTCCTGTTCCACCTGGTTCCCGACCATGGTCTGGTCCCGCAGGAAGTCATGGACGGCTGGCCCCGGGGCGGGGAACGGATCCACGAGCCCCTGTATGCCGAAGTCAAGGCGCTGGCCGACTCGGTGATGGCCGTCAAGGGGCTCACGCCGGCCGACTGGCTGCCGACGCTTGACTCCATCCTCGCCGCATGGCTTGGCCCCCGGCCGGAAAGCTTCGAATGGAAGGGACGTACCTGGACGCCGGCCGAATACCGCGACTCCTTCGGCCTGAACGAAGACGAATACATCACCTTCGCCTCGTTCCTGCATCATCCTTTCTACACCGCTTTCCCGATCGAGGTGCACGACAACTGGCGGAGCGATGCGGTCTGGAACCTGCCGCTGGACGAATTCGTGGCCGTGCTGCGGGACGCACTGAAAAACGGCTATACCGCCACATGCACGGCAGACATCTCGGAACCCGGGCACGACCGCCAGCAGCGCATTTTCCGCGTTGACACTGCGCCCACGCAGGAAAGCCGGCAGACGGGCTTTGACAACCAGTCCACGACCGACGACCACGCCATGCACGTCTTCGGCCTGGCCGAAAATACCGCCGGAGAACCGTTCTTCCTCATTAAAGACTCGTATGGGCCGGGCGGGAAAGGCGGCTATGCCTTCATGTCCGAGCCTTACCTGCGCGCCAAGTGCCTTACCATCACCCTGCCGCGCTGCGCCGTCCCTTCGAGCATTCTTCGGAAACTCAAGGAATAAAACTTAAAAATCTTTTCTATCTTTGTAGGAGATATGCTAATTACTCCTACCATGAAAAGACTATCCACCTTCGCGCTTGTGGCCGCCCTGGCCATCTGCTGCACGTTCAGCGCAACTGCGCAAGACAAAGTCATCAAGAAAATCATCGAGACCGGAACGACCGACAACCGGACGATGGAACACGCCGATTTCCTGGCCAACCGCATCGGCGGCCGGCTTATCGGCTCCGCAGCCCTTACTGAGGCTGAGGCTTGGGTGAAAGAACAGTTCGAATCGTGGGGCCTGGAGGTGATGGTCCAGGAAGCCGGGGAAATCAATGTCGGCTTCAACCGCGGACCCTGGTTCGGCCGGATGCTCAGCGAAGACGGAATGAACCTGCATTTTGCGACCCCCTCCTACACCGCCGGGACACGCGGCAAGCAGACGGGTCATGTGCTGATCGAGCCCAAGAGCCGCCGCGAGTTCGAGCGCATGAAAGGGGCGCTCAAAGGCGCCTGGGTCCTGCTCGAAGCCGAATCTGACGGCATGGCCATCAATACCACGGATGCTGCCAACCAGAAGCGCGCCGAGGTGATCGCCAAGAACGAAGAGATCGACCGGGAGAACAACGAGATCCGCCGCTGGAACTACGAACACCGCGACGCGGAACCCCGCAAGCTGAAAGAATACGAGAAGAGTGTCGCACCTTTCTATAAAGAAATGGTGGAAGCCGGCGTGCTGGGCTTCATCCGCTCGGCGGCCGTTCCCTTGAAAATCATGTACGACCGGGCCGGCTGCTACGACATCACGATGGAAACCCTGCCCACCGTCTGCGACATCATGCTCGATGAAGCCCAATTCAAGACCATCAAGCAGAAAGTACAGCGCAAGGACATCTTCCAGCTGGAATTCGACATCCGCAACCACTTCTACCGCGGGCCGGTAAAATACCACAACGTGATCGGCATCCTGCGCGGCAGCAAATATCCGAAAGAATACGTGATGGCCGGCGGCCACCTGGACGCCTATGACGGCGGCTCGGGTGCCGTGGACGACGGCAACGGCGTAAGCGTGACCATGGAGGCCGCCCGCCTGCTGGCCACCTCGGGCGCCAAACCCAAGCGGACCATCCTCTTCTGCGTCTGGACGGGCGAGGAATTCGGCCTGCTGGGCTCCAAATTTTTCGTGGAGAACAAGACCGTTCCCCTCGAGAAGATCTCCAACTACATCAACCGCGACGGCGGCCCGCTCTGCGCCACGAGCGTGACCGTCCCACCGGCCATGTACGACGATTATGTGTCGATCTGCAAGCCGCTCGAAAACCTCAACCCCGACTTCCCCTTCACCGTCAACAAGCGTGAAGGCCAGCCGCAAGCGCGTCCCACGCGGGCCGGCGGCAGCGACCATGCCCACTTCGCCATGAACGGCGTACCGACCATCGGCTTCCGCGAGACCGATCCGAAAGGCTACAACTTCGAATACGGCGAGATCTGGCACACCGAACGCGACATCTTCAACAAACTGATTCCCGAGTACATGGAGCATTCCGCCATGGTGACGGCCGTTGTCCTCTACGGCATCGCCAATCTGGACCACCTGCTCTCCCGCGACGGCTTATACAAATAATCACATAACTATAAAACCTTACTGCAATGAGCGAAGAAAGCAAAGATCCCCGCGACCTGAACGGCGACGGCAAAGTAACCCTCGGTGAAAAAATCCAGTATGCCGCCGGCAAAGCCGGTGAAAAAGTGAAAGAAGTGGCTGGCGAGATGAAAGAAAACGCCAAAGACCTCTACGCCAAAGCCGCTCCCAAGGCCAAGGAAGTCCTCTCTGAGATGAAAGAGAATGCCGAAGAACTGGTTGACAAGGCCAAGGACAAAATCGACAGCCTTTCTGGCCGAAACAACCGTCCTCGGGGCCGGCGGCATGCCCGCCGAGGCCCTGGGGACGGTTTGTTACGACGTCCGATACAAGCTGGGCGGCCTGGCTACCAAAGTCGCAACGGCGACCATCGGATGGGAAAAATCATCGTGGAACGGCATCCCCGCATTCCATTCAAAGGCCGTCGTCAAGCCAACGCCGGTATTCCGGCTGTTCATCAGTTCCGATTACCTGGCTGACACCTATTTCTCACAGAAAAGCGTCGCGCCGCTCTACTTTGTCAATCCTTTCAAACACAACGGTCAGGACGGCCGTTTCGAATATGTGTTCGAGGAGGGCAAAAAAATCATCGAATCCACCACGGTCCTCGGCGACCAGGCACCCCAGTGCAAGGAATTCCCGCTGGACGGGCGGACGATGGACCTGCTTTCGCTGCTGCATTTCATCCGCTTCCTGGATCTGAAGGACGGGAAAGCGCCCCTTGGCCTCCATATCCTGATGGCCGGCAAATCCTATGCAGCCCAGCTCTCGGGCCTGGGCTCCGACCCGGACAAATTCCCCGGCCAGCCCGCCGAACACCTCCTGCTGCGGATGACCGAACGCGGCCTGATGGAAAACGGCAGCGGCAACGAAATCCATATCTGGCGCGCCGCCACCGCCGACCGCCGCATCCTCGGCCTGGAAGTCGACCTGAGCTCCGGCCGCATGGTCTGCACCGTCCGGGAATCAGAGTAAGTCACGCCGAAAAAGGAACCAGCCGCTAAAGCCCTGGCGGGATCCCCGGTAACCGAAGTCACAGCGGGTAGCGGGGGCCTGCGGGAGCGATTCTGCTGAACCCGAAATTCACGGAGCGCGCTGCCGAATCGGACCATACTGATAATCAATGCGTTAAATTTCAGCACTGCGCTCCCTGAGGCAAAAAAGCCCCGCTGAGCGCGGAAGTTTTTGTAACCGCTTGATTATCAGCACCCCATCGCACATCTATCGCGCTCCGCGAGTTTCGGGTTCTTGGGCGATGATCCATCGTTTGGCGAAGGATTGATTGTTTGAAGGGAGCCGGATCGTAACAAAAAAGCAAACTGATTGGAAATCAATCAGTTTGCTTGTGCCCCGAGCGGGAGCACTTTTGCTATTGATAATTAAATAGTTGACATTTTTGCAAGCTAATTTACAAGCCTTTAAAATGGGTGTTACTGGAAAAGATCGTCAAGTGTGAGGACTTGCTGATACACTCCTGACCAGGTTCCATGCTTGAGCCCAAATGTCGTGACCAGCGTGAGGAAAATCGAGCCTTTAACCCTGTATTTCTCTTTAAAGGAATCCTCCCGGTTTCTCAACTTCAAACTCTCCTTTTGGTCTATGGAGACTTCGGAGGAGTAGAATTTCATTTCACAAAGGTTGACTTGTCTGTCGCCTCGCTCGATCACTAAATCGATCTGGCCACCATCTCCCGGTTTTTCCGATGGAATAATCATCTTCGACGAGATCGTGCTGATTCCGCTGATTCCAAGGGCACGTCTGATACTCTCCAGATGGGACATACAGATTTGTTCAAAGGCAATGCCCTGCCGACTGACTGTCTTACTTGTTCCAGCGTTATTCTGCCAATAATGGGTATCCAAACCGGAGAAGCCATCAACGAATCGAAGCCAGAAAATGCAGAAACAGTCTTTCAAGCGGTAATAATCTTCTTTCGAAACCGACATGGCAGGTCGATACTGCTCAATGAAATCAGCTTCGGAGAGCTTTTCAAGATAATCGGATAACCCGCCCCCGGCAGTAATACCGGTTGCCTCGGAAATTTCTTCCCGGGTAAAGCCGTAATTGCGTTTGACCAGGAACCGTACGATTTTGATGTACTTGTCAGAATTGGTGAACAATGTGTTGAAAAGACGTTTGAACTCCCCTCCCAGCGAAGCATTCTCCTTGAAAAAAGCATCATCAATGCTTTGTTCCACACTCATTCCCGGTTTTACATATCCTAAATAATAGGGAACGCCACCAAAGGCCATATACGCCCGAACGATGTCGTACCGTTCGAGGTCGATCCCTTTGCTCCTGAAAAACTCTTCCGTTTCTTTCAAGGTAAACGGAATCAGTTTCATCTGGCATGTCAGCCGGTCATACAGTCCGCCGTGATTATTGACGATATTTTTAAGTATCCAGGAACTGGAGGAACCGCAAATGATAAGGAGGATATCGTCCCTTTCGCTCGCCCAATTGTTATAAAAGCCCTCAAAGGCAGTAACGAATTTCGATCGTGGAGTATCCATCCAAGGCAACTCATCGATAAAAACCACTTGTTTGGATCCATCGGCCTTAGATGACAGCAAATTCTCCAGTCTGAAAAATGCTTCCAACCACGTTTTCGGAACAGGGATTTCTTCACTCTGGCCATACCTCAGAAGAGAGTAGTGAAAGGCTTGGAGCTGATCGGTCATGGTGATTTTTCTTCCGTCGTCGAATGGAGATAGCCCGGTGTGCTTAAAAGCGTATTGCTCCTTGAAAGTGGAATTGACCAAATAGGTCTTGCCGACACGTCTTCGTCCATAGATAGCTACAAACTCGGAATTACTGCTATGATAACGAGACATCAACTCGTCTTGTTCACGTTTCCTTCCTATTATTCTCATGGCGGTGTGTTTGTTATAAGTTGCCGTAAAGGTACAAAAACTGCATGAATCGGCAAAATATAATTTTATGTTTCGCCGATTCTCTGTGTTTTATGTGGGAATCGGCAACTTTTAGCATATAGCACACTTCAAACAGGACGCTTTTCTAAGAATTTTAGAGGTCAAAAAGGACGCTTTTCCAAATAAAGGCAGTGCACTGATTAGACACTTGGCCGTATTTTGATTCGACAGTTGGCGGATTTTCGTTTGGTCATTTGGCGGTTTTTGGGTGTGTGTCCGCACGCTGTAAAAACAATTAACAGGATAAAATAAAGGGAATGAAAAGATAACACAACAGGTTGATTATCACCGTTGTGCAAAACCTCGTGCAAACTTGTGCAAGGCCTTCCTGCGTTATTCTTCCTATCCTTGCGGCAGATAACCGCATCCGGGCCCGGACGCATTAAAAACACGTTTCACCATATGACAAAATCAAGCACTACTCCAATTGTGATGCTGACGCTCCAGGATCTTCGCGATGTCATTCGTGAAGAGATGGGTAGCAGCGTCAATGTTACGCACGAGAGCGAGACACCCTCTGCTTCTAAACACGTCCCGGCAAAACTGGCCGGGAAGGAAGTAGTCTTCGGTCTGGACGGCATCTGCAAGATCTTCAATTGTAAGATGTCGCGT